>PCXL01000001.1 GCA_002787695.1 Candidatus Zambryskibacteria bacterium CG10_big_fil_rev_8_21_14_0_10_42_12 | reverse complement strand
AAAAATCTTCAATAAAAAGTTTGTTTTTTTTAAGACTAACTAACCTTTTTTCCTTTAAATGTCTTATTTCTCTACTCACTGTTTCTCTAGTCATACCGGTGAGTGCAGCAAATTCTGTTTCAGAAGCTTGAATCTCAACTCCCTTGTCACGTTGTTTACCAAATCGTTTTGCATGGATTAGAAGTTCTGTCACAAGTCTGGTATATGCACTTCCTGCCATAAGATAAGCGAGTCTCTTTTCAAGCCCCTCTGTGCCTCGAAATACACGAGTAGTAAGATCATATAAAACGTCTGTATCTTTTTTTAGGAAGGTGATCACCTCATCAATAGGCGCTTTATAAAGCGTAAGTTCTTCCATTGCTTCATAATAATAGTCGTTTTTTCTCGTTTTATTAAATGCAAAAGACATTGGGAAAAACGCACCTTTTTTAAACACATTGAGGACAACCTCTTCACCTTTTTGAGAAATTGCATATTTTCTTACATTTCCGGATGTGAGGTAATAGATTCCAGAGGGAGCATCATCAGCTCGAATCAAAAGTTCTCCTTTTTTATAGGTTTGTTTTCGAAACTGTGAAAAAAAATCCGCAACTTTTTTTGAAGCATCGGGATTCATACGTACAAATTATATCAAAATATATACCTATTTATGACTATCAATGAAGGTGAGGGCTTTGCCTGTTTTTTCAGCTCGTCCAGTTCTCCCAATTCGATGGACATAATCCTCATATGATCCAGGAATATCATAATTGATAACATGCGTAACATCTGGAATATCAAGCCCGCGGGATGCAATATCAGTTGCCAACAGGACCTGGACTTTGTGCTCTTTAAAGTCGATAATCGCACGTTGACGTTGACTTTGATTCTTGTTTCCGTGAATTGCTGCGACACGAAATCCTCGTCCAGCCAAATTCTTTGAAAGTTTTTCCATTCCCCATTTGGTCCTGCCAAATACCAACACTTTTGAAAATTCTTCTTGTAACAACAGCTCATGGAGAATCTCAATTTTCTCTTTTCCATTGGTGTGAATCACATCTTGATCAACATTTTTTGACGTCTCACGAGTTTTAACAGATACAGTCACAGGATTTTTCAAAAACGTATTCATGACAGATTGGATTTCCCTTGGGAGAGTAGCTGAGAAAAAAAGCGACTGTCTCTTCTCAGGAAGCTGGGAGATGATATATTTAATATCTTTAATAAATCCCATATCCAGCATTCGATCGACTTCGTCTAAAACAATACTTTCATAAAGTTTAAAACTTAAATATCCGAGCTTCTGAAGATCAATAAGTCTCCCTGGTGTTCCGATCACGATGTTTGGATTTTTTCGAAGACCATAGGTCTGAGGAGATTTTGAGACACCACCAATACAAAGAAGTGACTGGATACCTAAATGAGACGACAAATCATCAGTTTCTTCTTTTATTTGAACAGCAAGTTCGCGGGTTGGAGCGATAATCATCACACGCTCTGTTCTGTTAGTCAGAATCTTCTGAATAAGCGGGATAAGAAACGCCGCTGTTTTTCCTGTTCCCGTGTTAGCAATTCCGACAACATCCTGTCCT
>PCXL01000018.1:1864-3303 GCA_002787695.1 Candidatus Zambryskibacteria bacterium CG10_big_fil_rev_8_21_14_0_10_42_12 | reverse complement strand
GCAGAATTTTCATCGCAGAAGATTTTACTTTAAATTTGAAATCAACTAACTGGCTTGCGGTAGTAAAATCATCAAAAATTATTACTGGCAATTTATCTGCAGGAAATATGTTTTCCTCCTCGTTTGTATATCCCTTTACAAATGTTTTACCTGCAGTTAAAACTGGCGTTTCATAAGAATCGCTATAGTCAGTGGAATTTACAATATATTTCGTGGGCTGTTCGTAATTCAATACATCCCCTAATTTTTTTGTTTGATATCTCATAAATTACTTGGAGATGGGTGAACTAAGCCGTCAATTATCACGAGCTCCGGTGTGGTCGATTTATCTTTTAAACGCTCCTCATACTTTCTTTCAAGTTGCTCTAACTGATCTGTATATTCACCATCTTTATTTTGTTTACGATCCTTCACAACTATGACCACATAGAAACTATGAAATGCGTTCTCACTTTTCTCATACGCAAGAACTTGTTTCTCAAAGCCGTCAACCAGACTTTTGTTGGTCGATTTCTTTATCTCGACAAGTACTTTAGTGTCATATGAATTTGCCACCCAGAAATCAACTGGGCCACGGCCAGCATCAGATTCTCTTGCGAGCGGAATATTAGCTGCTGCACAGAACTGATCCGCGAGAAGATAAAAAAGTATTTGTGCTACGTCTTCATGATGTGGATTCTTAGTTAAAGCTCCTGTCTCCGTTTTTCTGTACAAAAGCTTGTTTCCTCCGTTATCTACGATAGCTCGTTCATATTGCTGTATTAGTTTCTTAATAGCGTCTAGTAGTGATTTGTGAGTAGTTGGGTTTTTTACCTTTGGGATATTTCCAATCTCCTTATCGATAAATGGCTGTACCGCATAATATCCACGTGAATCCTGTACTAAATTATACGACTCTACCTCTATTGCTCGGTATGTGTTCAATAAACCTTCAAATTCTTTTTTGAATTCTTTTTTTTCATTCTCATCAGCTTCACTTATATTAGATATTTGTTCCTGAAGAACTGGAAAGATAATCTGATTAAAATCATCTCGCAAAGCTTCATTGTGTTGAGCTGCAGCAACAATCTCATCCCAATCTGTTGCAACTGGGAGGGGTCGCAGAAAGTTAGTGGGAATAAAGATAATCGGAGTATTCTTTAGGAGTGGGTGTCTAGAAAGTTGATATGTCCCATGATCAAATGAAAATTCTTCAGTAGGCGCATTAAGTTCACCTGAAATGCGAGACGAATAAACACAGAAGTTTTCGTGAACAATACTAGAAACCAAATCACTTAATCGATCTGGACCGAAATTGTCTACGAACAAAGGGAGGATTTCAATTATATCTGGCTCGTCTACTCCAATAGAAAGCAATTCACTAGCTGATTGTAAAATTGCTATAGCAAGACTCCTTGGAATTGCTGTCCCTCTATCAGTTTTATTCCCGTATCCGATTG
>PCXL01000018.1:0-1845 GCA_002787695.1 Candidatus Zambryskibacteria bacterium CG10_big_fil_rev_8_21_14_0_10_42_12 | reverse complement strand
TGTCTCTTAGTCGTGGAGAATTTAGTGATTGTCTGTGCCACCGTAACAAATTCTTAAAATACTCCAGTATTTTATTGTGAGCATCATTAAATTCAGAGATCGTGGAATCTACAATAAGCTTTGGGTCAACAAATAACTTCGTATCTATTCCCAGCGTTGAATCAAAGACACCAGCCTCTTCAAGCTGTTTACGCGTAACTCCGAGATGTTTACTTAAACTAATCGTCTTAGGGCTCATAATTCTTTCTTTATTTCACCCAGAAGTTTTGCAATCTGCTTTTCTGCACTTTCAATATCAGCGATGATTTCTTCTGGTTCTTTGTGTTCGACCTTTGTGCCACCGTTAGGATTTTTGAAGTCTAGGTTGTAATTTTTCTTCTTTATTTCATCGATGGAAACTTTCCACGCAAATTCATTTTCTACTCGCTTTTTCCACCATTTTCGCACGGGTTCAAATTCCTCTGCGGTGATACCACGATTCTTTGTGTACTGCTTTAGCCCTTCAGGGAGTGGGAGTTTATAATACCAAATCTCTTTTGTCGGTTTTCCTTTCTCAAAAAATACGAGGTTAGTATTTACACCCGCATATGGATTGAACACTCCTTGTGGTAAGCGTACGATCGTGTGTACGTTGCAGTCGGTGAGTAACTTTTCTTTAATGCGTGTCTTTGCACCTTCTCCAAACAACGTACCGTCTGGTAAGACAATTCCAGCTCGTCCACCGTCTTTGAGTAAATGAATAAATAGGATTAAGAAAAGGTCGGCAGTATCGTTTGAACGTAAATCCTTTGGGAAATTTTTGTCTGCTCCTTCTTTTACCACTCCACCAAACGGAGGATTGGCTAGAATGACATCCACGCGATCTTTTGGACCATATTCGGTAAGTGGTCGAGACAGCATGTCATCATGGCGAATATTATCTGGCACCTCCACGCCGTGAATGATCATGTTTGTGGAAGCTAGGAGATGAGGGAGTTGCTTAAGCTCTGTGCCACGAATTGAATCGTGCAATGTCTTTTCTTGGTTCGTATTTTTTACATAATACGTGCGAACATGCTCTAGCGCATTCACAAGAAATCCCCCCGTGCCACACGCAGGGTCAAATACTATATCGCCAAGTTTTGGATCAACCATTTCTACGACAAATTGCGTCAGCGCGCGTGGGGTATAGAACTCTCCATAATCGCCAGCGTTTTGAAGGTCTTTCAGGAGTTTTTCATAAAAGTCGTTAATAAGATGACGATCAGTAGTTTTATTGAAATCGTATTGATTGAGTTCGTTTAAGACCCTGCGCATAGTGGTGCCAGATTTCATGTAATTGTACGCGTCTTCAAAAGCACCGCGAACAACCGCGCCCTTAGTGTCTCCAGCACCAATCTTCAATTCCTTAAGGCCTGGAAAAAGTTTATTGTTTACAAAATCACGAAGCTCATCACCTGTCATTCCTTCAGGATCTGCCGCCCAATTGCGCCAGCGTAATTCTTCAGGGATTGGTGATTTATATTTACCGTCTCTAAGCTCATAGAATTTCTCTTGATCATCGTAGAGTTTAAGAAAAAGCATCCAGCCAAGCTGTTCGATACGTTGACCATCGCCAGCCACACCCTGATCTTGGCGCATAATATTCCTTAAATTTCTGATGAGTGAATCTACTGACATAATTTTAATTAGTTACATAGAGAAGTGACTGCATTTCTCGAATGGCTTCCGTGTACTTATCTTTACCACCAAAAATATCCTCGACTATTTCAACTGGTGTACCGAAGTCGGTAAACGGCGAAACATTAAGATCACCAATATCGTCAATTGCCATAGATCCCTGATCCGCATATTTATCTAAGAGCG
>PCXL01000019.1 GCA_002787695.1 Candidatus Zambryskibacteria bacterium CG10_big_fil_rev_8_21_14_0_10_42_12 | reverse complement strand
CTCAAGGTTAGGTCGGTCTAACTTGCCAGGACAAGGGCCTTAGGGTATGATAGGCCTCACTTATTAAATATGGCTAAATCAAAGCGATCAGACAATCTAATTGGTCTCAAATGTTCCGACTGTAAACGTCGTAACTACTACACTACTCGTAACAGAAAGCTGACCGAGCGCAAGATAGAACTTAAAAAGTTTTGTTCTTGGTGTCGCAAGTCATTAGTTCATAAAGAAGGAAAGATAACTGGAAAATAAATTGAGGCCTTCGGGCCTCTTTTCTTTTCAGGGGAATATCGTAGAATTTTAATTAATCCATGGGGCTATGGTTCAATGGTAGAATATCGGTCTCCAAAACCGAGGATCGGGGTTCGATTCCCTGTGGCCCCGCCCACACATGACTAAAACTTTTTTCAGGGGAAGGGAAAAAGCTCATCCTAAACACCGCAAACAATCCGGCAATTTTTTGGTGACCTATATTGATAAGAAAAAAAATAAAATCCCTCCACAACAGTTTTAAAAAGAACTTTGGTATACTTTACATACACATGTCACGCCGCCAACAAATTTTCGCAGTTGTTCTTCTGGCAATATTTATGGGCCTGCTCATAGGGTTCATTGGTTATAAGTTGATTCCAAACAAAAATGCTTCCGAGGAAGTTAAAGAACCAGCAATAAACTTAAATGATTTAAGCGATGAAGAGAGATTACAATTACGTAAGGATAATGCAGAGGAAGTAAAGAAAAAGTATAGCGATTTGGAAACACTATCTTTAGAAGAGAGGAAGGCTACAGTAAAGGAAGTTGAGGAAAGATTAGGTATTGATAATAACTCAAATGTTTTGTCTTCTGAGTCTTATCAGGAAGGTTGGGGTACTGTAAGTCAAAGTGATAAAGAAGAGATCGAAATCAGAAAACAAAGAGTTAAAGACGTAAAAGCTAAGCTTGGAATAAATTAATTCATGTCATTACTATGTGAATTAGCCAAGTGTGGATAACTTAGTAATAACTTATATCAATCATCTCTTATAATTAAAACATCTCATGGTGAAGCACTTATTTAAATTTTTTGGGGCAGCTTTCTTAGCAATGTTTTTCGGTTTAGGTGTACAAGTTTTGTATGCTCAAAATTTTTCTTATCGCGATCCTACTTGCGGGCCTAACTCTTCGGGAGCGGGGGGAACTTGGCCAGACTGCAATGTTGCCGCTCCGCTGAACCAAGGTTCAACTCCTCAAATTAAAACAGGTGACATCGACTTGCTTGGTGGAGATTTTTCAGCCAATACGATTTCCGCCGATTTGGTGATTCCTCAAATTTTAGACGTTCAAACTGATGCCACGATTTTAGGAAGGTTGGGAGTCGGCGTAGTTGCACCGAGCGCACTTCTTGATGTAAGAGGAGGCGGCAACATCCTTATTAAACCAACGGATCGATCTGGCATAACCCAATTTGGAGGAGTTCCAAACCTAGGTGGTTTGCGCGGTATAGCTACGGTTGATGTTCATGGCAATTTAAATGTCAGAGAAGTTCCAGTAGAAACAGCCACGGGCTATTTCTATCAAAGAGTTTTTGCTGATAACTCTGTTTTTAATAGCGCTTATAATGGCACCACTCCAGACTTTAGTTGGTGGAAAACTGATCCTAAGATAGGGCCAGAGTTTGAAAATGCTGCTAGTTGGGATGCCATCAAGCTAACTAATTCCAGAACCAATAGTACCTGTGATGATGGTGATATACTTGATGAACAGTGTGATTCTGCTGCTTCTATAGTTGCGACAGCTAGTGCTCCTAGTGTTGCTTACGAT
>PCXL01000022.1 GCA_002787695.1 Candidatus Zambryskibacteria bacterium CG10_big_fil_rev_8_21_14_0_10_42_12 | reverse complement strand
ATATGAGCAATTCCGCAAAGAAACTAGGCGACAATATACGCAGAATCCGCCTTGCGAAAGATATGACGCAGGGCGATTTGTGTCGCAAGCTAGGGCTTGATCGCGCCTATATGAGCAATGTTGAAAGTGGCAAGAAAAACCCCACACTTTCAACCATTACGAATATCGCGAAAGCCCTTGATGTTTCTGTAAATGAATTGCTGAAATAAATATGCAAGACAATAAATTATCTCTGAAAAATGTAACTGCTCTTATACTTGCCTCTGGGGACGCAGAACGTTTAAGCTCTTTGAATCTTAATAGCCCAAAATGTCTGATTGAATTCAACGGTGTGCCATTTATTAAATATTTGATGCATTGGCTACGTTATCAAGGTATGGAGCGTTTTGTCATTACAACGCAGGAGAAATTTTCTCTTTCTATGGAAGAATTTATTAACCTCCACGCACCACTTAACACAACTCTTATTACTGAAAAAACAGCGGTAAACACCGCACACAGCTCTCTTGCTGGATTGAAAACCATATTAACACCAACAACCTTGCTTATCGTTGCTGACAGCATATTTGATGTTGATCTGAAGAAAATGTATGCATCTCATAAAAATCATGATGCTCTTGTAACAGCACTAGTTTCAAATAGAGAAGGATTGCCCGATTATCCAGTATTGGTTTCTGCAGATAATCAGTGCCTTACTATGTGTAATCGTGAGTCAACCGATCAAGATTTTCATTCAGCAAGTACAATAGGACTTTACTTCGTCGACACCATGGCTTTAATGAAAGCAATAAATCTAAGCGATACCGAAATAAACAAAGAGCCGGTGGAACGTCTCTTACCGAGAGTCTATGCATTTTGGTACGCAGATACTTATTATGACTTTGGTACGCCTGCTAATTTGGAGTGGCTACAAAAACATCCAGAATTTATTCAAAGCCGATACGGCTATCTTCATATAAACAAATGAAATACAACATTTTACAAATGAAACTACTGTCAAACATCATACGCTTAGAGGCTTTACAGCTATGGAAACTCAATCATGGTCCGTTATCCGGCACGCTATCAATCGTAGACGTATATACCGTCTTATTCTTTAAGATATTTAGTGCTCCATATTGGAATGGCAAGAAAAAACTTACAAGAGTTATACCGAAATCCACAAGTGCTTTTGCATTCTACGCCACTCTCAAACAAGCAGGGCTTTTTGACGAAGAAGTAAAGAGGCATTTACCCCCGGTGGTCCGTAAAGACGGATGGATTGGCGGTGTCAGTAGCACACTCACCAAAAATCTTGATCAGGCAGTAGGAATGGCCTTGGTATCAAAATTTAGAGGTGGTAATTACCCGGTGATCGTGGGTATTAGTGAAGGTGATTTGCAAGCTGGGGTAAGTCAACAAGCTAGGATCGCAAGTTCGTGGAATTTGAATAACCTGACTGTTATCTTAGACTGCAATCAAGTTCAAAGTAGCTATACGATTAACAATGCTGATCCGACAGTCATTCCTGATAAGCGTGGGAGATTTCCGCGACTCAAGAAAATATGGGAGGGCTATGGCTGGGATTATAGAGAGGTAGATGGACATAATTATCGAAAATTGGAACAGATTTTTCAATTGACTGGAAACACGAAAAAACCACTCATTATTGTAGTGAAGACGGTAAAGGGTAAAGGAGTTCCCTTTATAGAGAAAGATCCCATTAGGTACATACATAAAATGTCGGAGGAGGAATATGTTCAAGCGACTAATTATCTCGGACGAAAAATTGCCTCTATGCAACGAAAAACTGGTCCGCTTCAAATTGCTCCAGTTCATTTTCACCGACATGCTAATATTAAAAAACTACTCATACTTCCTAGACTTCAAAAGAATTACAATGAGGACACAACGGAACAAATATTCAGAGATTGGATGATTGCTTTTTCTGATTTAAATAAGGGGAGAGTATTTATTGTCGATACTGATAATCCGTATCCCTTTCCACTATCGGTAACAACATATTCATCTAAAAATAAATCTTCTCACATTTCTGTTGGAGTTAACGAAAGGATGGCCGTTAATATAGCTCGAGGAATCGCAAATTCAGGCGGTTTCCCAATATTCGGCTCTGCAGCGACACATATTCAAATTACAGCAGAGGATTTCATGCGTTGCGCAATTGATAGAGATCCGGTTTTGCTAGTCTCCTTTAGACCAGGAAGTGATTTGGGGCACTGGGGGCTTACGCACAATAGCAACAATGATTGCCTACTTTTTTCTTTCCCGGATTCCTTTATTTTTCAAGCTGCAACGAATGATGACGTACAGCTTATCTTCAATTCAATATATAGCAATCCAGCCAAGTATCTACCGGCATATTTTAGATTACCTACTAGAGTTTTCAAACCGAAAGAAAAGGGGTTTGTGTGCAGTGAGATGACAAATGCTTTCCAAGATGGTTTTTATTATTTTTACAAAGATGAGAAGAAATCCAAAAATGCAAAAGTGTTATTTGTTGGAAGCGGAACAATTCTTAGAGAATGTGCGGAAGCAATTATCGCCTTAGAAAATAAAGGTGTAGATTGTTTACTCATCAATATTTTAAATTTGACAGAGATTAACAATAAAAATCTGTTTAACAAATTCGTGAATGAGGCTGACATTGTGATATCAATTATCGACGCAAATCCATTGAGTATGTCAGGTCTCATATTTAAGACTATTTCCAATGAGAATCGAGAAAAAGTTATAATGATGGGATTGAATGACTTTGGTCGCGGTATCTATTCAAGAGATGAGGTGTTAAAGCATAATAAGCTTGATGCTAAAAGTCTCACCGACATCGTAAGCAAGTCACTCACAGCGGATTTTAAAAAAGATAAAAATCATGGAAAATAAAGCAACAAATACACAAATTATTGCGGAGCATCTTGCTAAAAGATTCGATATTCGCAATACAGATTTTTCAAAGGCTGATAGTCGGGAGTATTTATGCGATAACCTGATACCTTCAGACATTTTTGTTATCGCAGGGAACGGTGCTGTATTGGAGACGAATCGCGGTAAGTTATTCGACCTATCATCAATGTCATTGAATTGTATCCTCGGACAAAATGATCCGTGGGTTAATGCAAGCATCCAAGCCTATATCGCTAGTGGCCGTCCCTCGTTTCATTCAACAAGAGTCGGCAGTGAGATTTATTACGAAGTCGCTGAGCTTATAGCAAAAGTAAGCGGCATACAAAATCCTGTAGTAAATCACCGTCAATGTAATGGATCCGATGTTACAGAACTTGCAATACTTGCCGCGTATCAACACAATGACAAAGATCGAGAATTACTCGTATCGTTTCGAGGATCGTATTACGGTCAGAATCTTACTTCGTTTATCGCCTCAGACTTGCAGACTCAAAACCGTTTTCTTTTAACGGAAGAGCCATCCATCTATTTTCTTGACGCTCCCGACAACTTTCTTCCTGGTTCCTCTGAGAACTTATCCTCAAATGACATAAAGACATTGGATGAACTGCGGACAATTGCCAGTAAGGCATTTGCTGTCATCATTGAACCAATACAGATGAGCAATATGGTAAATGTATGCAATCCATCGTTTTTGAAAGAACTTAAAACTATTTGTGAGAAATTTGATATTCAACTTATCTTCGACGATATTCAAACTGGATTCGGTTGGTTGGGCACATTCTCAAGTGCCTCTTTTTTCGATGTGTATCCCAATCTTTTGGCTGTGAGCAAGGCGTTGACAGCTGGATACGGACCACTTTCATCGTTAGTGATGGATAAGAGATACAAAGATTTGCCAATGAGTACCGTCTTAAAAACGAATGGAGCTGACCTACGCTCTCTTGTGGCGGCACGTGCAGTCATAGAAAGATTGAGAGGAGTGCCAAAAGAATATATCCCTAGTGACCTTAGTACAGATTTGCGACATGAACTTGAGGTTGGTCTGTTCTTTTCTTTTAAAAATAAGGTGGAAATTCTTGAGCAATGCGTACAAACATTAAAACAACAATGTGCGAGTCGATTAGGGAACATACGAGGTTGTGGACTTATACGATGCGTCGAGGTGATTGATAACCATGGCCACCCTGATCCGGAAACTTGCAAAAAAATACAGGAACAATTGTTACAATCAGGCGTTTTGGTTAGAAGCGTCAAACACGGTTTATTGTTTAAGATACCAATAGTTATTACAGATCAGGAACTTCACGAAGCTTTTGGCATAGTCAGTAGTGTAATCCGACGGTTTAGTTGAGAATACAAACTATCTTACCTCTATGGCACACAACCGTTTTATTTTTATAGATGATACTCACTTCCTAGGACCAGAAATTTACTCAAGATTGAATCAAAAAAGTGAATCTCCCAAGAATCGTCGAATATCATTTGACGAGCTATTGTCTTGGCCACCGAAGCGGGCACGTAATTTTGTAGAAGATTTTGAAATTCTCATATTCTTCTTTCCTTTTCTTAATAATTGTCAGGAAAAATCAGACGAAAATGTATCAAAAATACATTCACTTGCTACCTCGATATTTCCTACCTCTAAGCTTAATCAAAAAATGTTTTTTCTCACGAATATTCATAATCAGAAGCAGTTTGTGGACGAAAAAAGAAAGAATGTAGTTTCAGATAACGATTTTTTGAGAGAAGCAGTACCGTCGTTAGAAACTTTATATTTAGGCGAGATCTTCGGTGTTTTTAATGTTCAGAATGATGAGAATTTTGTGAGATCAATAATAGAAAATAGGATTTCGGGCGGCATACTGAATATTGATGATGGTCTGGTGCCACTCACTTACTTGGAGGATTTGGTTGATGGTTTACAAAAGATTATTACCGATAAAGGTATCAATAAATTGGAGATGCCCGATTGCTTTATTAGCTCGGCTATTGAAGCAAGACTTCTGGTTGATCAAATCAATGCCTATATACCAACCGCCTATGGTAAAGTTAATTTTTCTCGTAACCAATCTGTGTTGTCAAAACCTCTATGTATACCAGCATTTAACAAGTTTCTTGGTAGATCGGTGATTCCATTGAGTGAAGGTCTAATATCCACCATCACCTTTCTTCAAAGTAAAGAACATGCCGATATTAAAATACATACTGATCCCGAACATTTCATTTATAAAAATGAGAGCCTTGTGAAGCGTTTGTTTGGAAGTTCCGCAAGCCACTTACTATTACTTGAATCGAATGATCACAAAAGATTCGTAAGGAAAGTTGCCGTTAGAGGAGGAGTGGAGGGTAACGGCTTACCGAAGTTGAATGGAGAAATAAATTTTCTTAATTTTCTAAATTCTAAAAATGAATTCAGTACACTTAGTTCACTTTACCCTCGTGTCTTTGATTCAGCTATTACAGCATCTCATAGCAAACTTGATCTCGAATATATCGGTGATGGTAAGAATATCTTTACTCTGCTTTCAGAACAAGATGAACGTGTCGTAAATTCTTACCACTCGCTTTTTATGAGTTTATTGTCAGTGATCATTCCTTACGGTTATCTTTTGCATGCTTCAAATAATAAAACCGAGAAGTCATTGGAGCTACTGGAAGACTATTATTTGAGACGCGCCGAGGTGAGAATTCAGTATCTGCAAAATATTTCTCGGTTTGTATTAGATTTCCCATCATCCGTACCAATAAAGTTACCAAAATTGGCAGACGCTAGGGATTTAGTGATAAATGACATCGTCTATAAGCACTCCCTGACAATCATTAGCGCTGTTCGAAAGAACAAGAAGCTTCTTGAAATATTTCGGCCGAGAACAGAGGGGTTTTGCGCTCATGGTGATTTAACTTTTCTTAACATGGTTTTTGATCGAGAATTAGAAAAGTTTAGACTCATTGACTCAAGAGGATATATTGGCAGTTGGGATCCACTGTATGATTTTGGAAAACTAAAATTTACAATCAGTGGTTTTGGTAAGATAATCAATCGCGAGATTGAGGTAAATGAGGATAATGGCAAATACCATATTGGTTTTACTGGAAATCGAAATGGCATTGCACAACTATTTAGTCTCAATAGGTCATTTTTAAATGATGCCAATCAAAATCAAAATTTCAAACTACTTATAAAAAATGAACCTTATTGGAGACAAAGAATATTATTTGCAGAAGCTATTCACTATCTGGCTGATATACCCTATCGCCTTCTTCTTGACGGATCACCAAAGGCTGCAATTGCAACATTTCTACTCGGAACCAAGTATTTGAATAAAGTGTATACGGATACAATTAAGAACACTATATGAGCGAAAAAACTTTATTTTCGATGAATTCTCTTATCGCAACAGAAAATTTATCTGTTGTGAATAAGGATTTTTCGAGTCTAAGCGATGCAATAGAAGATATACTTCCGCATGATAATGCAAAAGGCGTCACTCACCCTCTGTTAATTGGGATTGACGGACCAGTGACCGCCGGGAAAACATACTGCGCAGAGATCGTAGCGCAAATTGCTTCTCGACATACACTCAATTTTCATGTGATTCATTACGACTGGTTCATGTCTCCGAGAAATATACGAGCGAAAGAAATTGAGAATTTTCGTTCTGGAAACCACACTTTCGAGCGTTATGATCGCATTGCATATGATGCCGGTCGCGTGGAAGCGTTGTTAGAGAAGTTACAACGTGCTCTCAAGTTTCGAGATCAAGAGTTTTTTGAATACACTATCAATCCAGCTTATGACCGTCTTACTGGTGAATGTAAGAATGTAATTTCTAATTCTATTAGCACGGACTCTCTCGTGGTCGTAGAAGGTGGAGGGGTTCTGAACTCAAGGTTTTATGATTTTTTTGACATATCTATTCGACTTGATATGGGAGACACAAAGGAAATGATAAAAAGATTATACGAACGAGAAAAACATAAGAACGGAAACAAACTTTCTCTTGATTTTGTCAAGGAAAGATTTTTGTCTCTGGATTATCATTTTGATAATTACTTGCGCCATCGTGACAAATCCTATTTTGATTTTCTTATTGACACAACCGACTTAAGTCAACCGAAACTATTCATTCGCGATAAAAAATAGTAATATTATTATATGAAGCCATATTCTATAGCTCTCGTCATAACACAATCATCGTGGGGAGGCGCGCAACGATACGTTTTTGATTTAGCAACTTCCTTTAAGAAATTAGGACACAGAGTTGTCGTTATCGCAGGTAAAAATGATGATGCTATACTTTTTGATCACCTTAAAAAGGAAGGGGTTGAAACTATAGTAGTTAATAGTCTAGTTCGCGAGATCAATCCCTTCGTGGATCTCTATTGCGCGTGGAAACTTTTTAAACTGTTCAAATCAGGCTCTTTTGACGTAGTTCATCTCAATAGTAGCAAAGCGGGAGTCATAGGATCAATCGCGGCGCACCTTGCCGAAGTGCCATGCGTTGTCTATACCGCACACGGATTTGTTTTCAATGAGCGACTTCTTGCTTTAAAGCGATGGGTGTACGTTGTCGTTGAATGGGCAAGCTCTTTCTTCCGGGACGCTATTATCACCGTCTCTACTTTTGATGAGCGTTCAGCACTTCGCTTACATATCGCGCCAAAGCGGAAGTTGCGAACTATCTGGAACGGTATTGATGTAACGCACGATTCATACACTTCTCGCGCTCTGGCTCGTTCATATCTTCTTTCACAACAGCATATTCCGGATAGTCAGTACGTGATTGGATGTGTCGCAAACTTCTACACAAACAAGGGTCTAGACAATCTCTTGCAAGCGATGGAGCTCTTGATCAAACAACACCCAAGAGCTATTTTAGTTGTTGTTGGCGATGGGATACTTCGACCTCGGCTTGAAGAGAATATTCAAAGTCTCAGACTCGCCCTAAATGTGCTTTTGGTTGGATACAAAAAAGATCCGGAAAGACACCTAAAAGCCTTTGATCTCCTTGTCTCAAGTTCTCTTAAAGAAGGTCTGTCGTATACCCTGATTGAAGCTGCGCGGGCGAAAGTTCCCATCGTCGCTACCGCAGTTGGCGGAACACCGGAGATTATTCATGATCACATCCACGGGCTCCTTGTCCCACCCGGCAATCCGAGTGCGCTCTCAGACATACTGTCTTTCGCGATTTCTCATCCGAAAGAGATGATACAGTATGCGACGGCTGCACATGAACGAGTAACGCGTGATTTTGATGTCGAGGATATGGTGCGGAAGACACTCGATGTGTATAGCGAATATGCGAGGAGAAAACAGTAACCTAATATATGACTAAACAAGAAAAAGTTGTTGTTACCGGAGGAGCGGGGTTCATCGGATCTCATCTGGTTTTAGAATTACTCAAAAATAACTACGCCGTTTCTGTTGTGGATAATTTGTCCTCAGGCAAGCAAGCAAATATAGATTTATTTAAAAACGACATTGAATTCTTAAATTTAGACATCAACGATACCAATACTCTTACAAGAATTTTCAAAAACGCGCGATATGTTTTTCATCTCGCTGCAATTCCGGCAGTTCCGAAAAGTATCGAGGATCCGGTCAAAACCAATCATGCAAACATTGACGGAACGGTTTCTGTTTTGATCGCCGCACGAGATGCTGGCGTGCAAAAAGTTATTTTCACTTCTTCCGCGTCTGTGTATGGGAACTCCATTGTTTTACCAAAAACGGAGGATATAAATCCAGAGCCATTGTCGCCATACGCAATACAGAAACTAACCGGGGAACTGTACATGACCGCATTCAAAAGGTTCTTTAATCTTGAGACAGTTTCGCTCCGGTATTTTAACGTGTACGGTCCGAGACAAGATTCCAACTCATCGTATGCAACTGTCATTCCTCTTTTTATTGAAGCTATAAAAAATAATAGAGGCCAGATAATTCACGGAGATGGGCAGATGACTCGAGACTTCATATATGTTGAAGATGTTGCAAAAGCCAATATGCTTGTTGCCGAGTCAGCAATTGGAAGTGGTGAAATTTTCAATATTGCGGGTGGCAAACCGACATCAATAAACGGACTTTTTAGCACTATCAGGCGAGTGCTAAACGTAGATGTACAACCTGAGTATGGTCCTGCTCGTATTGGTGATATACAAGACAGTTATGCTGATGTCGCTAAAGCCAAAAATTCTTTTGGTTTTCAGGCACAAGTAACCCTTGAAGAAGGAATACGGAAGACGGCTGCCTCATTGAGTTTAGCTTCTAAAAATTCATGAGAAAACAAGTAGTATTTTTTTTGTCAAAAGAGCACAAGGATAAATTCTTGACCGATGAATATAAATATCCGACTTTTAGGAGTTTTGCTTCAAAGGCCAATGAGCACTTTGATTATTTTCTTGCCTTTGGGAAAGAAACTCATGTAGGAAAAGGGATATTCAAACCAGTCTTTAAATTCAAGAATAATAAATTGATCGAGCACTCGCATGAAGTGAACGCTGACGTCGTACTTAAGTATGATTTAGAGCTTGAAGGAGGCAGAGGTAATGCGAGATTTATATATAATCTCGGATTCAATGAGATGTGTAAAAATAAAATTGATACATATCAGTTTCTGTCCGAATTTTCTCCACAGACACATTTTTGCAAATCTGAGGAACAATATGTTGCCGCAATCAAAAATATCAGTACTGAGAAGTTTGCGGTGAAGCCGAACAGAGGTGTCTGCGGTCGAGACGTGTATATACTCAACAAAGCTAATTCTGAAATTCCTCAAAACTTGAGAGATATTTTGCATGGTGATGGAGTGATAGTGCAAGAGTTTATTGATACCAGTCAGGGTTGCCCAGGGATTGCGGAATCAATGCATGACTTACGTCTATCGATGATTAACGATAAGAATATTATGGCAAGCGTCAGCACACCATCTCCTGGAAGTTTGATTGCCAATTGGCACCAAGGAGCAAACGTGATTGAGGTTGATGTTGAAAAACTTCCGCTACCTGTCAAGAATTTTAGGGATCAATTGCACAAAAAGATAAAAGAAAAGTATGGAAGCGTAATGTACAACATTGATCTTGGCGTCACGCCACACGGACCAAAGTTAATAGAGTTAAACAGTCCTATTGCGTTTCCGCGCCCGAATTGGAAGTGTACTGATTTGTATCTATCCAATTTAATCAAATATATCGATTCGCTCCCATTGCATTAGGGAGCCCCGCCCGCGATTCCTCCTGTCCTTCGCGGGCGGGATGTGCGCGCACAGGGTGGGAGGGGCAAGCACAGAGGTATTTGCGCCTCGGACATTTCCGCTAGGAGCGTCCAGGGCTAAAGGACGAGCGCCGACGAACACCGGAGCCACAGAAATCTAGTAGCGAAAGCGACACCACAAACTCACGAATGAAAACGAGGAAGGGGGTTGTGCGAGGGCGGACTCCGAAGGCACGAACAACGAAGGTAAAGACACACGCAAACCACTAACTGAAATAAAGCACTGAATACTCTAGCAGACCACTGCGAGGAGGAGACCGAAGCTGGGGGAAGGATTCCTTCCTTCCCCCAAACAGCATGGCGCCCGAGCACCCGCTCCGCAGAGCGG
>PCXL01000003.1:3315-14616 GCA_002787695.1 Candidatus Zambryskibacteria bacterium CG10_big_fil_rev_8_21_14_0_10_42_12 | reverse complement strand
AGGGCCTGCGTTCGTTTGACTTTCACCGTGGCGTACAAAATAGATAGTTTTCATAAGATCTTATTCTATCAATTTAAACTACCGAAGCAAAAAAGCTGTTTTTTATCTCGATATTTTTATTTTCACCAGACATTGACAAATTGTTTATACCAGTGTACATCTAAGTGTAGGTCTCTTGGAAAATCCTTGAGAAAATGCTCTTTCAAACTCAAATATGGAGGTATCCGTATGGAAATGACCAGTCTCAAATCGTTTCGAGTCAAGCTTGTCTTTTCTCGAACACTTTATTCTCAGTCGGTTGCGTCAGTAACCATGGGGTCACTTGCAGCCTATCTCAGGTCACTCGGCTTACAGACAGACCTCTGTCTCTTCGACAAGAATAGTCTGCACAACACTGAGACTATTCTCGGGGACAATACCCAAGGAAACATTGTTATTGCGAAGCCTAATTTCAAGGACTTCCAATCAATGATTCCACTACTCGAACGTATGAAGAGGGTTGGATCGGTCCAAAGAGTCTTTTTTTGTGGACCTTTCGCAAAACTCAACGCTAAGGATCTCATGTCTCGAATGGCTTGGCTTGACGGCATCTTTATGGATCAGTTGGAAGCCTCGGCAGCACGGCTGCTGTCGACCATGACCGAAGATTGCACATCATGGGATTTTCTGTCCCATGGTGTCATCTCTCGGAATTTGAAGACAAGAACTGTTGAGGATCATAGACCCTTAGCTGATCCGGTACCCTTGTCTGATCTACCTTTCCCAGCGAGGGATATCGAGATGGAGGAAAATGTCTCATTCGTAAACATTGAGGCTTCACGGGGGTGCCTGTTTGACTGCAGTTTCTGTCATATCCCTCTCATGTCCGAGATGCCATCAAAAGCATCACAGCTCAATGTGCGAGACCCTGTGTTGGTGGTGAATGAGATAGAACAACTCAACAGAGAAATGGGCAAGACCTTGTTCATTTTTAATGACAGTTGTTTCTGGAGTACGAAAAAGGACGATTCCAGAATTCTCCGTTTCTGTGACGAAATCACAAGGAGGAATCTTGATGTCCGCTTCTATGTGTATCTCAAAGGAGAACCATTCGCTGGTGATGAAGTCGTTCGCGAGTTGGCAAAAGCCGGCCTTGTTAGAGTATTCCTCGGGGTTGAGAACTCAGTCAAGTCAACCCTCGCTACATACCGCAAGAAGGTTCGGTCCGATCTGTACGAGGTGGTGAAAGCCAAACTCGATCCGCTTGGGGTTAATGTCCACATCGGCTACATCACAGTCGAACCCCATTCCTCCCTCGACGATGTGCTCTCAAATGTCGAATACCTCTACCATATAGGAAAATTGTTCCGCCTCGGAGTGATACTCGAGCTGGTTCGGGTCATCCCTGGAACAAGTCTCCACCGACAACTGCTCAAGGAAGATCTCATGCCATCGAAGCTTGGTTATGATGAGCTCACTTATGGGTATCGATTTGTGCACGAAGAAGTCGGCTGTCTCCTTCGTGAGTGGAAAAAGATGCTCGAATGTCAACTGAAGTGCGTAACGTATGGATTCGAGTATTATTCGACCACAGGCGAGCTCCTTAGGGTGCTAGTTGAGCGACTCGACCAAAAGTTTACCTTCCTTCTGAGGGATCGGTATGAAGCGTTCAACCAGAAAAAGCTGCATGGTATGAATACATTACTGGAGTACTTGAGGACTAGTATTGAATCCGCGAGGATTGGAAAAGCTAGTCTCGCCAGTGATATTGACCATAACCGTCACTTCATCAGTGAGTTCACACAAATCACTAACGACTTGGCAGTTCTCTACAGAGGCATAGTTTCTTTAATCAGACAGAATGGTGGCGAAAGAGCCGTGAGAGAGGTGTACACAGGATAAATAAATCCGAAATTCTCTTTTCGACCAATGGGTTCCGTATGCTGCCGCAAGGTCGCGCGGAACCCATTTTTAATTTAATATATTATTATGATAATTGCATTCGATGGAAATGTTTTTACCGGCAAAACATCGCTCATTAAAGCACTCTCTGTAATGACTGATTCTGTCGTAATTAACGAGCACAGTGATTTTTTAGATGCGGAAGTTTTAAATCATGATATTACGTCAAGAGAAGCAGCAATTTCACTGCAATTAAAATATCTGGACGCTGAAGAGAGACGATGCAATAGATTAAAACCCAACAAGATGAATCTCGTTGACAGAAGTTTCGTCTCGATGGCCGCTCACATATTTGCTCTGAATCACATTCATGGTGTAGATATACGAGAGTGGTTCCTGCAAGAAATACAAGAACGCATAGAGTCCAAAAAGGTGATGATTCCTGATGTGTTCTGTTTTGTAAAATGTGAACGTAATATTATTATAAAAAGAATCCACGAGAACAACTCAAGAAACACCGCCTCGACATATTATGCGGGCGAGTATCTTGATGCAATTGAATATTTTAATCAGAACTGGGCAGACAGGGTTGGAAGTCTTACTATTGACACAGACACCATTCTACCTATAGGATTGGCTAAGACGTTGATACAACGAATATCTGTTCCTTGTCAAGGAACGTTCAGCACCAAACAACTCTATGGCTACCTGCGAGAACTACTCATGCAGGAGTACACTACACAAAGGAGAAAGTAATGGAATATTCCAAATTTCCGCAGGCTATTGAGATTCAAACGATCTCGGCCTGTAATGCGAAATGCGTAATCTGTCCGCACCCACAAGTCTCGCAAGAATTGCCAGCAGGAACGATGAGTATGGATTTTTTCTGTAGGATAATCGATCAGATAGACCCTCTTTGGGGCTGTCGGATTATCCCGTATCTTAATAGTGAGCCCATGCTGGACTCACTCATTGTTCATCGCCTACAGTACATACGTGCAAAGTCAGAACGTCACGAGGTAGAACTGTCCACAAATGTTTCTACCCTGACGCAGGCCAAGCAGGCATCAATGACCGGGATACATCTGAAAGAGTTGCGTCTAAGCGTATTTGGGTTCACAGAAAATACCCACAAACTCCTCATGCCGGGCCTGAGATGGGCGGGTGTAAAGCAGAATCTTGATCATTTGGTTATAAATCGCGCCTTCCGTCGGTTTGTTGACCAGATTAGCGTTGTCATGATTGAACACCCACTCGTAACAGCTGAGGATGTAGCGCTTGCCCAACATTATTGTGACGAACACGCTCTCACGTTCAACTTTTGGGGTTTCCTAGACCGAGCGAGAAATGTCGAGCAGTACTCCAACGCTGTCCACCATCCCATCATAATTGGGTGTGAGCAGAATAGGCCACTTGAACGGATGCACATAACTTTTACGGGTGACGTTATCTTGTGTTGCCAGGATTGGCGATGGCATAACGTTATCGGAAACGTTAGACGACAATCTCTTCTCGATATCTGGAACAGCGATGTCTATCAACACTATCGGGAGAACATCTATGCGGGTAAGGGTAAGCAACCTGAAATTTGCACCCGATGTAAGCTGAGCGTCCCTTCGAATTAGACAGGCACCCTCTGAAAATGGGGGTGCTTTTTTATTTGTCTTTTTAAAAAATAGGGCGTACCATAAACATCATGCAAAAAGGATTAATCGTACACACTGTTATATCAAATGATCAAGGAGAAGTGCTTATTATTCAAAGGTCAAAAAAGAACGATGTTCTACCGGAATACTGGGATATACCAGGAGGAACTCTTGAGGACGGAGAAGACCCATCACAGGGCGCTATGCGGGAGACGAAAGAAGAGACTGGTCTTGGTATTTCTGATGTGAAATTGTTTTTTCAAAAGTCTAATGTAGATATTAAAAAAAATAAACAATTTGTAACCCTTGTGTTTCATACAAATTCTTCTGAAACTAATATCGTGGTCAACCCAGAAGAACATGACGCCCACGCATGGATTGATCCTTTAAAGATTAGTGACTATAAAACAGTAGGCTATCTTCCTGAATGTCTTCGTGTCTACAGAGAACTTAAAACGAAACCAATAAACTGAGGTCCACCCTGGGTGGTTTTATCGGGATTGAAAGTGAATTCTTCCACGACTGAACCATTAACTTTTGAGAGAATTGTGTGCCACTGATCTACACTCATAAAACGCTCGTCCCCATACATTCTCTGGTCATCAGTAAAAAAGTCTGAGGGGACAGATATTACCACGTAGTCACTTACCGAGAGATGACGATCAAGAATAGTGACGATGTCGTTGTCAGAAAAATGTTCCATGACGCCATTACTAAACACAACATCAAAATGTCCTTGGATTGTTTCGAGTGTTTTGATATCGTCCACCTTGAACAAAACAGCGCTCTCCTGCTGAACAGCTATAGAGGTAGCGAGCTTAACCATATCAGGATCGGAATCAATACCAATCACCTCATAACCAAATTTTCCAAGGAATATGCTCGTTATTCCAGAGCCACACCCCGCTTCCAGCAGCCTCTTGGTGCGGGTGCCATATTTCTTGATGATGTCGATAAATTTTTCCTTATACACTATTCTGCTCTCGACAAAAGCGTCAAGAGAATCAAAAGCCGACATCTGTTTTTCGTATATTTCAGACCATTTACTCATAAATCATCTTTTTCTTTACAAAAACCAATATTAATTGTACCATCTATTCAGAGTTGGACCCATCAATTTCTTGATCCTACCATAAGCTACAAAGGAGACCTAGCATGAAAGACGGCGTTAAAGAGACGATTGATGACAAAGGTCGTCTGGTTCACTTGAGAAAGTCACCTATCGGTACCATTATCGAGACTTATTACATTGGCCGCGACTGTGAGGGGCCCATCAAACATGAGGATGGCAAGGAGTATATCGATGTCGATGGTCAGAGGAGGTACTGGGGCGGCATTATTGATCCCCTTCCTGATGATCAGCGGATAAGGCTCCTGAACGAGTTTACGGTATTCATCATTAAACCCGATGGCATGAAAATGGAAATTGGGAAGGCGGTGAGTCACCTCATTAAAAGGTCGGGTGGAAACGTTGTCGCAGAGCACGACTTCGTCTACAACGACGTCATGATACGAAAAATGTATCCTCATTTCTTCGCCAAAGAGTGGGAGCAGGATCTTTTCGACTATTTGAAGTCCGGGGTATCACGATGCTTTCTCGTTAGAGGCAAACACCCCCATCGAAACATGTTCCTACTGAGAAATGCCATCAGACACTTGTTCGGTTGCAATAAGGACCCCAGAGTGAAGAGCCTGGTTCATTGCGCTCAAAGGCAAAGTGATGCCATCAAGCAAGCTCTGCTTTTCTTCTCTCTCGAAGAATTGCTCACCCTGGTCGGATTGAAGAAGTCCAAACAATGACCCGCGTGATTCCTGGGATGTGTCTAACGAGACACATCCCTTTTATTTAAACAAATAAACGATGCTAAAATATCTTATTCTCATAATTGCTATAGGTTTTTTGTATGAATCCGTCTCGTGGATTTTTCGGCTTTTTTTCACATATTCTTGGATCAAAAAAGAGCGCAAAAATTACCGGGCACTACCGTCAGACAAACAAAAAATCTACATTCTTATTCCGGTCTTAGCCGAGGCCGATATCCTCGAAGACACCGTGCGTTATTTTAATACTCATTTTACTACAGGAAGAAGCGATACGTTTTTGGTTATTATAACGACAGAAAAAGAAGATCTTGTTACACAATCAAAACAAAATACCATAAGCATTGCTCGTAATATCACCCAGCAGGATTCGAAAATAATTCATATTCATTTCCCAGAAAAAGAAGGAAAGATGGCGCACCAGTTGAATTACGCAATTGGCGAATTAACCAATAAATCAAATGTGATTAGGGATGGAGATTTAATAGCTGTATATAACGCAGACTCTAGACCTGAAAAAGAGACTCTCGATTGGGTCCGTAAAGAGTTCAGAGAAAAAAATATACAAGCGTTTCAGCAGTATGGCTGTTATACCGGGAATATTTTACGTCTACAAAATTTATCTTGGAAATCAATACTCGTATCTGCTTCCATTTGGCAAACTCGCTGGGCAATTGGCTTTGAGTTATTTAACGCTTTAAAACAACTAAGATTCGTTAAGAAAAACTTGGTTATCAAATTTAACTACCCTTTCAACTACTGTATTGGTCATGGCTTATTTATCACGCCGAAATTATTCCAAAAAGTTGGAGGTTTTAGCGAAAGCACACATAATGAAGATGCAATCCTGGGGTTACAATTAAGTAATATGCAAGAACTTTTGATGCCCGTACCGTATTTTGACATCTCAGAGTCACCCGATAGTGTAACAATGCTCTACAAACAAAAATCGAATTGGTATTTCGGCCCTCTTCAGGCATATACCTACGCAGTAGATATATTGAAGAATTCGGATCATAACTTTTTCGGAAAGGTGCGACTTTTCTTGCTGTCCAGCAAACTCTTCTCACACGCCGTATTTTGGATTGTGGGACCAAGTGCCGCCTTTATGGTGTGTATTCTAGCGCTTATAAAACATGATTTTTCCCTCCTGCTAATTGGATTTTTGAGTATAATTGCCTTCAGTATTCCAAGTGTTATTTCTTATGTTTTTATAATTCGTTTGGGCGTAACTCGTTCATCCATAAAAATGACAAAAATGGTCGGGATGAGCACTCTAGGTTTTTTTGCATTTTACTTACTTCATGGGGCATCAGCATACCGAGGTCTTGTAAAATATATTAAACAGGTAACAAGCGGTAAGGCCACAATTAAAGAGAAGACAGTAATGAAAAGAAGTTAAAAATTAAACACGGGGCTCTTTTTGGGGGAGTGAGTGTTGTATCATAAAAATAAATGTTAAAAATTTACATAACTCGACACGGCCAAGACACAGATAACCTCGCTGGTCTTTTAAATGGCCACCGTGATAATCCACTTACCCCAGGAGGGATTGAACAAGCGCACGGCATCGCAGATAAAATAAAAGACGCAGAAGTGCAATTTGATGCCATATACACCTCTCCTCTTCAACGTGCACTTGAAACTGCGAAAATAATCTCAGAGAAAACGAACTCACCTGCACCTAAAAAAGAAGGGCTACTTATTGAGCGGAATTTCGGCATCATGACAGGTAAAAATATTTCAGACATAGAAAAGTTATGCGCGCCTGATATCTTGAAAGCTCAAGTAATTACATATTTTCTTGATCCTGATGGCGCTGAGACATTCCCAGATTTAATAGCAAGAGCAAAATTGTTACTGGATAAAATCTATACCAAACATCGATCGGGAGATATACTGCTAGTCACCCATGGAGATATTGGCAAGATGATTTATGCTCAATACTACAATATAGACTGGGAACAGATTCTCACCGAGTTTAATTTTGGTAATTGTGATTTACTGCTTTTATCAGAAAATTCTCCGGCAAACGAATCTCACGTCTTTCAAATTCTTCAGCACAATCACTGATGTTTTCAGTTTAAATTAAAATAGATTGCAATAATTTCTCTTGTTTTTCTAGAACCTTCTTTAGTTTCTGTGTAAGTGGAATATTATACAATTCTTCCATTGAAAAAAAAACACAAGTCTTTTCCTTCAGAACCTTTTCTAACAGATTTTGCCTCTTCTTTGGACAAATTTGCATAATATGCATAATGTATCCCATCTGCAGACGAAGTCAGAAACTTGAGTGCCTCGGGTATAATGCCAATTTCTTCATTGAGCTCTCTTTGAATCGCAGCATCAATTGTTTCATTGTCTTCAACTCCACCCCCGGGTAATTGCCAACAACCAGGATCTATAATGTCCTCGTTATAATCTCTTTGTAAAAGCAATAGCTTTTTTTCATAGATAATAAATGCGCTTGCGACTGAATCGGGGTTTTTGACTCTTAGTTTGGCTTCAATTTCTCTCATTTTTTATTCAGCTAAATGCGCATAATCATTCCATGTCCAGAGATACCAAGGAGTTAATCTACTATCAGGATCATATTTTATTACTGTAATGCCCGTGTTCTGAGTATGGAATTTATTAATAAATTGCTCGCAATTTTGGGCAGAAACGTCTTTTCCCAAAACGACACAAGCCATTATTACTCTAAGAATAAAACCATGAGTTACCACAAGAATGTTCTCCTCCGGTCTTTCCTCAAGATATTTTAAAGCCTTTCAGGCTCTAGATCGTAAGTCCTCAAAATTTTCTTCGTCTGAATAACGATATCCTGGCACTCCAAAATTCTTACGATATGCATCTTCCGCTTTGATTGATTCGGGACTATCTTTTGCGACCCCGTTTTGTTCTTTTGGTCTTCGACGCTCAACTAATAGTTCGGAAAAATCTAGAGGTTTGTTAATAACCTTGTTTATTATTTTTGCCGTTTGCTTGGCTCTTTCAAGAGTACTCGATATTAGAATCTCACATGGAATTGACGTGCATCGTTTGGCGATAAATTCTGCCTGCCGGAATCCTTTTTCCGTGAGTTGAACGCTCTCACCAATACGAATAGGTCCTGCGTTTGTTTCACTTTCTCCATGTCTTACAAAATAAACGGTTTTCATGTTATTTATAGCCTTTAGCCTGCTTATGGAACAATCTGGCATACGTTCCTCTTTCTTCTAATAATTCCTCGTGTGTACCTAATTCTGAAATAATACCATCTTTGATAACACAAATCTTATCAGCGTTACGGACTGTTCCGAAACGGTGAGAGATTAGAATCATGGTCTGTTCCCTATGAAGGGCTTCGAGTCCTTCAAAGATCTTGGCTTCGGCCTCAGCATCTACTGAAGCTGTTGGTTCATCCAGTATCAGGATTTTGGGATTTCGATAGAAAGATCTGGCTAAGGCAAGTTTTTGAGCTTGACCCTTAGACGGCTCAACACCATCGGTAAACTCTTTCCCAATCATCTGTTCATACTGCTTTTTCCACTTCTCTATAAAAATGTTTGAGTCACTCAATATAGCTGCATTTTTTACCTTATCTTCATTAAGCCCTTTCTTGGAATTTCCAAGAGCAATTCCCTCTTTCACAGGAAAATTATAGACAGCGTAGTCTTGAAAGAGTATTGAAAGTTTTTCGTACCAATCATCAATCGCAACGTCTTGTAAATCAATGCCGTCTATTAAAATCCGGCCTTTTGTAGGTTGATAGAATCTGGCTAACAGCTTAACGAGTGTCGTCTTACCAGAGCCGTTGACACCGACAATAGCAATACGTTCGTTAGGTTCAATTGTGAGAGAAAAATCTTTTAACACATACTCCTCTGTCCCTGGATATTTAAACCAGATATTTTCAAAAACAATCATGGGTGTCTTGTCAGGATCAATCTTTTTGTATTCCGTACGTGTGTTCTGTGGAACCTTATCAATGACAGTCAAAATATCTGTTACGTACCGACTATGCTTAAGCTGGCTTGCGATCGTTAATAAAAATGCTGAGAAAGAACCATTAAAGTTGGTAATGGCGTACAACAGAAAAGTCATTGTACCGACCTCGATTGATCCAATCGTCACTTGTTTGATAGCCCAAAAAATCGCAAATCCTATGGATATCAAAGATATGGTGAAAGAAATGAGGTTTCCAATAAGTCTAGTGTTTTCATTCTTTGTTTGTTCCTTTTCAAAATCACCAAGAAGACGCCTCATTCGGTTTACAAAATTGTTGGCATTTTGAAATATCTTAAGCTCGATGATTTCTGAGAGAAACATAAAACGTCTTCGTAAATCAGAAAATCGCCGACGTTCTTCTGATTTTGCCGCCCAGATTGACCATTCGCCTGTCCCATATCGTGTTTCTACCCAAAAACTTGGAATAGTACCAATAAATACCACGAGGAATATCATGGGGCTAAAGGTTATGAGAACAACAGATGCAACAACTAGGCCGACAATGTTTCTTAGAAAGTTAAACTGGCCATCCAAAAGGTTGTTCATGACATAGAAATTTTCTCTAGCTCTCTCTATTGTGTCTTGGAAAGACGGATCTTCTAGGTCTTTTATCTCAAGCTCAGATTGTTTTTTAGCAAACATGAGCTCAAAAACATTCATCATTAGTAAATAAGTTCTCTTGTCAAAATAGCTGTATATGTAGCCCAGTAATTGAGGCAACACAGAGATACCAATAAGTATCAGTATTGGGAAGAATAGGTTTGCTCCAGCAATATCCCCCACCAGCTTATTGATAATGACGGCGACAATTCCGGATTGCAGAAATGGTATGATCGAAGAGGCAACTGTAACAATAGCCATAAGAATCATAAGAACGGGGTGTTCTTTTAAGGCAATTCCAATAATTCTTTTATTATTGGGAATTAGATGAGAGATTCCTCCCCATCTTTCTTTTATTTTTGAGTCTTTCTTATTCTTAGGCATGAAAGGTATTTTAGCACTAAAAAGACGCTCTGTAGTAGAAAAATAATATCAAAAGAATGACTCTTCCGGGCTAGCGCCCATGGTTTCCTCTTTATGGCATGAGAGTTCAGCATCAGAACAGCCTGGATTTCTGAGGGTTAAAAAGTATTCAACACTCCAGATGCCGTCTTTTTCGATATAGATATTTCTGATCAAGTGTATTTACGCCTTTTAAAAAATTGAAATATTTTCAGGGTTAGAAAACTTATCCCCAGTATTGGTAGTATTTTTTCTGTATATGTTTACTATTCCTCGCATGTCTATACAATATATAAATATGAAAATTCTTGTTTGAAATGCAACTCATATTTAGAATTAAAATATGGGAAAAACAAGAATAGAGCTCGCGAAAGAATTTGCCACAAAAAAGTTTGAAGAAATTGGGAAGAAAAATCATTTTTTGGACGTATATCACATATTAAAAAATAAATTTGATGTCCAGAATGAAACCGTATTAATCGCTGGACTTTTACATGACACCCTAGAAGATACTTCGGCTACTTATAAAGAGATTTCATTCACGTTTTCAAAAGATGTGGCTGACATGGTGCAAGAAGTTTCTCATCCTAAAAATTATAACGATCAACAAAAAATAGAGTATTATGAAAAAATAAAAACAATCTCAAGTGGAGCTAAATTAATTAAAATGGCAGATTTTACTTCACATATGAGAAATTTTATTAAAATATACGAAAGGAATGAACAACATTTATTTCCGAAGTTTTCCAATAACGATAAGTACGTGGCTAGTATTAGAGAATTCTTAGAACATTGTGAGGATTCTAAAGGAAAACAAACTCTATATAAATTAACTCAAAACCTCGAGCCCCGCTTCTCTTGGCGTTGACAATATTTGGTTCATATACTAAATTGGTATCGGATTAACCGAGGCTTGTGTTTGCCAATGTTTGATGGGCACAATACATTTCGCCTTGGGTCC
>PCXL01000003.1:1826-3274 GCA_002787695.1 Candidatus Zambryskibacteria bacterium CG10_big_fil_rev_8_21_14_0_10_42_12 | reverse complement strand
TCCTCGCGGATGACTTCGGCGGCAAGGTTCAGCTCACTCGTGAGCAGTGGACCGAGCTCAAGACCAGGTTCGCCCAGAAGCCCGATCAGCAGGGCTGAATAGCTCGACATCGTGCACGATGCCGACCAACAGCTCCTAGCCACACAAGTGGTTAGGAGCTGTTTTCTTTTTCTAACCAAAACCAAAAAAGGAGATGCCACATGTGGTCCCAATATATGCGTATCAGGGAACGTGATGGAATCGTGGCGATATTCCACGAACTTCATCCAGACCCTGTCTTCTGCTCTTCGGAGCAGTGGAAGAAAGTTGTTGCTGGAGACACTCTCGGCGCTGAGGCGTTCATTAATGATTTGCAGCAACGTAAGCTCATTGTCGATTCATCGAAAGATGATAGCTATGAGTTTCAAGTAGCCTCGTCAGCCCTTGAGCGCAAGCTCAATCAGCCGACGATCCTCTATCTGATGACGGCCCAAGGTTGTAACTTCAAGTGTACATACTGTCCTGTTCCGGAAATCGCAAGAAAGTATGGTGAGTCGGTTCTGTCAAACGAAGATGCCTCTGCGGGCATCGATCTGTGGCAGGAACATCTCAGGGACGTGTATGATCCGAGTCTCGAGTACTTTGTCATCTTCTATGGCGGCGAACCGCTTCTCAACAAAGAGGTGATCAAGCATTCGCTTGAATATCTCAAGTTGAAGAAGGATACTGAGGAGCTAGCAGAGAAAACGAACTTCATGATTGCCACAAACGGCGCTCTGGTTGATGACGAAACTGTCGCTCTGTGCAGACAGTATGGGGTGATGGTGGCGGTTGGGCTTGATGGCCCAAAGGCATCTAACGATGCTATGAAGGTTGATAGCGATGGTAACGGCACGTTCGATCGTATCGTTGCCGCTATACAACTGCTTGTCAAAGGCGGTGTGCGAACATTTGCCTCGACGAGCATCACGCCTCACAACATCGGTCAGGTCGCGGAGTACGCTGACTTTTTCAGGGGACTTGGGGTCGAGAAATTCGGCTTCAATTTTCTGAAGGGTCGGTTGCTTCTTGAGCTCGTCGGCAAGGATAACCTTCAGAGTTACTACCGGCAGGCTTCACAAAGTGTCATCGAGCAAGCTCGAAGGAACGGTAACTCTGGCTTCGAATACCAGATGGAGAAAAAGCAGGTCGCGTTTGATCGGCAGGATTTCTTTCCGGTCGACTGCACCTGCTACGGGAATCAACTGGTTATCCAACCGGACGGCCAGATTTCTAACTGCCCATTCTACAAAGCATGGCTCGGCCATGTGAGGAACGTGGGCAAAGATTTCCGAATCTGGAATCAGCCGATCGTCGCCGAATGGCGAAAGAGGTTGCCACTTTACCATCCCGGTGAGGCGAAAGCGATGTGCGGCGGCGGGTGCGCCTGGGGTTCAAATGAGCTCAAGGGGAGTCCGTTAGCCGTTGAT
>PCXL01000003.1:0-1745 GCA_002787695.1 Candidatus Zambryskibacteria bacterium CG10_big_fil_rev_8_21_14_0_10_42_12 | reverse complement strand
TGTGTTCATTCCCGGAGCTCAAGGTAATCTCGAGGCTACGGCCTGAGACAAAGTACGGTCTTCCGTCAGACGAAATCGCAATTTGCGAACATGACGGACAACTCGTTGCTTTCTTGCCGAGACACGGCTCGAAGCATACGCTGGCACCTCATAAGGTGCCGTACAAGGCAAACCTCGCAGCCCTGAAAGAGATTGGTGTCGAATATGTCATCGGAACCTGTATTGTCGGGAGTCTCAAAAAAGAGATCGCTCCCGGCAGTCTGGTCATCCCTGATCAGTTCGTCAATCTCACATGGGGTCGTGATGACCACTCAGAGGCGGATGGAGGTTCATTCATCCATCTGCCAATGGGCGAGCCGTACTGCGGTCATCTTCGCAAGAAGATCACAGAGCAGTCTGTCGCCACTCAAACAGCAATAATTCCGCAAGGGACGGTTGCTGTGATACAGGGTCCGCGATTTTCGACCGCAGCAGAGAGCCGATGGCTTTCTGTGAACGGATGGGACATCGTCAACATGACCCAGTATCCAGAGTGTTACTTCGCACGCGAACTCGGACTCTGTTATGCGGCAATCGCTGCGGTAACGGATTACGATGTCGGTCTTCAAGAAAGTCTTGTCATTGATCCGCGCCAGATGGGCAAAGTCCTTGAGATTTTCAGGGGCAATGTCCAAAAGACAAAGGATTTCCTGCTTGCCTTCATACAGCGGGCACCCGGACTTTCGTGCGGATGTGCATCAACTCTACTCAAAGCTTACTATGAAGAAGGCTTGTAAAATACCCCACCGGAGTTTTCTTCGGTGGGGTTTTTTGTATAAAATTTATAGCAAGAAAAATATTGCCATATTTAATTTTATGTGTTATCCTGTCAATCGGGTAAAAGTTCGTTAACAGTGGTAAAATAACAAGAAAGGAGACTATCATGTTACAAGCAAAACACCTTCAAAAAATCTACGGCAGTCTGACTGTGCTTGCTGATGTCTCCTTCTCCTTGGCTAAAGGGCAGAAGGTGGCATTAGTCGGCGACAATGGGACTGGTAAGACAACCATTCTCAAGATCATTGCTGGATTGGTGGAACCTGATGCTGGCGAGATCGAACTCGCCAAGAATACGTGCATCGGATATCTCCCGCAGGACACCAGTCTCTCGGGCGATGAAACAATCAGTGCGTATTTGAGGCAGATCGCAGGCATTGATGCCCTTGAGCAAAAACTCGAGGCTCTTGCTTCTCACCTTGAGGACAAGGCGAAGTCTCTCGAGTATGGGGACGCACACGAGCAATACGAGCGTCTCGATGGTTATGCCTTTGAGCATCGCATCAAAGTGATGCTTGCTGGTTTCGGTCTTGAAAACGTTGGCATTGATCATCGTTTGTCCGATTTAAGTAGCGGGCAGAAAAGCAAAGTGGCACTGGCGGGGATTCTCCTCAAAGGTGTCGACCTCTTGCTTCTCGATGAGCCGACGAACAATCTCGACCTACCGGCACTCATCTGGCTTGAGGATTTCCTTCGGAAATCCGATGCCGCCTGCATTGTCATTTCTCATGATCGCCGGTTTCTTGACAGGGTCGTGAGGAAAATCTTCGAGCTTGACCGGCATACGCGCATACTCAACATCTCAGGTGGTACGTACAGTGATTACCTGGCGATGGTGGCGAAACGCATTGCTCGGCAGAAGGAAGAATATCGACTCCAACAGGAGGAGATTGAACGTCTTTCTGATCAGGCACGACAGCAGAGAGCTG
>PCXL01000013.1:114306-114453 GCA_002787695.1 Candidatus Zambryskibacteria bacterium CG10_big_fil_rev_8_21_14_0_10_42_12 | reverse complement strand
TCCTTTGCCCTCCTCGCCGAATTTCCATACGGCGCGCGAAGCGCGCCCCTCGGTTCCAAAAATTCCGAAGGGTATCTAAGTTTGCTGCCGGACTTGGACTCGAACCAAGATTAACGCATCCAGAGTGCGTCGTCCTACCATTAGACG
>PCXL01000013.1:0-114293 GCA_002787695.1 Candidatus Zambryskibacteria bacterium CG10_big_fil_rev_8_21_14_0_10_42_12 | reverse complement strand
GTACATACAATACTGGAAAAAAGATTGTAAAACAATGTTTATGCAAAAACTAAAAAGCTCCCTCAAAGAGGTCGCTTTTTAGCCGTATAGAGCCTATCTCCTGGTATTCTATTTGTTTTCATGCGTGCCTTTCTGCACGAGGCAGAAACAAGGAGTTTAGAACACGATGAACTTTTTCCATTATAACCCTGTTTTTTGTAGGTAAACCTTATAATCCATAAACCTGTGTATAACATAGAGATATGTTTTCGATACTAAAATATATGCTATATTTCAATTATGAATCAAAACGATCCGATAAAAATTGCAGAAGATGTGGTACGTCTAACGGATAAAGAGGCGGGACGATATGCAAAGCCAGTTTTGAAGCGTTATCCGCTCCTATTTTCATTTCTTACTATTTTCAGCGCTGCAGCCATTATGTATGGTTTTGAACTCTGGGCGGGAAGCGTGCGGACATTCCGCGAGCACCCTTCAATTCTTCTTATTTTCGGTATTGTTGGTCTCGTCGTTACTGGTTCTCTCTATAAGTTTTTAAAAGGGAGGATGTAAAAAGGGTACTAAGGCACTTCTTTTTGTTATACTGCGATTATGAAAAAAGTCTATTTTGTAAGGCACGGGGAAAGCTTGCTCAATGTTGAGAATAAAGATCAGGGACCTGAAGGGGCGCTCAGTGAGAAGGGTAGAGAGCAGGCAGAATTTGTGGCAAAAAGATTTCAGAATATTCCGGTAGATATTATTGTTTCAAGTCCGTATGAAAGAACGCGAGAAACGACGGATATTATTAATAAAGATTTACATAAAAAGATTACTCATTCTGATTTTTTTGGTGAGCGCAGGTCGGCAAGTAGGTTTTTTGGTACAAGACATGATGACCCTGAGTATTTGGAGGTACGCAAACTTGCTCACGAAAAATGGTTGGAAGATCCCACATGGAGACATGAAGACGGTGAGAGCTTTCAGGACGTAAAAGAAAGAGCGCAAAAATCATTGGAATTACTCGAATCTCTTGAGGAAGAAAATATACTTGTTGTAACGCATGCAGGAATTCTGCGTGCAATTATTGCTGTAGTTATTTTTGGTAAAGATTTGACGTATGAAGAGCATGCAAAATTACACTTAACACTTGTGTCAAACAATACAGGTATTACCCTCATAAGACGTGGTACACATCCAATATTTAAAGTAGAAAGGTGGGCGCTCATTGCATGGAACGACCACGCCCATTTGGGATAAGTGTTCACTATATACAAATAACAAAAGGCGGTAACCGCCTTTTGTTATCTACTTGCACAGTATACCCCTATAGGGTATACTGTGCATAATGAAAACAGAGTTTAAAAACAAAGTGAGCAACAGACTTCGGCGTATCGAAGGGCAAGTACGTGGTGTGCAAAAAATGGTCGATGAAAATAAATATTGTATCGATATCATCACACAGTCGTCAGCTATACGCAGTGCTCTCTCTGCGGTGGAGGATATGATGCTCGAAAATCATCTTTCTGAACACGTGATTCATCAGATGAAGCATGGCGAAGAGAAAAAGGCGGTGGGTGAGATTATAAATGTGTTTAAAAAATCTAAGAAAAAATAATATGGAAAACAAAAATTCTACGCTTATGATCGGGTTGTTAGCTCTTATATTAGGACTACTCGGAGGTTACTTCTTTGGTGTAAATGCAAGACCGTATGGATCTTTTTCTAATGAGTCAATGTATGAAGAAATGGGAGAACATATGTATGGAGATGAGGTAATTGATCGGGATGGTGCCATGATGCATGCAATGGATGAAATGATGATCGGATTTCGTGGTAAAAGTGGTGTGGAGTATGAAGAGGCATTTTTACGTGGAATGATTGTGCATCACTTGGGTGCTATTGAGATGGCTGAGGAACTACTTCGCCAAACAGAACGGCCAGAGCTCGTAGAAATGGCGAACAATATTATAAGCGCGCAGACTGCAGAAGTAGACATGATGAAGGGTTGGCTTAGTGAATGGTATGGAAACAACTAACATGAATATGAATAAAATTTTTATCAGTGGTCTTGGTGTCATTCTGATATTGGTTCTCGGTTATATGGTTTTTCAAACGCGTGGTGGGCAAGTAGTGCGCGAATCAAATGGGATAATTGCAACGATATATAAGTCTCCGACGTGTGGATGTTGTGGCGTATATACTTCGTATATGAAGGGTGAAGGATACGATGTGGTATCAGAAAATGTTGCTGATATGTCTGTAATCAAAAAAGAGCTTGGTGTACCGTATGAATTAGAAAGTTGTCACACGATGGAGGTTGGTGGATATGTGGTAGAAGGGCATGTCCCTGAAGAAGCGGTCCAAAAATTACTTACAGAACGTCCGGATATTAAGGGTATTGGTATGGCCGGTATGCCCTCAGGGTCGCCTGGCATGCCTGGACCAAAGAATGAACCGTTTGAGATTTACGAGATTAATCACGATGGAACGGTGGGAGAGATGTTTATGACAATATAGTATGAAAAAAATTCTATTACTCACACCTCTTGCGGTTGTTCCGAATGTTGCCTCAGCTCATTGTCCGCTGTGTACGGCTGGTGCTGGGGCACTTGCGGTTCTCGCAGCATCACTCGGTGTATCTTCTGTTATTGTTGGAATACTCATTGGCGCATTCGCACTTGCGCTTGGGCTTTGGATTTCACGTACTATACAGACACAGTATGTGCCTTATCAGATATCAATTTTGACTACCGTCATATTCTTAGGAACTGTGGTGCCTATCATGCCACTGATACAGCATTATGCGCCACTGTACATTCCGTTTATTGGTGAGTATGGGACGACGTATACTATAAACTTGTATCTGTTGGGTGTTCTTATTGGTGCAATTATCATGCTCATATCACCATATCTGAGTCGGTTTATTACAAAAACACGTGGAAAGCAGATTCCGTATCAAGGCATTAGTCTGACGCTGTCACTGCTGATTCTCGTGTCAATTTTAATTCAAGTTTTGTCATGAATAGTCTCTTCTATGTACTTATTAGTGTCGTTGTCTTATATGTGTTGATTTTGTTACTACGTAGGATTTCTTGGTTCAATGTCTGTGCATTATGTGGATCGGTCAGCGCGACGTGGATTGTGTTCCTCGCACTTTATTATACGGGCGTGCGTACTGATCCGGTGCTTATAGGTATTCTTATGGGAGGTAGTGTAGTGGGTTTGATAGAACTTGTGAGTAAAAAAGTTCCGGAATCATTTCAGATATTTAAAATTGCATTGTACCTGACATTCATTGTTATTGCGTATGGGTTATTGCAACGATACATATCGGAAGAGGTTTTTGGATTTCTTGCCGCACTATGGGCGATGAGTGTGTTCATATATATGTTTCAACACAACGAACGTATCAAAGCTGTCGGTCGACATATTATTGAGTGCTGTAAAAATTGGTAATGCATATGGATTGTTGTCATAGTGATACTGTAGGAAACATGAACCATAACCATCATGCACATCAGGCTGCTGGGCATGGCATGGGTCATGGTGATGCATCGATGTATATCAAGAGATTTTGGATTGTTACGTTTTTACTTATTCCACTATTACTCACACATGGAGGGATAACAGATTTTTTTGGCATCGGTATTTTGCCGTATGCACAGTGGATCGGATTTGGTATTGCTACAGTCATTTTTGGTTTTGCCTTTGTGTTTTTTGAACATGCGCTTCATGAAATCAAAGCAAAAAAATACGGCATGATGACACTGGTCTCACTTGCAGTTGGTTCGGGCTATTTGTTTTCTGTAGTTTCTACATTCGTGCCTGCATTAGAAACAGAGTTCTACCTAGAGATATCGACCCTTATCTGGGTACTTCTCTTTGGACATTATCTCGAAGCAAAATCGAGTAACGCGGCAGGAGATGCGCTCGGAGAGGTTGCAAAACTTTTGCCCAAACAAGCACATAAGTTGATTGAGGGTGGAGAGATTGATGTTACGATTGATACCTTGCGTGAAGGAGACATGGTTTTGGTTAAGCCAGGAGAAAAAGTTCCGGCTGATGGTCGAGTGAGTCGTGGATCTGCACATGTAGACGAATCACTGATCAGCGGTGAATCTAAACCAATTCATAAAACAGAAGGTGATCAGGTGGTTGCAGGTTCTATATGTCTCGATGGGTCACTGACCGTAAAACTGTTACGCGTAGGAGAACACTCAACTATCGGGCAAATCCAGAAATTGATTAGTGAAGCCGGTCATACAAAGCCACGCTCACAGCGTATTGCAGATAGAGCTGCGGCAATCTTGACGTTTGTTGCAGGTATTACGGCGATTGTAGCACTGCTCGTGTGGACACTTATTATTGGAGAGCCATTTGTTTTTGGTATGACACTTGCGATTACTGTGCTTGTTATTGCGTGTCCGCATGCACTCGGTCTCGCTATCCCTACGGTTACGACGATTGCAACATCGCTTGCAGTGAAAAATGGATTTTTTATCAAGGATCTTGCAAAAATAGAAATTCTTCGTAAAGCGGATTATATAGTTTTCGATAAAACAGGGACACTGACAGAAGGAAAATTCGGAGTGACGCGCGTCGTAACAATTCCTGGAGGAGATGAACAACAGATTGTACGTATTGCTGCATCACTCGAACAACATTCGTCCCATGTGATAGGCACTGCTCTTATGGCATATGCCAAGGAGCAAAGGGTCACACTCGATCATATCTCAGATTTTAAAAATATAGCGGGACAAGGTGTGCAGGCAAAGATTGGAGAGACTGAATACAAAGTGGGAAATGAGAGATTGGTATCAAAAATAATGAGCCAAGAATTTGATGTAGAAACAGAAGGAACGCGTGTATATGTAGCCGATCATGAACGGGTACTTGGATACATTGTGCTAGCGGATGCGGTGAAGCCGTCTGCCTATAATACTGTCGCACATTTGCATGCTATGGGAATTAAGGTCGCAATACTTACGGGAGACAATGAACGGGTTGCTCAATCTGTTGCGGAAGAACTTTCTATTGATACATATATCGCCAACGTATTACCAGAGGATAAATATGTACACATAAAGAAATTACAGAATGAAGGTAATACGGTAGTCATGGTTGGAGATGGGGTCAACGATGCGCCGGCACTTACACAAGCGGATGTTGGGGTAGCCATTGGTGCAGGTACTGATGTGGCTATAGAATCAGGTGACGTTGTATTGATGCAGAGCGATCCGATGGATGTGGTAAAGCTCGTGAGACTTTCAAAGAGTGTCTACATAAAAATGATTCAAAATCTTGTGTGGGCACTTGGTTACAATATTGTAGCTCTTCCAGCGGCAGCTGGTGCATTTGCGTCATTTGGATTTTTCTTGCGTCCGGAAGTAGGAGCGTTGCTCATGAGCGGATCTACAGTCATTGTTGTATTAAACGCACTCTTATTAAAAAGAGTTACTTTGTAATTTTCACCGGTGTTTGGCGATATATTCAATCAGTTATAATTAAGATGTGGTAACAGAGATGAAAACAACAAAAAATAATAAGAGTATTACGGCTTTTTTGAAGTCTGTTGCTGATGAGCAAAAAAGAAAGGATGCGGAAACGCTTTTGAAATTGTTTAAAAAAGCGACAGGGATGAAGCCGTATATGTGGGGGGATTCCATGATTGGTTTTGGAGAATACGAATATACACGGAGAGATGGCAGTAAACACAAATTTTTCCTCACAGGGTTTTCTCCACGGGTGCAAAATCTGACGATCTATATGATGCCTGGCTTTAAGAAAAATACAGATGATTTGAAAAAACTCGGGAAACATAAAACAAGTGTGGGGTGTCTCTATGTAAAACGGCTTTCAGACGTTGACTTAAATGTTTTGGAAAAAATGGTCAAGAATTCTACTGCAGAGATGAAAAATAATTATATATAAACAAGACCGCTTCTTGCGAAGCGGTCTGTCGATCGACATTTGCGCCCACACGCAAACGTCGGAAGATCAGAAGATCAAAGGACAGTGGCAATCAATTTTTGTGGCATTCGGGTCACAAGTCCAAATTGTTCGACGAGTGCCGCAAGTAACGCGTCGTCGTCATGCGATGTGCCCGGCTTCTCTACTTCGGCCAAGCGGTTGTCTTGGGGGATAGGAATGGTGGTTCCCGTGTTTTCCGGCATGGGGTGGATCACCTCACTGCTCTATAGCATAACATATGCGTCTATTGTCCTGACCACACTGCCGTGTAGTCGGTGTCACCCGGTTCGGAGTGGGGGCCTCCTGGAGATCCTGCACCATCGCCGTTTGTGGCATGAACAGGTACAGATACGTTTGGTCCAATGATAGTGTAGTGACCTTCGCCGATTGGGGCACCTTTCGGACTATTTAGTACTGCGTCTGTCTTGATAACAGGGCATACAAAGCCATCTGTTTTTTCTACTGGTGCAGCAGATGCAAATGTTGGTGCTAATGCAAAAACTAGAGCCAATGTGCCGAGAACAGAAACGATACGTATATCAATAGTTTTTATCATACATTATGATTACATTAATAAAGTGACCTTACTAATAATGTAAAGTCTACTTTACATTATACATATGAATACTGTATGAAAGAAAAAATACCTGTGGACGATAAAAACCGCCCCGAACATGCGCTTATGTGTGGGGCGGTTTTAGAGCCTTGACTTATTGCGCGTAAATCAAAACGATACCATCATGCTCCGGACGAAGATGATTGTGGAAGCCCCATGATCCTACTGTGTCAAAGGTAAATGAGTACGTTCCGCCCATGGAAACTGCTGCTTTTTGGTCAAAGGCAGGCAAGATGGTGTGAGATGGGTGATTGTCTGATGCTACCCACATGCCACTCGTGCTTTCGTTTACGAACGTAACAGTTGTTCCTTCTGCAACTCGGATACTTTCTGGCGTGAAGCCGATATTGGTGTATCGTACGATAACTTCTGAAGTAGGCGCAGTGTCTGTTACTGTTTCATCGGCAGTATCAGCAGATGTGTTATTTCCTGTTGGGACAGGCGCTATGGCGTTTGGATCAGATGTTACACCGTTGGTGTCTGTATTTGTATTGCCGTTACGATTTGTGGCTGTATTTGTGGTTGTCTGCTCATCAGATGTCTCATTAATTTCGTCGGTTGGTGCTTCAGCATTATTTCCAAATGACCACCATCCGATAATAAGCAAGATGATGATACCGACAATAATGACAATTTTTTGTGTATTCATATTGAAACGTTAGTTAAAAATTTATAACACATGTCACACATGAGGCTCTATTGCATATATTCGTGTCCCCATATACTATTTGTCTCATGTTGCTAATAGTAGCATAATCAAATCATTGAGAAATATCTCAGTGTTTATTAATTAGATATACATATATGGCAGAACTAAAAGCTTTGTGCATGAAATGTCGCGATGCAAATAACAAACCGACAATGCAGGTTATGAAAGATCCAAAGGTGGAGCAGAATGAGAAGGGTCGCTATCAGGCACGTGGCATATGTGCAAACTGTGGAGGTAACATGTTCAAATTCCTCTCAAAGGATGATGCGGAAGCACTAAAATAACAAAAACACCCCTCACATGGATTCCATGTGAGGGGTGTTTTTGTTGTAACACGTGCGAACTGGTGTTTAGAATAGATTCATGAATGGTCATGTTATAATAAAGCCAGAGTCATATTGTCTAATTTTAAATCAAATTTTTTATGAATAAAGCAACGATCACTACCATCATTGTCATCATGGGCTTGCTTCTTTTGGGATGGCTTTTGTTTTGGAGAAATGGAGGTCCCGAAGTTCCTGTGGTAGAAGAAAATGATGATACGCAGATAGAAGACAGCGGAGTACTTATTACTGCAAAGCATGAATTTAGTGACGGAACGCATGTGGTTGCAGGTGAGGTAAATTTGCCAACACCATGTCACATTTTAAATGTAAATCCAGTCGTAACGCGTGGTACCGACCCAGATCAGGTGATTATTGAATTTGAGGTGACGACACAAGCAGAAGCATGTGCACAGGTCATTACACCAACTCGATTTAAAGTAGATTTTGAAGCAGAAAAAGATGCGGAGATTACCGCAACATGGAACGGTATGAGAGCGGATCTTAACTTAATCCCCGTTGCAGAAGGGGAATCACTTGATGATTTTGAAATTTTCATCAAAGGATAGCTTATGAAAGCAATATTTATTGTTCTGATTATTGCGCTCGTTGGACTCTTTGTGATCTGGAGGTTGCCAGTTTCTGAACAATCAACAAATAACACAGATACAACCGTGCCAGAAGCAAATACAGAACAGATACCACTTACATCCTCAATGCGTGTCTATTTTGAAGATACAGCAGGATACTTTGTGAGACCGGATGATGAGGTGAATTACCCAGGCGTTGTCATGATCCATGAATGGTGGGGACTCAATGAACATATAAAACGAGAGGCAGAAAATTTGGCGCAAGAAGGATATCAAGTTCTTGCTGTCGATCTCTATGACGGAGAAGTCGCCGAAACACCCGATAGAGCCCGCGAACTTTCGTCTGGTATTAATCAAGCTAGGGCTACGGAAAATCTTCGTGCGGCTACGACATTCTTACGTAGAGAGGATGCACCTAAGGTTGCGTCACTCGGGTGGTGTTTTGGAGGAGGACAATCACTCAATGTGGCACTCTCAGGCGAATCTTTGGATGCGACGGTTATTTACTACGGTAGACTCAATACAAATCCAGGTGAATTGGGACGGATGGAGTGGCCCGTGCTCGGTATCTTTGGAGCAGAAGATACGTCGATTCCAGTTGCGACAGTGCGAGAATTTGAAGAGGCACTTGGTGAAGCCGGCGTGCCAAACGAAATCCATGTCTATGACGGTGTAGGTCATGCATTCGCCAATCCATCGGGGGACAACTACGCTCGATCTGAGACGCAAGATGCATGGCAGAAGACACTCACATTTTTACGCAATAGTTTGAAGCAAGAGTAAGTCTGTATAACGCGCTTGTTGTAGTAACATATCTGTATGACACAACAGGAGGCACTTGATATTTTAAAGACAGGGCAAAGCGTATTTCTCACGGGAGCAGCGGGGAGCGGTAAGACCCATGTTCTGCGTAATTACATACATTATCTCAAAGAAAAAGGTGTGTCAGTTGGCGTGACGGCTTCTACGGGTATTGCAGCCACTCATCTGTCTGGCATGACTATCCATGCATGGTCTGGTATTGGTATCAAAGATTATTTATCTCCTCATGATCTGGAGGTTCTGAGAGATCGTTCGCAATTGCGAAACCGATTTCAAAATACGGATGTGTTGGTGGTAGACGAGGTTTCCATGCTTCACCATTTCAGACTCGATCTGGTTGATCAGGTAGCACGAACACTTCGAGATAATGACAATCCATTTGGCGGTATGCAGGTTATTTTTTCGGGAGATTTTTTTCAATTACCACCTGTCTCACGAGCAGGTGAAGAACCGGCGCGGTTTGCATATTGTTCGGACGCGTGGCAGGTGCTTAATCCGGCAGTTTGTTATCTTGAAGAACAATATCGACAAAATGATGATGAATATCTCTCTGTACTCAATGCGATTCGTGATAACGCTGTTGATGTGTATCATCAAGAATTGCTCCAAGGGAGACTCAATAAAAAGCCAGATATTGGTATGGAGCCAACTGTTCTGCATTCACATAACGCAAATGTAGATGTACAAAATGATCGAGAACTCAACAATATTTCTGGAAAAGTATTTGAATACAAGATGTACACGCGTGGTCCGAAACCACTAGTTGAAGCATTGGTGAAAAGTTGTCTTGCGCCGGAATTACTCAAGCTCAAGGTTGGTGCTCGGGTTATGTTTGTAAAAAATAACTTTGATTTAGGATATGTAAACGGTACACTCGGTATTGTTGAAGAACTGTTGTATGACACGATAAAAGTTCGAACAGTGGACGGAACACTTATCAATGTTCCTCAGGATACGTGGCAAATCGAAGATGATGGAAAAGTAAAGGCAGAAATTTCACAATATCCACTACGTCTTGCATGGGCTATTACGATCCATAAAAGTCAGGGTATGAGTTTGGATGCTGCACATATAGATTTGTCGCGCTCATTTGAACCAGGTATGGGATATGTGGCACTCTCTCGTGTAAAGACACTCGGAGGACTCACGCTTGCCGGTATAAACCGCCAAGCATTTATGGTACATCCAGAAGTGCTCGAGCAAGATATGAAGTTTAAAGAGTTGTCAGGGAAGTGGGTGCGCGATATACGAGTCGCAGAACCCAAAGCACTCAAACGATCTCATGATGATTTTTTGCAGCGTGTAAAAAAAGTTGGATCATCACAAAAAATAGATACGGTGACTCAAACATATGAACTGGTGGCATTAGGTAAAAATAGTAAAGATATTGCGAAAGAGCGAGGACTCAAGCGCGATACGATTCTCTCTCATATAGAAAAAATAAAAGAGCAGGATCCTTTTATTGATCTTGATCATATTCGCAAGGAAATTTCTACAACAAAATTTGTAAAGATACGTAATGAATTTATAAAGCAAGGTGTGCAAGCAGGTGGTGAGAGACCATTGGGTCCTATCAAAAATAAATTAGGGAGCGGTTTTTCGTATGATGATTTGAAATTGGTGAGAATATTTTTATAATTGACAAGATTGCGCAAGAAGCATAAAACAATACAGGGGCGTATCCTGTCAGGAGGAACCATGTACACCTTGCGAAGAGACTGGGAAGCGGTAGCCGGCATGAAGCCTATGGGAGATTTTCGGATTAATCTGCCCAATAATGAACGTGTGCTCCATGGCGTCATAGAATCACTGCGGGTCAATCCGAATACGAAACTCGTCGAAGTTGATCTCGCGTGGGTTGCAGAGATGAAGCTCATAGGGAATCAGGAGGACGGACGATGGTTTCGTGCACCTGACTCCATGAGGCGTCTGGTTCTGTTGCCTAACACGCCATACAATTTTTGTACCGATGCTTTTGGGTCACTTTTTCACTTCGGTAAGCCGAAGGAGAGAGGAGGAAGACCGGGTATCGGATTTCTGTACCTGGAACCAGTAGGGAGATTAACGCTGGATCAGGTGCGAGACTAATCACAGGTTCTTTGTAAAGGCCGCCCAAACGGGGTGGCCTTCTGTTAAACTAAAATCAGATTTATTAGCTAATTAATTTCTATCATGTTGTATTGGGGAGGAGGAACCTTTGGATTTTTGAGTGAAATCGTTTGGCTTATTGTAGGTATTTTGCTCGTAGTTTGGTTGTGGCGTCAAATTAAAACAAAATAATTTTATAATACACAAAACACTCGCAGATAGTATCTGCGAGTGTTTTGTGTATCTCATAATCCCCATCTTTATCCCATAAACAAATAATTTTTCTAGTACAATAACCACATGAAAGAATATGCAATGTATGACGAATTTATAAAACCATATTGGGCTCCTTCGCCCGAAGTGTTTGGTCCTGTATGGTCTGTGCTTTATCTACTAATTTTTATTTCGTTCGGGTACGTGTTTTATCGGTTTATGCGAAAGAAGCTTGATGGAGATGTGGCGCTACCTTTTGCCTTGAACATTATTTTCAATCTGTTCTTTACGCCGATATTGTTTGGTATTGGCAACCTCTGGCTGGCAACACTAGATATTTTACTAGTACTCGGGACCTTGATCTGGGCTGTAGCTGTTGCGTGGAGACAGAAAAAAATGCGCTGGGTTGTCTATATGAATATCCCGTATCTTTTGTGGGTAATTTTTGCAACCATGCTTCAACTGACCATCTTGTTTCTTAATTCATAAAAATGGATATTCCGTCCCTGCAGGTCATTTCTATAGTTTTGGAAGCTATCATTGCCGTGCTCGCGTTTCTTTCAGCAAGACGCAAGCGTTATATGTATGGGCTCACGGTCACATTTGCTGTGTATGTTCTGTATGATCTGTCGCGTTACTATGGATGGAGTATTGATGAGCAGGTGTTACAAGGATTGTTTTTTGCAGCCACGCTCGGCGCACTGTATTCAATATGGAAAATATATCGCAGTCGTTTTTAAAAATTAATGTATAAAAACTTATGTTTTGGAAGAGTAATCAAAAAAATACACAAAGATATTATGGGGTTGTTTCTACAATATTTTTACTTGTAGCAATATTGCATTTTTTGCGCATCGTTAATGGGTGGACTCTTGAGCTCGGTGGATACATGATTCCAATGTGGATGTCATGGATAGTTGTGATACTACTCGGATATCTGACGGTGCGAGGATTTAGTTATGGTTCAAAATAAAACGAGATCATCTCGTTTTATTTTTTCTGTGTATAACTTTTAACAAGAAATATGAAGATTTTGGTAAGCTTAATGATACGTTAATTATAAATAAAGTATTTCTATGGAACTTTCTATTTTTCTTTCAAAAATTTTCGGTATCTGGTTTCTCGTCATTGGCATTATTTTTATTTGGAGAAGAAAAACACTCATGCCTGTCATTGAAGAGTTTGCAGGTAGCAGAGCGTTACTCATTCTCATCGCGCTTCTCGAGCTGTTTGCAGGTATTGCACTTGTGACTGCACACAACATTTGGGAGAAAGATTTTCGCTTGGTACTCACGATTATTAGTTGGTGGCTTGTGATTGAGGGTGTTATGTATTTGATGGCACCGACAAAATCTATAAAGAAGATTTTCAAAAGGTTTAATAAACCGGGATGGTATATCAGCGGTAGTCTTCTTTCTATTGTACTTGGTGTGTATCTCTTGAATGCAGGGTTCACAATGTAATCCATGGGGTTCGAAGAATTTCTTTCTTTCCATGTACTCTCTATAGTAGCTCTTGTGTGGGTGGTTGATAAAGTGTGGAGGGTGGAAACCGCTTCATTCTATAGGCGCTACGGTGCCACGCATGGTGTACCTGACAAAATGACGTTTGGAGGAGAGCCTGGCATCTCTGATCTTTTTTGGGGTGTTATGTATGGTCTTATCCTGCTCTATGTTGAAGTGCCATTTAAAGAGGGGTTGCTCGATAAGCAGGAGGTCTTCCTGAGAGGGTTTTTGATTGGTATGGCGATTTATATGCTTTTCAATCTCACCAATAAAGATGTTGTGTTTAAGTGGTCAATGTTTTTGATTTTGATTGATATTGTGTGGGGAGGATTGTTGGGAGGTATCTTTACAACTATATTGCTTTCATAGAAGATTAGGACATGTATGACTATCTGATTATTCTCGCAAGTTTACTTGCGCTTGATGTGCTGTGGCTTGCATATGTTATGGGTGATTTTTATAAAAAGCGACTTGGGCATATAATGCCTGAGAAGATAAATCTGGCACTGGCAATTCCTTTCTACCTTATTTTCTCGTTTGCAATCCTTGTGTTTATTATCTGGCCAGCATCTATATATTCCCATAGTTACCTTACTGTTTTTCTAAGAGGGGGTCTTCTTGGGCTTGCTGCATATGCAGCATATGATTTTACAAATCATGTAACAGTACGCGGTTGGTCGTGGTCATTGACTGCTGTAGATCTATTGTGGGGATCATGCATGACCGGTCTTGTGGCACTTATTGCTACTTTGCTTTAAACCTATTTGTAGTTTAAGGTAACGTGTATGCTTTTGGTACGACATCTTGAGAAAAAATATGATTATCGAACCGTCCTTAAGGACGTATCTTTTTCTATAGAACGGGGACAGAGGGCGGCGCTCGTTGGTCCAAATGGTATCGGCAAGACAACACTGCTTCGGGTTTTAGCTCGTCTCGAAGAACCGACAAGGGGTGAAATTGAATTCCATCCGCGCGTTCGGGTTGGGTTTCTGGCACAAGAAACCATTGCGCGAGAGACAGAGACTATCAAAACATATGTGGATCGCGAGGCTGGGTACGATGTGCCTGTATACCAAATTGAAACGATGCTCCACGGATTCCAAATGGAACATGTTGGTGTTGAATATAAAATCAACGAACTATCTGGCGGTCAAAAAAGAAAAGTCGCACTTGCGGCTATCTTGTTATGTAATGTGGAGCTTTTACTACTTGATGAGCCAACAAACAATCTGGATATCGCATCGGTCATCTGGCTTGAAGAATATCTGACTCGAAAAAAAGTTACGGCAATAATTGTCTCTCATGACAGAGCTTTTTTGGATAACGTTGCTGATAGAATTTTAGCCCTTGATCCTGTTGAGCGGACGCTCACGCTGACGCGCGGAAAATACAGCAACTATTTGGATCAAGAAAAAAAGAGAGAAAAGCGTGAACAGCTCGAGTATACGCTCCAGCAATATGAAATGGAGCGCCTGTTAAAGCGTGCTGCGCAAAAAAAAGAAGCAGCGGCAAAGGGTGCGAAATGGCAACCTGATGATAACGACAAAATGCTCCGCGGGTTCAAACAAAATCGTGCAAGAAAATCGGCGAGAGTTGCCCAAGTGCTTGAGGGGCGTGTTGATCGGATGGATAAATTGGCAAAGCCCTCCGAGAAAACCCCGCTTGTTATTCCGCTTGAATCAGAAAAGGAAAAAGGTGTGGCGGACATGTTGGTGAATAAGGTTTCGTTTTCATACAAAGATTTCAAACTCACAGACGTACTGCTCGACATTCCGTATGGTACCCGTGTGGTACTTTTGGGAAATAATGGTGCTGGTAAATCTACACTTCTTAAAATAATTACTGGCATAATTCCGCCAGAAAAAGGAAGTATGGAGAGAGGAAGTGGTGTGCGTATTGGAAACCTCATGCAAGAGCATGATAATTTACCAAAACGGAGCACGCCTATTTCATTTATAAAAAAACATACGGTACTCAGTGAGCATCAGGTTTTCAATCTGCTTAAAAAATTTGGTATTGATGACGTTCATACAAAAGGTAGGATCAGCGACCTCTCTTCAGGCCAAAGGGTGCGATTGCTACTCGCGCTCTTTGCGACGCAGTCGGTCAATGTTCTCGTACTCGATGAGCCGACAAACCATCTTGATATTGAAGGTGTTGAAGCACTTGAAGAACTACTTACTACCTATGAAGGGACTGTAGTGCTTGTGACTCATGATAGAAAACTTTTAGAACATGCCAAGGCTGAACAAACGTATTTAATGGAAAAAGGGAAACTTAGTAAAATAAAAATTTATACGGAGTATTTGGAAAAGAGTGAAAAGGAGGCGGAAAAATTGGTGCGGATGATATAGAATACTGCCATGTCTCATTTTCCAAAAATCTGCATTATCGTGACACAGCCGGAATGGGGTGGGGCACAGCGATATGTCTATGATCTAGCTCTTGGTCTACATAAAAAAGGACTTAGTGTAACCGTAGGGACAGGACGAGGTGAACCGGTGCTTCTCAATAAGCTGAAAGACAAGGGAGTAAAAATACATCAGTTTGCTCATGTTCTCAGATCAATCTCGTTGCTCGAAGAAATATATGCGTTTGTTGAACTCTGGCATTATTTTAGGGAACAGCGATTTGATGTGGTGCATCTCAATAGTAGTAAGGTGGGAGTTGTTGGTGCGATTGCTGCTAAATTGGCACGAGTTAAAAAAGTTATTTTTACAGCACATGGATTTGTATTTAACGAGAAACAAAGTTTTCTCACAAAATGGTTCTATATATTTCTGACATGGTTTGGTTTTTTGTTTACCGACCATGTTATCGCAGTTTCGGAGTATGATCGGCATAGTGCACTGCAATTAAAGATAATTTCTCCAAAGAAGATTACGACCATTTACAATGGTGTTGAACAAACAGATCAATACTTTCTTGAAAAAAAAGAAGCTCGAAAAGTGATTTCTCAAAAAATTGGCCATGACATACCGCACGATGCAAAAGTGGTAGGAACGATTGCAAATTTTTATGAAAACAAAGGACTTCGGTATCTTATTGACGCCGCTTCGCGAGTTGTGAGAGAAAGTTCAAAAACTCTTTTTATTGTGCTTGGTGACGGGAAAATGAGAAAAGAGTTGGAGCAGTATATCAAACGATACAAACTGGAAGCATACGTATTGCTCCCTGGTTTTTTTGAGGAAGCCGAGAGATACGTAAAGGCGTTTGATGTGTATGTCAGTAGCTCACTTAAAGAAGGGTTGCCGTATAGCTTGATTGAGGCACGAAGTGCGGGGGTTCCGATTGTTGCGACAGCTGTAGGCGGTGTTCCGGAAATTGTAGGGACAGAATGCGGTGTTTTGGTTGCAAAAGAGGATAGTAAGAAGCTTGCTGAACAAATACTTGCTGTACTCAAACACGGTGCTCATTTTGAAGCTCGGCACGATACATTTTTACTGAGTGAAATGGTAGAAAAAACTCTGCAAATCTATGAAATAATATAGATATGGAAACAATAGGACTCTTTTTATTTATTGCGGGGTTCATCATTGGTCTTGGGGCGGTAACTGTTATAGATACTTTGGGCTTCTTGGGGAGACAGTCATCATATTGGACACTTACAACTATTCGTGCGCACAAAGTAACTAAACCACTTATTTGGATTGGAACACTATTGGCTGTTATTGGCGGTTTTCTGTTTTACAGCAATAAACCGTTTCAAGGTATTCCAGTTATACATGGCCTGCTTGCAATACTCCTTGTTCTCAATGGTATTTTTTTAAGTTTTTATGTGAGTCCTCGTCTATTGAAACAAGAAAAAGATGGAGAAGCAGATAAGATATTGCCAAAAACTCTTCAGAATAAAATAAAAGTCAGCTTTGTAGTTTCTTTTGTCGGGTGGTGGTCTGTAGTGTTGTTGCTTGCGTATTATTTGGTAACATATGGCGCATAAAAAAATAATATACTCTGATTCGTTTCAAAAAAAATATATCTATGAATTGTCTTCACCAACGGGACGTAATTTTGATACAGATTTTAAGCCGGGTCTCACGCCAAAAGAGATGCTCGAACTTGGCGTGTTTGGCGGAGCGTATTTTATAGGGGTAAAGGATTTGATTCCGACTGACCTGCCTAAGAGCTGGTTTGCAGGTGTAGAACTTTCAAGAGACCACGAAAAGCACAAGGAACTGAATTATTATGGTGTTCGTGCGAGCCAGACACTTTCCGAATGGAAACGAAAAAGATGGATACACAAGCAAGATCCGCATGGGTGGTTTCAATGGTATTGTCGGTATTATATTGGACGGAGGAGTGACGATGATGAGAGGCAGATAAAAAGGTGGAATGCAATGCGACGACATGTTGGACAGATAAAAGCGAATTGTAGGGCGGGAGATGAGCATTGTAGACCTCGACAGAGACAGGCTTTGCTTCACTGGGCGTACGACAGTAGAAATATGTAAAACAAAAACTCCGGATATCCGGAGTTTTTGTTTTGTGTAACTGAAACGGTTATCGAGTTACGGAGATTGTTGTAGACGATATTTCTGTTAATGGCGCAGAAACAGTAATGCGTCCATCAGCGTCTTCAGATATATCGTATTCGATATCTGTTGTTCCCATAGTAGTACAGTCGATTGATGCGCCATCGAAGGTACTTTTTGGATCAGTTGGTAGAGAAGGGATGTATGTTGGTATAAGATTTGCACAGAGACCGGAAATATCTGAAAAATCTTGAGCAGATGTAGTAAAGGTTGCAGGAAGTTCACCTTTGTTGTCTGCAACATACTGACCAATCGCATTCAAGATTGTATTCACATTTGAAACTCTCTGTGAGTTGCGTGCCTGTGCAAACTGACGAGCTGGGTTAAGTGCGATCAACACAACTGTTGCCAAGATGGCGATAATACCGATAACGATGAGGATCTCAAGAAGAGTAAAGCCTTTCTGATTTCCTTTTGCTTTTCTGAACATATTCATATTTTTAAAAATAAGTTAATAAATAAACTAAAGTTGGTTGCTATCTGGTGCGAACCTTACAACAAACTTCATGAAAACACAAGACACCCTTAAAAAGACTGAACTTCCGTCCAACTCTCTATCGAATAGTCATTTCCATCTATGACTACTCGTAAATTTGTCGTTGCCTCGTTAAAGGCGGCTTGTGTTTCAATGGTATACATACCGGCGCTTGGCGCATCTATCTGGACAGGTCGTATCGTACATATTTCATCTCCTACACGCAGGGTTTCATTTCCTCCGTACGTCTCGTCACTGATTATGCGTAGGATTGCATTATCGATACAGGCTTCGGCTAGTGCAACTGACATTTCCTTGTATTCACTATCGAGTGCAATATATCGAGCGAAGAATCCTGATTGATTGAGTGTCGCGGTAATTAAAATAATAATGAGAGACAGCACGATAGCAGTCATGAGTGCAACGAAGCCACTTTGTTTTGTGTGTCGCTTGTTCATGTTAATTTCGCAAATATTTAGTCGTCACATAAGGTTCGCCATCCGCAGTGAACGTGACTTTGATCCCAGCTGGTTTTCCTCCGGTGGCAGGTATATGTTCAAATTGTAAATTTTCGATCAAAACTCGATCGCCTGTGATATCTTTTTGCCCATCGCCACGTTCTATGTATGCCTGACCATCAGAGAGTCCGACCGTGATGTTGTTGAGTGTAATGTTGTCGTTAAAGAGATATAGGGTAAGGCTTGTGTTGCCTGGGGTTGGAATAAAAATTGTATCAGCTCCAGTAAGTACCCAATCTATTTTACGAAGTAAAAATTCTGCTTCTGCGTTTGTGTTGACGGTATCTCCTCCTTGTTCTGACGCATCGATGAGGTAGTACGCAGCCATGACACCGCCACCGATAATAAACGCCATCAGTGCAATGTAGATGAGTGTTTCAATGAGGCCAAATCCGGCTTGTTTATTTTTTTTGAGATTCTTATTCATGTTTATGCCGGTGGATTATCAAAGATCACACGCAAGATATTGTTGCTGGTGTTTGAGGTGTAGACTCGGTCGTTAAAGAATTGTAGATCAGTAGAGTTTTCAGAGTAGTTATAGGCGCTTCTGTTTTTTATGTTTGCGAGGTCAAATATCTCCCAGACTTGGAACCCTGCTGTTGAGTTTGTGGTGGATAGAAAGGCGAATTTGCCACTTACCTGTATACCTGTGATCGCAGTATTATTTTTAAGGCACTTTTGATTTGTGTTGTAGTTGCCAGTCGTCGGGTTGTAGATATCGCATAGGTTGTCATCAAAATCGACAGATGTATTCAGTGTGAGTGTGTGGTCTGATTCAATATCAAGTACGAAAAAGTCGTCCTGTGATCCATCTCTGTTTCTTCCTGCGTATAGTGTGTTACCTGATACGTATACAGCTGTTGCGTCAGCACTTCCGGGTGCATTGTATTTGAGACCACTTATATCAGGATGTACCATGGCACTTGGGTTACTGATATCGATAACCATGACCTCTCCGGAGTTATCCGATGTTGCAAGGTATGCATAATCACCTCTGACTACTATATCGTTTACGTTGTGTGTGAGTTCTATACTGCCGAGATGTTGTGGGCTTGTAGGGTTTGTGACATTAAAGACATGAAATTCGGGCCCATCTGTTTCGGCGATGCCGATGTACACTTTGTTGTTGTAATAAAATATTGAGCGTCCTTCAGGATATGATCCTTCTGGATCAACACCAGGAAGTTCAATAGATGCTCTGAGTACCGCCCTGTTATGTGGGTTAGGATCATCGATGTTGGTAACCTCAATGACTTGTAGTTGTTCTCTCACAACAGGGTCACTCGGTGGCACTTCTATTTCTTTGTTTGCAACATAGGCAAAATATTTTCCGGTTGATTCTTGTTTTGCTACCGCGATGTCTACAAGACCAAGTCCAGTATCGAGGGATGTCATTTTTGTTGGTGCAGTTGTTTGGGTGACATCTTCTACATCAAATGCCCAAAAATCATCTTGACTCGATCCACTAATATCGGATGTGACAAAAGCATATGCTCGTCCATTTATTTTTGCTACATCAACACCGGTGCCCCGTGCACTTGCAGGGTTGGTGTTTGCTACATTTGATGTATCAGGGTGATACCATTCGTCTCCCGGAAATCCTGTGCATCCGCCACCTAAGGCAAGTGCTTCAGTCATGTCTGCAATTTCTGTGGTAAGCGAAATATACTTGTCTCTTTGTGCATCAGTCTGCCAGGTGGTGAGACTTGTCACTCGCTTTGAACAGTCAGAATTTAAAGCAAAAATTTGATTTGTATAAATATCAATGCTTTGTGTGATTTCAAGCGAAGCGATTTCGCTAAAATCTCCTTGTGCCGTTGCGCGCACGTTTTCGATGGCATCCTTGGTGATGTAGAGTGCTTCGCTCGCAGTCTGAGTATCAAGCTCGATACTTTGATTTGAAAATGCAAGTAAGGTGCCGGCAGTAATACCAAATGTGAGGACGGCAAGCGCGATGATGATTTCTATGATGCTGGATCCTTTTGTATACATATGATTACCAATTAATACCTCCTTCACTATTAATGTTTATGGTTATATTTCCGGTGTCGCTTGTCACCGTTATAGTTCCTGCGGTGGTCTCGCCGGAAATTTGACTGAACACGACTTCGGAAAGTCCGCTGATAGCTATATCTTTGTTTTGTTCTATCACAAGATCATACGTTGTATCGCGTGATGCGTATGAGTTGCCGCGGAATAACACAAACTCACCAGTATTTCCAACATGTACGCCATGGCTCGTGTTGCCGATGTTGTTGATTGCTGAACTGCGAGCTTTTTGCAAAAGCACTGCGGCCGAGTCTATGTCAGAACGGGTAAGATACCGCTTATAGGTGTCAACGCCTGTGATAATACCGATAAACGCAAGCAATCCGATGATGCCTAAAGTAATCAGTATTTCCAGTAGCGTAAAACCCCTTTTCATAATTAGTGCTTTGGATTTAAGTTCTGCGTTATCTCGTATATCGGTGTAATAATGGATACGGCAATAAACCCAACAATAATACCCATGAAAATCATGACGGCTGGCTCGATGAGAGAGGACAGTCGTTTCGTTTGCTCATCAAGTTCTTCCTCGTAAATATTTGAAAGATACAGCAAGGTATCGCTCAGTGTTCCGGTACTTTCGCCGATTGAAATCATTTGAGACATAAGAGAAGGGAAGTGTGCTTTATCTTGTGAGAAATAGTCGGCCATATTGCCACCCTTGGTGATTGATTGATTGAGTTCGCGAAGCGCTTTGCTATAGACCATGTTGGTGCAGGTATCAGCAGTGATGTTTGTTGCTTCAAGTACATGGATCTGACTTTTAAAGGTAATACCAAGTGTGCGGCACATGTTGACGATGTAGTAGTACTTGAGCATGGTTCCGACGAGCGGGATTTTGAGTACCAGTTTGTGCATCAAGAATCGAAATGGAGTCGCGCGGAGTAGTAAAAAGAACGCAATAATCAGTGTGATGAGTCCACCGAGCAGATAGTACCAATAATTAATCAAGAAATTACTGATGAAGAGTAGGGCACGTGTCGTAAACGGTAGGTCAACGTTGAGACTTTTAAAAATGGGGAGCAGTTTAGGAAATAGATAGACTGTCATAAGACCAGAAACTGCAAGTGAAGCGATCAAAATAACACATGGGTACACAAGGGCACTCACAACTTTTTGGCGAAGTCTACGCTGTTTGTCTATTTCTTCTGAAAGATAGCGAAGGTTTTGTGATAAGTTTCCCGACGTCTCACCAACGTAGATCATGTTAATGGCAAAATCACCGAATACCTTACGAAACCTCCCTAAACTTTTTGAGAGGAATTGTCCGTTTGCTAAATCCTCAGCAATGAGGGTGAACATCTTTTTGAGATTGCGTGATTCAGCATCAGCTTCTAGCATATGAACACCGCGGAGAAGGGGGACTCCAGATTGTGTAAGGAGTGAGAGACGCTTTGCAAAGAGTGCTTGTTCTTGGAGGGAAAGTCTCGGCATCGTGAGACTGGTTTTGATATCAGTCATGAGGTTCTTAAAACTTTCTGTGAGGGTTGCTGTTGTCATAATATTATTCGTGAATTACACGGAGCACTTCTTCTAACGTCGTTTTTCCGCTTGCGACTTTATTAAATCCATCTTTGATCATGGATTTCATCCCGTTTTGGATAGCGATTTTTCTCATTTCTGTTGAGGAGCATCTGCGAAGCATGGCCTCGCGAATAGGCTCGTCAATTGGCATGACTTCATAAATACCCATGCGTCCTTTGTAACCACTGCCGGTACACTCATCACAACCTGTGCCGTGGTATACCTCATGTGTATGCTGTAGAACATCGGCTCCTTCCATGCCTTGGATACTTTCTTTCTCGAGATCAGTTAGTTGTTTTTTGGTTTTGCAGCTATTACAAATAGTTCGAACAAGACGTTGTCCGATAACAACGTTAACGGTTGCAGTGATGAGGTATGGTTCCACGCCGAGATCTATGAGACGAGGTAGTGTAGTAGCGGCGTCACTGGTATGAAGTGTCGAGAGGACCAGATGGCCGGTCAGTGCTGTGTTAACTGCAAGTCCTGACGTTTCGGAATCACGAATTTCTCCGACCATGATGATGTCGGGGTCTTGACGGAGCATAGAACGAAGACCGTTTGCAAATGTCATGCCGGTGCGCGAATTGACCTGCATCTGGTTTATGCCATCAATAGCATATTCAATCGGGTCTTCAATGGTGATGATGGCAACTTCTTTAGTGTTCAAGTCTTTAAGAACTGTATAGAGTGTGGTTGTTTTACCTGAGCCGGTTGGTCCTGTTACGAGGATCATGCCGTAAGGCTTTTTAATTGCTTCGCGAATGCGTTTTGCGTCTTTATCATCGAAACCAAGCATTTCAAGTGTAAATTTTTCAGAGTTTTCAGAAAGCAAACGAAGGACAGCGTTTTCTCCGTAGTGGGTTGGTGCGATTGCGACACGTATATCAATAGGGCCAACGTCTGGCACATCTGTGCGGAAGCGACCATCCTGTGGAGTCTGATGTTCATCGGTACGCAGACCTGCAAGCACTTTGATACGTGTCACAATCTCAGATTGAATCTCTTTCGGTAATGTATAGATGTCTTGGAGGACGCCATCGATACGCATGCGTACCGTTACTGACTTGGCAGTGGGATCAATATGAATATCGGATGATTTCAGTGTATATGCTTCTTCAACAATGGCATCTACCAGGTTGATGATGGAAATATTCCCTTCTTTAGCTAATTCTTCGGCAACACGACTCTTTTTTGTCATAGGTTTAGGTTCATGAAGTGCAAGCTCGTTATACAACAATGTTTGTCAATTAGCAATTGTCTGGAGAGGCGGGTATATGTGCTCTGACATATTTCTTTCAAAAAGAGTATTATAAAAATATGAACCATATTGAGGTAGCAGTATTTGGAGGAGGATGCTTTTGGTGTACGGAAGCAGTCTTTAGTCGCCTTAAGGGTGTGGGTTCTGTGGTGCCCGGATATGCAGGAGGTAAGACAGACAATCCAACCTATTATGATGTTGTAGAGGGTGACACCGGACATGCAGAAGCGGTCAAAATTGAATTTGACCCAAACATCATTTCATTTGAAGATTTGCTCGCAGTATTTTTTGGAACCCATGATCCCACTACGAAAAATCGACAAGGAAATGACGTGGGAGAACAATATCGGTCGGTAATTTTTTATACAACTGATGCGCAGAAGAAAAAAGCAGAGCAGATTATAAAAGAAACAGACGATGCGCATGTATATGAAAATCCAGTTGTAACAGAAGTAGTACCATTAGGAAAATTTTATGAGGCAGAGGAATACCATAAGAATTATTATGAAAATAATAAAACCGCACCATATTGTTCTATTGTGATAGAGCCGAAATTGGAAAAGTTGGCAAAACGGTTTAAAGCACTTATGAATAAATAAAAGACCGGACCAAAAATATGGTCCAGCGTGATTGCCGGGGAAGAAAGAGGCGGTAGTTCGGTGTTAGATCCAAGGTTTTTCGAACTATTGTCCTCCCGCTACGTGCCTCTTTCCTCCCGGATTTTCAAATTACCACGGAAGGATGGTAAAAGGCAAATTTGCTCTATAATACCTATATGATGAACGAAGAAGAAATAAAACAAAAATTAACACCTGAAGAATATAAAGTGTTGCGCGAAAAAGGTACGGAAGTACCGGGTACAGGTAAATATTTACACGAAAAAAGAGAGGGTACATACATGTGCAAAGTCTGTGGCAATCCACTTTTTGCATCAGATGCAAAATTTGATTCAGGCACGGGTTGGCCTTCATTTGATGAGGCGCTTCCGGGGGCGGTAAAACTTGAAGAAGATACGAGCCATGGTATGCACAGGACTGAGGTTGTGTGCGGAAAATGCGGATCGCACTTAGGTCACGTATTTGATGATGGACCTACAGAAACTACAGGGAAACGCTATTGTATGAATTCAGTATGTCTTGACCTTGCACCCAAAAAAGAAGAGGATAAGGACAATGGTGAAGAATAAGGTAAAAGATATTAGGTGTGAACAGGGGATTACCCAAGAATATTTGGCAGAAGCTGTAGGTGTATCACGACAAACAATTATTTCACTTGAAAAAGGCAACTATATTCCTTCGGTTGAGTTGGCAATTAAAATTGCTAAATTTTTTAAAACATCTGTAGAAAATTTATTCACTATTAACTAATGTATATGCGTGACAATCTTTCAGAGCTACTTATTGCCTTACTCCTCATTGTAACCGCTTTTATTTTTGTAAATCCCTACTGGATGCCAATGGGATGGATTGCGACAATTTTGTGTATCTTCGGCGCACTCTTTGTTGCGTATGTAATTTTTATTTGGAGAGAGAAGAAGGGGGACGAGCGAGAAATATATCTGCGGAACATAGCGGGGCGTATTGGGTATCTTGCGAGTGCTTTTGTGTTAGTACTCGGAATAATTTTTGAAGTATTGAAACACAACATGGTAAATAAATGGTTGATTGCCGCACTTGTCGCTATGATTGTTGCCAAAATTCTTGGCTTTGTGTGGGCAAAACGTAAGTACTAGTTATTTATACACAGATATATGTAAAGTAAACTTTACATATATATTGCTTTAATTAAAATATATATGTTATTTCTAACGACAAATATGTATGTATAATTTTCAAAAAGGAAATACTGTTGTGATTGGTTTAGTGGCAATTGTATTGATAGTATTGGGTATTTTTATGTTTCGAGGCAGTGAGTCAGAAGAGATGATGGATAACGGAGTGAATGATGAGATCACTCGTGGAGACGATACTGCTACTGTTCAGGATGATAGTTCAGCGGAGGGAGATCTCATGATGATAAATAATGGCGGTTCCTATGAAGTCTATGCTCCAGAGAAAATTGCAATGGCAGCACAGGGTGACGTTGTTCTGTTTTTTCATGCAACGTGGTGTCCTACATGCAGAGCACTCAATGCAGATATTGAATCGAATATCAGTAATATTCCTGCCAACCTTACTATTTTAAAGACTGATTATGATACATATTCAGATTTGAAGAGAAAATATGGCGTAACCGTACAGCACACGATGGTGCAGGTAGATAGTGAAGGGAATCTGATACAAAAATGGTCTGGATCTCCGACCCTTGCTGATCTGGTAAGTCGCGTACAATAATGATCCCGTTAGAAGCCGCGATCGCGTTTCGTAACATAATCTCTATGGTTGATATATATCTGAAATTTAATTTTAATAACAGAAAGCGAGTGATCGCAATCTGCTTCTAACGGGATGACACTCTTCATTGTTTCTATTATTGCGGGAATGCTCACGGTGCTTGCACCGTGTATTCTTCCCCTGTTGCCGGTAGTACTTGGTGGCACAGTAGCAGATGTTACTGATAGAACACGTCCGTATCGTATTGTGTTTTGGCTGTCTCTATCTGTATTTGTGTTTACTTTTTTGCTTCGGGCAACAACAACCCTTATTAATGTTCCAGAAAGTTTTTGGAATTATTTTGCTGGATTGGTGATCGGTTTCTTTGGGATCACTCTTTTGTTCCCTGCATTATGGGATAAGATATCGGGTCCACTTGCAAAAGTACAAGCATCTTCAAACAAGATGCTTGCAGAGGGTAATCAAAAGAAAAATGTGTGGGGTGATGCACTCATGGGTATTGCACTTGGTCCAATTTTTACGACCTGTAGTCCAACATATTTTGTTATCTTGGCTGCGGTATTACCGGAAAGTTTTGCTAAAGGCGCGTTATATATTTTGGCGTATATTCTCGGGCTCGCATTTTCACTTCTCGTAATTGCCTTTGCGGGACAAAAAATTCTTTTGAAACTAAATATTGCTGCTGATCCGCGCGGCTGTTTTAAGAGGGTGCTCGGAGTGCTTTTTATTGTACTTGGTATTTTTATGGCAACTGGATATATCAAAAAAATAGAAACAGCACTGCTCGATCAAGGATATTTTGATGTAACCCAAATCGAAACTGAGATCAGTGATACATTGCTCTCTCGTTAGAAGCGTTTTATCATGAGCACATGAAGATGCTCTATAAAACACAAGATAAAGCAATTATTCGTTGTGACAGAGGAGATGATGTGATAGCGGAGCTCTCACATTTCACAAAAGAATACAATGTGCAAAGCGCTGGCTTTTTTGGCATAGGTGCGTGCGGATCGCTTACGCTTTCATTTTATGATCTAGAGAAAAAAGAGTATGTAGATAAAGACTTTAAGGAAGATCTAGAAATTGTGTCATGTTCTGGAAACATTGGTTGGTTTGATGAAAAGCCACTCATTCATGCTCATGGCGTGTTTTCTGATAGAAACTATCACATGGTGGGAGGTCATGTTAAACGTATGATTATTTCAGCAACAGGCGAGTTTGTCCTTTCCCTTATATCTCATACATTGACACGAACATATGATGAAAAAACAGGATTAAATCTACTTAACTCGTAATAATTGTAGCGTGATATAATGGAGTTATTGACCGTAATGTAATCAATTTATGAAGCAGACGTATATATGGGGTGTCATTGGAATTATCGTGGTTGCGGGACTAGGCTATTATGCATGGTCGTCAAATGAAACCACTGGTGGGATAACCATGATTGGTGAAGCATTTGAGAGAGATGCTATTGATGATTTGATAGGCGGAGACAAGGCGTATGTGTGTGACGTGCAAAGCGCCGTCGAGAATAGAGAATCATTGGGTATGGTATACCTAGACGGAAATTCATTCAGAGCTGAATTTAAAACATTTGTTCCTGAAATTAATACCACGATAGATATTTATTCTATTTGGGATGGTGATTATGTATACAGCTGGTCTTCACTCTCGCCTGTCGGTAGCAAAGCACAGGTAGTTCGTGAGCAGATTACGTTTAATAACGCATCAGCAGATGCTGCTGATCAGGTTATTTACTCATGTAATGAAGTTGCATCAGATCCATCTATGATTGCTATACCAGAAAATATTACATTTGAAGAATTGGCGGTAGAACCGATTGAAGGAGATGCGTCAGTTGAGACAGAGATGCCAGCGGAAGACAGTATCAATCAAGAGGAAATGGAGGTAATTGAATCCTAAAACATATGAAAAAAAGCGTATTATTTATCATACTTATTGCAGTCATTGTGGTCCTTGGACTACTGCTTGATTGGCAAAAATTGCTACCAGGATTGCAGGGTGGTCAGTCGGATAAAGATCCACTCCCAACCTCGCAAGCTGAATCTTTTGAGGATTGTGTAGCGGAAGGCAACCCGGTAATGGAATCATATCCGCGTCAGTGCAGGACTGTTGATGGACGTCTATTTACTGAAAATGTTGGGAATGAATTAGAGAAAACAAATTTAATTCGTCTTGAGAGTCCTCGTCCGGGAGGTGTGGTGACAAGCCCGCTTACTATTACAGGTGAAGCGCGCGGCTACTGGTTTTTTGAAGCAAGTTTTCCTGTATACGTTGTAAACTGGGACGGGCTTATTATTGGAGAGGGTATTGCAACTGCACAAGATGAATGGATGACAGAAGATTTTGTACCGTTTGTTGCCGAGATCACATTTGAAAAACCAACATTGTATCCTGAACGTGGAGCACTTATCTTGCAGAAAGATAATCCATCAGGACTTCCGGAACACGATGATGCACTAGAGGTACCTATTCGCTTTGAATAGTATAGACACACTATGTCCAAGAGAAAACTTTATTATTTAGGAATTATCATAATATTGTTGCTTGCCTGGGCGTTTTATAGTACGCGCGTACATAGTATTCCTGCTCCACAATATACGGTTGTTGAAGAAGGTAACGGGTTTGAGATTCGAGAATATGTTGTATATGCAATTGCTGAGACTCGAGTTTCTGCCTCGTATGGGGAAGCTTTGCAGGAAGGTTTTTCTAGACTTGCAGCATATATTGATGGAAACAATAGTACGGGTGAGACTATTCCCATGACTCGTCCAATAGTGGTTGATAGGGAAGATGCGCAGGAGAGAAATATCTTGTCAGATGAATCTGATGTTCAGGAGACATACCGTATCGCGTTTATCATGCCGGAATATCGCACGCTAGATAGTTTGCCGGAACCACATGATGTTCGCGTGATGACTCGTATTGTTCCGTCACAACCTATATTTGTGAAAAACATTGCGTGTATCTGGAATTGTCTATCACCTAAAAAACAAGAAAACATTATTGCAAAAGCTGAAGAGGAGGGAGTTACTGGAAAAAATGTTCTGTATGCACGCTATGCATTGCCGTGGAGTATGCCATTTGTTGTGCGAAACGAACTCTGGCTTCTTGAGGAATAGTACAAAGGTTCAACCTTTGTACATAACTAAATGTTGAGGAGTGATCTTATGCGACCTTCATCAAAGCCGATAATCATTTCATCATCTATGAAAATCACCGGAACGCCCATTTGACCGCTCCGCTCCACCATTTCTTGTCGCTTAGCAACATCTTCAAAAACATTGTGGTCAGAAAAAGAAATGTTGTTTTCCTTAAATAACTCTTTTGCCTTGTGACAAAAGTGACATGTTGGTGTTGAGTATATTGTTACGGTAGCCATGAGATTCTGTTGATTAAATTTTAACTCGTCTATTATACACTACTTGTCAAACCAAGTTTACCAGATGTATCGTACAATATATATATGCTTTCTTTTGTAAGTTTGAAAACCATTTATCTTATTTTGCACCTGTTAGGACTTGCCATTGGCGCAGGTGGAGCATTTGTATCTGATGTGCTCTATATGGAATCAATAAAAGATAAGAAAATAACCAAGGACGAGCTTCGACTCATGTCTATCGGGGGAGTAATGGTTTGGGTTGGACTATTTATTTTGACGATTTCTGGCCTGTTACTTATGTCTCTTGATTTTGCGAAATATGCAGTGTCTACGAAATTTATTGCAAAGATGATTATCGTACTTATTATTGCGGTAAATGGTGCCGTTATACATCACATATATATCCCACGAATGAGACAACTTATCGGCAATCATCTAGGACTAGATCCGGGTTTCAGAAGGATGAGTTTGTATTTGTATGTGAGCGGTGCTATCTCTTTTGTATCTTGGGTTTCAACCATAGTACTCGGTGCTATTAAAAAGATTCCTTACAATGTACCGACAATTCTGTCTGTGTACCTTGGATTTGTGTTACTTGCAATTGCCTTCTCCCTGTTGGTGAGAAAAATGTTTCTTAAAAAATAATTGAAATCATGGGTTAAGTGTGGTACTATGTTTACTCAATTTTAATATTATGAGACGAACAACCAGACATTTATTTAGTATCATCCGCTCATTTATTCGCGATGCTCGAACAAATCGTAAAAAGCGTATTGCTCTCATTATTGTATTAGTGGCTTTAGGTTTTATTATTTTTAATGCCATTCGCAATAATGCACCAGCTGAAAAAAGCGAACGGAGCATGAGAACTGTGACACTAAGGACCATTGCTGAGCTCTCTGGAAATGGAAGTGAACTTGCGGTAACAGGCACAGTTGAATCACAAAGTGAAGCAGATATTCGTGCAGAAGCATCGGGACAAGTGGTATCAGTGCGTAAAAACTTGGGGGACCGAGTTGTTGCAGGTGAAATAATTGCTGAAATCGAAAATAATTTTGAACGAGCACAGGTAGCACAAGCTCAAGCAAGTGTTGATGCTGCTGTGGCTGCGCGCCAAGAGTCATCATCTCTCACAGATATTCGTCTTGATAATGCAACACATGCACTTGAGCAGGAACGTGTTTCGGCTTATAACACGGTACAGCAAGCATATACACTTGCAGAAAACGCAGTGTATGGAAAAGCGGACCAATTTTTTACAGCTCCACGTACATCTGCTCCACGTCTCAATATTTCATCGTATGGCATTGATGACCTCGAAGAGCGCCGTGCAGAAATAGGCGACAGCTTTATCGTATGGAAAAAAATGGTAGAAGTTCTGTCCCCAAATACAAGTATTGATACGTCTCTGTCTGATGCTGAAGCACGACTTCGATTCATTAGTAGTTTTATGCGAGATCTGGCAGAAATCGTAACTCGTCAGGGAAGTAGTACAGAAGTATCCGATATACTTTCTGCTCGAACATCGATAGATACGGCACTTGCAAACGTTTCGTCTGGCCGTGAATCACTACGAAGTGCAGAAACGACATATCGATTAGCAGTAGAAGATGATGCACAGGCTGCTGGATCGGGAAATCTTTCAACTCGAGATGCAGCAGTGAGACAAGCGGAAGCGGGGCGTGCACTTGCGGTTGCTTCACTTGAAAAGAAAATTATCCGTGCTCCACTTTCGGGGACTATCAATAGTCTTTCTATTGATGTGGGAGACGTGGTTGCGCCGAACCAACCTGTTGCGGTGGTTGCAAATAACAACGCGCTTCTCATAAAGACGTATATTACTGAACAAGAAAAGGCATTTATTTCGGTTGGTAACACGGTGCGTATCAGTGATGAATTTAGTGGTGTTGTTACGCGTATTGCTCCAGCACTCGATCCTGTAACGCGGAAAATTGAAGTAATCATTGGTGTTTCTGATTCTCAGGCAGACTTGGTGAATGGTCAAAGTGTACGTGTGTCTATTGCTCGAACGGGGGATGTAGAAGATGTGAATGTGCGCGAAGGGGTACGTATTCCGATCGCTTCACTTAACATTGGAACTAAAGAAACGGCAGTTTTTGGAATTGACGAAAATAATATGATCGTTTCGTATCCCGTAGAAATCGGACCAGTGTTCGGTGATTCTGTGTTGATCACCGGAGATCTTGATCCGTTACTCCGGATTGTGACAGATGCGCGTGGATTAAAAGTGGGAGAGAAAGTCTCGGTGTCGCAAGAATAATATGGAGTCATTCTGGGGATTTTTTACAAAACGGGAACGTTTTAGCTATATGTTAATGGCAGTGCTTATTGGTGCTGGTTTTTACGCAATGATCGCTATACCCAAGGAGTCTGCACCAGAAGTACAAGTGCCAGTTGCCATAGTTACTACGGTTTTTCCAGGAGCTAACGCGTCTGATGTGGAACTCTTAGTGACAAATAAACTAGAGGAGCGTCTTTTTAATAACCTTGAAGAATTAAATAAACTCAATTCAACATCTCGCGAAGGTGTATCGGTTATTACTGTTGAGTTTAACGCTGACGCATCACTTGATAAGTCTATCGCAGAAGTCAAAGATGAAGTCGATGCGGTGACCCCAGAGCTTCCAACAGAAGCCGAAGATCCATTTGTCTCTGAGGTAAATTTTGTTGATCAACCTATTTTGACTGTTTCTGTTTCAACAGATTTACCTACAACTGAATTTATTGAACTTTCTGAACAAATTGAAAGTAACCTCAAATCTGTTCGCGGTGTTTCTCGTGTTGAGCGAAGCGGTCTTCCTGATAGGGAGGTGACGGTATTTATTGATTCAGAGGCACTCGTGCGATATGGCTTGAGTTTATCTGAAATCACCTCGACGCTTTCCCAAGCAAATGCATCACTTCCTGTTGGTAGTATTGCGGTAAATGGTGTGACCTACGCAATTTCTTTTGAAGGTGGCTTGCGTACACCAGAAGAAGTTGCATCGATTCCCGTGGGGAGAAGTGGAAATGCCACAGTGTACATGCGTGATATTGCAACCATTTCAACGGGTACAGAAGCAGCGAACACACTTTCTCGCGTATCTGTAAATGGTGAGCCATCAGAACAGTCGGCAACATTTTCAATTTTCAAACGTCGTGGTGGTGATATTACTCGTATTACTGAAGCAATCAATGAAAAGATTGGAGAGATGGAGGGTAGTTTTCTTTCTGATGCAACAGTACTGGTTTCGTACGACACCGGTGAATATGTTAAAGATGATCTTCGTAATCTTTCCTTTTCAGGACTCCAGACGGTTGGTTTGGTGATCATTGTGCTTCTTCTGTTTTTAGGATGGAAAGAAGCTATAATCGCAGGTCTCGCTATTCCGCTCTCATTTCTTGTTGCATTTATTGGTTTATATCTTTCAGGTAACACGATTAACTTTGTAAGTCTCTTTTCACTCATTCTTGCAGTCGGTATCTTGGTCGACTCTGCTATTGTGGTAACAGAAGCAATTCATACCGAAAAGCAATCTGGTAAATCGGGTCTCGAAGCGGCACTTGCAACTATTAAGACATTTGGATGGCCACTTATTTCTGGAACTGCAACAACTATTGCCGTGTTCGCACCACTCTTTATTGTCTCTGGTGTAACCGGAGAGTTTATTGCAAGTATTCCGTTTACGATTATCTTTGTGCTTGCTGCGTCTTTGTTTGTTGCCCTTGCCTTTGTGCCACTCATTGCATCTCATTTCTTGCATGAACATAGTCCGTCTCCTTTTGTTGCATTTCAAGAAAAAATTACGAAACGTATAACCGAAGGTTATCACAATATCGTGCACCGTATTTTGGGTGACAGAGACACGGAAAATGTGTTCCTACTCTCTATGGCGATTATGTTTGTGGTGGCATTTGCACTGCCTATTGTTGGTGGTGTTCAGGTAATCTTTTTCCCACAAGAAGATATAGATTTCATTTATGTTGAAGCAGAATTGCCTGAAGGGTCTGTGCTTTCACAAACTGATTTGGTGACTCGTCGCATTGAGGAAGTACTCTATAATCATGAAGAAATTGATTCTTTTGTTACAACAGTGGGTGCGGGAAGCGCATTCGGAAGTGCTGCATCGGGCGAGCGATTTGCAAACCAGATGATTATCTTGCGTGACGATAGAAAGAAGACGAGTACAGAAGTTGTAGATGAGCTCAGGGAAATGCTTGCCCCAGTTTCTGGTGCGACAATTCGCGTATCTGAACCATCAGGAGGTCCACCTACGGGTAAGCCGGTTGCTATAAAATTTTATGGGGAAAATCTCGATGATCTTTCTCAGGCCGTTTCTTATGCTGAAACTGTTTTAGAATCTGTACCAGGGGCAACTCAGGTAGAAAACAGTTTTGCGAGTGACGGTATCACCTTTAAGCTTGATATCGACAGAGATGCACTTTCGCGAACCGGCCTTTCGCCACAAGCGCTTGCGCTTGCGCTCCGTACGGCAATTGTTGGTATCAATACAACAACAATCAACCAGGAGACGGCAGATATTGATGTGATTGCGAGGCTTAATATTACCGGTGGTATTCCCGAGCTTCGCGATATTCCAAACGCGACGATTGACGATATTCTTGCGATACCATTAAAAGCACCTAACGGTACTATCTTGCTCGGATCTGTGGCGCGGGTTTCAATTGAGCGAAGTAACACGTCTATTGTGCATGAAGATCGTAAGCGTGTAGCAACGGTATCGTCAGATGTCATACAAGGCTCAACACCTGCATCTGTTGTCAAAGTGTTTGAAGAGAAACTTGATGTAGAACAAATGCCCGCAGGTATTACATATAGTGTAGGAGGCGAGAATGAAGAAGTGAATAAATCATTTAGAGATATGTTTATTGCACTGATTATAGGCTTTGCACTTATTCTGGCTATATTGGTGCTTCAGTTTAATTCATACAAACAAGCGTTTATCATTATCTCGATTATTCCACTTTCTCTCATCGGTGTACTTTTTGGTCTTGCTATTGTAAACAAGCCGATCTCATTTCCGTCTATCATGGGATTCATTGCGCTGTCTGGTATTGTGGTGAATAACTCTATTATCTTGATTGATGTGATGAATAATTTGCGCAAGGAACATCCCGAATGGAGTAGTGATAGAGTTGCAGTAGAAGGAGCAACATTGCGTCTTCGCCCGATTCTTCTGACGACACTTACGACGGTTATTGGTATTATTCCGCTTACGTACGCCTCTGGTTTATGGGGACCACTTGCATACTCAATTATGTTCGGACTCTCATTTGCAACCGTTGTGACACTTATTCTTGTACCGATTCTGTACGGTAGATGGCAGTAAACTGTGAATTGCTCGGGTAGCTACGATAAAACTGTTGATATAATAGAGTTTCCATGTGGACACTCATATTATTTATCGTTGGTTTCTATATTCTTGTTAAAGGAGCACAAATACTAGTAGAAGGCGCATCTGATATCGCACGTTTTCTACGTGTTCCTGCATGGTTTATTGGCGTAGTAATTGTAGGTATAGGTACGTCTATGCCTGAGTTTGCCATCAATATTGCTGCTGTCTTAGAGCACGATCCGGTAGGGGTCAGTACGATCATTGGTAGTAATATCTTTAATGCATTATTTATTCTAGGACTCGTTTCTATTATTGCGCCACCTGCAATTGAGAAGAAATTAGTTTCAAAGAATCTCCTCATTAATTTGGCGGTTATTCTTCTTGTGGGGATCATGTTTCTTTTTGGCTTTAAAGAATCCTTTATTGGTATTGATCGTTTGGAATCATTTATTTTGTTCTTACTTTTTCTTGTCTGGGTTCTGTGGGAAATTTTTGGATCACATGGTGTTACACGAGTTAAAGATCGTGATAAAAATCTGGCAGTCGGATACACACTGCTGACTATTGTGCTTGGTATGTTGGGAGTAATATTTGGAGGCAGATGGGTAGTTTCCGGTGCACTAAGGGGTGCAGACCTGTTAGGAATTGGGAGCTCGGTGATCGGTCTCCTGATCATCGGTGTCGGAACATCTATTACTGAGTTGACCGTGTCTGTTACCGCTGCACTCAAGAAACGAAGTGACATTGCTATTGGAAACATTGTCGGTTCAAATGTCTTTGATTTTCTTGGTATATTTGGAATTGCCGGTTTGTTTGGAAATATTCCGTTTGCCCCTGATTTGTATCTTGATCTACTCATCGCTTTTGCTGGAGTGTTTATTGTTTTTATACTGATCCAAAAAAGAGGCAAGTTTGCCATTACGCGTGGACAAGGAGTGGCACTCGTTATGCTGTATGCCGTATATTTCTTATTTACGATTATTCGCGTGCCAGTTATTGGATGATATAATAGGTATATGGAAGCAGTAGCAAAATCAGATTTATTTTTTATGATCACCTCTGTGGTGGTGGTGCTTGTTGGAGCACTCCTATTAACAGCTCTTGTGTATGTTGTTCGAGTTATTCGAGATGTGCGCAAGATTACGCATGTGGTGCGCGATGAAGCAGAACTGATCAAAGAAGATATTGATGATTTTCGTGACGCTACAAAAGAAGGTAGCCTCAAAACTATCAGGGGTTTTAATATTGCTCGTATAATTAAAGGTTTTTTTGGGCGGAAGAAAAAATAATATTAAAGGTTAATAATTTAGAAAAAACGTTATGGCAAGTAAAAAGAGAAGTGATGCGGGATTGGGAACAGCGATTGGTGTTGGTGTAGGGCTTGCAGCGCTTGCGGGTGCATATTTTCTCTACGGTAAAGATGGTGCTAAAAACAGAAAGAAAGTTAAGGGTTGGATGCTTAAAGCAAAGGGTGATGTGCTTGCGCGTCTTGAAAAAATGAAAGATGTGAGCGAAGAAAAATACCAAACGGTTGTTACGGAAGTTATGAAGAAGTATGAGAATATGAAAGAAGTTGATACAACAGAACTTCAAATGCTTGCGAAAGATTTGCAAGGGCACTGGAAAAATATTAAGAGGGAATTGGACGCAAGTCTGAAAACCGCAAAAAGTACACCGGCAGCTGCAAAGAAAACCGCAAAAGCAGCAAAGGATGTGGTGAAGAAAACTAGTAAATAGTACTTAGTACTTGGTAATTAGAACGTGGTGCACCTTCGGTGCGCCACGTTTGGTATTATTTCTACCTACTAGTTACCAAGTACTATCTACTTGTATCACCGGCTATCTTTCATGGGGAGTAAAACAATAACACCTACCAGAATAATGCCTGCGAGTACTAAAAATAGCGCGGTGAAAGGTAGGTAAGCTAAGGAAATTGTTCCTACGATAGCGGCGAGAACATAGGCGAGTGGCCGAGAGAGTCTAAATAGGGATATGATTCCTTCATCACTGCCATCAACTTGTCTAAAGAAATTTGTTTCCGTCGTGATCTCAGCAAAGCTAGCCCCCACACGAGAAAGAAAAAGTAGTACTGACCACAGTATGGCATGTGGTGTTTCAGGTAGCGTGATTGCAACCATGGTTGCTGCAATAAGTAAGAAGCCACCGATCATGAACTCTTTCTCCCCATATCTACTATCTGCCAAATATCCCACAGGTAATTCAAATAATACATAAGGAAGTAGCATGATAGTAAAAATTGGCCCCAATATTTTCCAAGTAAAACCTATTTCTGTAATAAGGTAAATCGGAAGGTAAATCACCATAAAGGCGAAGAAAAATTGGAGAACGATTTGAGCAAAGAGAGGGTAAAATATTTTCTTATTACGGATGGATATGGTGGTATCTTTTGGAATATTGGTTGGTACTAACACTTCAGATTCTGAGCGAATCGGACGGAGCCATTTGATAAACATATAGAGGAGCGGGAAAAGTAAAAGTGCCGAACACGCATATACATATCGATAGCCATATACGCTGACAATGATGCCGGTTAAAAGTGGTGCAATCATGAACGCAATATTGGTAAGTGTCAGATATGTGCCGCGCGTACTCCCTGTCACGACTTCTTCTTTTGTACTTTTTTCTAGATATACGTCACAGATATAAAACAAGATGGAAATGAGAGCTGTATGTAACACAAATAATGTAGCCAGTATTACTGGATTGCCCGCGACAGCCATGCCTCCGATACTTATAAATTCACATAATATAAAAAAAAGTGCTGTGGTAAATATGGTAAATCTTTCAATAATGTGAGGGATAAGTAAGAAGATAAATACGGAAAGAATAGATCCGCCTGCGTACAATAAACTAATAGCAGTGTTACTAAAGGATTCTTCTAAAAATGTTGAGTTTGCAAACAATATGAGGGCAAAATGGAGCGCAAGTACTACATTTGCTGCATATACTGACACAACTTGTGAAGTGCTGTAACGTCTGAAAAAAGAAAACATGTCTTTAATTGTACGGATATATGAGAGATGTGCACTGTATATAAAGAATGGCTTTACAAAAAATATGAAGTATGGTAAAAAATTACACGGGAGTACTACAGGATGAACCCCTTTTTTGATTTGTTGGCGAACTGGGAACCCGGATGGGGCTTTGCCTGGTTTATGTGCGGTGCAGAACTGCTCGTGGGTGCCTATTTAGGATTCCGTCTCTGGCGAGACGAACAAAAGGCTCGTCGTAATCTACAGGAGGTGAAGAAGTGAGGAGGACTACGGTCCTCCTCAAAACATATTCACATTTGCCATATTAATCGCGATAGGTTATTCTCTCTTGCGGAGCAAAGTCCCATTTGGGACACCGTTCTTTCGGAGTCATTTTATGACGTTGTGGATTCTTCTCGCGATTTGTCTTGTCTTCATGGCGTTGCCGCTTGTGGGGAAAAGAGAAATCATATACGAGATGCGATTGCCAAAACGCCGTATGACGCGGCGTGTAGCACGCGAAGCTGTTCTTGATGATTGTGCTACCTATGCCCGTGATCGTGGCCTTTTGGTCTATGCACTGCGACACCTTCCACAAGCTTCATGTATTTTGGTGAAGTATGGGAACGTAACGCGTGTATACCTCATTCGAAAGGGTCGCGCAATGGTTGGGTGGCGCCCTGCAAAGGGTGCACCAATCGATCATGAGGTGTTGCTTGTATCGAGTGATCCAGAGAAGCTAGGTCAGGCTCTCATCAAACGCATCGAGAGCGACAGTCTGCAGAATTGTAGACAAAAAGTTGCGTAAGGGGCGGGCCTTCGGGCCCGCCGTGCCCCTTCCAATAGAAAAACCCGCCGGTGGCGGGTCATTCTTTTTTGTATTGCGTTTGACTGAGGACTTATGACTCTTGACTTCCTCTACACTCCAAGAATAACTGGAATAACAACAGGTCTCTTTGCTGTTTTTTGGAAGAGATATGCGCTCACGGCATCCGTTACTTGTCCTTTGATGAAATCAAAATTGATCGGATTCATGCCCTTTGTACTGGTCTCAATTGTTTGTTTGATTACACCGCGTGCATTGTTTAAGAGTTCCTGTGACTCTCTAAGATACACGAAACCACGAGAGATGAGGTCAGGACTTTTCTTTAATTTACCCGTTTTCATATTGAGGCTTGCAACGATGATAAACATGCCGTCAGCGGCGAGCATCTTGCGATCTCGAATCACAACATCTTGGATGCTACCAACGGAGAATCCGTCAACGATAAGTGGTCCTCCTGGAGTTTTCTGAGGTAATACCACCATTTTTGCACCTTTCTCTTGTATTTCAACGATTGAGCCATTGTCTGGAACAACAATGTGGTCAGCTGGCATACCAACTGATTGTGCGAGATCCTCATGTACCCGTAGCATGTAGTGACTGCCGTGAATTGGCATAAAGAATTTTGGTTTGATCTGTTTGTGAATCCATTCAAGTTCACCACGATTACCATGTCCAGTTGAGTGAATATATACATCACTTGATCTGTAGTGAATAATTTTTGCACCTTGTCGCGCAAGATTGTCTTTGAGTCTCTGTACAGAGGTTTCGTTGCCTGGAATGATAGACGAAGAAAGCAAAATCGTATCGCGCTTTGAAACAGTGAAGTATTTGTGAGTCTTCATAGACATGCGCATGAGGGCGGCAAACTCGTCTCCTTGTGCTCCTGTTACGAGAGCCACGATCCTATCTGGTGGATAATCTTGCATTTGTTCAACAGAGATGAGAGTGCCTTCCTTGGTTTTGAGTCTTCCGGTTGCACGAACAATTTCGATATTCTGCTTCATACTACGTCCTTCAACGACGACTTTCTTTCCATATTTTTCGCAAATCTCGATAATATTGAGCATGCGTTCGATCTGTGACGCAAAAGTACCGATGATGAGACGGCCTTTTGTGTTTTTAATCACGTGATCCATGCCTTCAGTTACTTTTCTTTCTGGTGTAGACCAACCAGGATGATCAACGTTTGTTGAGTCCATCATGAGAAACAGTACATTTTGATCCTTAAATACTGCGTATTCACCTTTTTCTGCGTCAGTAGGTTCACCATCAATATGATCGAGCTTCACGTCACCCGGTGTGGTAATCCATCCGTATGGTGATTCGATAATGATTCCCATTGAATCCGGGATAGTGTGCGAAACTGCATAGAAGCGCACCTTGAGATTTCCTATAGTTATTCTGTCGTTTTTCTCAACCACTTTGATATCAATAGGTGGCAAATGAGGAAATTCCTCTTGACGTTTTTTTATCATCACCGTGGTGAGCGCTCGAGAGTAGAGTGGAGGATTGCCAATGCGATTCATGATGTAGGGAATACCACCGATGTGATCAAGGTGACCATGAGTGATAATTACTGCACGAACCCTGTCTTTGTTGTCTTCAAGATATTTAATATTTGGAAGAATGTAGTCAATGCCAGGCGTATCTTCATCTCTAAATTGAAATCCGGCGTCAATAACGAAAATATCGTTTCCAATCTCGATAGCGGTCATGTTGCGACCGATCTCCTCTACACCGCCAAGTGGCATGATGCGAATGTTGTCTCCTACAGGAGGAATGGTGACCTCTGCATGAGTCTCTCTTCGCGAGCCAGCATGTTTAACTCTCGGAAAATTGCGATTCATCCTTGATTTTCCGGCAGGCCTGGTTGGTTTGTGATGCCCGTGTGGTCGTGCCGGTCTTTGTTCGCGTTCTTTCTGGTCTCGAAGTGGACGACCTTTAACTGGATTTTTTCCCTGTGGAGAAAGGCGCACCGTACGCACGCGCGGTCTTCCGTCTGAAGATGATTCTTTAGGGTGAGAAGGTGTATCCCTTCTGTATGTTCGTATTGTCATGAAATGTTAATTGTAAATAAACTGAAACTAATAATTTTTAATTGTTTTTTGTGCAAATATGTTCCAAACGCGTTGTGTATCGATATACCACTCATGAATTGTACTGAATCGTTCTGAGGCGATTCCAATATCAGCAAATGAGAAATTGTTTACGAAATCAGGCGTTATATATATAAGCTTGGGCGCATACAAGAATACTGCGGGAAAGTCGGATTTAATCTCTTCTCTTACAGCCTCATAATCAGTCTGCCATGTGACCGGATCAGTTGTTTTGCGCATACTCTCGAGCAGTTTGTCAACTGCACCGTTCGTATAGAGGGCGACATTGAGTCCTGGATCATTTCTGCCAGAGGAGTGCCAAAATGGATACAAATCTCTATCTCTGCCGACTACTTCACCAAACAGGAGTGCGTCGAATTCGCGAGGTCGTATAACATTTTGGTTCAAAGCGGTTGTATCGTATACTTCGACTTTCACATCAGCACCAACGAGTCTCCAGACGCTTTGAACATGTTCTGCTGCCGCCTTTAATTCTGGCACGTCAGCAGTAGTGATTGTAAATGCGAGAGTTTCTGATCCGTTTTTATAGATACCACTTTCATCCTTTTCCCAATCGTTTTCTTCGAGAATGGTTTGAGCGATTAAAATGGGGTCTTCCTCTGTATCATATGTTTGTACATCATCGGGTGATGGTCCGTCAAGTGCTTCTCCAAATCCACCAAGCACCGTTTCGATCAAGATGTCTCTGTTTACAGCAGTATTGAGTGCCTCTCGGACTTCTGTGTTTGCAAAGACTGGTTGTTTATTTTGATTAAAAAATATTGCGAATACACGAGGTAGTACAACAGTTTCAAAATGGAATTGTCCTTCAGAAAGGTCTTTGATATGAGATGGGGTGATGGCACTCGCAGAGTCTATTTCCTTGCGCTTCAATGCTTCAATAAGTTCAGTCTGATTTACGAAGAAATGCGTGGTGATGCGAGAAATATGTGGTGCACCGAGTGCATATGATGTAAATGGTTTTAGTATGTACGTTTTAGGAAATCCGTCTTTATCTTTATCAATCGAAGCTATTTTGTATGGCCCCGAACCAATGGGGTTTACGTTTTGTTCAGATAGAGAAAATTGCTCAGGACTCAAGTCTTTCCATACAGATTTGGGCAATATGCCTAACGTTGTATTCTCAAGAAACGAAGAGTAAGATTCTTTTAATGTAAAACTGATTGTGTACTGATCAACAATGCTTACCTTTACACCTTCCCAATTTGATCGCTGTGGACTTTTAACGAGCGGGTCTTGGATCATGGAGATGGTATAAGCAACATCTTCGGCGGTCACAGAATCTCCATTATGAAATGTTATGTTGTCTTTTATATGAAATGTATACGTAAGTCCGTCCTCAGATATGTCGTAATTTTCTGCTAAATCAAACGTTAATCCATCAACACTTGGTCGCATGAGTCCAGAATATACAAGCATTGAAAGATCTTTATCAGCATCAGTGAGTGCAAGGACCGGATTAACAAATCGTGGGGTACCTACAATACCCTCGACAAGTGATCCGCCATCAGCGGGTACGGTGACTAAAAAGTTTTCATTTATGCGCCACAACATTAACAGTGTTGCGCCGATAAGTGCTACAGCAAACAGGAAAAGCAAAATGCGTTCCATGAGTGATGTATACGGAAGTGCTTCGTGAAGCTTGCCTAATGTCCCGGTCTTCTTTTCCGGAAGGTTATGTTCCAATGCCACAATAGTATGTGAGACACAAATATGTCTCTTTTAGTTACAAATAATTTATTGTTTTAGAGTACCAGTGCAGTAAATACAGACAATACAAACAGAATTGCGATAACGATAGTTGCAGAAAAGAGCACTCGCTCAAAGCCTCGTCGGGTGTAGTTTATCGAACTCATCGAATCTCCGCCTCCAAAAGCGCTTCCAAGACCGGCTTCAGATCTTTGAAGCAGGATAAGTACGATAAGGAGAATGGATAGAAATATCTGTATGTATGGCAGAATTGCGTCCATGTGAGGTCCATTATACATGGAATGAAAAATGGGGCAATATGTGTAATTTCATTGACAATTCATTATTTTTATGTAATGTAAATAACTGGTAGGGCCGATGCGTACAGCAGGGCCCGAGGAGATCCCCCGTTGAAATTTCAACACTTGGTCCTTGCGACCACCCTCATGTTCTTCACTTTGCCACTCTCGGCGGCAACGATCAGCGCGATTGGAGGTTCGACCTGGTCGAACACGCCACCAGCGCTCGGCCCCTCTTGGGATGGCAATCCACCCGGGACGGCAGTCGACATTCTCTCTGGGCAGGTCGATGAGTACCTGCTCTCAGGCGGAGTGCCAGGCATGTTCAGCTTCAGCGCTGGGACATACAACGTTACTCTGCTGACCGAAGTGGCGGGCTACGCGGGTTCTAACCAGCTCGGCTGGGCACCGCTCAGTAACCTCGCGACATTCAATCCGATCTTTGACGGTCCCGACAGTCCGATCATGAAACAGACGATTGCTCCCCTCGAGGGATGGGCGTTTGTCATCAACACGGGCGGAGGCGACGTGTTCTCATCGAGTTCAATCGATCGATTCCTCGCAATGAGAAGTGCAGGGTCTACAAATGGATGGTCCGTTGGCGTCGAAGATCTGAGAAGTCCGACGGATTACGACTTCAATGATCAGATCATCAGCGTCGAAGCAGTGCCGGAGCCGACTACAAGCCTTCTCATGGGCACGGCACTGATCGGTCTCGCGCTTCTCCGGAAGCGCTACACGAAGAGGTAAGCCGGAACGGGGTTTCTGGTGGTGTCAAAGAGGGGTCTTTGGCGCAACAAAGGGCGCGACAGCGATGTCGCGCCCTTCACTATTGCATACTTTATCTGTGCTCATTATAATGTCCTCGCATTTTATTATTAAGAGATAATAAGATAGACTCACTGTATGAAGAAAACCATAAAAAAAGCGTCTTCTGTAAAGAAGATAAACATTGTTCCACTCGGAGACAGAGTTCTTGTAAAACCATTTTCACCTGAAGAGATGGGTGGTAAAACGGTAAGTGGCATTATTATTCCTGATACATTAGATAAAGAAAAACCGGAACAAGGAAAAGTATTGGCAGTTGGTGACGGAAGAATAGATGATGGTGTACGTATTCCTATTTCTGTAAACGTGGGGGATACCGTTATTTTCTCAAAATATGCATATGATGAAATAAAAGTCGAAGGCGAAGATTACTACATGCTCAAGGAAGACAATATTTTAGCAATAATAAGATAACCGCTTCGGGCTTCTCGCTTTACGCTTCATGCTTTTGATTCGAATCAAAGCTAAAAGCTAAAAGCTTTAAGCTAAAAGCTAATTTAAATGGCAAAACAAGTAATTTTTCATGAAGACGCTCGCGCAAAGCTAAAGAACGGCATTGATGTTGTCGCAAACGCAGTGCGTGTAACCATCGGTCCTCGTGGTAGAAATGTGGCCCTTGATCGTGGATACGGTGGTCCCATGATCACAAACGACGGCGTATCTATTGCTAAAGAAATAAGTCTCAAAGACAAATTTGAGAATATGGGTGCGGAGATTATTAAAGAGGTTGCCCAAAAAACAAATGACATAGCAGGAGACGGTACTACGACTGCAACAGTTTTGACACACGCACTTATTTCAGAAGGCATGCGCCATACGGCACTTGGGGTTAATGCTATGACGCTTCGTCGCGGTATTGAAAAAGCAGCTACCGTTGCAGTAGAAGCTCTCAAAAAAGCAGCAAAACCTATTAAGGATAAAGATGAAATAAAACAAGTCGCAACTATTTCTGCAGAAAGCGAAGAGATTGGGCGCATCATTGCCAATACGATCGAAAAAGTTGGCAAAGACGGTGTTGTAACAGTAGAAGAAGCACAATCACTCTCTATTGAAGAACCAGAAGTTGTAAAAGGGCTTGAGTTTGATAAAGGGTATGTATCTGCATACATGATAACGAACGCAGAGCGCATGGAGGCTGAATTCAAAGATCCTGCAATTCTCATTACAGACAAAAAAGTTTCAAATGTAAAAGAAATTTTGCCTTTCTTGGAGAAAGTAACACAATCAGGCGTTAAAGAGCTTGTTATTATTGCAGATGATATAGAAGGGGAAGCACTGACGACGTTTGTGGTAAACAAACTTCGTGGCGGATTCTCTGTGCTCGGTATCAAAGCGCCCGGTTATGGAGACCGAAAGAAAGAAATGCTTGAAGATATTGCGACTACTGTTGGTGGTACGGTGCTTACTGAAAGCACGGGACTAACCTTTGAAACAGCCGATCTGTCAATTCTTGGTAAAGCAAGTCGTATCGTATCTACAAAAGATTCAACACTTATTGTCGGAGGAAAAGGTAAGAAAGCAGATATTGAAGCACGGGTGGAAGCGATCAAGGCACAGCGCACAAAAACAACTTCAAAATATGACAAAGAAAAACTCGATGAACGTATAGCAAAGCTCTCTGGTGGCGTTGCGGTCATTCGTGTAGGAGCACCGACAGAAACCGAGATGAAATATTTGAAACTCAAGATTGAGGACGCAGTCAATGCTACCAAAGCAGCGATCGCCGAAGGTGTAGTCGCCGGAGGCGGAAGTGCTCTTGTGAAAACGGCACAGAAAGTTTACGGAGCAATGGATAAACTAGATGATGCGGATCTGAGGCTTGGCTACTCTATCGTGATTGATGCACTCGTCTCTCCACTCAAGCAAATTGCTGCAAACAGTGGCAAAGGAGACGGTTCTATCATTGTAGAAAAGGTGCTCGAATCTAAGAAAGAAAATGCAGGATACGATGCACTAAACGACAAAATAGTAGACGACATGCTTCTAGCCGGCATTATTGATCCGGTGAAAGTAACACGTACGGCGCTCCAAAACGCAGCCAGTGCTGCAGGCATTTTCCTCACCACAGAAGTAGCAATCACCGATATTCCAGAGGAAAAGAAAGAAAATGGTGCACCAGATATGGGAGGAATGGGATATTAAAAAAGAAAACCGCACTTCAGAGTGCGGTTTTTGCGTGGTATAATAAAAAAGATTAATAATTTCAGGTAATTACGCATTCATGAATCCAATTCTTATAATCCTCATTGTTCTTGCGGTTTTGGTTGTGTACATCATTTACACCTATAATCGCTTCGTAGCGCTTCGAAACCGTACAGAAGAAGCGTGGGCAGATATTGACGTGCAATTGAAGCGTCGATATGACCTCATCCCAAATCTTGTTGAAACTGTAAAGGGGTATGCAACACATGAGAGGGAAGCATTTGAGAACGTAACACGTGCACGTGCTGCTGCTATGGGTGCGGAGCAATCCGGCAATCCAGCAGAAATGGCAAAGGCAGAAAATATGCTCTCAGGTACACTCAAGTCTCTCTTTGCAGTTGCCGAGGCGTATCCGGACCTCAAAGCAAACGAAAACTTTGCAAAATTGCAACAGGAATTGTCAGATACTGAAAACAAAATCCAGGCAGCTCGTCGCTTCTACAATGGTAACGTGCGTGATATCAACACTATGATTGAGTCATTCCCGTCAAACATGATTGCTAACATGTTTAAATTCTACAAACACGAATTCTTTGAGCTTGGCGAAGACGAACAGGCTGCAAAAGATCCGGTAAAGGTTAGTTTCTAAGCATTGTTATTGCGCATCTGAAGATGTCTAATTTTTGATGAATATTCTTTTCAAGATTATTGTTTTTGGATGGCTTGGACTACTTCCTTTTTCTGTTTCAGCAGAAGTGATAGGAAATTTTGATGTATACATTGATCTTCGTGATGACGGTTCTTTTACGGTAACAGAAGAAATTCTCTATGATTTTGAAAGTGCACAAAGGCACGGTATTTTCCGTACTATTCCCACAAATCATCCGCAGGATGCAAGTGCTTGGTACAAGGATCGGTATATAGATATTGAGGTGGAGTCAGTGCTCATGGATGGAGAACAAGTTCCTTATAACATCTCCACACCAGGAAAAAATATTGAGATAAAAATAGGAGACCCGGACAAAACAATAACCGGTCCGCATACATACACGATTGTTTATGAGGTAGAAGGTGCGCTATTTAAGACAAACGATATAGTCGAACTCTATTGGAATGCCACTGGTAACGAATGGCCTGTTTCAATAGAAAATGCACGTATAGAAATAAATGCGCCACAAGGCGTGTTGGGTGTGGATCAGGTGTGTTATATCGGTGTTGAGAGAAGTAATGCACGATGTGACTCGGCATCTTTTGAAAATATTGCAATATTCATCGGGCAAAACATGGGTAGCAGAGAAGGGTTGACGGTTGCGCAGTCACTTAGCCCCAATATGCCGGTTGTCATATTGGAAGCATTCAATTTTCTTTGGCTCATACCGCTTCTTTTCATAATCATGTTTGTTGCATTGCCGGTATGGACATATCGAGTGTTAACCAAGCATAAAATACACGGTCCCATTATTCCAGAATATGAACCATATAATCGTATAAATCCACTATACGCAGGAATGTTGGTAGACAACACACTCCATACTCATGATATTACCGCGGCGATTGTGTATTTAGCAGAACAAGGAATTTTGAAAATTACAAAAACAGAAAAGAAATTCTTATTCTTTCCAATAGACGATTATGAAATCGAGACACTCAAATCTCGTGACGAGATAGTCGACCAATTTTTACTTAAGTCATTTAAGCTACTTTTTGGTGAGCGAACAAATAAAGGGAATACAGTGACTCTTTCAGAGTTGAAGAAAAATATGTCACAGAGGCGTCTCAATTCTACAATTCTTAGAGATCTTACAAAAGAATTGAAGGATGACATGAAAAAGGAAGGATATTTTGAAGATGCTGGATTACTTACGCGCAGGACACGAAAAGGATACGAAGCAATGAATCACTTGAAAGGGTTTAAGGAATTTCTCTCGGTTACAGGAAAAGATCGGTTTAAATTTCACAATGCACCACAGAAAAATTCTGAACAATTTTTGGAATATTTGCCGTACGCTATTGCCTTTGGTGTGGAGAAAGAATGGGCAAAGGTATTCGACGATATGATTATTCCTGACCCAACGTGGTATGAAGGTGGCACAGCAGGTGCGTTTTCTGCGACAGCATTTAGTAGCGACATGAGTGCGTTTTCAAGCTCACTCGCAACATCGTCTGGCACGAGTGCTTCTGGAGGTGGCGGTAGTTCAGGTGGCGGAGCTGGTGGAGGCGGGGGAGGAAGTTGGTGAAAATACTAATTGATTGAAGAAAGCTTGAAGCTGTAAGATAAAAGTTATAAGCTTATTTTGTGGCTACACTCTACACGCAGCAGTCTAAAAATGTTTGGAAAACCTGGATGCTCATGGCGGTTTTTTTGGTGATTATTATCGCCATTGGCTGGTTTTTGGCCCAGTTTTATGGTGATTCAACTATTCTCTATATTGCTGTAGCGTTCTCACTTTTTATGAATTTTTTCTCGTATTGGTTTTCGGACAAGATTGTTTTAAAAATGTCGGGGGCCAAGCCTGCTACGCGCGAAGAATATTTTGATCTTTATACGGTTACCGAAAATCTCGCGATAACTGCAGGACTTCCGATGCCGAAACTCTACGTCATCAAAGACTCGGTGCCGAACGCATTTGCCACTGGTAGAAACAAAGAACATGCAGTGGTTGCAGTCACGACTGGACTTATAGAAATTTTAGAGCGCAATGAGCTTGAAGGAGTGGTGGCGCACGAACTCGCTCATATCGGCAACAGAGACATTTTGCTCCAGACAATTGTTGTGGTGCTTGTTGGATTTATTGCGATTCTCTCTGATATGTTTACGCGATCGCTTTGGTTTGGTGGTGGAGACAGAGACAATAAAGCGGGTGGGTGGCTTGTGATTGTGGGTATTGCCCTTATGATCCTGTCGCCCATTATCGCAACACTTATTCAACTTGCGATCTCTCGAAAACGTGAATTTTTAGCAGATGCGACAGGTGCACTTCTTACACGTTATCCAGAAGGACTCGCAGGGGCTTTACAGAAAATAGAGGCCTACAGTCGCCCTATGAAGCGGGCGAGTCATGCAACGGCACATATGTATATTTCAAATCCGTTTGGTGGAGATAAAACACGTGAAGCAGGATTTTTCGAGAAAATGTTTATGACGCATCCACCGACACAGGAAAGAATTGTAGCCTTACGCGGTATGTCGATTTAATTATTACAAAGGTTGAACCTTGGTATACCTGAGTGTCATGCTTATTATCTCATGTTAGAATAAGCAGACTAGGTTAATTTAAATTGTTATGAAGTATCTTTTGTATATCACACTTGGATTCTCGCTTCTGCTTGCGCCAGCTGTATCGAGCGCGCAAGGCAATCTCAACATTGGTTCTGCTGTTAAAACAGAGACAACGACGGAAGGAGCTGTTGTTTTTGGGTATTCTATTCCAGAAGGATCACAACTCAATCTTAATATTTCATGTAATGCAGATGCAAAATTTTTCCTAGAAGAAACAGGAGCAGTTGTATCATGTGGTGAATCATACGCAATTCCAAATCCAGGAGAAGGTGGCCGTCTAAAAATAATGCCATACGATGTAGAATCAGATACAAAAGTGACATATACACTGGTGAGAGAGATGGATGGTGAGACAGAAACAGTCGCTGAACAAGTGCTGGATATGAAACAAACATCACCTACACCATTGTTTTCTCAAATTTCTGTTCGTCAAAATGATCCAACCAAGGCGCGGGTAACAACTGAATGGAAGACGCTCGAAAAAGCTAATATTTCTCTCACCGTTGGTTGTGACTCTAATGATTTGGTTTTGATAACTCCACGAGGTGATCGATACAATTGCAATCAAACAATTGAGCTTGATACAAATTCTGATAGCGGAAAGCTGGAATTGTCTGTAGAAAACCATTCTACTCAGGAGGGACTCCTCTTTACGTTTGTGGCAATGCGTGACGGGGAAGTAGGAGCCCTCAAAAATATTTCGTTTACCTTTGAGACAACGACAGAACAGGTGGCAACAGGAGAAACAGATCAGAGTGTAATCAATAGGTTGATTGCTCAAGTAAAGGCGTTACTCCAAGTAGTTGCTGGGTTGTTTAGTTAAAAAATACATAGAATTTGGTTGTTCTTGGCTAAAACAATTTGTTATAACAAATTGTTCGCCCGATCTGTCCTTGGGCGGATTTAGGGAGAGGTGACAGAGTGGTCGAATGTACCACGCTGGAAACGTGGCGTACGGGCAACCGTACCGGGAGTTCGAATCTCCCCCTCTCCGCTTGAGTTTACGAAAGCGGAACCCTTTGGGATTCGAACGGGAAGGGGTCTGGAAACGGGAGTTTCCCGTGGAGGAAGGTTTGGGAAAACCGAGGGTTTCCCAGTGGTTCGTAGTCCCTCCCTCTCCGCAAAAGATGATTCAAAACGCTCTATGTTATAATGAACATATTGGTAGCTAACTATTTTTTTGAATCATGGAACCTTTAGTAACAAATATTGAAGACGCAACAAAGGAAAACACTAATTTTCGTAAGGTGCTTCACACTGGGCCAAAACGACAGAGTCAATTGACTGTAATGAGTCTAAAGCCGGGAGAGGATATTGGCATGGAAGTGCACGAGGGGGATCAATTTCTTCGTATTGAACAAGGGAAAGGGAAGGCTATTTTGGGTGGCCAAGAATATGAGGTTGAAGACGATTTCGCAATTGTGATTCCTGCAGGAACAGAGCACAATGTTGTAAATACAGGAGGAGAAGACATGAAGCTTTACAGTATCTATTCTCCCGCAGAGCATCCGGAAGGAACGATTCATGCTACTAAAGCGGAAGCAGAGGAGGCAGAAGGTCACTAGATACTTTTAGCTTCTCGCTTGAAGCTGTACGTATTTTCAATGCCGCGCCATAGGCGCGGCATTGTACTAGTACCTAACACTCTGACACCTAACCACTTGTGTTTTCTTGTCCACATCACTTTTTTCTCAATCCGCTATACTAAAAATACATCATTAGTATTTCTAAATAATTATTATGCTCATATCTCTTGTACTTATATTTTTTGGAGTTTATTGGCTCGGTGGAGAAGTGGGGTGGTTTCCTGAACTGACATCAAACACTCTTTGGCCGATTATTTTGATTGTGATCGGTGTCATCATGCTTTTGAAGCATGTGCCTAAAAAGCGCTAATGATACGCATAGCTAAAATACTGTTGTTGATTGGAGCAGGTATCGTCGTGATACTTGCTTTGTTTATAGCAAGACCTTGCCCTTCGTGTGAAAAAGAAATAGACGTGAGTGATATTTCAGCTGTAGAAATTCGCAATACTACATTTCAAGTTGACGTTGCTGATACTGACGCAGAGAGAATTAAAGGGTTATCCGGCAAAGAGTCGTTGTCTGAACGTACAGGGATGCTTTTTATATTCGAAGAGTCGGCTCCAAGATCTTTTTGGATGAAGGACATGCGCTTTTCCATAGATATTGTGTGGATTGATAAGAATCGAAAGATTGTTGGAATTCACAGACATGTATCACCAGAGACATATCCGCAAAGTTTTGTCTCTCCGGAACCTGTTATGTACGTATTAGAAGTCGCTGAGGGTGTTTCCTCATTTATGAATATTGGGGATACCGTAAACTTCATAAAAAGTTCACAGTAAAAATCGCTCAATAAGGGTTTATTCTATGTGTCGTGTTTGCATTTTCCGCCTCACGTTTCCTGCTGTGTAATCCACAAGAAACGATGTTCCATTCAGAGCTAAAATATAAGTCCTTTAATAGTATTTATTTTTCTTGAAAAAGAAAAATAAACATAATCCGGTGCTTCGCCTATGAATATCACCATTACCAAGCGAGATGGTACTCGCGAACCTTTCAACGCTGACAGAATTAATCGCTCAATCGAGCGCGCCTGTAGAGGACTTACAGATCCTGTGTCTATGGTGACGCAAATTGCGTCTGAGACACAACTTACCCTCTATGATGGGATGACGACTGAAGAAATGGACCGTGCCACGATTGATGCTGCGGTTCAGAATATTAGCCATGATATTGAATACGATAAAGTAGCAACACGATTGTTGTTAAAGACTATATATAGAAAGGTAATTGGTGATTACGATCTAGATAGCAATCTTGATTTAAGACAGAAACATAGGGATAGATTTGCTCCTCATGTTGAGCAGTGGGTGGAAGAAGGACTCCTCGATCCCCGTATGAGGGATAAATTTGATCTCAATGTACTTGCAGATACACTTGATATCGATCGAGACAATATTTTTGTCTACGCAGGACTCTCAACACTATCAGACAGATATTCATTAAAAAACCGAGACGGTTCGATAGGGGAAACACCACAATACTTCTTTATGCGTGTGGCGATGGGCCTTTCTTATAATGAAGAAAACCCAACAGAGATGGCAAAGAAGTTTTATAACAAATTATCTCGACATGAATATATTGCGGGCGGCTCTACAAACGTGGGCGCCGGTACAAATAACCCAGCACTTGCCAACTGCTTCTTGATTCAGGTTGAAGATGATATGGCACACATAGCAAAATCTGTATCTGATGTGATGATTATCTCAAAAGCAACAGGCGGTATTGGTGTGTCAGTGACAAAATTGCGTGCGACAGGATCTGTTCTTTCGTCGACAAATACGAAATCGAGCGGACCAACACCATTTGCCAAGATCATGGATACTGCTATTCGCGCTATTGTGAGAGGGGGTAAAAAGATGGGTGCGCTCTGTTTCTATATGGAGAACTGGCATTATGATTTTCCAGAATTTATTGATTGGAAACATAATGCAGGGGACGACTATATGCGCATGAGAACGGCAAACACTGCAGCGTATATATCTGATGAATTTATGAAGCGTGTACATCAAGGTGACACATGGTATCTCTTCGATCCAAAAGAAGTAGCAGACCTGATTGAGTTATACGGTAGTGCATTTAGTAAGCGATATCAGGAATATTGTGAAAAAGCAGAGCGCGGCGAAATGAAGATGTGGAAGAAAATGCCCGCACGAGAACTGTTCCGAAAAATGCTCATTTCATTACAGACGACATCTCATCCATGGCTTACATGGAAAGATACGGTTAATCTTCGAGCGCTCAACAACAACACCGGTACGATTCATATGTCTAACCTCTGTACGGAAATCTGTTTGCCACAAGACAAGGATAATATTGCTGTGTGCAACCTCGCGTCTATCAACTTGGCAGCACACATCACGCACAGAGAAATTAATTGGCCACGTCTTGAGGAGACAGTGCGAACTGCAGTGAGACATCTCGATAATCTTATCGATATCAATGCTCTACCGATCAAAGAAGCTTCAAACTCAGATGTAAATAATCGTGCTGTCGGTCTTGGCGTGATGGGATTTACCGATACGCTTGAACAGCTTGGTATGGCCTATGATTCGGAACATGCATGGGATTTTGCTGACAGAATATTCGAATTTATCAGTTACATGGCAATTGACGAGAGTGCAAACCTTGCAAAAGTTCGCGGATCATACAAGAACTATGAGGGATCAGGATGGTCAAAGGGTATGGTGCCGATTGATACGCTTGAACACCTGGAAGCTGATCGAAAGGTAGTTGTCTCTGTTGCCAAAGATAGCAAGCACAAGGGGCTCGATTGGAATGTACTCCGTGCCAAAGTAAAGAGTGGCATGAGAAACGCAACACTCATGGCAGTGGCGCCAAATGCCAATATTGGACTTGTGGCAGGTACTACGCCAGGTATGGATCCACGATTCGCTCAGATCTTTTCTCGCAATAAGTTTTCTGGAAAATATGTCGATATCAACCATAACCTTGTAAAGGATCTTAAAAACCTTGGTATTTGGGATACTGTACGAGATCAGGTTCTTGCAAATCGAGGTGATATTTCTGAAATAGATGAAATCCCGCATCATATTCGAGATGTATATAAAACATCATTTGGAACTTCGCCGTACGCATTTATAGAAGTGGCAGCACGAGCAAACAAGTGGATTGATCAAGCAATTTCTCGCAACATGTATCTCGAAACTCGTGATATTGATGAGACTATGAAGATTTATTCGACGGCATGGGGTAAAGGATTAAAAACCACCTACTATCTCCACATGAAACCGCGCCATTCAGCAGAGCAGTCAACCATTAAGGTAAATAAGGGTGAAAACATTGGAAGAATTGGTTTTGGTGGGCTCGTATCTGCTCAGGCAGTAGACTCTGAAAAGGAAGAAGATAAAAAACCAACACCAAGCCCATTTTCAACTATTACTGCAGAGACAAAAGAGATGCCGATCGTAGCTATTATCGAGGAAGATAAGACAGTTGAGGTGTCCGGAAAGGGATTCGGTGCTGTTATAGAAACACGAGATACACAAGTAATGGAAGCGAAAGTAGTTGAGAAACTTGCAGACCCTATCGCAGTTGCTTCGGTTGGTTTCAAGGGTTTTGGAGGGGTGCAACCACAGGCACCTGTTGCGCAAGTCGCTGCGCAAGAGACAACACAATCGACGCCTCAACACGTAGAGAAAAAACCTGAAGAAATTATAAATAAAGGTAATGCTGTGCAGGTTTGTCCTATAGATCCGGCAGAACGTGCTCAGTGTGATAGTTGTCAATAGGAATTTATTAAGTAAAGAAGGAAAAAAGAAAAATTGCATGCATGTGAATCAATATTTCCATCTTTCTATTAGCAATAACTAATCATAAAATTATGGCACTCATTGGAAAAGCTACACCAGATGACATGAATCTTCATCCCATTAATTATCAATGGGCATATGATCTCTATCATCAGGCAGTTCGAAATACGTGGTTCCCACACGAAATTGCACTCAAGGACGATTTAACAGATTGGCAAACTATGACAGATGATGAACGTCATGCGGTGAAATTCTTGATGGCGTTCTTTAATCCGGCTGAGCTTATTGTAAATCGCTCACTTGCGCTCGGTGTATATCAGTACGTCAAAGCGCCAGAATGTCACCTATATCTTGCAAAGCAAATGTGGGAAGAAGCAAACCACTGTGTTGCCTTTGAATATGTGCTCAATACATTTCCGTTTGACAGAGAACATATTTTCCAGCTACACCTTGAAACTCCTTCTATGAAAGCAAAAGAAGATTATATCAACAAGTACATGCGCCGCATGACGGAGGAAACGCTTGATATTGAAACTACAGAAGGTAAGCAGGACTTTATCCGAAACTTGGTTGCGACAAATATTGTTATGGAGGGTATCTGGTTTTACTCAGGCTTTATGGTTGCACTGTCATTCCGCCAGCGAAATAAACTTCGTAACTTCGGTTCAATGATTAACTGGGTGCTTCGTGACGAATCACTTCATCTTCAGTTTGGTATCAATCTCATTCTCAATATTCTTGAAGAAAATCCTAGTCTCGTGACTCCGGAATTTGCAGCTGAGATTAAACAAATTGTAGTTGAGGGTGTAAATCTCGAAACTGCATATAACAAAGATCTGTTTCCAAACGGAATCTTGGGACTCAATGCAGACTACGTGAATCAGTATGTGCAGTATGTGGCTGATAGACGTCTTGAGGAGCTTGGACTTGGTAAGTACTACAATGCAACTAATCCAGCAAAATGGATGAGTATTGCAACAGATGTATTTGAACTCGTAAACTTTTTTGAAGCACAAAACACAAGTTACGAAGTGGACGTGCAAGCACACTCTACACAAAAAGCTGAGACAAAGCAGGGAGAATAGCTGTGATACAATAAAACAGTATTACTTTTAATCTTGAGTCTATGAAGAAGACACGCGTTGCTATTAATGGAGCAGGAAGAATTGGCAGAGCCTTTTTAAAGGCTGCGCTCACTCGGGATGAACTCGAAGTTGTTGCGGTAAATGATTTGGGTAGTATTGATAATATTGCATATCTCATCAAATACGACACTGTGTACGGGAAGTCTCCTTTCAGCGTAGAAGTATCTGGAGGCAATTTGGTGGTCGATGGTAAAGAGATTAAATTTGTGTCTGAACCAGACCCAGTAAAATTGCCATGGGGAGATTTGGATATAGATGTTGTCGTTGAATCAACAGGTGTATTTACAACATACGAAAAAGCAGAAGCGCATAAAACAGCTGGAGCAAAGCGTGTAGTCATTTCTGCACCAGTCAAAGATGAACCAAGAAATGAAAGTGAAGCGACTATATTGATCGGTGTAAACGATGAAAAACTGAAAACCTGTACGATTACTTCAAACGCATCATGTACCACAAACGCAGGAAGTCCGCTCATGCAGATACTTCACGAAGCGCTCGGTATTGAAAAAGCTCTGCTCAACACAGTCCACGCCTACACTTCAACTCAAGCAATTGTTGATGGTCCTGCAAAAAAAGATATGCGAAAAGGTAGGGCGGCTGCACAGAATATTATTCCGACCTCAACTGGTGCGGCTATTGCAACAACGAAAGCGATCCCAGAACTTACAGGTCTTTTTGATGGTATTGCTATGCGTGTACCGGTGCCTGCTGGTTCAATAGTCGATGTTACTTTTGTTTCAAAAAAAGATACGACGAGAGATGAGGTGAATGATATATTGCGAAAAGCTGCAACGGAAGAGCGTTGGAAACCAGTCTTTACTGCAACTGATGAACCGATCGTTTCGTCGGACATCATCGGAGAAAAATATGCATCAATTGCCGATTTGTCTATGACGCGTGTTGTTGGAGGAAATTTGGTTAAGGTACTTGCTTGGTATGACAACGAAATGGGGTATACGTACGCGTTAATCGAACATGTGGTTCGTCTAGGAAGTTATATTTAATATGGGACGATTTGGCAGTGCAGCACCAAGAGTAGAAACTATAGTGATCGGCGCGGACCATGCGGGGTATCACTTAAAAACGTTTTTAAAAGAAGAGCTTGAAAGGCTCGGTTATAAAGTGCTCGACAAGGGAGCATTTCGGTTTGATGAAGGAGATGACTATCCTGATTTTATCGTACCAACGGTGAAAGAAGTTTTGAAAAATCCTCTTAAAACAAAAGCGATTATCATCGGCGGATCAGGACAAGGGGAGGCGATGACAGCCAATCGGTTCCAAGGTATTCGTGCAGTTGTGTTTAATGGGCAATACAAACCTCTTGACGGTCGCATGGTTCCACATGAGATTGTTATTTCTCGTCAGCACAATGATGCAAATGTGCTCGCATTAGGTGCACGTTTTTTGAGTAATGAAGAAGCATTTCATGCAGTAAAATTGTGGCTCGAAACTCCATTTTCAAACGATGAACGACACAAGAGGCGTCTCCGTAAACTAGAAAATCTCACAACATAATATGGCAGAGATAGTGCCAGCAATAATCCCTCATAGTTTTGAAGAATTGGAAGAAAAAGTTTCTTCTGTTGTTCAATATGTAGACACAATTGCTATTGATATCATGGATGGCATATTTGTACCGACAGTGTCGTGGCCGTTTGATGGAGGTGATTCATATGCATTTCAAAACATGATTGATGGTAATCAGATGTTGCCGTATGTAGAGAAGGTGGAATACGAAATAGATATGATGGTAGCGAGTCCGGATGATTATGTTGAAAACTGGATACGGCTCGGTGCGCAATCTTTTGTAATTCATTATGAGTCTGTTAGCGAACGAATACGAGAAGTTATTGCATTTTTAAAATCTAGAAATAAAAAAGTGGGCATTGCATTAAAACCACGAGAAGATATTTCTGTACTCGATCCATTTATGTCAGAAATTGATTTTGTGCAATTTATGGGTAATGACAATATCGGTCACAATGGAGTGACGCTTGATAAAACAGTGTATGAGAAAATCCGGGGAGTGAAAGAAAAATTTGAAAACGTTACAATAAGTATTGATATTGGAGTAAGCAGAGAAACAGCGTCGCGTCTGGTAGAAGCAGGTGCAACAAAACTCGTTTCCGGATCTGGAATTTTTGGCGTAACTGACCCGGTCGAGGAAATTAATTTCTATAAATCACTTTAAATAAATAGTAATGTCGGCTGAAGAAATAAAACATCTGCAAAAGAAAGCAAACGATATTCGCATATCGCTTATTGAAGCATTGATAGAAGCAAAATCGGGGCATTCAGGAGGTCCCCTTGGCATGGCGGATATTTTTTCCGTGCTCTATTTCAAAGAAATGAAGCATGACCCAAAGAATCCGGAGTGGGAAGAGCGAGATCGGCTCGTACTTTCAAACGGTCATATTTGTCCGGTGTTATACAGTGCTATGGCGCATGCCGGATATTTTCCTGTAGAAGAATTAAAAACGCTCCGTAAATTTGGTTCACGCCTTCAAGGTCATCCGCATCGGGAGTATTTGCCTATGCTTGAAAACAGTTCTGGTCCGCTTGGTTCTGGACTTTCGCAAGCTGTTGGTATGGCACTTGCGGACAGAATAGATGGAAAGCAAAACGATAGAATTGTGTGGTGTTTAACGAGCGACGGGGAACACAATGAAGGAAATACCTGGGAAGCAGTGCTCTTGGCTGGAAAAGAAAAACTGCACAACCTTATTCAAATAATAGATAGAAACTATATTCAGATCGATGGTAATACCGAAGAGATTATGCCACTTGATCCATTCGTTGAAAAATATAAAGCGTTCAATTGGCATGTCATTGAAATAAATGGGAACGATATCCTCGATATTATTCGCGGTATTAAAGAAGCACGTAGTGTTGAAAACAAACCTGTCATTATCGTGGCGGATACCGTACCGGGCAAAGGTGTGTCATTTATGGAAAACAGATACGAGTGGCATGGCAATCCGCCAGGCAAAGGTCCGGAAGATGTTGTGACTAAAGATAAGCAAGGAGAAGTTGCGCTTAAGGAACTTAGAGCTATTAATTTTTAATTTTTTAATATATGCAACAGCAAAATACTCAACAAAATAAGCCAATCAGTAACACAGCATATTCAGTTCGTGGATTTTTAATACCATTTGTATCGGCGCCTATCGTAGGGTTACTTTTGTTTGGTGCTCCGGATTCAACCAATTACCTCTATGTATATATTGTATTTCAATTCTTTCTCTTGATTATCCCAGCTCTATTTATGTGGAAAAACAAAAGGCGAGCGTATATAGCTTATATGAAATGGTTTCTGATTGGATTTGTAGCCATGCTTATATATATGATTTTGCAGTCATAAAAACATGATCAACGAAGAAGCAAAATTAAATCCAAATATATTTCCATCTGATTGCGCGGTGGACGAAAGCGACTTTGAGATGAAAGCCATTCGCGAAGGTTTTGGTGAAGGGCTTTTAGCTGCAGGAGAGCTAGACGAAAATGTTGTGGGACTTTGTGCTGATCTTGTTGAATCAACCAAAATGAACCTTTTTGCAGACAAATTTCCCAACAGATTTATCGAAATAGGTGTTGCAGAGCAAAATTTAGTAACGGTTGCTTCGGGGATGGCCGCTATGGGTAAAATTCCCTTTGTCTCTTCGTACGCTATGTTTTCTCCGGGGAGAAATTGGGAACAAATTCGAACTACAATTACCTATAACGACCGACCGGTGAAAATCGTAGGGTCTCACTCAGGGATTTCGGTTGGACCAGACGGTGGCACACACCAGGCCATAGAAGATATTGCGCTCATGCGCGTATTGCCGCGTATGGTGGTTATTTCTCCGTGCGATGCAATAGAAGCAAGAAAGGCAACAATTGCCCTTGCTAAAACAAAAGATCCTACCTACATCCGTCTGGCGCGAGAAAAAACACCGGTGATGACAACAGAGGAAACTCCGTTTGAAATCGGCAAAGCGCAGATTTTTTTTGATTCTTCGCATGACGGTAAAAATCCAGATGTAGGCATCATTGCGACGGGTGCATTGCTTCACAAAGCACTGGTAGTAGCGAAAACGCTTTCAAACGACGGAGCAATGGTACGCGTGATGAATCTACACACGATAAAACCACTCGATACGGATGCGATTTTGAAACTCGCAAGAGAAACGGGTGCGCTGGTAACCGTCGAGGAACACCAAATCGCTGGAGGGATGGGAAGTGCGGTTGCTGAATATCTGGCAGAACATCATCCGACACCAATTGAATTTGTTGGTGTACGAGATCAGTATGGGCAGTCGGGAACACCGGACGAACTGATCGAACACTACTCCATGGGAGTTAGTCATATAAAAGAAGCTATAAACAAAGTGATTAAGCGGAAAAAGTAAGGGTATAGTAATATTTCTGTATGTTACTGAAATCAATTGAACTTTCCGGCTTTAAATCTTTTGCAAAAAAGAGTCTTTTTTCTTTTACGTCACGCGTGACGGGTATTGTCGGACCAAATGGATCGGGTAAATCAAACGTAGCAGAATCGTTTCGCTTTGTACTTGGGGAGCAGTCTATCAAGTCTCTTCGAGGAAAACGTGGTGAAGATCTTATCTGGAATGGAAATGAGAATGCTCCTCGTGCCAATCGTGCTGGTGTCAAAGTTGTTTTTGATAACTCAAAAAAGTTTTTAAGTATCGATTTTCCTGAGGTGACGATTGAACGTGTGGTGCATCGTGATGGCAACAACGAATATTTTATAAATGGTTCTCAGGTGCGACTCAAAGACATCACAGAACTTCTCTCGAGCGCCAATATTGGATCTTCAGGACACCATATTATTTCTCAAGGAGAAGCAGACAGAATCCTTTCAGCAACAGTGAAAGAGAGAAAGGGAATGATAGAGGATGCACTGGGACTCAAAGCGTATCAATACAAAAAAGAAGAAAGTATCAGAAAGCTCGATAAGACACGAGAAAACATAGACAAAGTCTCTTCACTGCGTCGAGAGATTGCACCACATATCAAATTTCTTAAAAAACAGGTGGAAAAAATAGAAAAAGGGGAGGCCATGAGGCGTGAACTTTCTGAGCGTTATGAAGAATATTTAGCACGGGAATTTGCATATATAGAAAAAGAAGAACATGAGATCAAGACAAAAACGAAACCGCTTGATGAAAAATTGAAGGAGCTTGATAAAACAATAGAAAAACTCAAGGCTGTAATTTCCGAAGAAAAAACAGAAACGAGGTCTAGTGAACTTATTGAGAAAGAAGCTCTTCTCCAGGCGGTACGCAAAGAAAGAGAAGCGTTGGTGCTTGAGCAGGGTAGGGTTTCTGGAGAAGAACGCAGTATCGAGCGACTTCTCTCGGATGAACGCAGGAGACATGAACAAAATGAACACAAGACAGTACCGCTTCGCGAGGTTGAAAGCGCACTTTCTCGTTTGGAAGCAGAGTCACAAACAGACGGACTTACGGTGTCACTTTTGTGGAGCAAAGTAAAAGAAATTGTTGGTGGTCTCATCCATACGTATCGAGAAGAAGTAGACGATGCACGTGCGAAAGAATTTGAAGGAGAACTCAAAGAGCTTCGCAAAAAAACAGAAGAGATCAAACAGAAGCTCGAAGAGCTCAATCAAAAAGAAACAGACGCACGACGAGCTTATGAACAAGTACGACAAAGTATCGAGGCAGAGAAAGACGAGAAGCGAGATTCAGAAAAGGAGATATTCAAATTGCTTGCAGAAAGACAAGAAGTGACAAGTGCGCTTCACGATCTTCATATGCGGTTAGAAACATGGCGCAGGGCAGATGCAGATTTTAAGCAGGAGATAACAGAAGGGCATGTACTTATTGGTACAAGTATCTTGGACTATAAAAACAACGTAGATACCTATAAAAATGCGAATGAGGAGAGAAGTATACAGGAGGAGCGCAGAAAGCAGATTGAGAGGATAAAAATCCGCCTCGAGGATATGGGAGCTGGTGGAGGAGCGGATATTTTGAATGAATACAAACAAGCAAATGAACGCGATGAATTTTTGGCTGGCGAACTTATTGATCTTGAAAAATCGGTCGAGTCTCTCACGAGCTTGATTAAAGATTTGGAAACAGAACTTGAAGTTAAATTTAAAACAGGGTTAGAAAAAATAAACTCACAGTTCAATGAGTTCTTTTCACTGATGTTTGGCGGAGGAACTGCAGGACTCAAAGTAGTAAAAGAAGCAAAACGAAAAAGAAAACTGTTTGATTTGGAAGGTGAAGATAGTGAAGAGTCCTCTGGCGATGAAGAAGAAACACAAGAATATGACGAAGGGGTAGATGTAGATGTCTCGCTCCCGCGAAAGCGTATCAAGGGACTCATGATGCTCTCAGGAGGTGAAAGAGCACTGACATCCATCGCCCTTCTCTTTGCGATCTCTCAGGTCAATCCGCCTCCATTTATTATTCTCGATGAGACAGACGCGGCGCTCGATGAAGCAAATTCTAAAAAATATGGAGATATGATAGAGACACTTGCTTCAAAGTCGCAACTCATCCTCATCACTCACAATAGAGAAACCATGTCTCGCGCTGGTTCTATCTATGGTGTGACCATGGGCAAGGATGGCGTCTCAAAACTCCTCTCTATTTCATTTGATGAAGCATCGGAAGTGGCTAAATAAAATTTATAAAAAGAAACAGGCCCGAAGGCCTGTGTGATGAAACTTACATAATTTTTTTAGTATATACAGATTCAGCGTCCCGCCGGCGATCGGGCCGGCGTCCGTGGCGCGACGGTCGCGCCCTACGTCTTTGGCCGGGCGTAGACGGCAGCGAGGCTACTTTGGTTGTCGCGGTGTCCCGCCGGGGTAGCGCCCCGACCAAAGCGTTCGTCGTAAGGCTCGTGCCGTGAAGTCCCAAACCCGTCTGGGTTCGAGAGCAAACACGATCCAGAAGGTTTCGTCGCCATCCGTGTCAACGGTGGTCAATTCGTGTCTTCTGGCAAACCTTAGAACGTCACTCGCTCTTTCTCCTCCTTCGATTACTACGACCTGGTGGCCGCGGTAGTTGCGAAATCGGGGAAAGTTAACCAATGGACTGTAATCTGTATACACGGTCTCGCCCTCCTTGAGCGATGTGTTTATAATATCATATTAAAAATATAAGTCAAGTATAAAAAATTATACCAACGACCAATCAATCGTTCGGTCATCTATATTCACACCAATCAGTTTCACTTTTACCTTATCACCGATGGCGAATTTTTTCTTTGTTTTGGTTCCGATTACTGAATACGATTTTGGATCAAAGGTGAAGTAGTCATCTGATAAATCTTTGAGACGGATCATACCTTCTGCTTTACTCTCTTTCTCCTCGACATAGACACCCCATTCAGTTGCTCCGGTAATGATACCGTCAAACGTTTCTCCTATATGTTCTTTCATGTATTCGACTTGCTTCATCTTTATAGAGTCGCGTTCCGCTGTCATGGCGCTGATTTCTTTTTGTGTTGCATCACGAAGGATTTGTTCGTAGCGCAACATGATATCGTTCTTTTCTTGCTTACCCTTGAGGAAATTGTCTAACAGACGATGCACCATGAGGTCAGGGTAACGTCTGATAGGGGAAGTGAAATGCGTATAGTAATCAAAGGCAAGACCAAAGTGCCCAATGTTTGTCGTCGTATATGTTGCTTTTGCCATAGAACGGAGGATCGCTGTTTTGATCGTTGCCGCTTCTGGTTTGTCTTCAATATGGTCTAAAATTTTCTGGATGTCTTTTGGAGTCAAATCTTTTTCATTTGCGTCAACGTCATAACCAAGTGCGTGAAGGAAAGAGAAAAGCTCTTCAATTTTTTCTACGTTTGGTACATCGTGTACACGGAATACGAACGTATCAAGTGTTTTTCCGTTTTTCTTGTTGGAGACAAAAGAGGCAACCTCGCGGTTTGCAAGGAGCATAAAGTCTTCGATCATGCGCATGGTTTCTAGGCGCTCTTTTTTGTAGACACGAATCGGTTTTTTGTCTTTATCGAGTTCAAACTTCACTTCTTCGGTATCGAACTCTATGGCGCCGGCAGCTACTTTTGTTTTTCGTAGCGCTTGAGCTATTTCCTCTAGGATATCGAGTTCTTTCTTAAGCACGTCAGATTTCCCATCGAGCACGTCCTGAGCTTCTTCATAGGTAAAGCGTTTGTTCGATTTGATAACACTTTTGCCAAATGAGCGTTTGCGGACTTCTCCATTTAGATTCATCTCAAAAACCGCAGAGAACGCATACTTTTCTTCATTGGGATTCAAACTGCAGAGATCGTTTGAAAGGATTTCCGGAAGCATGGGAATAGTGCGGTCGACCAGGTAGACAGATAGTGCACGTGCTTTGGCTTCTTGATCGAGTGCGGTTCCTGAGCGGACAAAATGAGAAACGTCTGCAATATGAATGCCAACCTCGTACCAGTTGTTTCCGAGATCTTTGAGAGAAAGCGCATCGTCAAAGTCTTTTGCATCAACGGGGTCGATGGTACATGTTGTCCGATCTCTGAAATCAAATCGTCCTTCGGCAGATATCACATGTTCTTGTTTTATTTTTTCTGCTTCTTTCTCAACAGGTGCAGGGAAACGGGTATCAATATCATGAGAGAGCAGAATCGCACGAGTTTCTGACTCGTGATCTCCTTTGGGACCAAGTACTTCAAGTATGCGAACCTTTGGTCTTTGTTTGGGGTCGGTCCAAGGGAGTAGGTCTACATAAACTTTAGATTTTGGACTGACTTCTTCTCCTTTTTCTATTTCAAATTTGAGCGGAATGTGTTTATCATCAGACTCAAAATACACAGACTCTTTATCTGCAATTGTTGTGCCAACAAGCCGGTGTTTTGCTCGAGTAATAACCTCAGTGACTTCGCCGCCTCGCCGCCTGTTGTGAACTGCCGGATATACAAGCACTTTGACCATATCTCCGTGGAGTGCCACACCAGTTTTGTGTGCTTCTATTTCAATATCTTCTTTGAAGTCCTCGTGTGTAACAAATGCGTTGCCTTTTCGGGTAACAAAAATAACACCCTCAATAAAGGGGTCTTTTTTGCCCACACCTTTCTGCTTTTTAGATTTCATTCGTATGTACTATAACAGATTATTGACGTTTTTGTCGTTCTCTGCTAATCTTTTCTCCATGTTAAAAATCAGATTGCAACGAGTGGGACGCAAGCACGAACCGGTTTTTCGTGTGGTTGTAACCGATTCTCATAGTGGTCCAAAAGCGGGTAAATCTGTTGAGATTCTCGGCTCATACGACCCTCGTTTCAATAAATCAGAAATCAAAGAAGAGAGAGTAAAGTACTGGATAGACAATGGTGCCCAAGTTTCTCCTACAATGCATAATCTGCTTGTAAACTCAAAGGTTATCGAAGGTAAGAAAGTAAACGTGCTTCCAAAGAAATCGGCACCTGTTAAAGAAGAAGCACCTGTAGAAGAAGCACCTGCTCCACAAGTAGAACCTGTAGCAGCTACAAAAACACCAGCAGAAGCAACAGAAACAGCGACAGAATCTATACCTGCTGAAGCTCAGGAAGAAACTCCTGCAGAGGAACCAAAAACAGAAGAGACACCTGTAGAGGAAAAACCAGCAGAATAGTTATCAACTATCTTTGGTTGACCAAAGTATAGAAATTGATCATTATATAGATAACGCAGGTAAGCTGCTTTTATTCGTAAACGAAAGGTTATCATGGAAAAGGATAAAGAGTTTCTAGAGTACGTCGTAAAGGGTTTGGTAGACAATCCGGACAAGGTTGTAATAGATCGAACAGTAGATGAGATGGGCGTATTACTTACGCTCACTGTAGATCCTCAGGATATGGGTAAGATTATTGGCCGATCAGGGAACACTGCAAAGGCTATCAGAATCTTGCTTCGAATTGTGGGAATGAAAAACAACTCTCGTGTAAATCTCAAGATTAACGAACCAGAAGGTGGTATGCGATCAAACGGAGGAAATGGCGGAGGACAGTCACAGGCGATGAAATCAGTGGATGAAGCAATGGAAGATCTAAAATTTTAAAAAAGCGGGCGAAAGCCCGTTTTTTTAAAATTTATTCAAAGAAGCAAAAAGGAAAATGGAAAGATTACAAAGCGCGCCGTACGGCGCGCTTTGTGTTGCATTGGCTTTAATTTTTCCTTTTTCTTTCTTTCCATTCCCGAATTTCCTTGTGATTCCCTGAAAGGAGAACGTCGGGTACTTTGTATGTTTTCTTTTTGTATATCAGTACTTCTGGACGAGTATAGACTTCTGGAGAAGAAATACGTTTTTCTTCAACAGATGACTCGTTCCCAAGTACTCCAGGTATTTGTCGAGAGATAGCATCCATCATGATGAGTGCGGGGAGTTCGCCGCCGGTGAGCGTGTATGGTCCTACAGAGTAACTCTCTGTTTTAAAGATTTCACGAACGCGTTCATCAATACCCTCATAGCGACCGCAGATAAAGATAATATTTTTTTCTTTTGAGAGTTTCTCGGCTTCTTTTGAATCAAATTGTTTGCCAGAAGGGGAGAGCCAGATGATACATGCTTCACGCTTCACGCTTTTAGCTTTTCGCTTAGCAGATTCGATCGCTTTAATAACCGGAAGGGCTTCAATAACCATGCCGGGACCGCCACCATAAGGAATGCGGTCCACACGCTTATGCTTGTCTTTTGTAAAATCACGAAGGTTGTATGTTTTGATATCTATATAATTGTCGGCAAGAGCGCGACCAATGATTGACTCTTTAATGTATGAAGAAAGCGCCTCGGGAAAGAGGGAGATGAGGTGAAAGATTGTTTTTGGTTTTGTAAGCGCTTTACGCTTGCGTTTCTGCATGGGAATATAAGAACATAAAAAATAAAATTTTACAAACGAAAAGAGCCGCCCGAATCCTGTGAAGGATGGGCGGCTCTGGTGTGGCGAACCTCATTGGTTCGCCGCAACTTCTGTCACGGCGGCGAGGGCCGTGAGCTGACCTCCGGACTTCTGAGCGAGGTCGCTCAGAATGGGGAAGAAAAAAAGAACGGTGAGGGCGATGAGCCCGAATGCTTGTTTCATGTCTCTCTCACTCCTGAGATAATAATAGCATAAATATAATACAAAGTCAAGCATTTAGTTCAAAATACACAAATATGGCTATGTATGGCCATATATTTTCGTTATGTATAACAAGCGGGGGATCAGGACCAGTTTAATAGTCGAGAAGTGATCACTTACATGTAAATTGTGGATAAACAGACGTTGACCCAAAGGAACACTTCGTTTATAATTGCACCCGCTTGCATATCTGATTGAGTTGTGGTACCCATTTGCCGTTTTTGATACCTAGCGTAGTGGTTTCGGCAAATAACCGCGGGCACGTGTACACGCTCTTTTGAGCAGAAATTTATTTATTAACACTAATGCGTATTTTGCTAATTTTAGCGCATTAAAATTTGAATAACCTTTGAGAGGCTGCTTTTTGTATAGTGGCTCGGGGTTGTTTTTGTTTTATAGATTGAGAAAGCACATAATGAGACAACACACACAGGGCGTACTCCCTAAAAAGTACTTCGGTCAATACAAGAAGCCGTTGGTTGAGACTCCAAACCTTGTTATCGCACAGCTCGATTCATTTAAATGGATCATCAGTGAAGGTATCAAAGAGGTATTTGATGAGTTTAAAACCATTACCGACTACACAGGTAAGAAGTTTGAACTTTCGTTTCTCTCATTTGAATTGGGTAAACCAAAGGTGAACGAGCATTTTGCTAAAGACAACAAGCTCTCATACGACGCGCCACTCAAAGCTCAGGTAAAACTCAAGAACTTTAGTACTGGTTCTGAAAAAGAGCAGGAAGTATTCCTCGCTGATTTTCCAATGATGACTGACCACGGCACATTCATCATTTCAGGTGTTGAACGCGTGATCGTACCACAGCTCGCACGTTCATTTGGCGCATTCTTCACCGTACTTGATATCCGCGGTAAAAATTACTTTGGTGCAAAAATTATCCCATCTCGCGGCGTATGGATTGAAATTGAAACTGAAGCAGATGGAGTTATCTATGTGCGTATTGACCGAAAGCGAAAGTTTCCTCTTACACTACTCTTTAGAGCATTTGGTCTCAGTTCAGATGAAGAAATCCTGAAGCACTTTAAAGATAGTCCTGCGATTGATTATATAAAGGAGACGCTTGCTAAAGACACTACAAAATCTTCTGAAGATGCGTATGTAGAAATCTACCGACGACTTCGCGATGGCGACTTGGCTACTGTTGAAAATGCAAAAGAGTTTTTCGAAAGCATGATATCTCCTGAGCGATACGATCTGACAAAAGTCGGACGATTCCAGATTAATAATCGATTTAGTAAGCCAACTGGTGCTAAGGAGCTTGCTCAAACAACGCTTTCTATTGATGATTTAACCACTATCACCAATCGTATTGGAGAACTGAATGTAACTCCACATGCACAACCAGATGATATCGATCACCTAGGCTCAAGACGTGTTCGTCTCATTGGTGAACTTCTTCAGCAAAAGGTTCGTATTGGTATGGCACGCATGAAGCGAAACATTCAGAACCGTATGTCTACTGTGGAGTCTGATATAACACTGCCTATTCAGTTTGTGAATCCTAAGCCACTTCAGGCACAGATAAAGGAGTTCTACGCAACGAACCAGCTCTCACAGTTTATGGATCAGACAAACGTACTTTCTGAACTTGAACATAAACGACGACTTTCAGCACTTGGTCCTGGCGGTCTTTCACGAACACGAGCAGGTTTTGAAGTTCGAGACGTGCATCCATCTCATTATGGACGTGTGTGTCCGGTACATACACCAGAAGGTCAAAACATTGGTCTTATTCTTCATCTCTCTGCATATGCTCGTATCAATGACTTTGGTATGATCGAAACTCCATATGCAAAAGTGAAGGATGGTGTAGTAACGAGTGAAATCATCTACGTTAATGCACTTGAAGAAGAGAACTACAAGATTGCACATGCTGCAACGGATATAGATGAAAAAGGTAAGATTCTTTCAGCCGAAGTTGATGCGCGTATTAATGGTGAGCCGACGGTTATTTCAGCAAAGGAAGTGGACCTCATCGATATTGCAACAAACCAAATCTTCTCTGTGGCAACAGGCATGATTCCATTCTTGAACCACGACGACGCCAACCGAGCACTCATGGGTTCAAACATGCAGAAGCAAGCGGTGCCATGTATCATTCCTGAAGCACCACTTGTGGCAACTGGTATAGAAAGAGATGCAGCTCGAGACACAGGTCGTGTTGTACTTGCGCAAAATGCAGGTGACGTGACCTATGCTGATGCACGAAAAGTGATTGTTAAGGAAAGCGGTGGCAAGGAGCGTACATATGATTTGGTAAACTTCTCACGAACAAACGGATTTACTATTTTCCATCAGCGACCAGCAGTAAAGACAGAAGATAAGGTGAAGCGAGGCGATGTGCTTGCCGATACATCTACATCTGTAGGAGGCGAGATGTCGATTGGTCAGAACATTCGCGTAGCCTTTCTTTCATGGACTGGTGCAAACTACGAAGATGCTATTATCGTTTCTGAACGACTTGTTAGTGAAAGCAAATTTACATCGATTCATATCGAAGAGTTTGTGATCAATGTACGTGACACAAAGCTTGGTCCAGAAGTTACAACGTGCGACATTCCAAACGTATCTGAAAATAAACTCAAAAACCTTGATGAAGAAGGTGTTATCCGTGTAGGTGCAGAAGTGCATCCTGGAGACATATTGGTAGGTAAGATTACACCAAAGGGAGAGACACAACTGACACCGGAAGAACGATTACTCCGATCTCTATTCGGTGAAAAAGCACGAGATGTGAAAGATACATCAAAGCGCATGGAAGGAGGTAAGAAAGGACGCATTGTGAAGGTACAAGTGTTCTCACGAGAAAAAGGAGACAAACTAGAATCTGGAATTTTGAAGAGAATTCATATTGAGGTTGCTGAACTTCGCAACGTGTCTGTCGGCGACAAACTTGCTGGACGTCACGGTAACAAGGGTGTTATCTCACGAATTCTACCAGTAGAAGATATGCCATACATGGATGATGGTACTCCTATTGATATCATCCTTACACCACTTGGTGTGCCTTCACGTATGAACCTAGGACAGATCCTTGAAATGCACCTTGGTCTTGCTGCAGGGACACTGGGATATCAGGCAATCGTGCCTCCATTTGCAGGTGCAACTGGTGAAGAAATTCAGCACGAGCTTGAGCAGGCAGGTTTTCCAGCAGATGGAAAAGTAAAACTATATGACGGACGAACAGGTGAGGCCTTTGAGCAAAAAGTAGCGATTGGTGAAATGTACATTTTGAAACTTCATCACATGGTTGATGACAAGATTCACATGCGATCAATTGGTCCATACTCTCTCATTACACAACAGCCACTTGGAGGTAAAGCACAAAACGGAGGTCAGCGATTTGGAGAAATGGAAGTGTGGGCACTGCTCGGTTATGGAGCGGCATATACGCTTCGTGAAATGCTCACGGTAAAATCAGACGATATTGTAGGTCGAAGTGCTGCATTCGATTCAATTGTTCGAGGTGACAATATTGAACAGACAAATATTCCAGCGTCGTTCAATGTGTTGCTTTACAACCTTCGTGGTCTTGCGCTTGATGTTGCGCTCGAAAAACGCGAAGAAGAACAAGTCGAAGAAACTAATTAATAGCATCCGGTTAAATAAAAATATTATGGAAACAATCCAAACAAGAAAACCAAAAAGCGATGCACAAGATTTTGATTTCATCACAATCAAGCTTGCATCACCAGAACGAATTCTCGAGTGGTCACATGGAGAAGTGACAAAGCCGGAGACTATTAACTATAGAACGCAGCGCAGCGAAAAGAACGGTTTGTTTGACGAAAAAATCTTCGGACCAGATAAGGACTTTGAATGTTACTGTGGAAAATATCGTGGTATTCGCTACAAAGGAATTGTCTGTGAAAAGTGTGGCGTTGAAATCACCCGATCAATTGTGCGTCGTGAACGAATGGGACATATTGAATTGTCATCTCCTGTGGCACACATTTGGTTCCTTAAGGGTATTCCTTCACGTGTTGCACTCATCACTGGCATTCCAGCACAGGATATTGAACGCGTGGTGTATTTTGCAGGATACCTTGTCACACATGTTGTCGAGGATGAACGAAAGCGCGTGTTGCGAGATCTTGATTCAGAATTCAAATCAAAGGTTGGTTCTCTGTCAGATGAAAAAGCTAAAGAGGGTCTCAAGGAAATGCTTTTGACAGCAAAACGTGAGATCGAAGGTATCCGTAAAGGACAGGTACTTGATGAAGTGCAATATCATCACTATTCAGTTCGGTATGGAACAATGTTTGAAACAGAAATCGGAGCTGAGGCAATCTACAAGCTTCTCCGAGAAATTGATTTGAAGGCTCTTTTGACACAGCTCGAGGCAGATTCAGAAAAAGCTGGTGCTGCTGAAACAGTAAAAATTGAGAAACGATTGTCTCTCATTCGCGCAATGATCAAAGCGAGTGTGAAGCCTGAGTGGATGTTCCTTACACGAATTCCTGTTATTCCAGCAGCACTTCGTCCAATGGTTCCGCTCGATGGAGGACGTTTTGCAACAAGTGATGTGAACGACCTGTATCGTCGCGTAATCAACCGAAACAATCGTCTCAAGAAACTTATTGATATTCATGCGCCGGACGTGATTCTTCGAAACGAGAAGAGAATTTTGCAAGAAGCAGTTGACGCACTTATCGACAACAACATGCGCAGTGGTTCACAGGCACCTGCAGCGCAAGCTCAAGGAGGAAAGCGGGCGCTTAAATCACTTTCAGACAACCTTAAATCAAAGCGTGGTCTCTTTCGTCAGAATCTTCTTGGTAAGCGCGTGGACTACTCGGGACGTTCAGTTATTGTAGTGGGTCCAACATTGGGACTTGATCAGTGTGGTTTGCCTAAGCACATGGCACTCGAACTCTTCCGACCATTTGTTATTGAAAAATTGCTTTCACGTGAATACGCATTCAACATTCGTGGAGCAAACAGATTGATTGATGACGGTATAGGAGAGGTATGGGCAATACTCGAAGAAGTGATTAAGGACAAGCGCGTGCTTCTCAACCGTGCACCGACACTTCATCGACTCGGTATTCAAGCGTTCAGACCAGTACTTATCGAAGGTAATGCTATTCGTGTTCACCCACTCGTATGTACTGCCTTTAACGCCGACTTCGACGGAGACCAGATGGCTGTACATGTGCCACTATCAAGGGAGGCACAGATGGAAGCAAATGAAATCATGGCTTCTGAAAAGAATATTCTCAAGCCAGGTAACGGAGATCCAACAGTGACGAACAAAATGCTCGACATTGTACTCGGTTGTTACTGGGTAACTAAGGAAATCGCAGGAAGCAAAGGTGAAGGTATGGCGTTTCCAAATCCTAACAGCGCAATTACGGCATACGATTTTGAAGCGGTAGATCTGCGTGCAAAAATTAAAGTACTTCCAACAGATACAGCAAAATATGCTGAATTTAATGGAAAGATTTTTGAGACGACGGTTGGTAAATTGTTATTCAACAGTATTCTTCCAAAAGACTTCCCATACGTAAATTCAACAGTTGATCGAAAGTTTATGAACGTGATCGCAGATAAGCTTGTGGTGACGTATGGTATTGAACGACTTCCAGCAATTCTCGACAAGATCAAAGACTTCGGATTTAAGCATGCTACTAAATCTGGTATTACTTGGGGTATTGATGACGTGGTGATTCCAGAAGGAAAAGCAGACGTGGTGCAAAAGGCAAAAGATCGCTCACGAGAAATTGATGAACAATATAATATGGGACTTATTTCTGAAGGTGAACGACGTCGCATGAAAGTTGAAGTGTGGCACGGCGCAAAGGCTGCTATTGAAAAGCTTATGCCAGAAACATTTGATGTTACTGACTCTGTATATGACATGGTGCACTCGGGAGCTCGAGGTTCATGGTCACAGATTACACAGATGGCAGGTATGAAGGGACTCATTACCAACACAAAGGGTGAGACTATTGAATTTCCAGTTATCTCATCAAGTAAAGAAGGTTTCTCACCAGTTGAATACTTCATTGCGACTCACGGTTCTCGAAAAGGTCTTGCGGACACCGCGCTCAACACTGCAAAAGCAGGTTACCTTACTCGAAAACTCTTCGTTGTTGGTCAGGATGTGATGATTGCAGAAGCAGATTGTAAGACAAAACATGGTGTTGCTATTGGTCGCAAGAATGCACTTGGTATGGATACTTCAATCGGTAAATCAATTGAAGGACGCTACCTCGCAGAAGATGCCAAGACTGCTTCTGGCGATACGCTCTTTGCCAAAGGAACACTCTTAACACGAGATGATGCTATGAAGATTGAGGCATCAGATATTGAGCAGGTGATTGTACGTTCACCAATGACATGTGAATCGCTCCGCGGTATTTGTATCAAATGTTATGGTCATGATCTTGGTACGAAACGAGAGATTGAAATTGGTGAGGCTGTAGGAACTGTTGCAGCACAGGCTATCGGAGAACCGGGTACACAGCTCTCTATGAACACAAAGCATGCCGGAGGTACTGCGCAAATTGGTGGAGACATCGTGCAAGGTCTTCCACGTGTTGAAGAGATTTTTGAAAACCGAAAACCAAAGAACCCAGCTGTTGTAAGTCATGTAAATGGTACTGTGACATCTGTGGAACAGGTTGGTAAGGAAAAGAAAATTGTTATCACACCGGATATTGAACATAAATCAAAGACAAAGGACAGTATCGAATATGTGGCGAGTCACTACCGAACGGTATTGGTGAAAGCAGGAGATACTATCAAACGAGGTCAGCTGCTTACTGATGGATCTGCTGATATCAGCGAACTCTTCAAATATGCTGGTCGTGCGGTAGCGCAGGACTACATCATTCAAGAAATCAGCAAGCCGTACGAACTGCAAGGATCACCAGTATCTCGTAAACATATCGAAGTGATTATCAAGCAGATGTTCTCGCGCATGAAGGTGAAGGATCCGGGAGATACAGGATTTACCGTTGGTGATATTGCAGAAAACTTTTCTCTTGAGGAAGCAAATGCTGTGGCACGAGAATCCGGTAAAGAGGTTGCAAAAGCTGAACCTGTTCTTATGGGTATTACAGAAACGTCACTCTCACGCAAGAGCTTCCTTTCAGCAGCATCATTCCAATATACGACACGCGTACTTATTCAAAGCGCCGTGCGTGGTAACAGGGATGATCTCTTCGGTCTCATGGAAAACGTGATCATCGGACGACTTATTCCAGTCGGTACTGGTTTCAAGGGAAGTAGAAAGTATAACATTATCAAGAATTTGCAAGTAGATATTGAAGCAGAAAGAGATGCGCGACGTGCGGCAGAGGCTCTGGAAGACGTGGTAAGAAACGAAGTATAGTGTTTCGTTTCTTGCTCCTGTGTGTGGTTGTTTGTAAAACGATCAATATATGAACGATATTCTTCGCGTCAAAGAAAAAGCGGATATTGTAGATATAATTTCTTCGTATATTGAATTGTCTAAAGCAGGACAAAGTTTTAAAGGTAATTGTCCTTTTCACAACGAAAAGACACCTTCATTCTTTGTGTCTCCAGAACGGCAGAATTACTATTGCTTTGGATGCGGTGCAAAAGGCGATGTTATTAGTTTTATCGAACAATACGAAAGTCTTGATTTTGTTGGATCATTGAAACTACTCGCAGAGAGAGTAGGAGTCGAACTGACTGGGAATAGAGATAGTGGGAAGCGAGACGAAATCGCACGGATCTATGATGTTATGGAAGCAGCGACTGATATGTTTACAGAATGGCTTTCAGAACATGATCATGTTGTTCAATATGCAAAGGGTAGAGGATTGAGTGACAAAGCAATTACAGACTGGAGAATTGGATATGCAAAAGATGATTGGCGTGCTCTCTACGATGTTCTGCTCACGCAGAAGTTTACCGCGAAGGAAATGAAAGATGCTGGCCTTATCAGAGATATCGAAGGAAAACGTGTAATTGATCTCTTTCGCAATCGTCTTCTATTTCCGATACGAGATGTGTCTGGACGAGTTATTGCATTTTCAGGCAGAACTCTTTCAACTGAAAAAGATGTTCCTAAATACGTGAATTCACCCGAAACTCATATATTCAAGAAATCGAGTACGTTATTTGGATTGTATGAGGCAAAGCAAGCGATTAGAAAAACCGGCTATACTATTTTAGTTGAAGGTCAAATGGATGTGCTCATGCTCCATGAAAAAGGTCTGCGTAATACTGTTGCATCTTCTGGTACTGCATTTACGAGTGAGCAAGCACGCATGTTGAAGCGTATTTCGCCCAAGCTCGTATTGCTTTATGATGGTGATGGTGCCGGAAAAGATGCGTCGTTGCGTGCAGCTCAGATTGCGCTCGGTGTCGGTATTGAAACAAAGATTGCACGTATGCCAGAAGGAGTTGATCCGGCAGACATGGCGCAGCGTGACCCTGATGCGCTCAAGGAGGTGTTGCAGAAAGCCGACCATGCCATTTTTGTTGCAGCGAGGATGGTGCTCGAGGTAGAGCCAAAGTTAGAGAGGCGAGTGTCTCTTATAACAAAAAATGTTTTACCTCTCGTTCATTTTCTTGAGAGTGAATCACTTAAGGATCATTTTATTCAGGAACTTTCTCGCATGTTGAGTGTCTCAAGAGAAGCGTTATGGAATGATTTGCAAAGAATTGAACAGAAGGGGTTTATCGAAGATGCAAAAGAGAATGGGCGTGCATCTCCACATAGTGTAGAGTTTCAAGGGACTGAAGCGAGTCGATTTATAAAAATTCTTCGACAGCTATACGGTATCGAATCATGGCTTACGCCAGAAAAAGATAAGCAGGAAATAGTTACATATATACAACAACATATTGCGCGCATCCTGACTCCATTTGGAGAGGAAGAAAAAAATAATTTTATAGAAAAAGCGCACGATGAAGGAAGTGCCTTTGAGGCAGAAAAGTTTTATAACCATGTATCAGATAAAGAGTTTCAACATATAGTGGATGATTTATTAAATGAGTTTCATAAAGAAGCATTGCGTACACAATATGAAGTCACACGTGATCCACAGCAAAGAATTCAAATAAGTAAAGAAATTGATATATTAAAAACTAAGCATTAAGAACATATAATGGCTCCAAAAAAGAAAACGGCTACTAAAAAAACTGCACCAAAGAAAACTGCTTCCAAGAAAAAAGCTGCTAAAAAGACGACGCCTAAGAAGGTCGTAAAGAAGGTTGCACGAAAGCCGGCAAAGAAAATCATCAAAGAACGCAAAAAGATGGTTAAAAAAATTGCCCCAAAGAAAGTTGCAAAGAAAACTGCTGCTAAAGCTCTACCTAAAAAGAAAGCAGTTAAGGAACCAAAGCTTTCCAAAAAGGCTAAAGAAATTGAGACAAAAGCTAACTTGCTGATTGTCAAAGGTAAGGATCGTGGCTTCATCACCTATGATGAGATTTTGAAACAATTTCCTACGATTGAAGAGGATATTGTATTTCTCGAGGAACTGTACGAACGTTTTTCTACGTCGGGGATCGATGTCCTTGAAGGAGGAGGGCTGTTGAGTGTGGGTGGCGATAGCGATGCTTCCGACAAGGTGTATGAAGGAGAAAGTACACATGATTCAATCCAGATGTACCTTAGAGAAATTGGTCAGCATACTCTGATCTCAGGTGCTGAAGAAAAAGAACTCGCGAAACGTATCGAAAAGGGAGATGACGAAGCGAAAAATTTGCTTGCTCGTGCAAACCTGCGTCTGGTAGTTTCTATCGCAAAAAAATATGTTGGACGAAGTCCAGATCTGACACTCCTTGACCTTATTCAAGAAGGGAATATCGGTCTCTTTAAAGCAGTTGAAAAGTTTGATTGGACCAAGGGGTATAAATTCTCAACCTATGCAACATGGTGGATTCGTCAGGCGATTACTCGCGCACTTGCCGATCAGTCACGTACCATTCGTGTGCCGGTACACATGGTAGAAACAATTGCAAAATATAAGCAAGTTGTCCGAAGACTCTCGCAAGACCTTGGACGAGATCCGATGCCAGAAGAAATTGCACTAGAAATGGGTCTTGATACTGACAAGGTATATCAGATTGAAAAAATTGACCAAGGAACGGTGTCACTTGAAAGTCCAGTTGGTGAAGAAGAGGACAAGAGTCAGCTCGGAGACTTTTTGGCAGATGATAAGATTCTCTCGCCAGATCAAGAAGTATCGCGCAGAATTGTAGGAGATCAAGTGAAAGAGTTGCTTGATTCGCTGCCTGAAAAAGAGCGCGAAATCCTAGAACTTCGTTACGGCATGGTTGATGGCATTACTCATACACTTGAAGAAGTGGGGAAGAAATTTGGTGTTACTCGCGAACGTATCCGACAGATTGAAGCCAAGGCGCTTGAAAAACTGAGGAATAACGAGAAGGTAGAGAGACTGAGGAGTTACTACTAAGATACAGTCAATCGTCAACAGTCTTTAGTTAATAGTTGATGCGATAGAAAGGGGTGCAATGCAAAGCATTGCACCCCTTTCAGTTTTTTTATGGCAGTCTAGTTACCAAGTACTAAGTACTATATACTGTGTTTATGACGTTTGAAACTGAGTATAAACGGCTAAACAAAGAGCAAAAAGAGGCTGTAGACGCCATAGAAGGGCCTGTGATGGTTGTGGCGGGGCCAGGAACCGGAAAGACGCAGATTCTCTCACTTCGCATAGCAAACATCCTTAAACAGACAGATACGGCACCTGAAAGTATTTTGGCCCTTACCTTTACTGAAGCAGGTGTTACAAACATGCGAAAGCGTCTTTCGCAACTCATTGGATCACGTGCATATGAAGTGACTATTAGTACTTTTCACACGTTCGCGAATAATGTTATCAAGTCTTACCCCGAAGAGTTCCCACATATTATTGGTTCTCGCAGTATTACTGACATTGATCAGATTTCTCTTGTTGAAGAAATAATCATTGAATCTGAGGTAACTCTTTTAAAACCATTTGGAGATACACTCTATTATGTGCGCGGGGTGAACAGTGCAATAAGTGAACTCAAACGTGAGGGTGTTGCTCCGGAAGAGTTTCAGCATATTGTGTTAAAAACAAAAAAAGATTTTGCTGAAATTCCTGATCTGTATCACGAAAAAGGTGCTCATAAGGGTAAAATGAAAGGTGAGTACAAGGACCTCGAAAAACAGATCAATAAAAACGAAGAGCTGGCACAGCTATATGTTGCGTATCAGGAAAAGCTACGCGAGAAAAAACTCTACGATTATAACGACATGATCATGGAGGTACTCCGCGCACTTCGTAAAAACGAGGATTTACTCTTGCGTCTTCAGGAAGAATATCAGTATATTTTGGTCGATGAACACCAGGATACCAACAATGCGCAAAATAAAATCCTAGAACTTTTGGCTTCACATTTTGCTCCGAGACCAAACCTTTTTGTGGTGGGTGATGAGAAACAATCTATCTTTCGTTTTCAGGGTGCGAGTTTAGAGAACTTTTATTACTTCAAGCATTTATATCCAGAAGCAAAGCTCATAACCCTCAAAGAGAACTATCGTTCAACACAAACTATTCTAGATTCTGCGCACAGCCTTATTACTACAAGGGTGCCCCTTGTAGCTCGCGCTCCATATGAGGCGAAACCTATTGAATTGTATTCATTTTCTAAAACACAGGCTCTTAATTATTTTTTGGCACAAGATATTAAGCGATGTATTACGGGCGGTGTATTGCCGCACGAAATCGCAGTACTGTACAGGGATAATAAGGATGCATTTTTAATTGCGGACACGTTAGAAAAGGCTGGTGTGCCATTTCAGATCGAGTCGGATCAGGATGTGTTTGCGCACGATGTTGTACGCAAGTTATTGATTATCGGACGTGCAATAGAGAATTTTGGTGACGATAGAGCGCTCGGTGAATATCTTCATCTCGACATCTTCGATATCGATCCGCTAGACGTCTTTAGGGTTATTCGTGAAGCAAGTGCAAAGCGAAAGTACAATCTGTTTGATGTGCTTGGTGATAAAAAAATGCTCAAAGATGTACCGTTGTACAACAGTGACGCGCTCTATGATGCATACAATAAACTCGTTAGATTTGTGAAGCGTAGTCACAATGTTGATTTGGTGACACTCTTTGAAGAGATTCTTCGAGAATCAGGGCTCTTACAAGAAATTCTTTCATCATCTGATGCACAGGATAAGCTCGATGCGATAGACGGTTTTTTTGAAGAACTCCGTGCAATTATGCAAACGAATCCTGGAGCGGAACTCAGTGATCTGTTTTCATATTTGAAAACGGTTAAAGAACACAATCTCTACATCAAACGAAAGAAGAACGGTGGTAGAGAAGGATATGTACGTCTCATGACAGCGCACAGATCCAAAGGGCTTGAATTTGATTGTGTATACGTAGCATATACACATGATGGTAAATGGGGTAACAAACGACGTATCGAGACTTTGAAATTATTGCCGGAAGTCTATAAACTTTTCGAACAAAAAAATAAGCAACTTACCCAAGACGACAACGATGATGAGCGAAGACTGTTTTATGTTGCTATTACGCGAGCGAAAAAAACTGCAACACTATTGTATGCACGAGAAAATGACGAGGGTAGGGAACAATTGCCGAGTCAATTTATAGGAGAGATTGGTGAGTCGTTACTGTCTGTTATGGACACCAGAGATATTGAAGCTGAATTTGAAGCGCGACGTGGAGAGCTCTTGTCTATACAAAAAACAAAAAAGGGAAGCTTGAAAGACGAGGCATTTGTAAAAGAGTTATTTCTCAAGCAACCACTATCGGTAACAGCACTCAATAACTATCTTGAGTGTCCGTGGAAATATTTTTATCGCAATTTGATTCGGCTACCTGAACCAGTTGCGACACATCTGATGTATGGTACAGCGGTACACGATACGCTTGAGCATTTGTTTAAAAGACTCAGACTTGATGAATCTATTTCTAAAGAGCAGTTTCTCGACTTATTTGAAGAGAGACTCGCTAGTCACTCACTCTCAGATGCAGATGTGAAACTCTATACAGATCGTGGTCGTGACGCACTTTCAGGTTGGTATGACGAGTATAGTGGTCGTTGGGTTACGAATACGCTGACTGAATTTTCTATACGTGGTGTGGAACTAGCAGAACATATTGTGCTTACCGGCAAGCTCGATAAATTAGAGTTTCTTGGTGAACGAGAAGTGAATGTTGTCGACTATAAAACCGGCAAACCTAAAACGAGAAACTTTATATTGGGTGAGACAAAGGATTCTGAAGGTGGTATCTGGAGACAACTCGTCTTTTACAAACTTCTCCTCTCTCTTTTTAAAGAAGGGTATTACGAAATGGTTGCCGGACATATTGATTTTGTGGAGCCTGATCCAAAGAGTGGTAAATACAAAAAGGAAACATTTACTGTGGCCGATGAGGATGTGGAAGATTTGAAAGAAATTATAAAGAACATGAAGGATGACGTATTATCACTGTCATTCTGGGATAAACGGTGTGAGAAAACAGATTGTGAATATTGTGCGTTAAGAAACCTGATGGAAAGATGAAAGAAGAAAAGGAGGGAAAATTATAGAAGCAATTCACAGTCTAGATTGGATATTCTATGGACTTTTAATCATATTTTGATATTGTTCTTCTTTAGAGGAGTTGTTCAGAAGATGCTCGAAACGCTTGAACAGGCGCTGCAACGCGCAACCGACCCTGCACTTCGATCCGAGATTGAGGCACGGATCGTTCTCGCAAGGAGGTATGCGCCAACGAAGTAGACGAAAACATCGGGGCCCCGACGACGCAATGTCGTCGGGGCCTGATTAATTTATAAAACAAAACCACCGAGAGGTGGTTTTGTTTACCTAATACCTAGCACCTAAAACCTAGTACCTGATCTGTTAGATCTGATCCAATGCTTCCTCAATAATCGTTACCATGTTCTGGTACGGATATGCTCCTGGGATGAGTGCTTTCTTGCCACTCTTTGTGATGAGTACGCTTGTTGGTGTTCCGCGTCCTCCGACTTCAACTGCGTTAAGTGCGTCAGCATCAACTCTTTCTTTCGTCGTGCCGTTGTTAAGACACCCTTCGAATGCAACTTTATCAAGTCCGATCTCTGCGGCAATTTGTGGGAGGAGTGCCATATCAAGTCCATTGTTTGAAGGAGTTATTTCATATACGCGGTCTGTATATTTCCAGAATGCGTCGTTGCCACCGATGCGTGCTGCACACTCAAGCGCTTCTGCTTGTTTGGGTGCATTTGGGTGAAGTTGTGGGATAGGGAAGTGTCGGTATACCCATGCCACTTTTCCATCTGCCCCATACTGATCCATGATCTGATGCATGGTGTTGTGAAATTGCTTACAGAACGGGCATTCCGTATCAGAGTATTCAACGATAATAATGTCGGCATCTGGATTTCCGAGAATGTGGTCAGTCTCGTCAATAGGACGTACGTTGTCGAGGCTAGCATTAGTTTCTGTCCCAGTAAGGCTACCGGTATCGGCAGGTTTGTCTCCACGAGACATAAAGAGAGCTCCGGCCACGAGGCCACCAGCTACAAGAATTGCAAGGGGAATATAAAGATTTTTATCCATACGCATAATTTATTAATACGAATACAAGTCTAACAAAAGGAAGAAGCTTTTTCTACCATTGACGTTTTTTCATGCTATTGTTATTTCTATGACGATTTTTGAAGCAGTTATATTCGGTGTTGTGCAAGGTCTTACAGAATTTTTACCCGTCTCTTCATCGGGACATTTGGTTCTTCTCCATGAATTTTTCGGCACAACCATACATAACCTTTCATTTGACGTAATGTTACATTTGGCAACCCTTTTGGCTGTTGTGGTGTATTTCAAGAAAGATATTATACATGTAGTTGATGTTTTTAAAAGAATGATGATGAGACAAGACGTGCTTCATCGAGAAAGGAATCTGATAGTTGCTCTTGTGATTGGAACAATACCAGCGGGGCTTTTGGGGGCACTGTTTGCGTCGACTATTGAAGGTGCATTTAGAAGCACTATATCGGTTTCGATAGCACTTATTATGGGGAGTATTCTTTTTGTTGTTGCGGAAAAAGTTTCAAAAAGAAATAAAGAAATCACAGGGAAGAGAGGATTTTTCGTGGGTTGTTTTCAGGCATTAGCCCTGATACCTGGCATATCCAGATCGGGCTCTACGATTTCTGGAGGACTTATACTTGGATTTACCCGAGATGATGCGGTGAGATTTAGTTTTTTACTTTCTATACCAATTATTCTCGGAGCCGGGATTGTAGAGGTTTTTTTAGGTGATAACGCGTTCGTGTTTAATGTTCCGATAATCATTGGAGCATGTGCTGCATTTATATCAGGTCTGTGGGCGATTCATTTTCTCGTAAAGTTCTTAAAAGGACACACACTTATGCCTTTTGTGTGGTATCGAGTTGTTTTAGCTCTACTACTAATTTTTATTTTTTAATTTTGACAGGACGTCTCCAATAGTGTAATTACTTCTATGGAAACAGGAGGTCCCCCACTGATGCTAGAAGCAATCCTTTGGTTTATGCTTGTGGTTGCGGTATGTGGTCTCTGCGCAATATCTTATCGTGTAGGATATCGCAGAGGCAGAGACAGTGTCATTCTTAGGCCTCTGGAGCCTGAGGAATTACTGGTAGGCAATTATGTTGTTTTGTCAGTAAAAAAAAGCGGTAATCCGGATGAGGAAGTATTGACCCTTTCAGGGTGCGGAATGAATGGAGTCGCTGTCAGGGTTACCGCAGGCCAGTTCAAAGAAGGTATGAAATGCCATGTTTTCGCACATAATGGCGGAGGCATCTGGCCAAAAGGAAAATAGGGAGGAAAGGCGAGCGTTAGCACTCCGATGCTCGCCTTTAATAATGAATTGCTGTTTTGATCTGAGTTGACATTTTTGTGTATTGATGTAAATATCTCTGAGGATTAGGGAGGATTGAGTCACATGAGCTGTCTAGACAGAAGGAGTTTCCTGGAACTCTTCGACCCTCGTACTGAACATACTGAAGCTAAACTGCATTTGTATAGGAAGCACACTCAAGAATGTCTGTATTGTAAGCGAAAAAAGAAAAGGGCTATCCATTCAAAAATCAGTGAATGCAAAACAGTAGCAGGCATTATCTTCAATGGTAAGTTCGTGTGTTTTGATATGCACGGAATTTATCAACACGCACTCGTTAGGGTGGATTCTTACTTAGAGAAGGAGATCGTCAGTGTCGGAAGTGTCGGACCTTACAATTTACAGATGGATCACATAGAGCATTGTAGCCGGTGTGCTCTATTGTTTGATTGGGCTTTGGAAATCATTTTTCAGAGCAAAAGGTTGATGCAAGGAGATAGGTGAAATCTGTCTCCTTTGTCATATTTAGAAAGGTAGGGAAGCAGTCATTCCGGCATCCTCAACTTTATCCCAATGTTTAGTGTCTAGCTTGATATCCATAACACGTCCACCTTCTTTAAACTTCAATACATTGTTTGCTTTGGCGTAATCAAAAATTTCTTTAGTTATTTTGACGTCATCAAGACAATAGTTCCTGATCTTATCGATGGCACCTTCACGCCACCATTTGATGGCTTCGAGTCCGTGACCTGATTTTTTAATACCAAGTGTCCCTTCGGCGAGCTGGTCGAGTTTCATTCTGCGACCAAATTGTGAGTGAATCTCTTTGAGGATGTCTACATGTTTTATCTGATATAAATCTCCATGATAGTACTTGTCGAGCAGAGGGAGATCAAAGTGTTCAGAGTTGAATCCGACAATAGTGCGTGCATGCTCAAAAATAGGCCACATGTCTTTAAATTCCTCTTCGGCATAACTCGTGTATGTATCAGTTGCAGAGTCATATACACCAACAATAGAAATATCCAGATCTGCTGGATTATTGGTGCCTTTTTCTTGGAATGTATTTCTGGTTTCAATATCAAAAACAACGATACTCATGAAGTATTTTTTACTTAAGGATAAACGCAACCTGTTCTGAGATAGCGCCAAACGAAAATTCTTGCTCTTCTCGGGTATCTAGGTTCTTGATTGTGAACTTCTCATTTTTAAGTTCTTCAGCACCAAGTACAATCATGTGTGTTGCAGCGTGTTTCTCAGCTAATTTTATTTGGTCACCAATTTTTTTATCTGTGATGTTGATTTCAGCTGGAATATTGTTTGCTCGCAAATTTTCAGCGATATCCTGTGCATCTTTTGGCTTTATATCTACGGTCCCAATAAAGACTTTTGGATCTCTAAAGATTTCTGGAAGCAAACCGTGTGTTTCTAGAAAATCACGAAGTGTTACATCTCCCATGCCAAATCCAACCGCCGGAATCTGCTCGTCATCAAAGAGGGTGGTGAGGTTATCATATCGTCCACCGCCAAAGAGAGAACGATTATTGTCTGGGTTAGTGTCAAAGACTTCGAGAATGGTGCCGGTATAATATGAGAAACCGCGCACCAGTGTTTGATCAAAACGTACGTTAGAAATCCCTCGTTCTTTCAGCGCTTCAATAATCGATCTTGTTTCTTCTGAGGTTTCGATTTTTACACTGAGCTCAGAATTTCCTTTATCCATTTTTGAAAGTTCCATCTCTGCTTCTTCATCATTCATATTCTGCATCAAGGCATTCTTGAGTGCGCCTCGGTTATTGATGCGAATTTCAAAATCGGATTCTTGTGCCCCGAAGTTTGTGAGGATCTTGTGCGCCAAAGAAATGATTTCAATATCTGCCTCAATACTATTGCTTCCAAAAATATCAGCGTTTAGTTGATAGTGCTCTCGTAAACGTCCGCGTTGAGGACGTTCGTATCTAAAAAGGTTTGGGATAGAATACCAGCGGAGCGGAAATCCGAGTTCACGACGACCGCTAGCAACCATGCGAGCGACAGTCGGTGTCATTTCTGGACGAAGGGTCACACGACGATCTCCCCGGTCAGTAAATGTATAGGTTTGCTCATTTACAATTTCTTGACTCGTCTTACTCTCGTAGAGTTCTGCTGGTTCGAGGATAGAAGCGTCATATTCTTCAAATCCAAATGATTCTACCGTCTCGCGAATAGTGCGGAACATATAGTTCCTAACTCGCATGTCTTCCGGAAAGAAATCTCGCACTCCTTTGTAGCTTTCAGTCCCGAGCTTGTTTTTAGCTGTCATATACGCCACATTATACTGTATGAACGCAATTCTTCAATTTAATAAACATAAGTATGAAACGCCGCTAGAAATGCTTGGTCGGTTGCGTATTGAGAGACCAGAGCTTATAGACGAAAAACTTTCGTATTTGGGACGACTTGATCCGCTCGCCCACGGCATGATGCTTGTAGCGGTAGGGGAGGCGAATAAGGAGCGGGAGAAATATCTGGGACTTTCTAAAACGTATAAAGTAGGTTTTCTCTTTGGTATTTCAACAGACACGGGAGATGTACTCGGGCTTATACAACAGGTACACAAGGAATTAGGTGAAGCTGAACATTTCAAAAATGCAATTTTGAATCTCAAAGGCAAACACACACTTCCGTATCCTCTGTATTCTTCGAAAACAGTAGATGGTAAACCGCTTCACGAATATGCGCGAGAAGGAAAAGAAGTGGCTGTGCCGGAACGAGAGATGGAAGTTTTATCTGTAGCATGTGGAGATGCAGAAACTGTTCTAGGTGAAGAAATTGCACGAGAAGGAATAAGTGCAACTGAACATGTTCAAGGGGATTTTAGGCAAGATAAAATCAGGCTTTCATGGCAAGACTTTCAAAAAGAATATGGTGATAAAAGGTTTATTATTGTAATTGCAGAGCTTTCTGTAACCGGGGGAACATATATCAGATCACTCCTCATGTTGATTTCGGAACAGATACATATGCCATGTCTTGCATACGATATTGAGCGTATCAACATTGATTATTAACATTCATTTACTTTTCATAAAGCACATGGTAATGTACGGGCACTCGTGCTTGCATTCGTTTGGTACAAGGTTTCTTGGAGCCATGAATGGTCGACAGGTCGAGGTTATAAGAACCTTACATATTAGCTTTCATGGCAAATACCAGACTTTATGTTGGAGGCATTCCGTACTCATCTACTGAAGATGGACTACGTTCTGCGTTCGAACAAGCTGGCACCGTGCACGCAGCTGAAATCGTAATTGATCGCCAGACTGGTCGATCACGCGGTTTTGGATTCGTAGAAATGGATGCAGACGCTGCAGATAAAGCAATTGAAATGTGGAACGACAAAGAATTCGAAGGTCGTCGCCTTTCAGTGAGCATTGCACGTGAACGTGCAGCTCGTGAGTAATACTCACTCATAGCTTACAAAACACCCGCTTTGGCGGGTGTTTTGTGTTATATTGAGTCTATTCAATACGTAGCTCATGGAGACTTTTTTTACACAATCAAACTTGCTTGTGCTACTCGGTACTACATGTGCAGTTTTTATACTAGTGTCAATAATTTTTTATTATCACTGGAGAAAATACAGTGATCGGACAGAAGTGATGGTCTTGGCTGAAACTATTTATTTATCGGTGGGCGCACTTCTGTTTGCAGGTGCACTTATTGTAATTGGTATTTTGTAATATGGTCATACTTGATGCGGATGAACAAATTGTAGCAATGGTTCGCAGACATTGGTTTGCGATGCTTCGGGTTACACTCGGCTCTATATTGGTGGCACTGTTACCACTTATTCTGTGGGCAGTATTCCGTATGATTAATGTGATACCCGAATTGTCTCTTCGTACAGAAGAAATGATGTTGTTTTTCTATGTAATTTTTCTCATTTTTGTCTGGATGTTCTATTTCCTAGAGTGGACTGATTACTATCTCGATGTGTGGCTTGTTACCAATAAGCGTGTTATTGATATCGAACAAAAAGGATTGTTTCGGCGCGAAATTATCAGTTTGCATCATGACCGCATTCAGGATGTAACGGTCATTACGAGCGGTGTTATTGCAACGTTGTTAAATTTTGGAAAAGTTCATGTACAGACTGCAGGGGAACGCAGAAAAATTATTTTACATGATGCGCCTGATCCCGAAGAGGTGAAGCGAATGATACTTTCACGTGTTCCTCCACATCGGTATATGTCTATGTAACACGTGGATAATATGTTGACCTAACTGGTTTATTTAGCTACACTACCTTGGTGTGTTCATTATCAGCTAATGAAATAGGATATATGAATCCAGAAGAAAATCCAATGAACGCTCCAGCAGAAGGAACGCCAGCACCTGCTGAAGAAACTCCAGAAACTACACCTGCTCCTGAGACACCAGCAGAAGGTGGCGAAAGCGCAGGAATGTAATCAAAAAGACGACCGAGGGGTCGTCTTTTTGATTACATTAATGACGGTGTTCTATGTTTTGTGTTTTGTCCAAAAATAAAAAAGTGGTGGTGTAATAATGAGCAATCCAATGATTTGAAATTTTACTGAGAGGCCACCGAGATAGGCAAAAATAAACGAGAAAGGTAGGATACCAATAATAGTTCCTATAACATACGGTTTCCATGTGACACGCGGAAATATACCGAGGGCATAACTTAAGATGTCTACTGGCACAACCATGCGCAACAGGATAATTGAAGCGAGCAAATTGCGATCTTGCGGAATGTTATTGTTTATACGTTCTATTTTTTCTTGAGATACAAATTTTCTGACAACTGGCATGCCGTATCTGCGACTAAGATAAAATGCACAAATTGCACCGAATGACCATCCAATAATGCTTAAGATTGCGACAATAAAACTTCCCCATACACTCACTGCAATTGGTATAAGGGGGAGTGTAGAGAGTGGTGCGGCCACAGTCGCAACAAACATGAGTCCAATGTAGGCGAGATATCCAAGAAAGACATACTCGTGCTCTACAATATAGTGTTCTATTGCAGATCCCCATGTGTGTCCGAGATATGTGGCGAGTATAAAAAAGAGTGTAAGTATGATAATTGGCAATATTATCTTTAACGATGTCTTCATGTTCTATAGCGTAACATGGTTCTAGGCGGTAAGATCGCACACCTTTACGCGTCTTCATATACGAAGGTGGTCGGCTTTAAATTATAAGTTCACCATTAGAATATTATTATGAAAACAAAATTAGCAACCATGCTACTTGCGGTATCACTCTTGATTCCAGCAGGATCACTTTCTGCGCAAGAATTGACACGTGATCAGGTAGTTGCTGTTGCGCCACAGTTTGTGTCAGCGCTCGGTTCTATGCAGGTAGGATTGAGTCAGGTACGTATGCAGATTATTAGTGAAAATATGGCACTAAAAGGAATCAGTAATGTGCTTAGTGTATCGCTGAATAATCTATCTTCTGTGAAAGAGCCGCTGTCCGCAACGGATCAAGTTACGATTAATAGAGTTGAAACGAATCTCTCTAATGTAGAAGCACAAGTGCGTGAAGTTACTGTTCGTCGACAGAATATACAACAGATATTAGATAACATCACTAATACTCTTGTGGGTATTAGCGAAGCTATTGCAGAAGCAGTATAACAAAAACGGCCCATACGGCCGTTTTTGTTATTGGAAAAGCTGGAGAGTTCGTCAGACGAACTCTCCAGCTCTGATTGGTTCGATGTCTATCCGCAATCGCGGATTGCCCGATCAAGAGTCAGCATCTCCACATTGAACTCTTGTGGGAGATCGGTCCAGTAGACAACCATGTCACCCTTGTAGAAGCATGCTTCGTGAAGGGGTTCCGGCATTTTGATGGTCGGCGCCGGTTCGCACGGAACATTTCGTGCGATCACGAGGTGGTCCTCGTTGCCTCCTGGAGCGATCATCACTCCACATTCTGGCTCGGTGTTAGGGTTTCCTCCTCGTACAATGTGCATCTCTCTGCACCTCCTCAAATTATGTTATAACAATAAAAAATATATTTGTCAACTAATCAAAAATGTTTACTAAATACTCATCAATTTCGCGTTGTTCCATGTCGTAGAAATATATATCGCCACCATGCAGATGTGTTGCGAGATCTACACCGACAAAACGCCAGTGCCATGGTTCAAAAATATAGTAGTCGTTGTTGGGTGGGTATGAAAGTACGAACCCATATTTGTGTGCGTTGTTCCGAAGCCACTCGTATGCTTTTGTATTTTGAAATCCAGTGAGTCCACCGTTAATACCTGTAGTAGTAAAATCGACAGTTGTGCCGAGTTGGTGTTCTGAATATCCTTGGTCAGCAGAAAATGTGTTAGCGCCAGATCCATATGTCACGCTGTAGTTTGATTTGAGTTGGGACTGTGTACCAAAAGAACGGTAGGCAGAACGAATATAGAGTGTCACGTCGTCATCTTTTGCGTCGAGGATCATGTCTTCAAGATAGGGAAGTACGCGACTGTGTATATATTGATCCTGATTCTCGTCATATAGGTATTCATTTTCCAGCTGTGAGAGATGCGAAGGGGTGTAGTGTTCATTCAGAAAATAAACTTTCGAATATTTTTGGAGAAGCTCTTCGTCTGTTTGAGATAATTTTTCTAGGGTTCCGACGGTGCCTGCGATCTCTCCGATTTGTTGCGCAAATTCCTCATTACGATTTTTTTCTGCTGAGAGCTCGGTTGCGAGGCTATTACTATAATTTGCCTGCGTCTCAATAATGCCTTCGAGTTGGGCAATTTTTCTTTCTTGGACATCTGCTAACTCGAGGAGTTCTGAAACGTGATCTGATTGTTTTTGGTACAGATAAAACCCGTAACCTAATGCTGCCACAAGAATAATTATAAAATATATGTATGGGGAAATACGTGGTTTTTCCATAATGGCTTAGAAATATTATTTTAGCACACAGTATTTATTGAGCTACAGAATAAGAAATTGTAATTATGTCACCCTCAAACATATCCTCCTTCTTTCTCACAGATTTTTTTAAAGGGATAAAGTAATAATCCTTTTTCATGGGGAATATAGAAGTGCGCCAGGTAGTTTTTCCTACTGTTGCCATAATGGGTACAGAACCCCAGCCCCTTCTTTCAGTCTTCGGAACTTTTATGAGCGGAACATCAATGTAGAACCACGCGGCCTCCATCTGAAAAACTTTTATTGTTCCGGTAACTTTAAAGTGCTTCATCTTCTTTTCATTGTTTATCGTGTACACTAAACAGTACGAGGTTATTATCTAACATACATATATGAATATATTATTATGGATTATTTTTGGAGGTCTTGCAGGTTGGATCGCAAGTATTGTTGTAGGATCTGATGCAAATTTTGGTGTTGTAGGAAATATTATAATGGGAGTTTTTGGTGCGTTTATTGGTGGTTGGATTGCTGATCGTATTGGTGCGGGTGGGGCAGAAGGTGCAGAACGCCCAACATCTATTATGAGTTTTGTCTGGGCTGTTATTGGTGCGGTCATACTTCTTGTTTTGATTAATTTGGTTTTCTAAATTTTTTTCACATGTTATCGAAAAAAGTTGCTACGGGCTCTTAAGGTCCGTAGAATTTTTGTGTTTATAAGTTTATGTGCTCTAAATTGCATTTTAGAAACATTTTGCGTAAAATAGCCACGTATTTCTTTGAAATATAAATATTCCGGCGCCCGCCTCGCGTCGAGGAGCTTGCGAGTCGAGGCGGGTAGTTCAGTGGTAGAGTGAGAAAGCGATATATGAAGCTTTCGCAAGGCCGGAGCGCGACGGCGCGAGTCGGGTGAGAAGCGAATACATGGAGCTTCGCAAGACCTTTTCAGCTCGATTCCGAGAGAGCGAAAAGGTGTACTGATCCTGTAAGGATCGCGGAAATTTTCAGCAGAAAATTATCTGTGACGTCGACTGTTAAAAAAAGACCGCTTGTGCACGTTTATGCCTTAATTCTGGTCATCCTGGTGGTGGTCAGATAGAGTTATAAATATTCCGGCGTAGCTCAGTGGTAGAGCGGTCGACTGTTAATCGATTGGTCGTAGGTTCGAATCCTACCGCCGGAGCCATTGTAAAGAAAAGTCAAATAACAAATACTTGACTCTGTTTGCTATAGTAAGAAAGTGGGAAATAAATTACCGAAAATTCTTTTGCATATTGAAGGTCTTACGTTGTTACTCTCTTCGTCATTTGCCTATTTTTACTTTGAGGGGTCTATTTGGATGTACATTATACTTTTGCTCGCTCCAGATATTGGGATACTTGGCTACGCCACAAAAAACAACAAAATAGGTAGCTACATCTACAACGTGTTTCACACCTACTCCATCCCAACGACTTTGGGCGGATTTACATTATTCTTTGGTCCACAAATGATATTTTTTATATCGTTAATATGGATTGCACATATTGGTATGGATAGATTGTTTGGTTTTGGCTTGAAATACGAAACACATTTCAAAAATACACACCTGCAACGACTTTAGGTGTTTTAACAAAACTACACTTTTCTAAGTTGCTCTCTATCACAACCCAATTCAAATTTCTAAACTCGTCCACGATACGGAGCCACTAACACAAAACACCTGCACAGGGTGTTTTTGTTATTGTGGCTCCGAGCGGAGAAAGCAATTTCAATTGCTTTCGGTAGGATTCGAAGACCTTTTGAGCATAAAATTGAGTACAGTGAAATTTTATCCAAAAGGTGTACTGATCCTGTAAGGATCGAAAAATGTACTCATGGTCCTACCGCCGGAGCAGACATTTCTATATTTTTATGTTATTATTGTGCTAGTAACAGGAGGAAGTTGTGCTTGGAGAACAACGACAACAGATCGGTTCGTTCGAGCTATTGATCCTATCTTTTCTTGGTATTGGAATAGGTACTGTGCCGTGCCTAAATCAGTCAATTGCCGAGACGGATTGGTGGGGAGAAGGAAGAATTTCTGAGGGTGCAGTTCTTTGTTCCATGAAGCGTCTCATTAAAAAAGGCCTGGTTCAGAGAACGAAGATTGAATCGAATCGCCTCTGCCGCAAGGCCCGATTTCAGTACGGTCTGACTGATGCAGGCGGGGTAGAGCTCGAGAAATGTAGAACAATCTACTCGGCCATCTGGTCACGAGTGAGATAACCCGACGCGGAGTTCGACTTCGGTCGGGCTTTCGCTTTTACATACAACAAAAAGCCGCCATACATTGAGAGGACGGCTACACATGGAAGTTGATGGAGAGCTGACCATCACACTGTGTTTGATGTTTCTGTGACTGGATATGTTTCCTCCAGTCATCCTCTAGCATACCCATGATAAGAACGTCTTTACGTGTTCCCATGATGAGCGCATGCTTGCGGCGTACACCTTCATGTACGAAACCTAGTCGCTCGTTGACTACAAGATTGGCTCTATTGTCATAGAGCAACTGTGATTCAACTCGATCGAGGCCAAGGTACACAAATGCCAACTGAAGGATGAGGCATTTTGCTCTATGCCCGTAGCCTTTTCGGTGGCATTCGTGATCTATATGGTTCCCGTTTTTCCTCTGGCATACGTCACATCGAGGATTTTTCGCTACTTTCCTGCGTTCATCAGGCAGGATGATGGTTCGAACGATTCCGACTCGTTGAACGATGCTGACTTCAAGCATGATGACTCCCAACATGCGTTTGGTATCACCACGCAGTGGTTTAATGACAAACGGCAGGCGAGTCGGCTTTTGAAGCTGGAGAACATTAAAAAATGATCTCCCAGGATCGTCTACAAGATCACGAGATAGATCTGTCGCCATTTGTATCCTCGATGGAAGAGCTGCTAGGCGAATAAAAAGTGCCAATCTATCTTCCGTTTTTAGGTACAGTTCGTCCGGATTAAGCGCGGGGAAAGTCTTAGGGTCTTTAAAAATACGTGCAATCTCCTCGAACTCTTTACGAGTCGGAAATTGCAATGCTATTGTCTCTCCGGTCAGGACAATATTTTGTATCGAGTCCGGACGGTTTTCTAGTAGTGTCGGTACCACAACCCACCTCCTTATTGAAGCTTCATGAAGAAGCGATTCTATCTATTTTCATTGTAGCATTTCAGTGGTATTATGTATATACATTTCATCTTTTATTTTTGTATGGCTCACATCTACAACAGGTCATTTTTAGATAATCTGCCAGGCGCTATTATAGTTTCTGACAGCGATACAAAAGTTTTGTATTCCAACAAAGCGGTTGAAGATATTTTGAAGATGCCACGGAACGAGCTCAGACATATGAGGTTGGCTGACAGAGTGTATCCCGCTGATCGGAAAAAGGTGCAGAGATATGCGGAAATGTTGCAGTATGCACGACACATGGTTACTCAACGTCGGTTTAAAGATGGAGAAGGGAAGTACGTCGTGATTGAACGAAATACCCAGTTGCTCGAAGATGGAAATCAACTATCTATTTGCCGTCTTATTGATATAGACTCGATTCGCGCCTATGAAGACAGGGACTCGTTTGCAGCGATGGCCGGTCATGAACTGCGCAATCCACTTGCCGGCACTCAACTCAATCTTGATTTGCTCGCGACACAGATAAAAAATAGCAAAAATAAAGATAAAAAAAGTGCGCTTTACATGAAAACGCTTATACGAAATGTGCAATATTATGTCGATTTGCAAGGCAGAATGATCAATAACTTACTCAGTTTTTCACAGTTACGAAAAAAGAAAGTGGTGTTGCAAAAGGAGATGATCGATATGCGTGTCTTTTTGTCAAAAGTGGTTCGACAGGTGCGCATTACCACGCAGAGAACGTGTTCGCTTACGCTTCTAAAAAATGCTCCGAAATTTGTTTATGCCGATAAAGACCGCTTGTATCAGGTATGCATGAACTTGCTTGCAAATGCGGTGAAGTTTTCAGACCTACCCAGTCCTATCAGAGTAATAGTGGATCGTAAGCGGGGCATGTGCAGGATAGGAATTGTTGATAAGGGGATTGGCATTGAAAAAAACTATGTACGTAGAATTTTCAAAGATTTTTATCAAGTGCAACAAAAACAGGTGTCCGGTCTGGGTATTGGATTATATATCACAAACGAAATCGTGAGACTCCATGGCGGAAGCTTGCAGGTGGAAAGTGAGGGATTGAATCGGGGCAGCACGTTTACGGTGCACCTGCCTCTTAAAGGTTAGTGTTCGTCTATGTGAGTGTATTCTTCTGAGATGTTGGCAGTATCATGGTGGTGTGCATCTCCGTGTCCGAAATTTTCATGAGTCCAAGTCAGAATGCCTGTCATGATTGTAAAACCAAGAATAATCGATAGTGCTGAATTCCAGATATTTCCATAGCGCTCAACACCACCGTGGATGCGTGGCAGAAGATCGCTTGCCGCAATATAGAGAAGGTTACCTGCGGCTAGTCCTGTAAAAATCCATATGTATTGTTCACCATATTCTGCAGCAATGATTATTAGTATTGTACCGATAAAAATACTGCTTGCTGAGATAAGGTTGTAGAGCGCGGCACGGGTACGCGAATATCCTGCACGAATAAGTACACCAAATTCGACAATTTCTTGTGGTAATTCATGGAGTGCAATTCCTATTGCGGCGGCAAATCCGATTGTTGGGTTAATCAAGAATGCGCTACCGAGTATGATACCGTCTGCAACATTGTGTATGGCATCTCCAATAAGAAGTAGTATGGCCGCACCTTTTTGATCACAATTTTCTGCATCTTGGTCATGGAACTTTTTATGTAGTACGTTTGCAAGAATATAAAAAGCAATAAAACCGAGTCCTATCGTGATACCGCCCCAGTTAGGAGAAGATGCTAGTGTTTCTGGAATCATTTCAAATAAAATGAGACTCAAAAAAACACCAACTGCAACAGGAATAATATATCGTTGTGCACCTATAAGGCGTTTGTTGTCGCCAAAGAAAAAAACACCAGTGAGCGAAACGAGAGCTATAAGCAGGGCTGCGATAAGTGCATCAAGGATCATAGGTGCTATGTATGTGAATAATGAGTGTCTGTATTAAAGTACACGAAAATATATATTTTTGAAATGTATATAATATATGTATGTATATCAGGGTCAAAGTTACTCCGGGCGCGAAGAAGGAAGAAATTACCCAAATAAGTGAGCTTGTATATGAAATTAAGGTGAAGGAAAAAGCTGAAAGAAACCAGGCAAATCAGCGGGTTATCGATATAATTGCTCATATATTTGGTAAAAGTGCTGGTAGTATAAAGCTCGTTTCGGGACATCATTCGCGTACAAAAATGTTTAGCGTCAATGACTGATGAAGAAACACATGGATGATATAATGGGTATATTACGGGGTTAAGTCTAAATCACTATGAATATAAAAATACAAGGGACACGTATTGAACTTACTCCAGATATAAAAGAATATGTCGAAAAGAAATTAGAAGCTGTTCATAAACTCGTTGATCAAAGGGATGAGTCTGTATTGTACGAAGTTGAAGTAGGCAAGATGACTGAGCACCATGAGAAAGGTGATGTGTACAAAGCAGAAGTGCATCTTCGAAAAAAAGGAGGAAACCTGTACGCGACTGCGCATGCAGAAGATGTGTTTGCTGCTATAGATAAAATAAAAGATGAAATCTCACACGCGCTCTCTAGCGACAAAGAAAAGAAAGAGACACTCCTACGCAAAGGACAAATGAAAATTAAGAGTTTACTCAAACGACTTTCATGGTAATGATTGAAAAACCGAGTGATGATCAGTATTTATACAAAAGTTTTCGACTTGGTCGTGTAAATAAGGCCGAAGATTATCAACGTCCAGCCAACCCATATCTTTCGTTTGCTGTGTTGGCGGGAGGTCTTATTATTGCAGGCGCGCTGTTTATGATGCACAAGGCAGTGACGGTTGCTGACAACCTCACATTATCTGCGAGTGTAGAGACGATACAGCAATAACTACCGAGAGATATTTTTTGTAAACTCCTCAAAAGACATCTCCTTTTTTCCTTCAGGGATGACACGCAATATGTTGAGTGAGCCGTCGGGTGAAAGTTTGGCATCAACTATTTTGACACGCAGTGTGCCTTTGGGTGTATCGGTAAAAAAGTAAGTACCAGGTGAACCTTCGAGGGCACGAATTTTCAATAGGTTTTTATAGGCATCGTCTGACAGATTAATCTCACCATCTTCTTTTGTAAATTTTTTTGAAAAAGTGGCTGCGGCATGATCTTGTTCGTGCTCTTGTATTACTCCGTTAACCCAATCTATCACTGTCTCTGCTAATAGATTTCCTCCTTTTTCGGCAAGGAGGGTATTGAGCTCTGTCGCACGCATTGGCCAATTTGTCTCTGGTATTTCAATTGTTTCCTGTGCCACGATGGGTCCATGATCCATTTTTTCATCCATGTGCATGATGGTAATTCCTGTCTCTCGCATATCTTCAAGGATTGCGGAGCGAATAGGAGATGCACCACGTAATTTTGGCAGGAGTGATGGGTGGAGGTTGAGCGTACCGTGTTTTGGTAATTCGATAAGCCACTTGGGTAATATGGCACTAAATGCTGTTACTAAAAATACATCCCATTCTCTTTCTAGTAGTGCCGCAAGTTCTACTTTGTTTTTAAAAGATTCAGGTTGTATGACGGGGATGTTGTGTTCTGTTGCCCATACCTTTGTCGGCGGCGGTGTCAGTTCCTGTGATCGGCCACTCGGTCTGTCTGGGTTTGTGACAACAAGCTTTGGCAACAAACCTTTTGTTTTTAAGGCTTCAAGTGATGGTATGGCAAGTGGTTCACCACCAAAAAAAGCAAAAGAGATATCTTGTGGGTTTTTAGACATATTATTGTTTTTCCTCAGGAGGAGATTCGCGAAGCCCTTTTGCCTTATCGGTAAATAGAACGCCGTCTAAGTGATCAACTTCGTGTTGGAATATCTGTGCCATAAGTCCACTTCCGCCACGTGTAAATTTTTTACCGTGTTCATCGTAGGCTTCCACCGTTGCTTTTTTTGATCGTTTTACATATCCATACAGCCACCGAATGGAAAGACAGCCTTCCTCCATCTCTTCTTTATCTTTGGAAAGTTTGGTGATTTTTGGATTGATATAGATCTGGTCTTCATACATTGGTGCATCTTCTTTTTCACCGTGTTTGAGAAGTCTGATTGTTGCTCCAGAGACTATGAATATACGAAGCGGTTCTCCGATCTGGGGTGCAGCCAGGGCCACACCATCTTCTTGTGACGCAAGAGCGGATGCCATATCTTTAAGCACTTTTTTTATCTTCGCACTTTTGATTTCTGTGACAGGCACATCTTCAGCAGTCTTGCGTAAGACAGGATCGTCTTTTTGGACTATGTTTGTAGCCATGGTGTTGTAACTATAGAGAAAATATGGCGTTAGGACAAGAGAGAATCCGGATCAACTTTGACGGAGTACTTAAGTGGTAGATGCGCCAGTTTTTGCGAGAGATCTTCGTCAGGCCATTTATCCCATGGAACTTTGATGAGCATATGCATGGTATAGAGTTTATTTTTTTTGACGAGCGCGGGGAAAATCACGATATCCCCATCTTGATAATCAAGGGTATGTTTCAAATCTTCAAGTTCACTCAGTACCTCATCTTTTTGGCCTGATAGGGAAACTTTAATGAACACACTCTCTGGTGGGTAGGACAGTGTTTTTCGAAGTGACAATTCTTCTCTGTAAAAACTCATCAAATCGTTTCGTACCACTGCGGAAAACAACGGATGTTCTGGATTTCGTGTATCAATAATGAGTGTGTCTTTGGTAAAACTCGCCACATGCACAATAAGAGCAAATATTTTTTCATACATGCGGAAATCAGGGATAGCGAAGAGTGCGTCAATGCCGGCAATGCCTGTTGCTCGTACTTCCATGTGTGCTTCATCTATAAATGAAAGAATTCGCTCAGTACCGAGGAGTACTGTCGCGTGCTTTTGCCATTGCGAAAATAAATCTCTCGCACGTAAGAGCGTTGGTGCGGTATCTTTGTCTAGTCGGACATATCCTTCACTCGGTAACAGTTCTTTGAGTTCTTTCTCTACTTTTTCAATACCTGTTCCATAGGCTTGTAAATTCCAACTATCACACTTTACACATGTTTCTTGTGCACTTCTGCGCTCACCGCATTTATGACATAAAAAGAAATTCTCTTTTTTGCCCGCATGCAAAATCATGCCGGCATTACAGATAGAGCAGGCAACCATAGTCCCACAGTCTTTGCAGTAGGTTGCCGGTGACAGGCCTTTTCGTGCAGAGATAATCACTACTTTTTCGTGCGCATCATGTGCGGTCAAAATAGTGGTGCGCATGGTCTCTGATAGGGCAGGAAGATCTCTCACGATACCTGTTGTTTTTTCTCGCATATCAACAAGCTCAACAATGGTGGGCAACTCGATGCGACGCTTGAGCTGTGCATGTTCTTGAAGCTCGTTTCTGTCTAGTCTGCCTATCGTTTCAACGCGCAATAGACTATCAGCATATATGATGCGAGCTCCTGTTTTGCTTGCATAAATTTCTGCCCACATGCGACCATCGAGATATGGTCTCCCGAGCATTTTATACGCACGACTCGATTCTCTCTCAATGATGATCGTGCCTACATCATTCCTATCTACGGAGAGAAACTTGCTTGTACCAATGATAAACATCGGATGTGACTCTTCTCGAGCTTTTGCATACAGAGCCACCATATCTTTTTGAGAGAGGGTACGTGAGAAATCGACGAGATACATTTCAATACCCTTAGATAAATCAGCTCTGAGGCGAGCCCCGTCTGTTTTGTTTGAAACAAGAATAAACACTGATTCGCCGCGAGCAAATGATTCACGTACGAGCGCTCGATAATGATCGCTACGACGCTCGTTACCTTCTTGAAAAGCGAGTTTTTCTGGCAATGCGTTATCTTTGCGTGGTTTGATTGAAGACTCGGGGATATCTTTTATGTGATCAAATATTTTTTGTGGAATGATTGCGTTTAGGATTACGCCGAGAGGATGTGCAAAGTATGACGATGCGTGCAGTGCTGCTTCTGTAAATGCTTTACTCCATATTTGTTTGTGTGTAGTGCGAGCAGGGAGGCGCCTCATTTCAAAGGGCGCATCACGGACTTCGGCTTTCATTTTTTTAGCATTCTCACTACCGCGAACGATACCGTATACTTTTTTGTTCCGTAGAGGAACCTTGACTACTGAACCTGGGTCATATTTTTCAGTCGAGAAATACGAGAGCTCCTCCTTAGAAATATTTTTTACGACCGGAATGACACGGACTATGTACATGCTTCTATTATACGAAATTGTCTCTTGTAAGGCTTTTGGATATTTTTATGCATTAAACTTAGATAAAATCAATTACTGAAAAAACGCCTTTGTTCTAGTATCATTGTGCTATGAGTCTATTTACGAAGCGTATCGGTATCGATTTGGGAACGGCAAACACGTTGGTTTTTGTACCTGGGAAAGGCGTGGTGCTTAATGAGCCTTCGGTAGTCGCTATTTCAGAGGAGGACAATAGTATTTTGGCTGTAGGTAATGAAGCAAAAACTATGGTCGGCAGAACACCGGATAACATCATTGCGTATAAGCCGATGAAGGATGGGGTGATTGCTGATTACCGTGTGACCGAAGCAATGCTCCGTTATTATATAGAAAAAGCGCTTGGCTCATGGCATGTGTTCAAGCCAGATGTATTAGTTTCGGTACCAGCAGGTGTTACTTCGACAGAACGCCGAGCGGTGGTTGAGGCAGCACTGCGTGCGGGGGCTAAAAATGCATATGTAGTAAAAGAGCCGATTCTCGCTGCGATCGGTGCCGGTATTCCGATACACGAAGCGATGGGGAATATGATTGTGGATATTGGTGGTGGAACAACAGACGTTGCAGTTATTTCGCTCGGCGGCATTGTTTCTGCTGCATCGGTGAAATATGCAGGAAATAAAATCGACCAAGCAATTGCGGACTACATCAAGAAAACATACAACCTCGCGATCGGAGATAAGATGGCAGAAGATATCAAAATAAAAATAGGCTCAGCGCTTCCTCTGGAAGACGAGCTCAAGATGGACATTAAGGGACGAGATTTTATCACAGGGTTGCCGCGTTCGATTGAACTCAAGACAAATGAGGTGGTGAAAGCGATTGGGCGGGAACTGCGCGAAATGATTCAAGCGATAAAGTCGGTACTCCAGGAAACGCCACCAGAACTTTCTGCCGATATTATTGATAGAGGAATTATTATGACAGGAGGTACGTCACAGCTCCGCAATTTCCCAGAACTCGTCTTTAGGCGTGTTGGCATCAAGGCACAGCTCTCAAAAGATGCACTCTATTGTGTGGCAAAGGGGACAGGTATTGTGCTCGATCACCTTGATACATATAAGAGAACGATCGTTTCAAAACGATAATACGAATGTTACGAATGTAATCGAATATTAACGAATAGCTACGAATTAGGGCGCGCTCGGAACAAAGTTCCTTGCGCGCCCTGTGTTGTGTCCCGCCGATTAATTTGTCGACAGGGTTGGGTCGATGTGTTGACGAAAGTTGTTTTGCACAACCGCCAACGAAATCGCTCCTTCGGGAATTGGGTCGATACGCTCGATCGCTTTCTGATCGAGAATGTCAAACCCTTTCTCCCAAGATTTTGGGTCGCCTAGCCGGTGCTGAGCTTCCAGTGCCTCGTAGAGGCACAAAATTTCTTCTTTGGTGACCCAGTATCCTACTGGGGGCACCACAAGGTTTCGAAACATGAAATAGGCCTCCTTCAGCCTACTAGATATATAATAGCATATTTTAGTATAAAAGTCAATATGCGAATGTTACGAATAAAATCGAATGAGAATCGAATAAAATTAAGGTAAAATAAGGCTATGCAGTTGCTTCCACACACAAAAACCGGGCTTCATCATGCTTATTTTCTTTCTGTTTCTGAAAGGGAATCGGGTATTAATTTGCTCAAAACTGATTTGGAAGAAGAGCTGTCCGTCAGTCTTATGGGAAACCCGGATTTTATTTTTCGTTCGTATGACAGGATGGCTGTTGATCATGCACATGAACTGCGTGAACTGTTGGGTAACAAGCCGCTTGTCACGCGTATCTGTATTGTCTCAGTCGGTGTCGTGCTCCACGAAGCACAAAATGCACTCCTTAAAATATTTGAAGATCCACCAAGCAACACACACTTTTTTATGGTGAGCGAAACGGATAGTTATCTATTGCCGACACTCCGTTCTCGTTTTTTTGTACATAGAGAACGTCGAGTGGACACACAAGATGGAGAAGTTGAAAAATTTCTAACACTTTCGCTTGGTGAAAAAATGACTAAAGTTTCAGAAATTGCAGAGGCGGGCACAGAAGCGACACGCAGGTTTATGGATGAGCTTGAGAGAAATTTTTCAAAAGATATTAAAACGTATCAAAACGTGCTTTCTAAAATTATAGAAGGCAAAAGATTTTTGTTGCTCCCATCGGCAAGTCGCAAGGGAATTCTAGAATCTATTGTGTGCGCTTTATAAACGTTTTGTTTGTGTTAAAATGCAAAATATGTACGATTTTAAACCGTTTCAAAAAAGCATTGCAGATATAAAAGAATGGCTTCGGGCTGAATTTGGTACTGTTCGCACGGGACGTGCCAACCCGGCAGTGCTCGATCGTGTGCAGATTGAAGCATATGGATCTCGCATGTCTATCAAAGAGCTTGCAACTGTTTCTGTAGAAGATGCACGAACGATTCGTGTGGCTCCATGGGACAATAGTCAAATAAAAGCGATTGAAAAAGCAATAACTGAAGCGGAACTCGGTCTCTCTATTGTAACTGATGAAAAAGGATTGCGCCTCATTTTTCCAGAATTGACCGGAGAGCGACGTGATCAGCTGGTGAAGGTAGTAAAGGATAAACATGAAGATGCACGCGTGCGTCTCAAGAATGAACGACAAAAAGTTGTGGATGATATTGAGAAAAAAGAAAAGACAGGCGATCTCTCAGAAGATGATAAGTTCCGTCTCAAAGACGAGGTGCAAAAGATGATCGATGCGGCTCATGCAGATTTTGAGCGCATGTTTGAGGAGAAAGAAAAAGATATTAAAACAGTGTAGATGCAGTCAGGAGTTAAAGTCATTAGTCAATAGTTGATGCACATAAGAGGCGCGATGCAGAGCATCGCGCCTCTGAGTTTTGATATCAATCTAGTTACTAAGTACCAAGTACTATATACTGTTCTTCATGACCTTACTTGCATTTTTTATTGTCATAGTGGCGCTTGTGTTGGTGCATGAGCTCGGTCACTTTTTGGCAGCCAAGCGCGCAGGAATCAGAGTGGATGAATTTGGTATCGGTTTTCCACCGAGACTTTTTGGCATACAAAAGGGTGAAACGCTTTACTCTGTAAATGCGCTGCCGTTTGGTGGTTTCGTAAAACTTCATGGTGAAGACGGAGAAGAGGAGGGATCGCAAGATCCGCGAAGTTTTGCTAAGGCGAGCAAGTATCACAAAACAATCGTAATGGCGGCTGGTGTTGCGTTTAATTTTATATTCGCTTGGATGTTATTGTCAGTAGGTTACATGATTGGAATACCCGCTTCTCCCTTGGTAGACCCACGTGTAGAAGGTTCGGCACTTACGGTGACACAAGTACTGCCGGAGACTCCAGCATTTGATGCGGGGTTTAAGCCAGGGGATGAAATTATTTCCGTAGATACGGGAGAAAAGGTTGTTCTTGTCAGAACCGCAGAAGAGACGAGTGCACTTATTGTAAATGGAGGCGGGGAACTTTCATTTTTAGTTGAGCGTGGAGATGAGCAAATGCAACTAGATGTAACCCCAACAATACATCCGGAAACAGGAACAAATTTTGTAGGTATTGGCATGGATACGCTCGGTACACTTTCTTTGCCCTTGCATGAGGCGCTATATGAAGGAGGAAAAACAACAATAACGCTCAGTACACTGATTGTCGCGGGTCTTGCCGATTTAATACGTGATGCATTTGTAGGACAAGCAGATTTACAAAGTGTGACCGGTCCCGTAGGTATTGCTGGTCTTGCAGGAGATGCGCTCCGTGTCGGTGTTGTTGAGTTTATCTCTTTTACTGCCATTATCTCTATTCACTTGGCGATATTGAACTTAATCCCAATCCCTGCGCTTGATGGAGGACGACTTGTTGTGCTTGGTCTCGAAGCGATTCGCCGAAAACCTATTCCTACAAAAATAGTTGCAACCATAAACATGGCAAGCTTCGCACTCCTTATTTTGCTTATGTTGTTCGTGACGTATCGGGATGTGGTGAGATTGTTTTAGACCTGTTTTGAAACAGGGGTTTTTCCTGTAAGATAGAGTCATGAGACAATCACTGCTTTTCACTAAGACACGTAAAGAAAGCCCTAAAGACGAGGTTTCTAAAAACGCAGATCTGCTTATTCGAGCCGGGTTTATTAGAAAAGAAATGGCAGGCGTATATACGTATCTACCACTCGGACTTCGCGTACTCAATAAGATCATGAATATAATTCGTGATGAAATGGACAAAATCGGCGGACAGGAACTCCTGATGACATCTCTCCAAAATAAAGAGACATGGGAGAAAACAGGGAGATGGAGTGATGACGTGATCGATGTGTGGTTTAAGACATCGTTGCTACACGGTGGGGAAGTCGGATTGGCAAATACACACGAAGAAGCGATTACGGATCTTTTAACTGATTATGTTGCTTCATATAAAGATTTGCCAATTGCAGCATATCAATTTCAAACAAAATTTAGAAATGAACCGCGTGCAAAAAGCGGCATACTTCGCACAAGAGAATTTATCATGAAAGACATGTATTCGTTTTCAATAGACGAAGCGAATTTCCGAGAATTTTATGAGAAGGCAGCAGATGCGTATGCGAATGTATTTAATCGCGTTGGGATTGGAGAGAAAACATATCGCACGTTTGCGAGTGGTGGATCGTTCAGTAAGTTTTCTGATGAATTCCAAACAGAATGTGAAGCGGGTGAAGACATTATTTATATCGACAATGAATCAGGCCAAGCGATAAATAAAGAAATCTATACTGATGAATTACTCGATGAACTCAAACTCAAAAAAGAAGATATGCGTGAGACCAAAGCGATAGAAGTTGGTAATATTTTTCCACTTGGTACACGCTTTTCAGAACCGCTCAAGCTTGTCTACAAAGATGAAGAGGGTAAGGAAGTACCGGTATATATGGGTTCATACGGCATTGGACCGGGACGCGTTATGGGTACAATCGCAGAAGTGCTCTCGGACGAAAAAGGGCTTGTGTGGCCGGCTACTGTTGCGCCATACCAGGTGCATCTGGTGCGTCTTGGAGACGAACCGCAAGTTACAGAAATCGCTGATGAATTTTATGATCTATTAACCTCAAACGGTATCGAAGTTCTTTATGATGACAGAGATCTACGACCGGGTGAGAAATTCAATGACAGTGATCTCATCGGGGTTCCCATAAGACTCGTGGTGAGTGCAAAAACAATAGCGGCCGGAGAATACGAGCTTGTTGATCGACAAAATGGTAAGACATTCGGCGTGTCAGAATCTGCGCTTGTCGACGAAATAAAAAAACGATGCTAGATGTATTTAAAAAATGGAAACGGTCCCTCACTCCCAGAGTTGGTATTGATTTAGGAACTGCTAATACGCTCGTGTATGTAGAAGGTCGTGGCATTGTTGCTAACGAACCGTCTATTGTTGCAGTCAATCAAAAAACAGGACAAGTTGTCGCAGTTGGTACTCAGGCAAAGCAGATGCTCGGACGTACTCCGGGGCATATTCAAGCGATCCGCCCACTTGTTGATGGCGTCATCTCAGACTTTGAAGTAACAGAAGAGATGCTCTCCTATCTTCTCTCGAAGGCACAAAAAGGAACAAAGGGATTTTGGGGTCCGGAAATTGTGATTGGTGTACCAACAGGCATTACAAATGTTGAAACGCGCGCAGTGCGTGACGCCGCAAGAAACGCTGGAGCAAGCGAAGTACATATAGTTGAGGAACCAATGGCGGCCGCTATTGGGGTAAGACTTCCTGTCATGGAGCCGCTCGGCAGCATGGTGGTTGATATTGGTGGTGGTACGACAGATATTGCAGTGATTTCACTCGGTGGTACAGTCAATGCAAAGAGTCTCAAAATTGCAGGCGATAGATTTAATAGTGATATTGTAAATTACATACGAAACGAATTTAAAATTTTAGTCGGTGAAAAAACGGCAGAAGCGGTGAAAATGAAAATTGGCTCTATACTACCTGGAGAGACAGCGGAAGAGATGGCGATCAAAGGGCGCGACTTGGTGACCGGTCTTCCGCGTGAAGTGATCGTCACTGACGCGGACGTACGCGAGGCAATTGCACCGTCACTCGGTACACTTGTTGAAGCAGTTAAGGAAGTGGTTGAGTCTACACCACCAGAAATTCTCTCTGATGTGATGCAGAGAGGTATGTATTTAGTTGGTGGAGGCTCTCTTATAAAACGACTTGATCAGGCACTTACGGATTACACAAAAATACCAGTCCATATTGCTCCCGATCCATTAACAGCAGTTGTGCGTGGCACAGGTGTTATTCTAGAGAAATTAGAAATCTATAAAGATGTACTTATTGCACACGAAGATGCCTTACCTCCAAAAAAGAAATAGAGGCGTTTCGCCATTTAAGAAAACTGGCATCGCAGTGTTGATCGGTATTTTTCTTATAGTTATGGCGTCGGTTTTTAATATCGTGCCGTGGGCTTATCAAATTGCGCGTCCGGCTATATGGGGAGCGAGCAAGGTCGGAGACGGGGTTTCGTATGTTTTTGGCCTATTACGATTTGGAGACGAATATGACACGGTAGTACTTCTTAAGTCATACGAACAATCATTTGAGCGGGCGCAGTTGCAAAATGAGTTGTTGCAATCGGAGAACGCTATGTTGCGGAGGGAACTGGGACTGCGTGCGAGCGGCACCGAAGGGGATATATTTGCTGCCGTGTTGTCTCACCCACCCATCACACCGTTTGATACGCTTATTGTTGATGTGCATGATACGCGCGATATTGCGGTTGGAGACCGAGTATTTGCAGGGGAGAATATTTTCATAGGTACTGTTCATACTATCTCTGATTCATCTGTCCTTGTTGAGTTACTCTCAAACGCAGAGCGAAAAACAGAAGGGATTCTGATACGTACAGAAACTGCAGTGGTGCTGGAAGGTATTGGTGGCAGTGCTTTTGAATTTATTGCGCCAGAATCATTTGATGTTGAGCTCGGGGATCTCGTTGTGACACCGGGAAGTGACAGATTCGCAATTGCACGAGTGGTGCACAAACAACAAGACGACAATGGTAGTTTCGTTACAATTTTGCTTGAACAAATTATTAACTTTAGAACACTCCAATGGGTGAGGATAGAAACGAGGGGATAATTCGAAGAATGTGTGTGGCGCTGCTGTTACTAGGGGCGATTGCACTTGTACCTTGGTGGGTAAGCCTGATCCTGTGGGTGCCTTTTGTCATGTGGGTAGATTTACCTTATGAAGCAATTCTCGCAGGGTTCTATTTCGATACACTGTATATGATTCCTGCTGGTATCACGTTTTTTCCAGGGACCATTCTCTTCATGTTTATAGTGATAGTAGTCTTCTTCATCAAACCACGGATTGCATTTTTTTCTCACTAACATTTCTCGTATAATAGACATATTGTGATTACTCGCTTGGTACGGAGTCTAAAGCGCATGTTTAGGAGTGGCAGAGAGCCACATGTGTTTCCTGAAGATGTGCTGATGGATTCACACAATTTGCCTCAATTTGATACCTATCAGTGTGAAGGTAGGTTAGTTTCTCCTATTACAGAAAAAACATTGTCTTTATTCGCTTTTATATTTGTATTGATCGCAGGCGTCTATGCGAGCAGATTGTTTTATTTACAGGTTGTATATGGTGATGAATATAGAGATCAGAGCGAAATTAATCGTCTGAGACAAAGTATTATCTTTGCAGAACGAGGCACTATTTATGATAGGAATGGTGAGAAGATTGCATGGAATGAACCATCAACCGTACCTGGTGAAGTTTTTAAGCGTATGTATCGTGAAGCTTCTGGTTCACATGTGCTTGCTGGGTATATTTCGTATCCGACAAAAGATGCTAATGGCTATTATTATCGTGAAGATTACATCGGGGACGACGGGCTTGAGGCCGCATTTAATACAGAACTTTCTGGAATAAATGGAGTGAATATTCTCGAGACAGATGCGCTAGGCAATATAGTGTCTGAAGGTCGTATTCGCTTACCAGAACCGGGTCAGGATCTCCACACAACTATCGATGTCGGCATCCAAGAAAAGATGTACGAAGGCATGAAAAACCTTGCGGAGCAGGTTAATTTCCGCGCAGGTGCTGGCGTGATGATTGATGTTAACACAGGTGAAGTGCTTGCCCTTGCAAGTTATCCAGAATTCAATTCCCAAGTCATGACAGATCGAAGTGATGTCGATGCGATTCGCTCGTACATCCAGGATGATAGAAATCCTTTCTTGAATCGTGCTTACGCTGGAGTATTTACACCAGGATCTATCGTAAAGCCCTTTATGGCACTCGGTGCGCTCCACGAAGATATTATTGATCCGATGAAGCAGATTTACAGCGCGGGATCTATCACGATTCGTAATCCATATAATCCTGAATTGAGTACAGTCATTCATGACTGGCGTGCACACGGTTGGACAGATATGAGGCGAGCGCTTGCAGTTTCTTCCAACGTTTATTTCTTTGCTGTCGGTGGAGGACTTGATGACCAGGAAGGTCTCGGGATAACGCGCATCAACAAGTATATGAATATGTTTCAGTTTGAAAAAGAAACAGGGATTAATCTGCCCGGTGAAGTGGGTGGTGCGGTGCCGGATCCTGAATGGAAAGCAACAACATTTCCACAAGATGGTGACTGGAGACTTGGAGATACCTATAACACAGCGATTGGTCAGTATGGATTTTCAGCGACACCGATACGCGCTGCGGTAAACGTGGCTGCGATTGCAAACGGTGGCACATTGGTCACTCCAACTATACTGAAGGATGTACATGCTAAACCGCAAGGTGATGTTGAAATTACGGAGAGTGAATTTCAAATTGTGCGCGAAGGTATGCGACAGGCAGTACTCGATGGTACGGCGCGAGGACTCAATCTCTATGATGTAGAAGTTGCCGGCAAGACCGGTACGGCGGAACTTGGTACGGCAAAAGATGATGTAAACTCATGGGTAATAGGATATTTCCCATATGAAAATCCACGCTACGCGTTTGCCATGGTGATGGAGAGGGGACCAAGGAGTAATCTCGTCGGTGCAACGTCTGTGATGAGGCAAGTAATGGAGTTTATTGTCGTTAATCGGCCTGAATATATAAAATAAAAAAAGTTATAAACACTTTTGTCAAGTATGGACAAATGGTCTCATTTCGTGTATTCTTTGGCCTAATTTTACTTTAAACCCTAAAAATATGGATAAAGAAATATTGCTAACCAAGGAAAAGTACGCTGAACTTGAAGCGGAACTTAATGAGCTTAAGCACGTAACCCGCAAGGAAATTGCGGAGAATTTGGAATACGCAAAGTCTCTCGGGGACCTTTCTGAAAATGCTGAATACCACGAAGCGAGGGACAAGCAGGCAGAGGTGGAAGACCGTATCAATCACCTTGAACAAGTGCTTAAAGTTGCAAAGATAGTTGCTCATAAAAAGAGTGATGTGGTTTCTCTCGGATCAGAAGTGACAGTGGAGCGCAATGGTAGCAAAGCAACCTACACGATTGTTGGGTCAGAAGAAGCAGATATGACCAAAGGTAAGCTTTCAGCTGAATCCCCATTTGGTCTTGCTATCATGGGTAAAAAGAAAGGAGACAAATTCTCATACAAAACTCCTGGAGGTGAGATGGCGTTTGTAATCGTAGACGTAAAGTAGTACATACAAGGGGCACCCTTGTATGCTCTGTTTTTACGGTATACGTTATAATTTCCTATAGGAAATTATAACGTATAGGTGGAACGTATATGGTGAGAAACTGCATTGCGTTTATGCCATTCTCCATTTTATAAAACATGGTAAAGTAGTCACTATGAGTTTGGATGATATAAAGAAAGTGCGACTTGAAAAACTCACAAAGATTAAAGAATTTGGCCTAGATCCATATCCTGCCGACGTTGATGAAGAAAGAGTTGCAATTCAATCCGTACTAGAGAAATTTGATGTGCTACAGAGTAGTGCAGAAGAGATTATTATTGCCGGTCGAGTCATGAGTATTCGCGGGCAAGGAGGCATTTTCTTTGTTGATCTCTACGATGGAACTGGAAAGATACAGATAGTGTTTAAAAAAGATTCGGGAATTTTGTCTGGAATGTTTGACCTTTTTGTTGAAACGGTAGATATGGGAGATTTTATTGAAGTCACCGGAACATGTTTTGTAACACAGAGAGGAGAGAAATCTGTTGAAGTGGGGGATTGGGGAATTTTAACTAAAACACTACAGCCACTTCCTGAAAAATGGCACGGTCTGCAGGACGTTGAAGAGCGGTACCGAAAGCGTTATTTGGATTTACTCGTGAACCCTGAACTGAAAGATATTTTTGTAAAAAAGGCGAAGTTTTGGAAAGCAACACGGGAATTTCTTGAGAATAAAAAATTTCTTGAGGTACAGACGCCAATACTTGAGACAACAACCGGTGGAGCAGAAGCACGACCGTTTGAGACACATCACAATGATTTTGATATAGATGTGTATTTGCGTATTTCTGTAGGAGAACTCTGGCAAAAGCGCTTGATGGCAGCTGGTTTTCCACGCACCTTTGAAATCGGGCGTGTGTTTAGAAATGAAGGATCAAGTCCTGAACATTTGCAGGAATTTACGAATATGGAATTCTATGCGGCCTATATGAATTTTGATGAAGGTATTTCATTTACAGAAGATTTAATAAAAAGAGTAGTACAAGAGACGTTTGGAACACTCACGTTTGATATAAAGGGAGAGTCAGTTGATTTGAGTGGATTGTGGGAACGTGTAGATTATGTGGAAAAAATTAAAGAAATGACAGGAGTTGATGTGCTTACTGCCGGAGAGGAAGAACTGAAAGACAGACTTGTTGAACTTGGTGTAAGGTTTGAAGGAGAAAATAAAGAACGTCTCACCGATAGTCTATGGAAATATTGTCGTAAGCAAATTATGGGACCGGTTTGGCTCACGGGACACCCAAAACTTGTCTCCCCACTTTCAAAAGCAGATCCCAATAATCCTCAAAAAACATTACGTGTGCAACTCATTCTTGCTGGTGCTGAAATGACCAATGGGTTTGCAGAACTTAATAATCCTCTTGAACAGAAAAAACGGTTTACAGAACAAGCCGAATTACTTGCGGCGGGCGACACAGAGGCGATGATGCCTGATTGGGAATTTGTTGAGATGCTAGAACACGGAATGCCACCGGCATTTGGACAGGCATATGGTGAGCGACTCTTTGCAACACTTGTTGGCAAACCAATCAGAGAAACTGAACTGTTTCCACTCATGAAGCCGAAACAGGAGTGAAATTTTAATTTAAACTGGCCCCCATTCTTGTGCACAAGAATGGGGGCCAGTTTCTTATATATACCTTATTTTTCCACAAGTTCACTTTATCCCCAGTTAAGCGTTTGCTCATGTGTCATGAAGTGGGATAAAATGTCATTGAGTGGGATGAAGTGGGAGGAATTTTCTCGGCGAGCATTTCTCCCATCTCGGTGTGGTTTCTGGAAAATTCTCTCGAACAAAATCTATTTTTCAAGAAAGAATTTACATAAGGCGAAGCACACACCGATCCCCTCATGGAGGACTTGTCTCCGGAGACGTCCTCCATGAGGGGAACCACTCGTGAAGGTAAGAAAATGACATGACCATGCTCATCGGCGAATACACTCACACAATTGACGATAAGAAGCGCATCTCGCTCCCGTCAAAGTTTCGCAAGGAGATAGGCAAAAAAGTGATCATTACCCAAGGGCTCGATGGTTGTCTATTTCTCTACTCACTCAAAGAGTGGGAAAAAATTTCAGCACGTGTTGCAGAAATGGGAATGGCAAACAGTGAAAGTCGAGGGTTCAACCGATTCTTGCTTTCGAGTGCGCACGACAGTGATGTCGACGCAAGCGGGCGAATCTTGATTCCAGACAATATAAAAGAGTTTGCTGGTATCAAGAATAAGGTTGTGTTTGCGGGAGTGTACAATCGAATCGAATTGTGGGACGAGGATCGCTGGACTGCATACAAGACAGCAATCAGCGGAGAGGCAGAAAAAATGGCAGAAAAATTGGGAGACGTTGGAATTTTCTAACCATGAACAATGTACACGTACCAGTTCTTTTACAAGAGACGCTAGAGGATTTGGCAATAACTCTGACTGACGTTGTTGTGGATGCAACAGCTGGTGGCGGAGGACATGCAAAAGCGATAGGTCAGTTGCTTGGCCCTACGGGTACACTCATTCTACTTGATCAGGATGAAGATGCACTTACAAGAGCAAAGCAGGCGATTGGAGACCATGGATGTACAGTCGTATCTCATAAAACGAATTTTAGAGATATAGAAACCGTAATTCGCAAAGAGGGAATAGATGCAGTTGATAAAGTACTGTTCGATCTTGGACTTTCTACCAATCAGCTCGAACTTTCCGGAAGAGGATTTAGTTTCAAGCGAGACGAACCGCTTCTCATGACAATGGATAAAGACGCAACGATCACTGCATTTGAGATCGTAAATTCATATCCGGAAGAAGAAATTGCCAACATCATCTATGAATACGGTGAAGAACGATATTCTCGACGTATTGCACGCGCAATCGTGCATGCCAGAGAGGAAAAGTTGATTGAAACGTCGGGAAAACTTGCTTACATTATCGAGCAAAGTGTCCCTGCATCATACCGAACAGGTAAAATCCATCCGGCAACGAGAAGTTTCCAAGGTATACGGATTGCGGTAAATGATGAGCTCGGAAGTCTCCGGAGGGGACTCCATGGAGCATGGGAGTTACTTTCGGTAGGCGGAAGGATTTCATGCATTACATTTCATTCACTCGAAGATCGTATCGTTAAACAATATTTTGCGTCTCTTGTGCGAGAAGAAGCTGGCGAATTGGTTCACAAAAAACCTATTACCGCGAGCCCCGATGAACTCAAACAAAACCCTAAAAGCCGTAGCGCAAAACTTCGTACCATTACAAAAATATAACTACCAGATAATACACATATGTCCAACTCAAACGTACTAACTCGAACACTTGAAGTAACACGCGGTACACTTTTTGTACACGTTGCCCTCGTAGGAGCTGTTTGTCTTGGATTGTATGGATACTTCTTGTTCGGTGCTATATCAAATGGTGGTGAAATTGGTCGTATGCAGACTGAAATCAGAGAGCAATCATCGCGTCTCGGCGAGCTTGAGGCTGAATATATGGCACTGAAAAAAACATTATCTATAGAAGAAGCATATGAACTCGGTTTTGTAAGTGCTACTCAACCGACATACCTAGCAAGTGAACAGAATACTACAGTTGCGGTAAATCGATAATTGCGAGAGATCGTATAGATGATATCCTTGTGAGTGTCTATGAATAATCCTGCTGCCGTTTTACGTATACGAATTTTATCAGCAGGTATTTTTTTATTTGCACTTGTTCTTGCCGGCAAGCTCTACGCAGTACAGATCATTGATGGTGGATTTTGGGCAGAAAAAGCTGATCGGCAATATGCACGGTCTGATACGACACTCTTTGATCGAGGCACTATTTATTTTACATCGAAGGACGGAACCACGGTTTCTGCGGCTACACTAAAAACCGGTTTTACGCTTGCGGTAGATCCGCAGCGTGTTGAAAACGCTGGTGCACTGTATGAAAAAGTGCGTCCGTTCATCACGCTTTCTCGAGACGAATTTATACAAAAAGCGACGAGAGAAGGTGCGCGGTATGTAGAGATTGCCACACAGGTGCCAAGTGAGGTGGCTCTGCAAGTAGAGGCACTGAGTGAGGGGAGCATTATTGTTGCAAAAAACAGATGGCGGTTTTATCCAGGAGGAAGCTTGGCTGCACACAGTCTTGGGTTTTTGGCTTACAAGGGTGATGAATATGCGGGTCGTTATGGACTCGAACGATATTATGAGGAAATCTTGGCACGAAACAGAGGCGAAGAATACGTAAACTTTTTTGCTGAAATTTTTTCAAACATCAAAGATACGGTAGCAAATGGCGGACCTCTCGAGGGAGATGTTGTAACAACTATTGAGCCAGTTGTTCAGGGTATGCTCGAAGAAAAAATTGCGGAGATAAACGATACATGGTCATCAAAATTTACTGGTGGCGTTATCATGGATCCAAAGACCGGAGAAATTTACGCGCTTGCTCTCCATCCAGCGTTTGATCTCAATAATTTTAGTGATGTGACTGATATAGCTCGGTTTTCAAACCCGATGGTTGAAAACGTGTATGAAATGGGGTCAATCATTAAACCACTTACGATGGCTGCCGGTCTTGATAGTGGCGCCGTGACTGCACGGACGACTTATAATGATGCGGGCTGCATGACACTTAACTCTGCACGTTTCTGTAACTATGATGGAGAAGCGCGCGGGGTTGTTTCTATGCAAGAAGTACTTAAGCAATCTCTGAATACCGGCGTAACGTTTGTGGTACAGCAAATGGGTAAAAACCAATTTGCTGATTACATGAAAAACTTTGGCATTGGAGTTGAAACAGGAATTGATCTGCCAAACGAAACACATGGTCTCATTAAAAACCTAGAAAGTCCTCGTGAGATTGAATATGCGACCGCATCATTTGGACAAGGTGTTGCTATCACACCTATTGCTACTGTACGTGCACTTTCAGCTCTTGGTAATGGCGGCGTGTTACCGAGTCCTCATTTGGTCAAAGAGATACGGTATCGTGTTGGTGGCACTAAAGAAGTTTCGTATCCTCCTGGAAAACAGGTTATCAAACCAGAGACATCTGAGGAGATTAGTCGTATGCTGACAGAAGTTGTTGATAAAGCCCTCTTGGGTGGCACGATTGCCATGGAGGGATATTCTATAGCCGCAAAGACTGGTACGGCTCAAATTGCAAATCCAAACGGAGGGGGTTACTATGACGATAGGTATCTGCACTCGTTTTTCGGGTATTTCCCGTCATATGACCCTAAATTTATCGTTTTTCTCTTTACGGTTGAGCCGGTAGGAGTGCGATATGCGTCTGAGACACTTGCAGTACCATTTGGTGATATTACAAAATATTTGATTGGTTATTATGCTATCCCGCCAGACAGAGGAAAAACATCGCTTGAATAGTCTATGTATTCTTGTGTGAGTGGTAGCACAGAATGCATATAAACATATGAAAAAAGTATTTAAACAGTTTGTTGTCAGAATTCTGGAATGGGAAGCGAAGCGGGTTATTTCACGATACAAACCAAAAGTAGTTGCCGTAGTGGGTAGTGTCGGTAAGACTTCAACCAAAGATGCTATCGCGACTGCGCTCTCTATTTCATACAGGGTAGGGAAGAGTAAAAAAAGTTATAACAGTGAATTCGGTGTGCCTCTTGCAATTCTTGGTGCTGAATCTGGTGCCGGAGATGTGTTTCGGTGGACACATATTCTTTTTGATGGTTTTTTACTCGGACTTTTTGATCATGAGTACCCAGAAATTTTAGTGCTTGAGGTAGGAGCAGATCGACCTGGAGATATCTTACGGACAGCAGGATGGATCAAAACTGACGTCGTGGTCGCGACAGTCTATGGTGATGTACCAGTGCATATCGAATACTTTGGATCACGAGAAGAATTGGTTCACGAAGATAGAGAAATTTTAAAAACATTGAAACCAGAAGGGACACTTATTGTAAATGCTGACGATGAGGCGTCACTTTCTTTTGTTGAGGTATGGCAAGGAGCAGTGAAGAAAGTTTCGCTTCAGAAAGGTGACATTGTAGGGAGACAGTATCAGATTGAAATAGGAGATGATGAATTTCCAGAAGGTTTTTCTGTTTTGGTTGAAGTTGGGGGTGTGAGTACGCCAGTTCGCATGCATCATGTGCTCGGAGAACAACATATTTACCCGCTCTTAATCGCAGGTGGTGTTGCTTCTGTATTTGATATTGAAATGCCAAAGGCGATGCAGGCACTTGCACGACACGAAACACCGCTTGGTCGCATGAAAATCATAAAGGGTATACATGGCACGTGTATTCTCGATGACACCTACAACGCGGCACCTGCAGCAGTGAAGGCAGGACTCATTGCGCTTCGCAACACAAAAGTTAAAGGAAGAAAGATTGCTGTTCTCGGTGACATGATGGAGCTTGGGGTGCATTCTATTGAACAACATAAGAAAATCGGACGATTAGCCGCTTCTGTTTGTG
>PCXL01000021.1 GCA_002787695.1 Candidatus Zambryskibacteria bacterium CG10_big_fil_rev_8_21_14_0_10_42_12 | reverse complement strand
TTTTACATTTACGATCCAAAACTTAGACATATCCACAAAGCAACGGTTAGAGACAGAGTATTGCACCATGCGATTTTCAAAGTTCTCAATCCAATTTTTGAACCCACTTTTATCTCTCACTCTTTCTCCTGTCGTGTGGGCAAAGGAACCCATAAAGGTGTTGAGGTTTTGGATACAATGCTTAGGAAAGTTTCCAAAAATCATTGCCGAACAGCGTATGCGCTCAAGTGCGATGTTAGGAAGTTTTTTGACAGCGTTGATCACACCATCCTGATCCAGCTTCTGCGTAGAAAAATCAAAGATGCTGATGTTTTGTGGCTTATGGAAGAAATAGTCGAAAGCTTTGTTGGTGAATCCTCTAATCTTTTTGCTCGAAAAGGGCTTCCTATTGGCAACCTGACCTCGCAACTTTTTGCCAATGTCTACATGAACGAGTTTGACCAGTTTATGAAAAAAGAATTGAAAATAGAAAATTATGTTCGTTATACAGACGACTTTGTTATTGTGTCTGAAGACGAGAGTTTTTTGAAAAAGTTGATTCCTAAAATACAAGACTTTCTCCACGACCATCTTCATCTTGAACTGCACCCAAACAAAGTCACAATAGGAAAATATAATCGTGGTGTTGATTTTCTTGGGTATGTGTCTTTTCCTTACTATCGTGCACCACGTAAACGAACTGCAAGGAGAATGATTAGAAAGTTGGATGAGAAAATTGAAATGAGTAGACAAGGACAAATTACTGAAGAAAGTTTGAAACAAACGCTCCAATCTTATCTTGGAGTCTTGAGCCATGCCACTGCTCGTAGATTGAGTCGTGATCTGCATAATCGAGTATGGTTCAGGAGAAGATGACTGGACGAAGGTGGACATAGTAATAAATAAAAACTGTATTATTCTGTGACCTAAAAGTTAATCGCCTCATAGTAGTTATTCCGATCATCGATTCTACTTTCTGATTTTAGAAGTGTTGGTAAATCACGATGGTTGAAATTACTCCAATTTATTTTTGTAAAAAGTGGTCGCGCTATTGAATACACAATCGCGGTACCGTCTTTCACATTGCCGTATTGATCTTTAACTGGAAGTTGAGACCAGATAATAATGTCGCCAATGGTTGAATTGAGAGGAAAAATCGCTTGAGCTATTTTTGCTGCCTCATTATGCATTGTTCCTTTTTGGAGATTGGTTGTGAGATTTTCGTCAGAGTTTATTTTTATGAGAACTCCGGTTACTGATTCTCCGCCCTTGTATCCATATTCAGTGAGCATAGACGGTTTATATGGATCAAGAATTACTTCAACCACCCTCAGCTTTTTGGTGTTGGTCTGCGAACCAAGCGATGTGTCAATGGTGTTCGTGATTCTTTCTTCTAGAGTTTTAGGTTTCGCTGCTACTTGTTCTATCGGGGTAACGGCGGTTTGCGTGTTCTCAGATTTTTGAGCTTGTCCCGCTGAATTATTTGAGGATACATCCTGACGTGGTTTTGTATCCATCGTGGCTCCAGCGATAACAAGGAACAGAATCATAATCCCTATTTTTATTGGTCGACTGACAGGTACTCGAATCTTACTCATCACAAACTGACGCGTCGGCTTGAGAATTACTAAAGCGGCGAGTAAGAGGAAGAGTCCGGGAATAAAGTCTGAGAACAAGGATACGAAGCCGGTGAGAGCCAATAGTGCCCCAACAACCCAGTTGATAATTGCGAGGGATCTATTTTTCGTCACACCCTCCTGAGACGTATTTTGATTTTCCATAAGCAAATAAATTATCTTGATAATGACCTGTACCTTAGCTTCAATTTAGACCTTTGCGAAGCTCGAGTTACCAACAGCTGATTTGTGAGAAAAATTGGGCTCATTTATTGTAGGTATAGCTCTGTTTGATAAGGGGCATGATTTTGGGAATGTCCTCCTCGCGTTCAAGCTTTACTTCGTAATCTCCGTTACCCCAGTGGCCGATCGGCTTCGGTTTAGTGAGATCGCGAGCGATATTATCCGGGTCATCAAGCTCGCCACTTGGGATATTGAGAAAAATCTTGAGGGCATCACGAAGTATCACCACATCGCAGAAATTGGTGGTTAATTTGTAGGCGATGTACTTCGCTTTTGCCTCCTCAATAATCGATTCATCAAGAGCAGAAATTTGCTCTTTGAGCATTGAAAATATTTCCTGCAATTTTGGACTTGCAGATTTGAGATGATCAGTAACGGTATAGTGAATATGATCCTTGAATTCTCGCTTTTGTTTTTCTCCTCGCTCAAATACTTCTGAGGTAGAGATTTTCACCTTTCGTTGAACCTCTGGCTCAACAAGTAAAATATTGTCTTCGTATAGCTGGTAGCGTAAAAGCTCGATATTCATCGGCAAAAGGTCTGCGGTATCGAGGTCGAATTTGTTGTAGCTCTCAGCGACACAGATCACTCGCGGTGAGGCCCAATCAATATCAGCATCGATATTCATCTTGTGGACAAGCGCTTCGAAATCAGCCTTGTGATCCAGGAGCCAGCGAAGATATGAGAGTCCTTGGTTGATGACACTGTCATTCTGACCCTTCTTGTATTCGATGATTACTGGCGAGCCGTTGTTGTCGATTCCGAGACTGTCGATTCTTCCGCCAAAGCTCGTGGAGTATTCAGTGGCTAAAAATTTGATATTCAAAATTTCTTCAAGATTTTTCTCAAAGAGTTTCTGCACGTCTTTTTCAAGACCCACTTTGACAGGGGGTATCTTTTTTGCGGTCTCGTTTTTGGTAAAAAATATAGCCATGGGTATTCATGGCGTGGGACTTTTTAGACAACACTAAGCCCCACGCTAGCTTTAGGCCTTGCGGCCCCATACCGGTTTCCCGATATGGCCCAATCACGAGTCGCTGAACGTGGGGTTCAGTATTCGTGATTGGGTCTTTGGGCCATGCCCGCCGGATATAATCCGGGCAGGTTTAGGCCACTCCTATTCAGTTGTATTTATACAATATCAAAATTTTCTTCATAAAACAATGATTGTTGCCTGATGCTTTAAATTATCAATATATTTAAATGTTGCTATAATTAGGACAATGCCACTTGCCTATAATCAAAAGTATTATGATGACACAAACCTTACACAACTAAGACCTCGTGTTGTTGCATTTAAAACCTATAAAACAAAAGATGGCACCTTGATTGGACTATTCCAAGGTAATCGTGGAGTAAGACCTGACATAGATTTTGTTATAAAAGTTCTTGTCCCTGGTGTTGAAAAGGTGCTTACACCACCAACCCATACATTTTGGGTCGTAGATTTGCTACTCAAAATTCCTCAATATCGTGATGATGTTCGTTCAATAGTCCAGTACTATATTGATTTTTACGAACGAACCACTCCGTTCACTTCTGTAGAAGAGCGCGACAATTATCAATTGGAAACTGTTGAAGAAATTACGACAAGATTTGCTCATATCGAACAACCCTACACTCTTTCATTAGATTATGTGGCAATCGTTATTGAGTTGTTTTGCAAAAACGAAAAAATAAACCCAGGAGCATATATGTTTAGAAACCTTTTGTTAACTCTAAGAGACTATGTCGACGGGAATAAACATTACACTGAAGTTTTGCAGTCGGCGATGCCAGGATTCAGATAATCCTAACTTATTGAAGGTAGACCGAGACGACCTAAAGTAATTTCTCCAAAAAAATAATCGCAATCAACTTCCTTGATATAGGCAAGTACATCTTTGTACGCGGGTGCTTGAAACCAATCACTGAGGATATAAATATATTCAACTTGAACCCCGAGAGAGCTCATTAGTTTTTCGTACTGACGTTTTTTAAAGTGGCATGTTTGTAGTTTCTCATCAACAGAACCTGCAACCTGTTGAAACTTGATCTCGATTACATAAAAAGTATTTGTATTGAGTACTAAAATTGCATCGTCTGGTAGCAGTTTCTTTGAGAGAATTTCTTTATGATTTACCCCCTTATCTTCAAGAAATTTGTAGAGTCGGCTTTTGCGAAGATTAAGAGCAACCACCTTGCCTTCAAATAAAATTGAACCATCCTCTTTAACCTCGTATCCCGGGACAGATTTAAGAACCTCAAGAAAATCTACCCTTCCTTCAAAGTGTAGGCCTGACTTTGTATTTGCTCCGCCAATACCACCAGTTTTCATAAATAAATTAAATCACAAAAAACGTTTTAAAACAACGAAATCTAGGAATACGTCTCGAAAACTGATAAAATAGTAATGTGAGCAATATAACTGTTAAAAAAGTAAAACCATTTTTAAAATGGGTTGGGGGTAAAGGACAACTCCTAGATCAGTTTGATCGTCTTTTGCCTGAAAAATACAACTCATATTTTGAACCATTCATTGGGGGTGGTGCGGTATTTTTTGCACTTAATCCAAAAAAGGCACATATCAATGATATTAATAAGACGCTCATACAGACTTACGCACACATAAAAAACAATGTGGAAGCATTAATTATTTCACTCAAAAAACTTGAGGAGAGTTTCTTGTCAAGAAATAATGATGAACGAAAAGAGTTCTATTACTCAATCAGAAATAAATATAACGAACTCGCGCACAATGATTTTGAACGAAGTTTATATTTCTTGTTTTTAAACAAAACAGCTTTTAACGGTGTATATAGGGAAAACTCTAAAGGAGGATTTAACGTGCCGATAGGTAGTTATAAAAATCCAAAAATTGTGGACGAGGATAATTTGAGACTCGCGTCGGAATTTCTTAAAAATACAAAGGTTACCAACGGTTCGTTTGTTGATGCAGTAAAGAATGCAAAATCGGGTGATTTTGTTTATTTTGATCCGCCATATCATCCTCTTTCAGAAACTTCAAAATTTACAAGCTATAGCAAAGACAGTTTTTCAAAGGAAGACCAGATTAAATTAAGAGATCTCTTTGTTGAATTAGATAAAAAAGGAGTGTATGTAATGCTCAGCAATTCAAGTGCTCCATTTATTCAAGAGATTTACGCTGGCTACAAGCAGATACCTGTTTTTGCCTACAGAATGATTAATTCAAAATCTGATAAACGAGGAAAAATCTCCGAAGTAGTTATAGTTAATTACCAACCCCGATTAAATCTTGAAAGCGTTTTTGGGAAAGATCTAAGTACTTCTTCTCAGTATCAATACCAATAAATTTTCTGCCGTGTTTTTGAGCAGCAAGCCCTGTTGTCGAACTTCCTGTGAAAGGATCGAGCACCACGTCTCCCTTGTTTGTACTTGCCAATACTATTCTTTCTAATAGAGACAATGGTTTTTGTGTCGGGTGCTTCCCATATTTCTTCTCTTCTCTCTTGGGAGGATTAACTGCCCACACAGAACGCATTTGTCCATTTGGTTTTTTAATAAAATCTTCCGGCCAATCACCATTTTTCATTAGGCCGTAATTAAATATGTGTTTTGCCTTTTTGTTTTTTCTTGCCCACAAAATCGTTTCGTGACTAGCAGTGAAAAAGCGACAACTTAGATTGGGTGAAGCGTTTGGTTTAAACCAAGTAACATCATTGAGAATATGAAAGCCGATTGATTGGACTGCATAACCACATTGGTAGATTGAATGGTAAGTTCCGCTGATCCAAATTGTACCGTGAGGTTTTAAAACTCTATAACATGCCCCAAGCCATTTTTTGTGAAAAGCATAGTCACTGTCAAAACCATTACTTTTATCCCACTCTCCCTTATTCACACTTACCATTTTTCCAGCATGAACAGTAAATCCTCCATTTGAAAGCATGTACGGAGGATCAGCAAAAATCATATCAATAGAATTTTCTGGAAGCTCACTAAGGATCCTTGTGGAGTCACCAAGGTACAACACAAAATCTTTGTGAGAAAAGTGAGGTTTTTGTTTTATATGCGAAAGAATTTTTTCAGCCATGTTAATCTCTAAATTTTAGCTTAAAAAAGAAAATAAGCGTAGTAAAAATTGAGAAAGTTACCAACTTATTATCTACTCTGGACGCCCTAGACTCCTAGAGCGATCTGCGTCATCCCTTAGGTATATGCCGATTATCACCGAGGAACTATTTAAAAAGCACGGGAGCATCTGGAGAGAGATAAAATTGTCAGAGAAAATAAAGAGTTTGCCTTCACAAAATTATTCATTTGCGGACTGTGTCAGTCAGGAATCATTGGATTACTCTCCTCAGAGATAGGAGAGTAACTCTGGTGTAGTTAGTATGAATCCGACACTTTTTTATAAAAGTCTGGAACCCATGACTTTAATAGTAATCGCTTGCTCGCTTACCCTATAAAGTTTTGCAAGATCTTGTATATTAGGTGTTTGTGCAAAATCCTTTTTTAAAAATGATTGTGGCACAAGAAGCTCAGCGGCAAATTGATTTGCCTCCGTTTCGTTCAGCGAGTCGTCATCCATGCTTTTGTTGCACCCGTGTCCAAGTAATAGATGGCCGATCTCATGGGCGATAGTGAATCTGCGCCGACACCAAGGATGGTTGCCATTGAAGCCTATGGTTGAATATTCTGAATCAACTTCCTTGCATACAACAAGAAGGCCAGAAACCTTATCTCCTGCAGTAATTTTCTGCACATCCAGGTCGTGCATGGTTTGAAGATGTTCAATCACTCGCTGAAGAGAAACGGGAGCATTTGAAATTTTCGCCCCTTTAATAACTTTCTGCGCGAGGAATTTTATGAGCTTCTTCCGTGGTCCGAATGTCGGAAGATCATCTTGCATTTTTCTTTTGTTTGGCGAGTTCAATGAATCGTTCGATTGCTGACTTGTCTTCATTAGACAGATCCTTGTCAGCACGCAAAGCAACCTGGACATCCATAACATCTTCTTTTTGACCTAAGAAGTACTTAATGTCGCGCTTTAAAGTCTCCCCAAGACACTGCAAAAGAGGGGCAGTTATCCCGCGATCATCACTTTCGATAAGAGAAATAGCTGTAGCAGATTGGAATCCCAGTTTTTCTGCAAGTTCAGCCTGAGAAAAACCCATGCTTTCCCGAGCCTCTTTTACTCGGGATCCTATTGTATTTGCTCTTTTTTCGTCTTTTTTCATATTGTCATTATACTTTTTTCAAAAGAGGTTGACAAGCAACTTGCGTTTTTGCTAAAATCAACTTAGCGATATGAAAAGTACGCTTCCATTATCATTTTAAACAAAACAATATGCATACATACCTCATCTCATACGACCTAATTCGTCCCGGGAAAGATTATACCGATCTGCACACGCACCTTAAGAGCTACGGCACTTGGGCAAAACCTCTTGAATCGGTATGGCTCATTAAAACTAGTTACGGGGTCGAGCAATTACGGAATTCAATTCAGGCACACATGGACGCTAACGATAAAATCTTTGTCGTGGATGTTACTAGCAGAGCTACAGCATGGGATCACCTCTCTGCAGAAGTCAGTACCTGGATCAAGAACTCGTTATAAATAACAATTCATTATACATCTATGTCCAGTACACACATACCACAAGAAGTAAAGTTGAAGCTCTGGGTTGCTTCGGGCGGCCGTTGCGAGTTTATGGGATGCAATGATCTTGTCTCACAGGACGTCCTGACCTACCAAGAGGACAATTTCGCGCACATGGCACACATTATTGCCGATAGTCCTGATGGGCCGCGAGGAGACAAGGATTTATCACCTGACATGGCGAAGGATTTTGACAACCTTATGCTTGTTTGTCTCAAGCACTCAAAATTAATTGACGGAAAAAACAGAGGAAGTTACTCGATTGAGGATTTGCGACAGCACAAGAAGAGCCACGAGGATCGTATTTGCAGACAAACAAGTCTTCACCCGGACAACACTACTACGGTTTTGCGATTTATAGCGAATATTGGCGACCGTGCAGTGACGGTACCAGTGAGTGACGCTCTCCATGCGATCTTGCCGAAATTTCCTGCGGACGAACATGGAATAGCTCTCGACTTTACCAATCGTCCCGGTCGAGGAGAAGCGGACTTCTGGACATCGTTTGCTACCGAAATCGACAGACAGATCGAGCGTGACCTTGCTGACAGTAATTCCAGAAAGCGACCCACACACATTTCCGTGTTTGCTCTCGGGCCGATGCCACTGCTAATGAAGCTCGGAAATGCCATCGGCAACACGATTGCGACTGACCTGTATCAGCGTCACCGTGATACCGAAAGCTGGGAATGGAAGCCTGAGAATGATGAGCCTTTTGAGTACACTCTCCGTGAAGAGCTTGCGACAGAGAGCAACGACGTAGTATTGGTATTATCGCTTAGTGGCAAAATCCATGAGGAGGAAGTGCACAAAGTATTTTCTGAAAAGCCCCACTTTTATGAAATATCCTTGGATTCACCTACGCCTGGATTTCTCAGTCGAAAATCGCGACTTGAAAAGTTCAGAGTAAAGTATAGAGAGCTATTGAGTCAGATACGCGGAAGACATGGCAAAGATGTGAAGATCCATCTATTCCCCGCAGTGCCAGCACCGATAGCAGTTCTATGCGGAAGAGAGTTGCTTCCCAAAGTAGATCCGTCGGTAACGGTTTATGATCACGAAAAAGACCAAGGAGGTTTTGTGCAGATATTAACCATTAACTAACTATCATTATGGACACTATAAACAATTACCTAAAAAACTTACTCGCCTCACAAGAGTTGAAGCCAGAGCAAGAACAAACATTACAAGCGCACAAGGCGGAAGTAACTAATTTTCTCCGTGCGGAGTTTGGAGAGGATCCTAAAATAAAATATGCCGGTTCTCACGAGAAAGGCACGATGATCCGTGAAAACTACGATCTTGATATTGTCTGCTATTTCCCCTCAACGGATACACGTAGCTTGAAAGAAATACGAGATGATGTTTCGAGTCATCTGAGCAAAAAGTATGTTTTGCAAGATAAAGCATCAGCTGAACGCATCATGAACCTCAAAGACGCATCTGTGCCACAAGGTTATCACATTGATGTTGTCCCGGGCAGATTTATCGAAGGAAGCGATGATGTTTTCATTCATGTAGCATACGGAGAGAAGGAGCGAATGCAAACCAATCTTAAAACACACATCAAACATATTGCGGAAAGTGGATGCGTTCCTGTAATTCGGCTCGTGAAGGTTTGGGCACACCGAAAGAACGTGCATATTAAAACATTCATACTCGAACTTTTTGTTGTTGAGGCGTTGAAAGGATATCAGAGTAAGTCTGACCTCAAAGCGTCTTTCCTTAAGGTGATGGAGGCATTCAAAGAAAAGTTTGGAAACCTACAGCTTGTAGACCCAGCAAATCCCACGGGAAATGTCGTTTCTCGAACGATAAGCTCTTCAGACAAAACAATGGCTGCGAGCGCAGGAGAAGAAGCATTCAATCAGATTAATGGATCAGATGATCTTTCTGATTGGAAAGAAGTATTTGGTGATCAGAATAGTGGTGGTTATGAATCTGCACGAATGACACCGACAGGTCCTACAATCATTAGTAATCCACCTGGCCAGTGGGCACAATAAGACATGGGTGCTTATATATTTTCCGATGAGGAAATTCTCGCGGTAAAAACCCGGTTTCCGAAACTGGAACTTATTAAGCCCGGTGTTTGGAAAGGTGTCATAGATTTTGATCGAGTATATCGAGATTACAGAATTGCTGACAGTTACGAGGTCGGTATAATAGTTCCTGTAGGGTTTCCCCAAGCATTTCCTATTGTTCACGAATTGGGAGGTCGCATAAAAACCATACAAGAGAAACACAAACTCAAAACAGTGGCGGATTTGCATTACAACGCAAATAACGGAGCTTGTCTTTGTGTTATTCAAGAAAAAGAATCTCGTCTCCCGACAGGTTCCGATCTTCTGTTCTTTATCGAAAATCTTGTCTCTCCGTATTTCTACGGACTAAGCTACTTTGACGAGCAAAGTCATTGGCCATGGAAAGAATATGGACATGGAGGGTTAGGAGTACTCGAGCACTATACTGAGAACTGGAAAGAGCCAGACCAAGAACTGATGCAGAGCCTTATGCCAACTTTCTCTGCGGATAAGCACTGGAGAAAATACAGAAAGCAATTCATTTCTCCTAATCCTAATAGTTTTTGTTTTTGCGAATCTGGCGTAAGCATCTCAATATGTCATGAAAAAGCTTGGGAAGGATTACTGCAAATGAGTAAGGATTTAAAGACTCTGAAAATTAATTCTTATAAGTTTTTTCCGAAACCCCTTAGAAGGAAATAGTTGTAAAAGTTACCAACTTCTTACCTACTCGGGACGCTCTGGACTCCTGGGGAGGGTTGCGTCATTCCTTAGGTGTATGAAGATAAAAAATCCAACACAAGGGGAAGATTATGAGAAACCAAAGGTCGAGCCAAAGAAAATCAGATACTGCCTGTATGCAAGAAAATCGACAGAATCTGAGGAACGGCAAGTGCTTTCAATAGATAGCCAAATAAAGGAGATGCTCCAACTGGCGGATCGTGAGGAGCTTGAGGTGGTAACAATGAAGCGCGAATCGCACTCAGCCAAAGAGACTGGGCAACGTCCAATTTTTAACGAGATTATCGAGGAACTCAAGCAGGAGAAATTCAACGCCATACTGACATGGGCACCGGATCGTATCAGTAGAAATGCAGGTGATCTTGGAAAGATTGTGGACTTAATGGATGCAGGGAAACTGCACATGATACGAACCTTTGGGCAGACATTCGGTAATAATCCAAATGAGAAGTTTCTTTTGATGATTTTAGGTAGTCAGGCAAAACTTGAAAACGACAATCGAGGTATCAATGTGAAGCGAGGATTGCGAACGAGAGTCGAGATGGGACTATGGCCTGGCATGGCACCACTCGGATATCTCAATCAAAAGCTAATGGACCGCAAATGTCAGATAATTATTGATCCGGAGCGCGCACCGATTATCAAGAAAATGTTTGAGAAAGTTGCGTACGAAGGATGGAGTGGAAGAAAAGTATACAACTGGCTCAGGTTTGATCTGAACTTCTATACGCGAGGAAATAAACCTCTGACACTTTCGGGTGTGTACCGTATCTTCGATATGCCGATCTACTATGGACCATTCGAATATCCAAGAAAGTCTGATAATTGGTATCAAGGAAGTCATGAGCCAATCATTACTAAAGAACTTTATGAAAAAGCCCAGGAACATCTCAAGAGAGACAAAATAGTGCGAGAAAATAGAGAGTTTGCCTTCACTAAATTATTTACCTGTGGCATGTGCCAGTCAGGAATCACAGCGCAGGAAAAATACAAAGAGCTTAAAGACGGCACAACCGCGAAATACGTCTACTACTCCTGCTCAAAAGCGAAGGATAGAAATTGTCCGAACAAATATATTCGGGAAGAAGAATTGATCGATGAGTTATTTAAAGTGATAGACAAAGTAGATATCAATGAGCTTGGAATGAGAATGAAGTTGGAAGAAGAAATAAAGAGATTCAACAGACTTCAAAGATTGGCGACCAAGGGCACACCCAAATACAGTATCAATGAGGATGACGTAAACACAAGAGAGTACGCTAAGTATGTATTGCGAGAAGGCACACCACTGGAGAAGCGTGAATTGATGGGACACTTACGATCGAGGCTTGTCCTGAACGACAAAAAGATTACTCTGTTGAAGGAATAATTAGTGCCGCAAGAGTGCAATATCATTTTCGGAGCCATTCTACTTACTCAAAGAGTCGAATTTTTGCTAAAATAAAGAAATCATGAACATCTATATTCTCGTCGGAATTATCATCGCAGTAGCAATCGTACTTGCAATCCTCAAGGCGGTTGTTGAAGGTGATAGTGACGAACATGAGAAGCCGAAGTATCGCTATACCCGTAAACAGTTCTTCCTCACCCGAGCCGAGCATGAGTTCTACGATGTCCTCATTGCCGCCGTTGGCGATAAGTACCATGTCTTCGCGCAGGTACATCTTCCAACGATTCTCGACAACAAAGTGAAAGGACAAGACTGGCGTGCCGCACTCGCGCACATCAATCGCAAGTCTGTTGACTTCGTCCTCTGTGACAAAACGTACATTTCGCCCAAGTTCGCCATTGAGCTGGACGATAAGAGCCACGAACGACCCGACCGACAAGAGCGAGACAAGGAAGTTGAGCGTATTCTGGCTGATGCAGGCGTGCAACTGCTCCGCATAGAGAACAAGGGTCGCTTTGATCCTGCTGAACTAGCCCAGCGCATAAACGAATATGAGCAACGAAATCAAGTCACATCTACTGATAGGCAATAAATACCTCGGTTCGCTCCTGTACTTCAAAGACGCGCAGGGACGCGGCTGTCTCAAACTCTCTTTCAAGAACATGCTAGCCGATCTGACGAGAGGCACGGACGTGCCGACCACGTTGCCTGTGCCTATCAAGCGCACCGACCCGACAACACTCGACATCTCGTACAAGTTCCCAGACAACCTGCTCGAAGTGAAAGAGATTGTGAACGGCAAGACGGAACGAGCATTTTACAAAGTACCCTTACCTGTCTCAGGCGTGCTCTTTATGATTCGCATAAAGGACTGGCAGACGCTCGACAACGACCAGCAGAAGCCAAGCCCGCTTGTGCTAACGCCACCGATCAACACGAATAGCATCGTTATTATTTTTTCCTTCCTCGGAGAGAACGGTTTGCCGTTTACAGCAAGAGGATATCAACCAACGGAAGGGATGGGTACGATAGACCTACCGGAAAGTCCGCTTAATACGTTCTGCATTGGTCTTGCCGAGGATCCGAACAACAACAGCGCGAATGGCTTTGAGCTAGTGGTTCCGTTACCGAAAGCAAATTAAGTAGCAAAAGAAAAAGAGCGATTGTTCGCTCTTTTTCTTACAACTGTAGCTTTGTGGGTCACAGCTCGGCATAGAGCATATGGGTCAACAAAACTAATAGGTTGTCAATGCGGAGAGGGAGGGATTCGAACCCTCGGTACCGGTAAGGGTACACTTTCTTAGCAGGAAAGCCGATTAA
>PCXL01000002.1 GCA_002787695.1 Candidatus Zambryskibacteria bacterium CG10_big_fil_rev_8_21_14_0_10_42_12 | reverse complement strand
GTAACCTGATTGGAGGAAATCAAGACGCGTGCTGTTTGCCTCTGGTGTGAGCACAAATGTAACCGTTGTACCTTCCCATGCATTTGTGCCTGCCATACTGGACTTAGTGCATTTCCAAACAACTTTATTATCATGGCGTTCCATATCAAAACGTGCCTCTGTATCACCATGATCACTAAAACCAAAGACCCCCTTTCCATCTATTACTTTTGCTTCGTTTGTCCACCATTTTTGAATATGTTCTTCTTGCATCAAAGCTTCCATTATTTTTTCGGGAGGGGCTTTGATGGTGGTTGTGAATTTTATCTCGTTTGATTGCATAATGTTTTTATTATAGAACTATTCTAACTTAAAAGAAACAGCAACCTGATCGCCGATGGCTATCTTTTCTCTGTTGCGTATAGTCGTCTTGAGAGCCACAAAAAAGTCGCCACCTTTTTTCATCATAAGCTTGGTTTTCCACGATGTTGTGCCGATGTGCGCGGTAATTGGGTACATACCCCATGCGCGTCTTTGTTGCTTAAGATCTTTGGTGAATTTTTTTGGCACGGCAACATACACCCACCCGCCAGAGCCGGGAAATTGTTGCGCGATGCCAGTAAAAGAGAAGTCCCGTTTCATAAACTAATTTTATCAGATTTTGAAAAGTTATGTATCCGTAAGGTATTCAGAACCCCGAGGCATATATCCCTTGTTATTCGCCTCAATGACTGAAAGGAGGAGAGTGCAGCGGAGTGAGTTGGTTTAGAGGCACTATTATCTTAATTTTGGTTTCCAACTCATATTCATATATGTATCACCACGTTTTAATTCATCAAGCATTTGGTTTAAACGCTTTTGTTGAGTTTCTTGACGCTTTGCGCGAGTAATCCAGCCAATATAATCATTCTGCTGATACGGCGGGCGTCCGTTATATGCTTCCACCAATTGGTTTTTAACAAGCGCCTTCTCAATAAAGTCAGGCATGGTATATCGTTTTCGTGAATAGGAACGCTGTTTCATACATTTATTTTACCAAATCTTCCATTGGAACACCCAACACTTTGGCGATTTTTGCGATTGTCTCAAGAGTAGGGTTTTGTTTTCCGGCTTCAAGATTGCTGATATATAAAGTGGTACCCATTGTCTAGACACGTTATCCCCATTTCATAGACACTGTACAGTCACCTCCTTTCATGGTGTTTTAGAATATTAAGAGAGCCTGATTTTTTCGAAGTAGACATCCGCCGGCACATTGTTGTTTAAAGATTGATGCGGTCTATCAGTGTTGTAGTTAGTAAAGAAGTGAGTGAGTGATTGCTCGGCATCATGGAATGATGAGTACTCTTTCAGATACACTTCTTCATACTTCACTGTTCGCCATAGTCGTTCCGTAAAGATGTTGTCCATACACCGACCGCGTCCATCCATACTGATTTTAATGTTTGGATAGTGCTGCAATGTTTGCAGATACTCTTTGGCCGTAAACTGGCTGCCTTGATCCGAATTATGGTAGTCAGGCTGCGCCACCAATAGTCCACGCTCAAGATTTTCAATACAGAAGTCACTGGTCATTGAATCGGATAATTGCCAACTGACGACATACCTGGAGTACCAATCTAGCAGCGCTACCAGGTATGCCCACGTACCGTTGATCTTGATGTAGGTAATGTCCGTTCCCCAGATATGGTTGGAGTGGGTAGCCGGAATATGTCGCAAGAGGTACGGAAAGATGGCATGCTCTGGATAGGGTTTGCTGGTATTAGGTCGCTGGTAGAGAGCCTCTAGCCCCATGAGCTGCATGAGCTTCCTGATGAGCTTACGGCTGACCTTTTCCTTGTACCAGCGATACAGCTGGGCTTTCATCTTACGGGATCCGAATGTGGGATATTCGGTGTAGATGACATCGATCTGCTGCATCAATCGAATGTGTCGAGCAGTGATCCAATTGGATGGTTGGTAGTAGGCTGTTGATCGGGGGAGTGTCAGTAATTGGCATTGACGCGTGAGAGGAATGTCTGGGTGTCCGCGCTCAAGCAGTTGACGTTTACGGGAACTGCTAAGCGCCCAATCTTTTTTTTAACCAGTCGATCTCGACTTCACGAGATCCAATGGCAGCATGAAGCCGATCGATTTCCTGATCTTTTGCTTGGAGCGCTTTTACTTGATTATCAGAGAACAATGAAGGTAGACCTTCGTCAGCGAGCTTACGCCAGGTATTCACCTGTGTGGTATGAATGGCATATTCCGAGGCAATCTGGGCGATTGTCTTTTCACCCTTGATTGCTGCCCGCGCCACTTGGGCTTTGAATGTTGGCGTGTGATACCGCTTTGAGATATTGGATGGGTTTTTCATAGTTTCCATAGTGCTTTATGTCTATGGGGGGTGTCCAATATCTGGGTACCACTATAATACGCTCTATCAATTTCGGTCGCACGATGAATGTCCCCTTGAGATAATCCTTTCGCTTTCCGAAGATTTTTCATATTTTTAGCAAATCGTTGTATTTCTGTTTTTTTCATAGGTATTGAAAAGTAATCAACATTTGTACTTTAGCATTTTATTGTGT
>PCXL01000007.1:14093-14662 GCA_002787695.1 Candidatus Zambryskibacteria bacterium CG10_big_fil_rev_8_21_14_0_10_42_12 | reverse complement strand
GTATCGCCACTCGATATGGTGACGCCTTGGGCAGTGTTAGTCTCATTAAAACGTAGATTATTAAATGTTTGCGTTACATTGACGTTGAGTGCAGTAGAAACAGAGAAACCAGAGAATTCAAACGTTGTCGGTGCATTGAAGGTTCCTCCTGTAAGGGAAACTGTGCCACCAGCATTATGCGTCATCGTTCCGGTGCCACCATTAAACGTTCCGCCTGTTAGGGTAAAATCACCCGTGAGACTCATATTCCAAGCACCTGATGGCCACGTTCCAGCTGCCTGAGAATATGTGCCGGTACCAAAAGAGATTGTGTAATTACTACTGTTACTAATTGGAATTGTGCCAGAAAAACCAGCTGTTACGGTAAATCCACCAAAGCCACCTGCGGCTGCAAATACGATAGAGTCTGAAGCGTCTTCTGCAGCATCAAGTGTTGGTACAGGACCAGTTCCCCCATTTACTGTCCAGGTTTGTGCACCTGCAGACGCAAAGTTTACGGCAGTTGTACCACCACCAGATGCGGCATTTTGTACGATATCACCTTGTGCATTAATAGTTCCTCCGTTGAC
>PCXL01000007.1:0-13984 GCA_002787695.1 Candidatus Zambryskibacteria bacterium CG10_big_fil_rev_8_21_14_0_10_42_12 | reverse complement strand
TAGTCAAAAATGAGGTTTTCGAATGTTTGACTTGAATTAATATTTAGTGTGCTAGAAATACCGCCAGTTGCCAAATTGGTTGTCGATGGTGCATTAAAAGTACCGCCAGAAATCGTAAAACTGCTACCAACAGTAGTAGTTGCAGCACCACCTGTAAATATTCCATCCGCCTGAGAAAATGCTCCTGTTATAGTTAGGTTGTTATTGCCTTGTGTAATAGTGCCTGTATAACCTGAGGAAATAGTCATGGATGTAACTGTTGTCGCATTATCAAGTGTGGCATTTTTTGTACTGGTCCCATCAAACACAACTGCGTCCGCCGTTGTAGGACAGGTATTAGCACTCCAATTGGCACATTCAGACCAATTGTTAGTAGCCCCGCCACCATCCCACGTATAGGTACCATTAAAGGCAGTACTCGTAACAACTTCTTCACCATCTCCACCAAATTCGAAATCGAGAATATGTGAACCCTCTTGCTCAACATGATGCACCACAGTACCCACCCCATCACAAGACCAATCTTGGTAATACACAACTTCATTGTCCAGTATCTGCGGTGTACGTTCCTCCCCGTCACAGACAAGTGATGTAAAACTAATATCATGTATGGTTGTTTCTGTTCTCGGCACAATCCGCAAATCACTTGTTCCTACAGTCGCAAAATCAACAGTCCAATCTTCTCCAGAGAGAGGATGGGCATAGACAGTAAGTACCGAGATGGTAATAGTCGGATCAACAAGAACAGGGTATGTTGCTTGCGCAAGAAATTCTGGATCAGGGATCAAACGCAATTCATCACCAACAATCGTAAAGACAATGTTTTCATTGCGTACACCATTTGCATCTTCCATGTATGGTGCAGTGATTTCATATAATTTTTTAAGCGGGTTACCCGCAAAACCTTTTTGGTATACATCGATAACATTATCTGCCGTCTGCTCATAATCAAAATCAGACAAGTTCAGTGAATACGTAAACAAGCTCGGATGCTCTTCATTCTTTAGTAATATTTCTTCCTTAAGCCCTGTCCGTGTCGGTGTATAGATAAAATCAGTATTCTGATACACATCAACATACGTCACTTTCCCATCCTGATACAAAGCCCGCGCATCTGCTGATGCACCCATAAGGGATAGTTCGAGTGGTGTCTGATTATCAAACTCTTTACTCAATATCTGAAATGGTTCATCTGTTGCTGTATCTTTCAGTAGTTCAAAAATATCATTTGCATACTGAATACGTGCATTCTTGAGTTCCTCTGGCGTTCGCGCATCAGTAAACTCAACATACTCGGGACTGATTAATTCTTCAATTTTTCTTTTGATACGTGCAACAGGACCCTTATCTTCAACAACAGACAAGGAATCAATGTAAAGCAATATCTCATCACTATTTTCAAGCACAGCAATTGGTGCTGTATATTCAAGTCTAATGACAAGATCTTGTATGGAAACATCAACCGGAACCTTGGGTATCGCAATGTACACATAATCTCCTGACACCTGATTATCTAAACCAGTATCAAGTGATACGGCATCTGTTTTATCCCATGAGTTTCCTCCAAAGGAATAATATGCCGTAAGTGTGGCACCAGACATCATGTTGGCCACCAAAGAAACCTTGATCTTCAAATTTTTGAGAGTCGTCGATGCCTCTCCTCCATCAAAATCGCTAAACACAAGAGAACTCGTGACCATATCTTTCTCTGGTGCCAAGAAAACATCTGCACCCTCCTCTGTTGCTTCTTGCGCATGTACTTCGCCAACAATACGACTTGCAAATAACGCTTCGCGTACCCAACTTGTAGGAGACTCAATTTCTGATGGTGGCATAGCTGGAGCTTCTGGCTCACCTGCCGGCGCTTCAGGTTCTTCACGTGGAATATCTACTGACACTGATTCTTCTTGACCTTCGCTCACCTCTTCTGCAACAGGTTCGTCTACGGGAGTTTCTACGTCAGGTATAGATTCTAATTCTTGATTTTCATTATTTTCATTACTTGTGTTTTCTGCCACGGCAGGAACATCCTCTAAATCATTTTGTTCTTCGTCAGGAGAAATAGTGTCAGGCACTTCTGCTGAATCTTGTTTTGGAGACTCATCCACGCCGACTTCTTCATTATTTTGATTTTCTAGTTGCGACCCCACTTCAGCAGTCTTCCCCCCACCTGCGCCCTCACTCTTGTCTTTGTCTTCAATTTCAACTGGTGCAACCGGTAATTCTTGGCTCGTGCTTAGCAGAGCAGAATTTTCAACTGTAAAAGTATTCGCAAGTGCAGTGTAAGGCAAATTATTCTCGAGCGCGTTAGAAATTTTATGCCAATAGAGTCCGCCACGTTCATCATCAACAGATGCAACTGTGCGGGGGAGATATTCAACTATGTTGCCTTCTATCGCAATAGCGTATACACCAAAAAATACATTTTGAATAACAAGCGACGCAGCGAGCACAGCCGTTGTGAATTTACTGAGTTTTCTAACGTAGTATTTCTTGAATAAAATCACAATTACACCGAATTACATAAAAACCACCATGTATACATAAAATGTGGTTCTCTTAAATTATACCAATGAAATACAATATAAACGGTATAAGCTGTGCATACTCATAAATAAAATCGGGCACATGTGCCCGATTTTATTTGTTGTTTTTACTTTCGTTTCTTACCAACCTTTCTGCGAGAAACAATGAATTTATTTGAGTATTTTTTCGGAGTTCGCGTCTTCTGACCCTTTCCTGTTGGTTTACCCCAGAGAGACACTGCACGACGGCGTCCACGTCCCTGACGTCCTTCACCACCGCCGTGTGGGTGATCAACTGGGTTCATGGCAGTACCACGTACTGTTGGACGAATACCCTTGTGTCGACTTGTACCTGCTTTACCGTAGTTGCGGAGTTTGTTTTCTTCGTTTGAAACCGCACCGATAGTTGCCCACGCTGTTTTATGGATCTTTCGCACCTCGGTTGAAGGCATTTTAATATCTACGTAGTTTCCATCCTTGGCAATCACTTCTCCGTAGCTACCAGCGCTACGAATAAGTTTTGCACCTCCTTGTGGCTTTATCTCTACGTTATATACACTTGTACCAAGCGTAATATCATCAAGAGGCATTCTATTTCCTGGTTTTGCCTCTACGTTTGATCCCGTAACGAGCTCCTCACCCACCTTTACCTCCTTTGGAAGAAGCACGTATCGCTTTTCTCCGTCTTTGTAGACTGCGAGCCCAATAAATCCTGATCGATTAGGATCATACTCAACAGAGGCAATCTTGTAAGGAATGTTTATTTTGTCATATGTAAAATCCACGTCTCGGAATCGGCGCTTATGACCACCTCCTTTGTGACGTGTTGTGATGCGACCCTGATTATTGCGTCCAACATGACGCTTGCCGCCTTTAACGAGAGATTTTGTTGGCTTGTCACCCGAAAGCACATTGCGGTAATTGATACCGGACATCTTTCTGCGTGATGGTGTTGTTGGTTTATACGTTTTCATGTTTCAAATTTAAAATTCAAATCTCAAAGTGCAAAATGACAATGCAAAATTTAAAACGTTTGATGCATTCAATTCATTATTCATTTTTGATGTTTGATCTGTCATTTTGATGTTTGATTTTTACACTTTTCATTTCCTACTATACAAGTTCGATCTTATCGCCCTTCTTTAGTTCAATATACGCCTTCTTTCCTCCTTTCTTCACTCCTGCTCGGCCACGTCGAAAGACTTTCTTTGAAGGCACTACAGACGTACGGATATTGATCGGGGTAACATTGTAGAATTTCTTTACTGCAGCACCAATTTCATTCTTATTTGCCCATGTAGCAACCTCAAACACATAGACACCCTTGTCAGATACCATTGATGCCTTCTCTGTAATACGAGGCGCCTTCAAGACCTCACTCAAGTCTCTTTTGTAGATATTTTTTATTGTATCAGTTTTGGTTGCCATAATATTTATTTCTTCACTACCTTCTTGCGACCTTCAAGAATCTTGATTGATTCATCAGGTGAGACCAGTACGACATACTTCGTATTCAAAAGTTCAAGTGGATTAAGCATGCGTGTCTCATCTACAAATACACTGCCAATATTTGCAAAGCTTTTTGCTACATTCGCATTTTTTGCAGGTATAGAGATAACAGCCGCATTCTTTCGCTTTGTCGCAAGATCATTATGTTTGCTTACCTTGGCAATATTTGAAATGTAATCTCTCGCCTCTTTTGTTTTTGGAGCATCAAATGAGAAAGAGTCCACAAAGATAAGTTCACCATCTCGGTATTTTGCAGACAATAGCGTATATAGCGCCTTCGTTTTCATCTTCTTATTTATTTTTTTACTGTAGTTTTTCTCTGCGCGAGGACCATGTGTCATACCTCCTCCAACCCAGATAGGTGAACGACGTGAACCATGACGTGCGCGTCCTGTTCCCTTCTGTCGCCATGGCTTTTTACCACCTCCACGTACCTCAGCACGTGTTTTTGTATTTGCACTTCCTTCTCGTGCATTCGCCATCATAGAGGTAGCGACCTGATGTACCAAATCAGCATTCCAAGGCAAACCAAAAATTTCTTCTGGCAATGCAATTGTTCCAGCTTCTTTTCCGTCTTGTGTAAATATTTTTGATTCCATCTTTGTTGCCATATACCTTTATTAGCTGCGAACCTCAACAACAGTACCGCGTCGTCCAGGAATTGCCCCCTTAAGGATAATTTCTCCAGACTCTGGAAGTACCTTGAGAACTTCTACTTTTTTGAGCGTAATTTTATCGCTTCCCATTCTGCCCGCCATTCGCGTACCCTTAAACACTCTCTGAACACCACCGATACCAATTGATCCCGGTTCGCGTTCTGAGTGCTTCTGACCATGTGAACGGCGACCACCTGCAAACCCATGTCGCTTCACTACACCTTGAAACCCTTTTCCTTTTGAAACAGCTACGACGGTCACTTTGTCTCCTTCTACAAACTGTGAAAGATCGAGTTTTGCTCCCTTCTCAATCCCCTCTGTCTCGCCTCTATATTCCTTAAGACCAGCAAAACTTCCGAGATCTTTTACATGCCCTTTTTCCGCCTTGGTGAGGTTCTTCTCGGCTTTTTTGCCATAGCCAACCTGAAGAGCGACATATCCATCCTTCTCTTTACCCTTAACCTGAGTTACGACAACCGGATCTGCGCTCAAAACAGTAGCAGGAATAGCACTACCGTCTTCGGCAAAAATCTGTGTCATATGTTGTTTTTTTCCAAGGATGAATTTCATATTCTTTGTTTCTCAAACGAAAAAGCGTGTGGAAAGGACATTACCAGAATGTAAGTCTTTCTGCAACACACCGCGCACACAAACAAGAGATTTGCTTGTGTGCGCGGTGGGCGCACCGTTGTGCGCCAAGCCCGCGAAAATCTTAAATAATCTTGATATCAATGTTAACACCTGATGGAAGACTCAAATTTGAGAGAGACTCCATGATCTTTGGGTTTGGATTGATGATATCGATAAGTCGCTTGTGCACTCGCATCTCAAACTGCTCTCGCGCATTTTTGTAGACGAATGTTGAGCGGTTTACCGTATATTTCTTGATTTCGGTAGGCAACGGAATCGGACCACGCACTTCCGCGTCATGTCGAATTGCTGTATCAATGATCTGCTTGATAGAAACATCAAGAACTTTGTGATCATAAGCACGTACGCGAATTCTCATGCGTGTAATTGCGTCTGTCTTCTGCTTTGTTTTTGCCGCTGCTTTAGCCATCCCGTTAGAGATAGGACGCGGACACGAGTCCTCGGCCTACACGATTATTTGTTAATGTTTTGTGTTTTTTATACATATTCTACTTTCCGATCTTAGTCGTCCGCTATCTCTAACGGGACCATAGATATTATGCAACAACCTTAGTTACCACTCCGGCACCAACAGTCTTGCCACCTTCACGGATAGCGAAACGTCGCTGCTCTTCAAGGGCAATTGGAGATACGAGCTTCACCTTAAATGTTGCTGTGTCTCCTGGCATAACCATTTCTACACCTTCTGCAAGAGTAACTTCACCAGTCACATCAGTTGTACCGATGTAGAACTGAGGCTTGTATCCAGAGAAGAATGGTGTGTGACGACCTCCTTCTTCTTTCTTAAGCACGTACACTTCTGCTTCAAATTCTGTGTGAGGTGTGATTGAACCAGCTTTTGCAAGTACCTGACCTCGGTGGATATCTTCTTTCTTAAGACCTCGCAGCAAAATACCTGCGTTGTCTCCAGCCATACCTTCCTGAAGTTGCTTGTTGAACATTTCGATACCAGTCACTGTTGTTTTTGCAGTGTCTTTGATACCAACGATTTCAACTTCTTCACCCACCTTTACTTGTCCTCTCTCAATTCGACCAGTTACCACTGTTCCTCGTCCTTCGATTGAGAAAATGTCTTCAATCGGCATAAGGAATGGTTTGTCTGTTTCGCGTTCTGGAGTTGGGATGTATGTATCAAGTGCATCTGCAAGCTCGATAATCTTCTTTGTCCATTCGTTGTTAAGGTCACTAGCGTTTTCAAGTGCCTGAAGACCTGAACCACGGATCACTGGTGCGTTTGCACCATCAAACTCCTGCTTTGTAAGAAGTTCGCGAACCTCTTCTTCCACAAGGTCGAGCATGTCTGCATCATCAACCATGTCGCACTTGTTAAGGAATACGATGATTTTTGGAACACCAACCTGTCGAGCCAAAAGAATGTGCTCTCGAGTCTGTGGCATCACACCGTCAGTAGCTGCTACCACGAGGATAGCACCGTCCATCTGCGCTGCACCAGTAATCATGTTCTTGATATAGTCAGCGTGACCTGGAGCGTCGATGTGCGCGTAGTGTCGGTTAGGTGTTTGGTACTCTGAGTGAGAAAGCGCGATAGTAATACCACGAGCCTTTTCTTCAGGTGCCTTGTCAATTTGAGAAACGTCTTTAACGTTTGCACTGTAGCCATCACCCTTAGCGTTGAGCACATTAAGGATAGCAGCAGTCAGTGTTGTTTTACCATGGTCAACGTGACCAATGGTGCCCACGTTTACGTGAGGCTTTGAACGATCGAATGCATCTGCCATAAAATTATTTGTCGAGTTCCGGTGGACACAATGAAGCGCGCGAGAGTGTGGCTTTATCGTACCTACCGAATTGCTCTTATGTTAATAAGTAATTGTAAGCGCTCTAACGTTAGTTAATAAATAAAAAAACGCTATACAGAGCACGTAACATACTAACAGATAGTGTTTAAAATGCAAATAAGAGCCCAGTATTTAGTAGATAGAAAATAGAACAAGCGCGGATTATCGAATCCGCGCTTGTAGTTCTCGTCGCCTTCTCGATCTACTCGCGTCCCATTTAAGCCCTCTCCCACTCCTCATCTTTATTCTGTCGATTCGGATCCGAGTACAATACAAGTACAAGGGGCACCCTTGTATTCGCGAGCCGAAACACGCCTCGGCTATGCCGAGGCGTGTTTCTCTGTATTTACTATTGACTGAGGACTAATGACTTTTGACTGTATCCTCTACTTGTTTCTCGCAGCAACAATCGTCTCTGCCACGTTTGGCGGTACGACTTCGTAGTGATCAAATTCCATGATTGCGTTTGCCCTGCCTTCGGTCATAGAACGCAAAATAGTGGTATAACCGAACATTTCTGAAAGTGGCACTTTGGCACGAACTACTCGGTCCATACCACGTTCTTCCATTCCTTCGATTTGTCCGCGTTTACCTGAAATATTTCCTGTGATATCACCCATGAATTTTTCTGGCGTGATCACTTCAACCTTCATAATCGGCTCGAGTAGCACTGGCTTTGCGCGCTTTGCAGCGTCTTGGAATGCTTGAGATGCAGCAATCTTGTAAGCAATTTCAGATGAGTCCACATCGTGGTAAGAACCATAGGTTAGTTCACAAGAGATATCCACCATCGGATAGCCTGCAACAATACCGCGTTGCATCGCCTCTTTTACTCCCTTTTCTACTGCTGGGATAAACTCTGCCGGAATAACACCTCCCTTGATAGCATCAATAAATTCGAAGTGGTCATACCGCTTCACGTTCTTCGGAATCTTTGCGCCTTCCTCAATCGGTTCCATTTTCTTAATCGTGAGTTTGACGTGACCATACTGACCTTTTCCACCAGTCTGCTTGATGTATTTATGTTCTGCTTCAGCTGATCCAAGAATAGTTTCTCGGTATGCTACCTGTGGGCGACCTGTGTTGGCTTCAACATTGAACTCTCGCTTCATACGATCAACCAATATTTCAAGATGAAGCTCACCCATACCAGCAATAATAGTTTCGTTTGTTTCTTCATCAGTTGAAACCTTGAAGGTTGGGTCTTCGTCAGCAAGTCTCTTGAGAGCCATACCCATCTTCTCTTGGTCTGCCTTTGTCTTAGGCTCGATACGTACTGCAACCACCGGTTCTGGAAAGACAATTTCTTCAAGAACGATCGGATTCTTTTCATCACAGAATGTGTGCGATGTTTTTGCGTCTTTGAGACCAACTGCTGCTGCGATTTCCCCAGCATATACTTCTTTCACTTCTTCTCGCTTATCTGCCTGGAGTCGCACGATGCGTCCGAGGCGCTCTTTCTCTCCTGTTGTTGAGTTGTAAATATAACTTCCCGCTTCTACTTTTCCTGAATACACACGGAAGAAGGCAAGCTGACCGACGAATGGGTCTGTCTGAATCTTGAACACGAGTGCCGTAAACGGTTCCTCGTCCGATGGTTTTCGTTCGATTTCTTCACCTGTATCTGGGTTAATTCCTTTCTTTGGTGGCAAATCAAGTGGAGATGGGAGATAGTCAACAACCGCGTCGAGAATCAGCTGCACACCCTTGTTTCGGAGCGCAGTACCTGTCATCACTGGAAAGATTTCGTTTGCGATAACTGCTTTACGAAGAGTTTTCTTCAAGTCTTCAATACTTGGCACATTACCTTCAAGGTATGCGTTCATCATTGTTTCGTCATTTTCAACGATTTTTTCAATAAGAGTTCCTCGCGCAGCTTCTGCCTCTGCCATAAGACTCTCCGGAATATCAAATTCGATCACATCTCTACCCATCTCACCTTCAAATCGGTAAGCCTTCATCTTGATAAGATCAATAACTCCCTCAAATTTATCTTCTGCACCAATCGGAAGCTGTATTGGAACTGCTTTCTTAGAAAGACGATCTAAAATAGATTTGTATGATTTCTCAAATGATGCACCAGTTCGGTCCATCTTATTAATGAAACAGATACGTGGCACTTCTGCTTCGTTTGCATATCGCCAGTTTGTTTCTGATTGTGGTTCCACACCTGCAACACCATCAAATACGACGATAGCACCGTCGAGAACGGTCATAGATCGCTTCACTTCGGCAGTAAAGTCGATGTGTCCCGGAGTGTCGATAATGTTAAAACCGGTTCGATTCGCAGGATTTGTCTTGTCTTCCACATCTGTTTTCACCCAAGAACATGAAATAGCTGCAGCAGTAATGGTGATTCCTCGCTCTCTCTCTTGCTCCATCCAGTCTGTCACCGTCTCACCTTCGTGCACCTCACCAATTTTGTGGCTCATGCCTGTATAAAAAAGAATTCGTTCTGATGTTGTGGTTTTACCCGCATCAATGTGCGCGATAATGCCGAAGTTGCGAACTTTCTCTAAGGGGTATGTACGTGCCATGGAATAAAAATTAAAATTTAAAAATCAAAGTTTAAAATGACAATGCAAAGTGTAAAAAGTATGATGCAAATACATTGGATTCTTCATTATTCATTTTTGGTTTATCATTTTGCATTTTGATATTTGATTTTTGAATTTGGGTGGATTAGTTCCAAGAGAAGTGTGCGAAGGCCTTGTTTGCTTCTGCCATTTTGTGAGTGTTTTCTCGTTTCTTTACTGCTTCACCCTCATTCTTACTTGCAAGAATGATTTCATCGGCAAGTTTTTCGGCAACTGGACGACCCTTCTTTGCACGTGCCGCATTGATAATCCATTTCATTGAAAGCATTGAACGACGTGCTGGTCGAACCTCTACCGGCACCTGATAGTTTGCTCCTCCCACTCGGCGAGAGCGGACTTCCATGTTAGGAGCTGTGTTTTTAAGTGCAGTACCAAGTACTTCAAGCGGATCTTTTACCTTTTCCTTTTCTTTAATGATATCGAGAGCATTGTATACAACCTTGCGTGCAGTTTCTTTCTTACCGCTCCACATCACATAGTTAATAAACTTTGCAATATGATCTGCATTGTATACTCGATCTGGTTTTACGATGTTTCTGTTTTTTACTGGACGTCGCATAGTCTATTATTATTTAGCTGCTTTTGGTCGCTTTGCGCCATATCGTGAGCGTCCCTTCATACGCTTGTCTACACCCGTTGCATCAAGCACACCGCGTACCACCTGGTATCGGAGACCCACGTCTTTCACACGACCACCTCGAAGCATAACCACTGAGTGCTCTTGAAGATTGTGTCCCATACCTGGGATGTATGCAGTTACTTCCATACCATTAGTAAGACGCACACGAGCAATCTTTCGGATAGCTGAGTTAGGCTTACGAGGAGTTTTAGTCGTCACTTTTGTACATACACCACGCTTGAAAGGAGAAGCGTATTTTGATGGCTTGTTTTTGAGTGTATTGAAACCACGCTGAAGTGCCACCGACTTCGGCTTTCGCACCAATTTTTTTCGTGATTTCTTTGCAAGTTGGTTTAGTGTTGCCATCCCGTTAGAGATAGGACGCGGACAAACGTATATCCTCGACCTACACAATTATTATCAATACTATATTTATTTACACAAATTGCCGTAACTTAGGTCGTCCGCTATCTCTAACGGGACCATATACAAAAAATGCGCTAAGGCGTGCCTATGCTACTACATAGGGTTTTAAAAAGCAATGCTTAAACTGGTATACCTGTAACTAAGCCAAAAACATCTAACACGAACGGAAAGAGAAGAGGCCAGACCACAAATAAAATAGCGATTGCCAAGAAAATACCATATGACTCGAGCATCATTCTGTACTTATATACAAATGGGAGCGGAAGAAACGCAAAAACAATTTTCGAACCATCAAGAGGTGGAATAGGTATCAGGTTAAAACATGCAAGCACAATATTAATGAGGACAATATAGCTCACAATATCTATAAATCCGCCAGCAAAACCACCGAATCGAATCAAGAGTGTAAATAAAAGTGCAATTACTATATTTGACGCTGGACCAGCGGCGGCAACGAGTGCTTCTCCCCACCTGCCCGCCTGAAGATTATAAGGATTAAAAGGGACCGGTTTCGCCCAGCCAATAATGAATCCTCCGAGCAAGTACCCCATAATAGGTAAGAGCAGTGAGCCGAACGGGTCAATGTGCTTGAGTGGGTTTAATGTAAGACGTCCTGCATAGAGCGCTGTCGGGTCCCCTAGCTTGAGCGCAGCATAACCGTGAGCCAATTCATGAAGCACAACTGAGACGAGTAAAATCGCGATTACGAAGAAAAAGTCTATACCTGCCATATAAGACCTAGTATAAAGGAAAGATGAAATATGGAAAGAAGAAAAGATTATTGCAAAAAATAGACCTGAGTGTTACTATAGCGCTCGTCATGGCAAAAGTTTGCGAAATCACAGGAAAAACATCACAAGTAGGAGGCGGATATTCAAATCGCACTCGTGCTACGCAGTTTAATCCTGTCGGAAAAGTTCGCCGACAGCCAAATCTCCAGAAAAAGCGTATTTTCGTACCTGAACTCAATAAAACAGTAAGTATCACCGTCTCGACTAAAGGACTCAAGACTATTCAAAAAAACGGTGCGTACAAAACACTTAAAGACGCAGGAATTATTTAGGTCACGGATGCTAGGTTTTAGGTACTAGACAGATTCACTCAAAATACCGCTCAATGAGCGGTATTTTGAGTGAATCAGAGAAAGTTATTGACAATTTTTATAGGATATATTATATTAATAAAGCTGAAAAACACGCTTGGCGGTGCAGCTAAAACAGCCAAGTCTCCCTGATATCGATCCGCGGATTTAGAGAGGAAAGACAGCGGTGAGTGTGTGAGTAATTGGGACCTGCTTGCACACAAGATTGTATGGTCCTGGACCCGGGGTGGCGATTCTTTAAGCCAAACAAACCCCGGGTTCTTTTCTATTTCTTCTCAAACGTTCCATCTGGATACAGCACATATTCTATTCTTCCTATCTCTCCCGTATTTACAATCTCTGCGCCAAAACTTTCAACAAAATCGACAACCTCTTTGTGGGGGTGTCCATACCTATTATCTTTCCCTGCTGAAATCACCACCTCCTCTGGTGCAACCTCATTTAAAAATAGTGCGCCAGTTGATGTACGCGATCCATGGTGTCCCGCTTTTAATATTTCGCTCTCTAGCTTTTCTCCATAGGTTGCGACCAAGTGCCATTCAATTTCCTGCGGTGAATCTCCGGTAAGCAACACTTGTGTCTCTCCGTAGACGAGTTGACCAACAACAGAAGCCGTATTTGATTCAACACCACTCACGTCTCTATCCGGAAACAAAATTGCAAAATAGACATCATCACTCAACCACACAATCTGCCCTGCTTTTCCCTCTATTTCCTCCGCACCTTCAAGATCAGCAAGCTCTTCAATATATTCATACGTCTCAGTCTCCCCTATATTTCCAGAATCAATAAATACATCTATTTCATATCGTTCTAGTACATCTATAAGTCCGCCAATGTGATCAGCGTCCGGATGTGTCGCAAGCACAATATCTATACTCCTATCCCAAAATGGCATAACTTTACGTAGTTCGCGGAGTACGGTTTGGTCTCGCCCGCCATCAATAAGCATTTGTTTGCCATTCGGCGCTTCTATAAAAATAGCGTCTCCCTGACCCACATCGAGAAAGGCAACTTTTACTCCCTCTCTTGGTTTTTCTGCAACAACATATGACCAAACACCCATATTCCCCAAAACGATCATTATTAAGATAAAGAGTCTCTTTGTCATATACGCTATAATACGATTATAACTTATCGAACTAATACATACTTTTATGAAAACATTTGAAGTAAAAACGTTTAATATCCCTACACTCACAGGAATTTCAGAAAAAACTATCGAAGAGCACCTGAAACTCTACGCAGGATACGTAAAACATACAAACCTTATCCTCGAACAAATACAAGAGCTTAAAAAAGATGCTGACCCCTCGACTCCACTCGGTGCAGGAAATGCATACGCACTTGGTGAAATAAACCGTCGTCTCGGTTTTGAATACAACGGCATGAGAAACCACGAAGTATATTTTGAATCTCTCGCAGAAGGTCCTACACCACTCAGTGACGGACCGCTCAAAAATAAAATAACAGAAACCTGGGGTTCATATGATGCATGGCTTATCGAATTTAAAGCGATCGCCTCAACACGCGGTGTGGGCTGGGCAATGCTTTATTACGACAAAAAAGACGACAGACTCTTAAACGCCTGGGTTGACGAGCAACACCTGGGACAACTCCAAGGATGTGACCTGATCCTCGGACTCGACATGTGGGAACACTCGTTTGTCGCAGACTATCAGCCATCTGGAAAGAAACAGTATATCGAGGATTATTTTACCAATCTGAACTGGGAAAACATAGAACGTAATTTTACAAAAGCCCAAGACTAGTTGCAAAAATATACAATATACATAGAATAAATACTGAGGAGATCCCCATGAGCATTTGGAACGTATTCGCCAAGATCGGCAACATCGTGTTTGCCGTTTGTTCCTTTCCGCTTTCGATCCTCTGGCTCGGAAACGAGAAAGAAAGCTAACCTAACCGCGCGTCGACCTAGTCGGCGCGCCCTGCTTTTATAATCTGATACTCAACTACTTCAAACGCTTCCGCACTATCCGGTCCTACAACAGACTGCGGCTTCTGTTTTAATTTCCAAACTCCCCATACAAGCACAGCATACATTCCACCCATTACTACGAGCGAAATTGGAGGAAG
>PCXL01000020.1:1130-4278 GCA_002787695.1 Candidatus Zambryskibacteria bacterium CG10_big_fil_rev_8_21_14_0_10_42_12 | reverse complement strand
ACGCTCATAGCGGAAATGTCCGAGGCGCAAAGCCGAATGCGCTTGCCCCAGCGCGTGTGAATACACACGCGCTCCCCACCCATGCGCGCGCAAACCCGACCGCGAAGGACAGGAGGAGTCGCGGGCGGGACTCCCTTTTGTTTATTGAAACAAATTTAATCTTGCTTCTCCGGCTTTTTGAGATTTATATTTATCGATCCGCAATTACAGCGTACTGCATCCGGTGTTTTCGGTGGTGTCGTAGTTAAATATACAAGACCAGTACATTCTGGCTTTTCGCAAAAGAACTTTTGTACTAAATCACGGAAAGCAGCAACGACTGGCTTAAAATCATTAACGGAAAGATTCGCCCATTCGTTATAGTGAATAGCCGGGTTAACCTGCCATTGTTCAGCGTTGGTTGCAATCAAAGAATCCGCAAGGCTCTTTTCTTGAGATTTGAGAGCTTCCGCAACATCAGTTTGACTCCATGCCTCCGCAACCTTTTTCCCATCAACTATAAGTTTACGAAAGCGCGTTACAGCCGGAGTCAAAGTATCTCCAAGATCATAACGTCCATCACCCTTAAACTCAACTTGTGCTCGCAAGCTATCACACACTTCTCTAAAAACATATTCCAAATAATACCGGAGGCGACTGGCTGCTGATTGGACATCGTTTGCATGTAAGGCGGTGTCTATTTCAGTCCACACATTGCGTGTTCTCCATTCGGCTGGACCGTGATCGGGAGTCCAATTGCTAAAGCGTGTTGCATTTCCTGACGTAATAAGCCCTACTGTCGTCATTTGTTTTAACCATACTTCGTCGTGCGTTGTAAGAATAAACTGAGTGTCTTGAAATTGTTGTTTAAGGAGATTGCACACTTCTCGCCGATGATTCGAGTCAACAGACATTAGGACGTCGTCGAGTACGGCAAATCTGAAATTATTGCCTTGGAGTTTTCTCATTAGCGCCAGATACAAACAAAGCCCCATCGCGTCTTGGTGTCCTTCACTGTGATACGCGCCGGGAGGGAAATGTCCGCGTCCATAAAAATCAACATCGAAACCTAATTTGCCGATAGATGGAACCAGTTTTGCTGTAAAACTATTCTCATCTTCACTGTTCACCGAACGGTAAAGTTTGGAGAACTCGCCCTCTACATCTTTATAAACACCTTCTAACGCTTTGGTGCTAATATCTACATACACGTCATAAACCTTCTTTGACAAATCAGCTCGTTGCTTTGCTTTATCTGCTTCACGAGCTGATTTTCTATATGCCTCAAGGCGGTCTTGTGCTCGCACAATAAAATCTCGTGCAGCGTCTTGTTGTGTCGGCTCTGGGATAATAGCGACAGCTTTTTCTATCGCACCGATTGCAGCCGTCACGTCAGCAGGAATTTTTGTTACATTTACAATTACCGATATAGCTTCAGTCAATGGCAAAAAATCTTTCAACGCTTTGCGATGTGTTAATAATGTTGTCCGAAAAGCTGTAAGACCTGCCACGTGTTCAGTTGCCAAAACTTTCGCCAGTCTTTCAACGGAAACTGTTGCATTATCAAGCGAATCGACAAGAGTTATTATTGGCTCTAGACGATGCTCAAGACTAGTGCGTGTCTTTGTGATTTCCTCAAAACTTTGGAGTTTCGAGCGGATGATACCTTGTAATGTAGATATGTCCCATTTTGTATCACAAACAGGACAAGCTTCTTCCGTCACAAAATCTATCGCCGATCGTAAAAATTTCTCGCGGGTCACACTTTCAGTAACGATAGGATTACTACTCAAAGCGGTTAATTGTTCTTTCAACTGCAAGCATTCCGACTGTATACTTTCAGCCGTCATTTTTTGCGATGCTTCTCTCCAAGTCTTTAAATCAGCTGTTGCCGAAACCTTATTTACTTTCGGTGCGACTGCTGATTTTACACTCGTTTCCAATCCATCATTTAAAGCTGTTGTGGCTGTTAAATCAGCAAGCGACGTTAAGCCGATAATAACGCGTTTCGCATTTACTGCTTCTAAAATCTTCGCTTTAACCAAGTCAGTTATTTCTAGACCTTGTGCCAAACTTTCGCTTGCTTGGTCTTGAATCCTTTTTAAATCTTTTGCCTCTTTGTTATATGTGTTTGATATGGTCAGCAGACTGCTCCGCAAATCGCCAATTTTATCGAGACGTAATAGTGCCTGAACTTCCGCTGATCTATCGCCTGGTTTTGAAATGACATACCGAATAATCTCACGTCGAGATAGTACAAACTCAGGATGTCCATCAAATTGTGAGAGTATTTCAAGTATCTCCGGTGATGACGGACTTATAATTGGCGTTGATGCATTTTTAACAGTCCTAGTGAGTGTTACTTGTTTATTCTCAAGTGTTGGTATTTTAAATGTAACGATTACGCGAGCTTTTTCGGGATTATTTTTACTATCGACATGAGGCGCGTGTTCTTTTACCGACACGTTACCCATACCCTCGCCAGACAAACGCGATATATTCCCCGTGAGGGCAAACTCAAGAGCATCAACCACTCCACTCTTACCCGTCCCATTTGGTCCGCATACAGCATAATTTTTTCCATTAAACTCCAGCGTCAAATCACGCATACCACGAAACTCCTCAATTTTTATCGTATCTATCTTAATCATACATTTGTGTTGCCACTGGAAAACAATGCTATTTTGAGAGCATCAGTTGAAATCTGTCCGTTGTCTACGAGAGTTTTCCTTAAGCGAGCAATAACTTCTTCCGGTATTTTTTGTTCTCCCAATTCCGTTAAAAACTGGTCAAAAATCTGCTCGGGCACGCTCATTATCTTGTTGTCTTCTTGCTTTGCCATGATTATTTCATTCTATTTTCGGCAACCTTAAAATACTTCTTGTCTTTTTCTATTCCAATCCAATGCCTACCAAGTTTTTTTGCAACAAATGTTGTAGTACCACTCCCAACAAACGGATCAAGAACAACATCCCCTTTGTTAGAAGAAGCAAGAATAATTCTCCTCAACATTTCTTCTGGTTTTTGTGTTGGATGAATAGCTCGATTGTCTTTGCCTCTAATCCTTTCTTTCCCTTGCACTAACGGCAGTTGCCAAACATCTCTCATTTGTTTAAGAGAGCCGTCTTTTTGTTTTTCTGGATTCATCTTCCGCAATTCTTCATAGTTA
>PCXL01000020.1:0-1111 GCA_002787695.1 Candidatus Zambryskibacteria bacterium CG10_big_fil_rev_8_21_14_0_10_42_12 | reverse complement strand
TCTTGTCATATTCGGCATCGCATTTGTCTTTTGCCATGTAATGATATTGTTGATTTTGAAATCGAGCTGCTTTAAGACAATCATTACTTCGGAGATATTGTGGTAGGTACAGGAAATATAAATAGACCCTCCATCTTTCAGGACTCTATATGCTCCGCCAATCCATTTACGACTGAATTGCAAATACTCCGGTGCAGACATTCTGTCCCATTCTTCGTTCACCATGTACCAATCGCCGCCGGTTTTGTTTCCTTTCCAGCGCAAGCCGTTACCGGAAAGGTTGTAAGGAGGATCAGCAAAAATAAGATCAACCGATTCCGGTTTCATCTCGTTGCTCATTATTTCTATACAGTCTCCTAAATAAAGATGGTTCGTTTTCATGGCAAATTATCGTGCAAATATTTCTTCCCGCCAAGCGTCAATGGCGGATGGAATACGTGCAATCCATTCCGCAGAATCATCGACTTCATTTGTTATTGCTAGAATTTCTTCGTAAAGAGCTGATATTTTATCGTGTTCAAGCCTTCTTCCAGACTCTTTGATCTCAACAAGAATTTCCAATAACCGAATTATTTGCGTGATTGAAAGTGGAATTATTTTTTGAGTTTCTCCACGATATCCATGTTTAACTGCAACCCAAAAAGTCTCAACGGTATCTTGATGTAAGCGAGGAGCGACAAAAAGACAGTAAACTCCTTTTTCAGGATATGTTTCCTCAAAATCTCGAACATGGCGCATGACTGGTTGCCCCTCGTTGTACCACTGGGAACGATCCGTAAGCATGGTTACTTCACATACAGAGTTGAACGTTTGGTAGAAACACTCAATATCCGGTTTTCCTGCGGGGGCAGTAAATGTCGGTTCGTTGTCGTCGCCCACGGGATAGTTTGGTTGTATTTCAATCGCATCGTTTAGCGCATTGATAGCAAGTGTCGCCAGTTTTTCAAGTTCAACACTCTTCTTGTTTGATGACTGATGTATGTTTCGTAGCGCCTCTATATACTCTCTGATTTTGTCCGTATTTTGAGACTCGAAATGAATTTCCAACTCTTGTAATTTTCTGCGATATGAGCGCAAGTTCTCGGCGTAAGATTTCAAATCCTCTCTGCTT
>PCXL01000015.1:3586-3650 GCA_002787695.1 Candidatus Zambryskibacteria bacterium CG10_big_fil_rev_8_21_14_0_10_42_12 | reverse complement strand
TGCCCCACCCACCCAGTGCGCGCACAATAACCCCCGCCGTTTTAAGGCGAAAATTGTAAAACGG
>PCXL01000015.1:243-3559 GCA_002787695.1 Candidatus Zambryskibacteria bacterium CG10_big_fil_rev_8_21_14_0_10_42_12 | reverse complement strand
TGTAATCGTGGTCGTAAACCCGAAAACACTTTCCAAGCTTGATTATTACCCCTGACAGAAAGCTCATGGGCGACTCTTCCAGCCACAACACTTGTCGCAACATCCACATCTTTTGCAAATTTTTCTATTGATTTAGGTGTCAATTCTTTCAATTTTGACAACTGTTCTTCTGGTATAAGATTGTGTTTTGCAAACTCGTTTGCCTCTTTTTCTTTTTTCTCACCCAATTCTTGACTACCATTTTTGAATTCAAGAAATTCATCCTTTTTCCCATGTTTAACAATGTGTCCAATTTCGTGAAAAAGACTAAACCAAAAGACATCTTCCCATTTGTACAATAAGCTCAACTGAATTAAAGCCTTATCGGAAGATAGCCAGCGTGTTGCACCATGCACATGAGTCTTCTCAAAATAAGGCATATAGACAACTGCCACGCCACAAGACGCTAAAATATTTTGTATTTCCTTTCCGTATATTTCTGGTGATTTTCGAGATAGTGATCTTAGTTTTGGGATTGAAGCGACTAGTTTATCTTTATCAAATTTCTCTGTTTCCACCTTCATTCCCTTAATTTCTCCAGCTCTAAGCCATGCAGCTAGTGCTTCCTCATCTACATTATCTTTATTGACTGCGCGAAAAGCGATAGCTTGAGTTTCTCGGACATACTTTAGTGAACTTACACCAAAGAAATTCAAAAGATTTTTTACTCTAAGCTTTTGATCATTTGTATCTTCCACAAATCCTAGTTCTTTCAATTTGTTGTAGCAAGAGAAATTTTTAAGGAAACTCTTTTCGTTTTCTAACTTCTTTTCTAATTCAAGTCTAGAAACTGTCTCCTGATACTGTCTTTCTAAGTTATTCCAAAACTCTGTAGATGTACCAAAAACAGCAGCCAGTTTGAGAGCTGTTTCTGGCGAAATTGAACTCTTACCTTTAACAATCTCGTTTATTGTCTTAGGGGTTAGGCCTGTTCGCTTGGCAAGATCAATTTGGCTCATCCCAGTTGTTTCAAGAAGCTCCCCAAGGGTTTCTCCTGGATGAATTGCAGTATTTGGTTGGAATGTTGTGTTGACCATATTTTTAGTGATAATCAATTATTGAAACAATTTCTACGACCTGTATCGTCCGCAAATCTGCCGTGTCACCATCCAACGGCAGAAGTATGATTCGATATGGATGAAGAATGTCCACTGCAAACTGACCCTTCCGATCTCCCGTGAGGGAGTGCAGCCGCGCTTGTGGTAATTGCGAAATATCATGTAAATTTGCTGCTGCTTGCAACTCATTTATTCTTCGTATGATCCTGCGTGCCTGAAGGGCTCCATATTTGGCTTTAAGTTTGTTGTGGTCTTCACAAAGCTTTTGAAGCTTTTTGTTACTAAAGGAAATTTCCATGCTGATAATAGCGTAATGGGCAAGCTCGTAAGCATGTCTCCATATTATACGAACTGATATCACCTGTCAACAAGTTATACACATATGGAGTTATAACAAATTCTCTAATTTATCTAGAAGGATTAACCAAATTTGAAACATTTTCTTGACACTTGTCTACCACTTGGTAAAATGGAGAGTAATTCCGACGTAACGGAGGATTGTTAGTTTACTGACAAAAACATGTCTCAATCAATCATCAACGATTTTGTATCGTACATGCAACAACATGGAGGAAATTGGTACGATTGGTATGTGGGTATTGCTGCAGATCCGAGAGGACGCCTCTTTTCAGATCACAACGTGACTGAACAGGGTGGCGTATGGATTCATTCCGGTGATACTGCCAACCATAGTATCGCTCGACAAGTTGAACAACACTTCCTCAGTCAAGGTTGTGATGGTGGTAGTGGAGGAGGTAGTCACATGACCACTTACGTCTACGCCTACAAAAAGACCACTTTCACAAATGAAAACAACTGACCAAGATAGTCAGTCGCCTTCACTTTTTTCTCAAGTCGCCCTACGGGGCGACTTTTGTTTATTGTAGCATCACTTTAAGATTTTGATTCGTCCACATGTTTATCTTTAGAGTTTGATTTCTTATCGCCTTTCTTCTCTTCAGCTTCTCGTTCCTCTTTTTCCTTTCGTCGCTTATCTTCCAGTTTATAGAGATTCGCAGAATCCCGATAATAATATTTCCAGTCATTGAGTCCTAGCTTCTTGGAAGTTTTTTCATCAGGTTCTTCCATTTTCTCCATTCTTTCGTGATAATCGAGTGGAATATTTTGCCAATCATCTCCAAGTAACGACTTGAATTTCTTTTCAATTTCGTCTTTGATTATTGCAGGTTTTTTGCTACGCTCATGTGCGTTATCAAAAGCTTCGTCGCTCATATCAACATCGAGCATGACACGCGCAAATTTCAACCCACGCAGTGCATCTGCATATCGATACCAGTCTCTTGCAATTTCGAGGACTTTTTCTGGTGTATGAGAAAACCTTTGTTTCAATCTAAGGTAGTTAACCTCCATCGCGTCAAAAGCATCCTGTACGTCAATAAATTGCGGAGAGTCAAAGTGTTCAAGCTCAAAAATTCTTTCTTTCTGAAATTGCACCCTTTCTTCTACTTCCTCAACAGTAGTCTCACTATTCAATATAGTGGGAACCTCTGAAGATTCAGAAGTACGATTTCCTTTTCTTCCCTTATAAATAAAGTAAGCAACTATCACGCCCACTACTATTAACCAGATTGGGATATACATAGATTATTTGAAAAAGTAATTTACCTCCTTGTCATACATCTTTGCAAACTTCTGTAATTCGACAACATCGACACGCTGTTGCCCTGACTCCACATTCGAGATGTATGACTGCGGACGCTTTAGTTTCTTGGCGACCTGAACCTGCGTCAATCCTGCCTCTTGCCGAGCTTTTCGCAACTTCTCGACGAAATAGGCGTATTCCTTTGTATGGATTGACTTCTTCATATACTACTATCTTCTATCGGCAAAGGCAATATCCAAATTTCCGATATTTTGTGATAAACTAAAACTAGTACCGGCGGCGCAAACCAAAAATTTCCTTGCCTTTCCTTTTCGCCTAGCGGCGGGGGGGTCTGGGGGGAGCCGAAAAAAAATGAAAGGAAATTTTTGTGGTTTGCCGCGCGAGGTACGAGCGCGTCCCGAGGCGCAGAATCACCACGCAATCCGAGCGTACGATTTTGGTTTAAAGCCACCACGCACGCGGCGCGTGCGAAGTCAGTCGGTCTTTGACTCGAAATAGGTTCGAGCAAAGGCTATAATATCGTCACAATTTAGAACTTTTCTCAACGCGCGTCGCTCCGCGACAAATTCAGACGGAATTGGCGCGCCGAAGCGCG
>PCXL01000015.1:0-147 GCA_002787695.1 Candidatus Zambryskibacteria bacterium CG10_big_fil_rev_8_21_14_0_10_42_12 | reverse complement strand
GTCATGAGCATTGAAGCGCAGCTGTTTGAGCTGCGTGAATTTGCGCGTAAAGAAAATCTTGAAATTGTTGAGACATTTCAAGAGTCGAAAAGCGCAAAGACTCCGGGTAGGCCTCTGTTCAACAAGATGATGACGAAGATTGAGGAT
>PCXL01000008.1 GCA_002787695.1 Candidatus Zambryskibacteria bacterium CG10_big_fil_rev_8_21_14_0_10_42_12 | reverse complement strand
AAAGAAATGCTTCAAAGTCTCCCACCTATGCTACGCAGTTGAAACATAACCGCAATACCAAGTTGCAGTAAAGCTCCTGGGGTCTTTTCGTCTAACTGCAGGTAACCGGCATCTTCACCGGTATTGTATTTTCACCGAGCGAGTCCTCGAGACAGTTCCCCAGTCATTACGCCATTCGTGCACGTCTGAACTTACCAGACAAGGAATTACGCTACCTTAGGACCGTTCATAAAAGTAGTTTTGTAATTGTCTGATACTGTCTAACTATTTATCATTTTTATCGCACCACGTTGTTAGCTTTATGTTGCCATAAAGATCGGACTATATCATCATCCTAGATTTGTCGACTATCCAATTATAAATCTAGTTTGTCTTGCGTGTAGTCTCTGAGGATTCTTCCTTCTCCTAAAAAAATTAAGAAAAGGAAAGTCTTTCCTGCTGATTGTCCGCATTCAAACATTTTTAGGGTTCGTTAATACATTACTGTATTAAATGCCTAGTTTGAAATACTCGGAGTTTCCAGCATATAGCAAGATTTATTTACGTAACTACAACGGTCAACTTATAGTTACGGCCGACATTCACCAGGGCTTATATCAGTCAGCATACAACATTCTGTGCACAAAATTTTATGCACACAATGTCGTACACCGCCGATATTTAACCTTCTGGCATTGGTCAGGCGTCACCCCCTATACATCCTCTTGCGAGTTCGCAGGGAGCTGTGTTTTTGATAAACAGTTGCCAGGGATTCTTTAGCTGCGGCCCATATTGCTATGGGCAAGCCTTATCGCGAACTTACGGCTGCTATTTTGCCGAGTTCCTTGAGGACCTCTCACTCGTTCGCCTTGGTCTTCTCGACCTGACTACCTGTGTCGGTTTACGGTACGGATTGCATAGTAATAAGTTTAGAGACTTTTCTTGGAAGCATGCTCCTTAAAATTTGCCCTGGCCGTAGCCAAAACATTTATGCTTCGCTCGGATTTGTGTATTCCGGATTTGCCTAGAATACGTCCTCACGATACAAACGGAAATCCAATTATCCGCTTTAAGTACAACACTCCGTCCTCCCGTCACTTACTATACAAGTCATGGAATATTAACCATGTGTCCATCGGGTCCGGCTTTCGCCATCCCCTTAGGCCCGACTAACCCTTGGCTGATCAACATAGCCAAGGAAACCTTAGTCTTTCGGCGTGGAGGGATTTCACCTCCATTGCGGTTACTTGTGCCAACATTCTTACTTCCATACACTCCAGCATGGGTCACCCCTTTGCCTTCAGCGCGAATGGAATACTCTCCTACCGCTCCGCTCGCATCTCGCTATGCTCGATTGCTCGCTAAAATCAAAATTTAAAAATCAAAGTTTAAAATTGTGGAGTCGCCTATGGCGACACAATAATTTTTCATTTTGAGATTTGCATTTTACATTTAGTTCGCTCGAACGCAGTGAGATGCGAACGAAGCCCTCAGTTTCGGTACCATGTTTAGCCCCGATTATCTTTGGCGCAAAATCTCTTACTGAGTGAGCTGTTACGCTATCTTTAAAGGATGGCTGCCTCTAAGCCAACCTCCTCAGTGTCAGAGAAATATCACCACCTTCCTTGCACTTAACATGGATTTAGGGACCTTAACTTGAGATCTGGGCTGTTTCCCTTTTGACCACCGGAGCTTAGCCCCCGGAGTCTAACTGCTATGCAATAATCTTGGGTATTCGGAGTTTGATAGGATTAACGAGATTTCTCCCTATTTAATCCTTCCAGTGCTCTACCCCCCAAGGGTTCACATAACGCTAGCCCTAAAGCTATTTCGGAGAGAACCAGCTATTACGTTGTTCGATTAGCTTTTCACTCCTTACCACAAGTCATCCGATGGAGTCGCACGACCAACCGGTTCGGGCCTCCGCCGTGATTTCTCACGACTTCACCCTGCTCATGGTAAGCTCACAACGCTTCGGGTCTTTGGTGCAAGACTTAGACGCACTATTCATACTCGCTTTCGCTACGGCTCCATCCCATAGGGACTTAGCCTCGCCATACACCAAAACTCGTTGGCTCATTCTTCAATAGGCACGCAGTCGTCGGCCACACCTCACTGCACTTATAGATTGATACACCAATTACTTCATCTCAAAATATGGCACTCAACAATCTATCAGCACAAAGAGGTGTGGCGACTCCTACTCCTTGTAGACATATGGTTTCAGGTCTATTTCACCGTCCTTCCGGACTACTTTTCACCTTTCCCTCACGGTACTAGTTCACTATCGGTCTCTAAAAGTATTTAGCCTTACCAGTTAGTTCTGGCAGATTCCTCCGAGCTATTCATGTCTCGAAGTACTCAAGAACAACAGCAAAAGAGATACAATGTTTTAAAATACAGGACTATTACCTTCTAAGGTAGTGCTTTCCAGCACTTTTTTCTAACAATGTATTTTGTAACTCTCCTCACATAAATGCGACGCTGTCGTCTTACAACCCCCATGTACAAGTACATAGGTTTGGGCTTTTTCGCTTTCGCTCGCCGCTACTCACGAAATTCTTATTAGTTTCTTTTCCTCCGGGTACTGAAATGTTTTACTTCCCCGGGTACGCTTCAATGCACGAAATCGCGCAAAGACAACAACCAAAGTTGTTGGGTTTCCCCATTCGGAAATCTCCGGATCAAAGGTTGCTAAACACCTCCCCGAAGCTTATCGCAGTTTTACCACGTCCTTCATCGCCTTTTAGAACCTAGGCATCCACCATACGCCCTTGATTTCCCATTAGGAAATCTAAGAACCGCTTTTTTGTGAGAATCATACAGTCTAAAGATACTGCACAATTCTCTATGTATTCTGCTGCGTGAAATCGATTTTCATACAGCAGTTTTCTTATTAGATGTTATCTAATAAGTTTACCTGTGTTAATGCATTTGTTTTCACACAAATGCATGATTCATCCACCTCTAGCGACCCCTTTTTATACAAAAGTACAAAAGTGACTAGGGTGGGTTTTGTTTGTCAAAGTTCTTGTGTGCAGGCTGTTTTCAACCCGCGATCTCCAAAGCCGAAACCTTGGAGATCGCGAGCAAAAAATCCGCTCCGAGAGGAGCGGATACACGATTTAAAGTACCAGGTACCTGTTAGTGTATCCGCCCTTCTCTAAGAATCGTATTCATGCGTGGTCTAGTATAGTCAATTCACTAAAAAAGTCAACCTTATATGGGAAAAATCGACACGTATTTCAAAAACCGCCTAGAATAGGCGGTTTTTGAAATTAATGTACCTGTAGCCGGCGTTACTCTCCTCGGCCAGACGAGAGATCTCGTCGAGCCTTTTCAATAACGTCCTTAGCAGCATCTTGTCCTCCAAGTCCAAACGCCAATCCAAGTCCGAGTGCCAAAGCGATCACGAAACCTGTAAAGAGTGTCTGGATAAATGCAGTCGCAATACCGAGCTGAGAAAGTGCAATGAGAATTGCAAAAATCCACACAGCCCAACGAGTGACGGTGCCGAGAAAATTTGCAGATGAGACACTTGCGGTTTTTGCTGATGCAGAAACCACGCGACTCATAAAATCACCGACAACACCTCCAACAAGCAGTATAAGAACTGCCACAATTACCTGTGGAAGATAGAGTAGTACAACCTGTTGTAAAAAGATGTTTACCTGATTGAGCTTGAGCACATCAAACGCTGCGACCAAGAACACAATGATGATAAACCATTTCACCAGCCCTCCGAGAAATGCGCCTGAATCAAGTGACACATTTCCTCGTCGAAGCAGGGCATCGATTCCCGCACTCTGTAGTGCGGCATCAAGCTTAATCGATCGAACAACTTGCGCAATAATTCTTCCAATAAGTGCACCGATCGCCCAACCCAAAAGCACAATAATAAGTGCGATTACGAGATTGGGAACAAAAACTAGTACTGCACGCCACAAATCCTGAAATGATGCAGTGAGTACATCTCCCCATGTTTGTAAAACCATAAAAATGAGTGTCGCAATAAAACCGCGACTGAAATTAACCTAATAAATAATAAGTGTACTAAGAGCTAATTGCTCTATCTTTATTATAGCAAGCTTTTAAGATACCGAGATCTTGTCGTGGATTGTAATATGAGGGTAGTCAAATATGTCTCGAACAAGCTTGTCGCAGACACTCATACGATATTTAAAGTCAGGAGTTTCAAAAGCAGCAAAATTGAGCTCTCTTCCCATATCCGCTTCAATCGCGGATATCGCATTTTGCAGAGCTTTTGGTTTTAATTGATCGCCCACGACAAGCATGTCAGCTCGGCTGTCTGGGTCTTTCAAAAAAATACCAGCGAGCACAACCATCTTTATCTTTCCGCAACGCGACAACTTTCTTATCATCTCCTTGTCGGTCAGCGGCCGTGCAGATGTTAAAAATTTATCAAGCATTTCTAAATAGGGAAATGAGGGGTCGAGCACATACCCCTGCATTTTTCTTCTGCCATACGTTGTTGCTTTTCTTTTTACAAGCCCTATCTTTTCAAGGACGGTAAGCTCTTTGCGCACATCTCCTTGTTTGGCCTTGATACGCTTTGCAATTTTAGGCATGGGGAAAGCGGTGTCTGGGTTAAATAAAAACAGTCGCATCATTCTTACCTTAGCCACTCCTCCAAAAAGTTTTTCTAGAATATCCATCCCGTTAGAAGCAGATCGCGATCACTCCTTCGTTCTCTGCCATATTTATCTGATAAATGAGAATATCGACCATACAGTTTTTATATACCACAAGCGATCGCGGCTTCTAACGGGATCCATGTGCATGAGCATTTTAACAGAATGAGACGTAAGAAAAAATTGACGAGAAGAGATAGGTATATTGCGACCATGTCAAAACAAAAATCCCTTTATAGAGTAGGGGATTTTTGATTTGATATTGAAGTTTATTCTTCCACCTCCCCGCACCACTCTTTGTTACGGGCAAGCGCTACATCTGCCTATTCGGCGCGCGCTGCGCCCAGAGTGGTACGGGACTCCGGTAAAGTTAATTTGAAATAATTATTTCAAATTAACTTTACCTCCGGCTTCTTCGATTGATTTCTTGAGAGCTTCTGCCTCATCCTTCTTCATTCCTTCTTTAAGAATAGAAGGTGCTGCATCTACAAGATCTTTTGCCTCTTTGAGACCAAGACCCAGCACTTCTTTCACAGCTTTAATAACTGCGATTTTCTGTGCGCCTGCATCTGCAAGTTCTACATTAAAGCTATCTTTCTCCTCTGCTGCTTCTCCGGCACCAGCCGCAGGACCAGCAACCGCCACTGCTGCAGCTGATACGCCGAATTTCTTCTCAAATACTTTTACTAGTTCGTGAAGATCGAGTACTGACATACCTTCAATTTCTTCTACGATCTTTTTAAATTTTGCAGGAACTTCTACTTCTTCCCCCTCTTCTTCTACAAGAGCTTCAGCTACTGTTTCTGCTTTTGTTTCTTCTGCGGGAGCCACAACTGCTTCTCCCTCATTTTTTACTTCGTCTGCCATAATAATTAATTTAAAATTTAAATCTCAAAAATCAAAATTACAATTCAAAATGTATAATTAGAAAATTTTTAACTTTACACTGTCATTTTTCATTTTGATTTTTACACTTTTAATTTCTCGATTGTGCAATCTGATCAAGCGCAATTACGAAACGCTGAATTGGACTATTCACAATATTTACAAACATTCCTCGGAGAACTGGTGTATCAGGAATTGTTGCGATCGAAAGCATTTCGTCGCGTGACATATACTTTCCCTCAAACACACCTCCGGTAATTTTAAGACTCTCTGGATATTTCTTTTCAAACACATAGATTTCTCGTGCAGGTGCAATAAGGTCTTTTCCATACACAAGACCAAACTCGCCCGGAAGATCAGGCATGCTGCCTGCAATACTTGCTTCATCTAGTGCACGACGTGTTAATGATTTTTTTGCAACTGTATAGCCAATCTCCTTTGACCGAAGCATTTGGCGCATAAGAGTTGTATCATTTCCGCTAATGCCTTTGAAATTAACAAACACCAGAGAATCAGATGTACCTACAGCATCTTTAAGCTGTGCGAGCACTTCTGTCTTTTTTTCTCGTGATATTGCCATATATACATATGGTTATATTGATAAAGAACCGACCTGTAGTGAACTAACTCCAGAATAAATCCCAAAGTATAGCTCGATGCAAGGACACCTAAAAATAGGAGAAAGATCTCGGCAGGCAACTTTAATCCGCTATTGCGGAGCCCACTGTCTCTGACCTTGCGAGAAATACAATACCGGATAGGAATAGGGAAGTCAATTACCTAGAAAACAGGTTTTGAAAGAAATGTTTTATTTTTTGAGCCCACGAGATGTTTACGTCCATTTTTCTTTGCACAACATAACAGCTGTCGCCTGTGTATTGTGCGACACTTACGTTAGATCCTCCTTTTCTTCTATTAGAACATTTCTGCCCACATAGTCTGCAACTACACGACCCTGTAAATTTATGACAACTCCTTCTATATTTCGAATAACACACATGTGTATCGAAACAAAAAAGATCCTCACCACATCCGAATATGGAGATGCGCCCATCCCTGTTCACACAATTTTTCATACATAAAAATGCCCCGAACATATGTTGAGACATACTAAACATATTAAACTAAGAAACCCACCTCTAGTCTAAGACGACGCTTCAACAACCGATTCACCAGAATCAAGTGAATATTCATACACAGTGATGATACCGATCACAATCAAACTGAGTACGATTAGACCCCAAAATCCAAAGAAGAATTTGAAGAAATTGTTCACTGGGTTATCTTTCATTCCCTTTACAAAGGTTGAACCTTTGTAAAAAATTATATCTTTCAAAGAAACAGAATACAACGAGTTATCCACAATCATACCTTTTACAAAGGTTCAACCTTTGTAAAATAAACTCATGGAGCATACTGTAGCGTTGGCACCAAATGAGTTCTACCATGTCTATAATAGAGGTACGGAAAAACGAGATGTGTTCTTAGATACACAAGATTATGAGCGATTTTTATCTTTACTGTATATTGCAAATAACACACAACGAGTAAATATTAGGGAGCAAGGGAAGACTCTAGAAGCAATCTGCTCTCAAGATAGATCCTCAACACTTGTAGACATTGTGTCGTATTGTTTGATGCCAAATCATTTTCATATACTCATTAAAACCACAGATCAAATGAATCTGGGGAAATTCATGCAAAAACTAGTGACTGCATATTCCATGTATTTCAATAAAAAATATGACCGATCAGGAGCTTTATTTCAAGGTCGATATAAAGCTAAACACGCTCATACAGATACATATCTCAAATATCTATTTGCCTATATACACCTCAATCCAATCAAATTATTAGAATCAGATTGGCAAAAGAAACGAACATGGAACAGGGAAGAGGGGAAAGCATTTTTACGATCATATACATATTCAAGTTTTCTTGATTTTACTGATAAACAAAGACACCAGGGAAAAATCCTTCAAAAAGAATCTGCTCCTCAATACTTTGAAACTGCAGGTGAATTTATAGCATTTATAGATGAATGGATAAATTTTGATATACCTGATTACAAAGGTTCAACCTTGGTAATTGCTTAAAAGTTATCCACACCCTCTTCTAACTTTATGAAGAACATGAAGCGAGTCTCTACACTCTCAACACAGAGCCATTATCTAGACAAATACCTTATTATCAAAGTTCAATAACACAATTGTGCCGAAACCTCCCCTGCTCCCTGTTCTATTTTAAAAACAAACCTTACTAAACATTACTATCTATTATTTTACCAAGGTTCAACCTTTGCAATATACAAAGGTTGAACCTTGGTAAAAGGATAAGGATACAAGAGATATAGAGATGCAGATATACAGTATATAAACACATAACAAAAACCGCCCCAAAGGGCGGTTTTTGTTATGTGTTTGCGATTACTCGCTCACACCGTACTTATTACATTAAGCGTTAGCTTGCTGTAACAGTTGCGTTAACCTCAAGACTATCAAGTTCGAAGTCTGTTGAGTTTGCTGCTGGTGAACCTGAAGTTGAACCCCAGTTGATAGCAGTAATTTCAAATTTCTTCGTACCTGCTGTGCCGTTAAGGTTGTTGATGCTACCAGAGAACGTAAAGGTTCGTGATGAACCTGATGTGATCTCATAAACAGTAGACGTATCACCAGGTGCTGTACCTGCACTGATAGATGTCAAGCTTGCGCTTGAAGCTGTTGTGCTGGTTGAAACAAATGTAGCTGGTGTCTTGCTTACGTATACGTTTCCTCCGTCAGCTGTAAGCGTGAATGAGAATGTTACGTTTGCAAGGTAGTCATTGTTTCCAAGACCAGTGAATGATGCTGACTGACCGCTTACATTTGCAACAACTTCATTGAAGTGAACATCATTGCTTGTAAGTGTTACAGAGCTCACTGTTGCTGTTTCAAAGTCTGTATCTTCTGCAACAATGTTGGTTGTGTTTGCAGTCAAAGATGTAGATGCAACTGCACTGTTTACACCAGTATTATCTGCGTCCGCAACATCAACCATAAGTCGATATGTCTTCTTTGCACCCTTTGAGATATCGAATCCGCTACCATCAAGAGTTGTAAAGATTGTTGTTGTACCGATTGTTGAAGCTGATTCAAGTTTATTACCTGATTCGTCGGCAAGATATACATCCGTAAAGAGGTCATCTGCTTCGATACCACCATTTGTAGCCATAGCGAAGCGAAGTTCGTTCACGTTGATATCCTGCTGTTCTGCCTCAAGATCAAATCGCATAAGTTCAACACCATCAGTGTCACCACTGTCAGTAACTTTTACCCATCGCTCCTTTGGAGAGTTTGAGTTAAGAGTTGCTTCTACGTTACCTTGAGTGCCTGTTTCAAAGTCGAATGTTCGACCTGCAAGGGCGCTGTTTGGCTCCTCATGTGAAAGACCTTTTGTGTCTGTTGCACGGATTGAGTTTGCCTGGAATGTAGCAGTAAGTGTTGTTGTTGTCTTGTCAGTGCCTGAACGTGCTTTTGCGCGAAGAACGATGTCCGCTTCGTCACCCTGTTCGATCACTGCGCTTAGACCTGCAATACGTAGACGATAGTCTGATCCTTCAGTAACCTCAATGAAGTCAGATGAAGAAAGAGTTTCTTCCCATACGCTCTGTCCTCCGATAAGAAGCTCGAACTCTTCAAAGTACAACCATGGTCGCTTGTTGAAGTTGATGTCAACGCGGTTGATTGTCATGTCTGAGTTGAATGCTTCAACTTCTACAGACACAACATCTTTTGTTTCACCTTCTTTAACGTCTGTTCCGTTTGAAGGAGATGCGTTAAGAGTTACAACCATGTAACCCTCAGTTCCTGTTGTTGAACCTGTTCCAGTTCCTGTACCTGTTCCAGTACCAGTTCCTGTACCAGTTGAAGTACACATCATGTTGAGCTTAGCTCGTGTTGATGGACCAACATATCCAGTACCTGCATTGAGACCTACTGGGGCTAGGACCTCTGCTGAGTACTTGTTCTGGAATTTAATAACTGCTGCACGAGTAGCTGGACCGAAGTATGAAGTCTCTGATCCTGGTGCGCCTGCACCTGATACTGATACCTGTGTTAGAGGATCCATGTTAAGAACCTTCTGGAGATTCATAACTTCTGCACCTGTTGAACCTACTGTTAGGTTCTGTGTAAATACGTAACTGCAGCTTGCTGCACCACCAGTTGTAGTACCACCTGTAAGAGCGGCGATCTGTGACTGGAGCTGTGCAATAAGTGCCTGCAACTCTTCAATCGTAGCTGCCTGTGCTGGAACAACTGTTCCGAGAGCAAGACCGGCTGCAACTGCAAGACCTGCAACTTTTGCTATAAGTGACTTTTTAGTCATGTTTAATCAATTTGTTTCTCCCCTAATTACTTATAAATAAAATGGGAAGTTTTTTTAATCCGATAAAGTATAGTGACAGATTTCTCTGTCGCTAATAATAATTTTCAGCACTATCCGTTTTCACGGAGGAATACAGTGCTGTGTTCTACTATCATCTATCTGCACTATCGACATACAAATAGGATAGAAGCGAGGACTGATTGTCGATCATGGTCTTTCATTAAACTTTCATCATACTGAACAAAGGTAACGACCGACTCGTTTCTGTAAAATTTTTCTCTATAAATATGTCAATGTGCTCAATACAACCGAATGGGTTATATCCTCTGTTCGCCTCCGAGTATTAATAGAGACGAAATAAAAGACACAACCTTACTTTTCTTTAGCTCCACGTATTATACGTTGCATAATATAGCTACGGCAAAAGAAAAATGTGGATAACCCACTTGGCCGCAATACTACTTAAAAATAGTCCAAAAGTCAAAGCAAAAAACATCATTTTTAAATTACGAAAGCTTGTATCGCGACCAGCGTCTCTCCCCTTCTTTAGAGACAACACCATCGTTAACAAGCGCGATTAACTCACGCTGGATTGTCTTTTCACTACAACCCTTGAAAACAGAAGAAATGTCCTTTATTGTTACTTCACCTTTCTGTGATATTACAGACAATATAAAGTCACGTCTGTTCTTCTTTCGAGGCTTCAAACCATTACCATTTCCATTATCATACTCCTTTACTGACACCGAATCTGTCCTTTTTAGCGCATCAACACCCCGCGTCTTATATTCATGTTTTTCATTTCCTGCATGGTCAATAATTTGTCTTTTATAGATTCCCTGATAATTGTCTTTTATATCATCTATTATCCCCTGTTCTCTTTTTGCATCGAGTGACACTCCTCCAAAGAAATTTCCTCCGAGGGTTGTATCAAAACCATCCTTATGAAAGAGGTTATCGAACATGACTAACGTCTTTTTGATTTCCGTATCTATAATTTGAGAGTTTGTAGTAGTAATAATACCGGCTTGTGCAGACATCGATAGTAACGACACGAGTTGTGCACACTGCGCTTCAATTTTGTCCTTAGCCATCACACTGGTGATATAGGACTTCGTAAGGAGATCACTCACTAGGTTTAGGAGTCCGATTGTCTTTTCGCGCATGTCCTTTTTTAGTGGATCTGTATCAGACAAATGGTTAGTGACCAAATAAAAAGCTGCCGCTATTTTTTCAAATCGCTTATATAAATTAGAATATTCCGAACCATTTTCGTTTGTGCGTGATAAAGACATTGTCTTTTTAATTATGTCCTTTGTTTCTTGTTTTATAACAGACATCATATGTGTCTTATATTATATCACAGAATGTCCTTTATTGCAACTATGTCCATTATACGCTTCTAAAGGACTAATGCAAATTGTCTCTTGTAATTACCTCTGTAAGCACTAATCCGGCCCCTTAAATAAGACTTTCCTCACAGTAGTCTGGAATATTTATGGAGTACTTCATGCTACAATTGGCTCTGTATATGGGTAGAAAGAAAAAGTCTGAATCATCATCTTTTGTTGAAGGACTTAAAATGCTAAAAGAAGAATCGAGACACACCATACTTGCAATAGCACTTGCGGTTATTGCCATCATATTTTCCTTAGCAGGATTCCATGGCGCCGGCACCGGCGGAGAGTACCTGTACAAATGGTTTAGCACGCTCCTTGGTATCGGATACTATTTAGTACCCATCGTACTTTTCATGGTATCCATAAACTATTTCAGATCACTCACTGAGCGCGTTGTCATATTTCAAGCTATCGGGGGTGCCGTATTATTTATCTCATCACTCGGACTCATTGCTCTACTCTCTCCAAACTACGGAGGGATGCTCGGCTCATTTGTTGCACAACCTCTGTCATCTTTCTTGGGTGTTCCTGCTTCTGTCGTGATCCTTTTGGGCCTAACACTCGTGAGCGTCATACTGATGTACGATACTCCGCTTCGCTTTAATTTCTTTGGCCTCTTTGGCAAAAAAGATGGCGACGAGGAAGATAATCTTGTGGTTACAACAGGAGACGAAGAAACTATTTCTGAAGACGAGTCAGATACCGACGACAAAGATGAGGATGTGCCCGTACATACATATGCGCCACAAAAAATCACGAAGAAAATTCCTGATATAGAGACGGATTACAAACCAATTTCCCAATACATTCCATTTACTCCCCCTCCCCTTTCAATACTTGAAAAAGATAGGGGCACACCGGCAACCGGCGACATCAAGGCGAGCGCAAACCTTATAAAGAGAACTCTGCAAAATTTTGGTATCCCTGTTGAAATGGATGAGGTCACTATCGGACCATCTGTTACACGTTACGCACTAAAACCTGCTGAAGGTGTAAAGCTTTCAAAAATTCTCGCACTTCAGAATAATCTTGAACTTGCGCTCGCCGCATATCCAATCCGCATAGAGGCGCCTATTCCCGGTAAATCACTCGTAGGTATTGAAGTACCAAACACTGCACGATCAACCGTGGGGCTCGCAAGTCTTATTGGTGGGCAAGATTTTCAGTCATCAGAAAAACCATTGCTCATATCTTTGGGCAAAGGCATCACTGGAAAGTCTCAATTTGCTGATCTTGCCAAAGCACCTCACATGCTGATTGCTGGCGCAACCGGTTCGGGTAAATCAGTTACTATTCACACGCTTATCACGTCGCTTCTCTATAGAAATTCACCAACATCACTCAAGTTCATCATGGTGGACCCAAAACGTGTCGAGCTTACCCTTTACAATGGTATTCCGCATCTCTTAACACCTGTTATTACAGACGCCAAAAAAGCCATACTCTCCCTCAAATGGACTGCAAAAGAAATGGAGCACCGATACGATGTGCTAAATAAAGAAAAAGTGCGCGACATTCAGTCATATCACAAAACCATCCTCGAACCATACCTTGAAGAGCATGACGGTGAAATAGAAGAAGGGGGACCTGAAGTGATGCCGTATATTGTAGTTATTATCGACGAACTAGCCGATATTATGCAGGCCTATCCTCGCGAACTTGAAGCAGGTATCGTGCGTCTTGCACAAATGAGTCGTGCGGTCGGCATCCATCTCGTACTCTCAACACAGCGCCCTTCCGTAAATGTCATTACTGGACTTATTAAAGCAAACGTTCCAGCACGTATTGCTCTTCAGGTTGCATCTCAGATAGACTCGCGTACCATATTAGATATGGCAGGTGCCGAGAAACTGCTGGGAGCCGGCGACATGCTCTTTCTCTCTGGAGATATGGCAAAACCGTCTCGTATTCAGTCTGCTTTCATTTCAGAAGACGAAGTGAAGAACCTTGTAAAGCACCTCACTAAAACATACGAAGACCTACTTCCTGATGAAATTGACCTTGGTGCTGCAGGCAATACTGATATTACCTCCGGAATGACTATTGGGAACGACGATGCAGACGATGATCTGTACGAAGATGCCCGACAAGTGGTTATAGAAGCCGGAAAAGCATCAACATCATACCTGCAACGTAAACTTCGCATAGGATATTCACGCGCCGCTCGACTCATGGATATACTCCACGAACGAGGAGTCATCGGAGAAGCAGATGGATCAAAACCGCGCCCCGTGATTGATGCTGGGTTTGGCGGTGATAACGAAGAAGACGAATAACATCAATGATCTCTCTTAAAAGTCCCTCATACGCCATAAAGAAAATTCTTACCGCCTGTGTCGTTCTATTTATTGTGGGTTACACCCTTTTTGAAGCCCGAGGTCTTATCATGGGACCCATACTTCATATTACAGAGCCGTATAATGGTGAAATTGTACATGAGCCAGTCGTATATATTGAAGGAAGTACACACTCTATTACGCACATGACTATAAATGGCAAAAATGTAGCAATCCATGAAAATGGAAATTTTTCAAATGCCGTCGTACTTAAAGAGGGGTATAATGAGGTAGTATTAGCCGCCAAAGACCGTTTTGGTCGCGAAATTAGTGAGACGCTTCAGCTCATGCATGAACGATCTCCATTCGTAAGCGATAAACTAACTCAAACCTATGCCGAGCAAAAAAACAACTAAGAAGAGTGTCTCAGAAGATTCCCCTGCCCCTGAAGAAAAGAAGGGTGAGAAAAATATAGACTCTGCTCTCAAAGAAATCCGTTCACGTTTCGGCGAAGAAGCCATCATGACTTTAGGTTCCAAGCCTAAGACCAATGTTGATGTGGTTCCTACGGGCTCTATCGGACTCGACAACGCCCTCGGTGTTGGTGGTCTACCCCGTGGCAGAATCATAGAGATATATGGACCAGAATCATCTGGTAAAACCACCCTTTCTCTGCATGTAGTAGCGGAGGCACAAAGAAAAAACGGCATCTGCGCCTTTGTCGACGCTGAACATGCGCTCGACCCCGAATATGCACAACGTATTGGTGTTAAAATCGATGATCTACTTGTTTCTCAACCAGATACAGGCGAACAAGCTCTTGAGATCGTGGAGTCGCTCGTCCGATCAGGTAAAGTTGATGTCATTGTCATTGACTCTGTGGCGGCACTGACACCAAAAGACGAAATCGAAGGAGAAATGGGGGCTCATCATGTGGGTAAACAAGCTCGGCTCATGTCTCAAGCACTTAGGAAACTCACTGCCCTTGTCGCAAAAACTAAGACTATCGTTATTTTTATAAACCAAATCCGCATGCAGATAGGTGTTATGTTTGGCAACCCAGAAACAACCCCTGGCGGCAAGGCGCTCAAATTCTATACGTCAGTACGTCTTGATATACGACGCATTGCTCAGATCAAAAAAGGTGAAGAAATTATGGGTGGTCGTGTACGAGTAAAAGTTGTTAAAAACAAAGTTGCTGCCCCATTCAAACAAACTGAATTTGATCTTATGTATAACGAAGGTATTTCTCGTGAAGGTGAAATTATCGCGCTCGGTGAAAAGTATGACGTCATTCAAAAATCTGGCGCTTCCTATTCATATGGTGAGACCAAGCTTGCGCGCGGATATGACGCCACCCGCCAAATGCTCAAAGAAGATAAGAAACTCTCAGAACAAATTCTCAAAGAAATTCGTGACAAAATGAAAAAGGAAGAGTAACTGATTCGTCTTTCTTTAACCAATATGCTATAAACTCAACTAGGAGGTCTCTGATGCGTATAGCGGTTATCGTTTCGACGACCGAAGAAGATACTTTTATCCGCCGTTGGGTAAGCTGTGGTTTTACCACCGCTTTCGAACATCTGCCCCTCGTGGAGGTTGTGCAGTTTAGTATGGATTTTGACCTGAGCAACACGCCCATCAAACACGTGCTCGGTGCTTGCAACGTCATCGCCATCTCGACTGCTCACGACCAATACAGCGAGATTGTTGCTCTCGTCAAAGAACTGAACCCTCACTACAAGATCATTGCTCTTACCACGTCGGCACACCCTCTACCCACACATCAGCCTGTCACCACATCGTTCAGTGTGGATTCACTTCATCTGAAAGGACAAAGTAAAGACTTCATGGGTATGTGGGTAGAAGCAGTACGCTCTTTGGTTGACGATGAGCAGCCGTCAACCCAAGAAGCCGTACTTCAGTAAGAAACACCCTTTCCCCCAGAAGGCGCCGCCTGAGCAAACAACTTTTGCGGCGCTTTTCTATTTCCCTTCTCTGTGATACATTTCTTTCCATTATGCTTGAATACAACGAAATTACAGAGCGAAAATATATTGTGATGGACGGACAACCATTCGAAGTTGTCTCTTCACACGTATTTCGCAAACAACAAAGAAAGCCAGTTAACCAAACCAAACTGAGAAACCTTATTACCGGAAAAGTAACAGAATACTCATTTCATCAATCAGAGAAAGCTGAGCGAGCAGATATTGCCACAATAGATGTCAAATATCTATACAACAATAAAGGAGAATGGTGGTTCTGTGAACCTAATGACCCGAGCAAACGCATGAAATTTACTGAAGAAGCAGTTGGGCAACAGGGTAAATATCTCAAAGAGAACATGGTAGTAAATGCCATGACATTCAATGACGACATCATCGGACTTAAACTCCCTATTAAAGTTGAGCTCAAAGTTACAGAAGCACCACCGAATGTTAAAGGAAATACTGCACAAGGCGGCAATAAACAAGTGACTCTTGAAACAGGAGCGGTGGTAAACGTGCCTATGTTTATCTCTCCCGGCGAAACTATTCGTGTAAACACTGAAACAGGAGAATACGTCGAGCGTGTTAACAACTAAAAATCAAAGGTTTGTTTCAGTTGCTTTCTCTCCACCCACAAAATTGAGATGAGAGAAATCAAAATACCCAACAAAAGTCCTGCTCCATTATGTGCTGTTACTGCAATACGATCAAAAGCTACAACAGCCACTATAATCCCAGAAATCACAAAAAATGGCACATGCCATTTTTTGTTTTGGTCTATAAAAAACCAAACAACATACAGTAAGAAAAAAGTAACGATGATATGGAACGATGCGTCCGACAAGATATTACTCCCCCATATTTTCATCGGAATATACTTAAACACATAGAGACCAGTAATCATCAAAATACCTACATGCGCTATGCGCGTGATTTGTTTTTGTCGTCTCTCTTTTTTGCTCTCACCAAAAAACCACATTGGGTACAGTATACAAGAAAACCGCTCTTTCGAGCGGGTTTTCTTGTGAATTTTCTTTATTTTATGATAAACGGCAACAAAGCCATGTATCGAGCGCGCTTGATTGCTTGAGCCAACATGCGCTGATGGGTTGCAGAAAGTCCTGTACGCTTTCGGCTATTGATTCGGCCGTGTGGGTTAAGGAATTTCTTAAGAATTTCAATATCTTTGTAATCAATATTCTTGATTTGATTTGCTTTGAAGTAATCTTGAGTCATAAGATCAGTACTTGGTACTTAGTAATTAGTAACTAGAAAGGAATATCTTCGGGATTTATATCTTCTTCCGGATACTCAATAGCATCCGGTGTATTGTCATCTGGAGCCTGCGCAGAGTTTGTACCACCTGTGTCCTGTGATGGTCCTCCGTCAGATGACCCACCTCGTGGACCAAACTGAATGGTGTCTGCTACAATTTCGGTACGATATCGCTTGTTTCCATCTTGTCCATCCCAACTACGTGTTTGGAGACGTCCTTCAATGTACACGCCACTCCCTTTTCGAAGATACTGTCCGACAAGCTCTGCCTGTCGCGCAAAAGTAACTATGTTGTGATATTCAGTCGATTCCTGCTTGCGCCCATCCTTATCTTTCCAAACACGGTTTGTTGCTACGGAAAAATTTGCCACCTTACTCCCTGACGGCAGAGACTTGATCTCTGGATCACGAGTTAGATTGCCATAAATAAGCGCTTTGTTGATATACATCCCGTTAGAGACAGGTCGTCATACGACGCCCCTCTCGGTTATCTTGATAATGTTCCACCCATTCAACCATAATACTTACATAATACTACATACCCCTGACCGCAGTCTCTAACGGGATACATAGTTACTCTTGTTTATTTTCTTCTTCCTTATCTGTTGATGATACCAGATCATCGATAGATCGGTCTATTTCAGCCTCTTCTTCTGGTGTAAGATCCTCTTTTTCTTCCTCGTTTGATTGCCCTGCTTCATCTTCCACTTTTTCTTCTCCTGGAAGTCTGAACTCTGGACGAGTAGAGATCATGGTGTCTTCTCGCACAGTCTTTATGATAAGGAAACGAATAATATCATTATCGTTTTCCAATACTTTTTTAAAGTCCACGATAGCCTCTGGCGTCATCTCGAACTTGATCCATCCAAAATAGCTCTGGTTGAATCTCTTGTTTTCGTTACCGATCCGCTTCACGATTGTGTACGTAAGCGGTCGAAGTGTAGGAAAACCTTCTGAGATGAATACGCCGCCACGTGAAGAGATGTGATCCTTAAGGTCTGTGACCTTACCCAACACTTCTCCTTCTGGAAGACTCGGATTCAAATGGAACCCTGTCTCGTAGACGGTCAATTCATTCTGCATAACGTTATGTTTTTAAGGTAATAACGGTGGGATAGTACCACAAACCCCTATTTTATTCAATAATCTAGATTTTTATACAATTTTAAAGAGACGCTCGGTATTTGCTCTCAAAATTGCCTGCATGTCCTCCACGGCCTTACCTTTGATGCTGGCCATTTTCTCCACCACATGGGTTACAAACAATGGTTCATTGCGCTTACCGCGCTCTGGAACAGGTGCAACATAGGGTGCGTCAGTTTCTGCATGGATCATATCGTCTGGCACAAATTCAACCAATTCTTTGTATTCTTTGGCAAACGTAATAACACCTGTAAAAGAGAGCGTAAAACCGAGGTCTAGAAATTTCTTTGCGTCTTCTTTTGAACCTGCGAAAAAATGTACGTTACCCAAAACTGTCGCCTCACTTTTTATAATATCGAGCACATCAGCATATGCGCTGCGCCCATCTTGTCCATTTCTCACATGAAGCATCATTGGCTTCCTTACCTCATTTGCTACATGTACTTGTGCAATAAACGCATCTCTCTGTTTTTGTTCTGACTCTTTATCTGTTCTAAAGTAATCAAGTCCGCATTCACCAATTGCAACAACTTTAGGATCTTGTGCCAACTCTCGATAATATTCTGCATCAAACACTTCGTCTCGAGAATTAAAATTACTTCCACCTTCGCCTATTTCTGCTTCATCATGAAATGATTTATCAGTATGTATCGGATGAAGTCCTACAGTTGCATACACACCCTTCTCGTATTTTTGGGCAAGTTCTACGCCACTCTTTGAGGTATCTTTTTGTGTGCCCACATTTATCATGTATACACCCGCGTCAAGTGTACGACTGATCACTTCATCTCTATCTTCGTCAAACGCCGCAAAGTTCGTATGACAGTGTATGTCTATAGCTCTGTAATTATTCATGGGCTAAATATGTAAATATGTCTCTGTATAACGTTTGAACTCTCTTTTGTGCCATATCACCAAGTGTCGCATAGTGCTGAAATCCCGGAGAATGATTAACTTCCAGAATAACATGCTCCCCTACTTCACCTTTTATATCGTTTTTAACAAGCACATCTATACCACATAATACGAGATTCATATCTCGTGCTACCTGAACTGCCCACTCTTTCCATTTTTGTGACATGTCTTCCGTAACATCAATTCCGTCTGCTCCTTGTGACATATTAGCATTTGGTAAAAGACATATATCCTGCCCTGTTTCTAAAATAGAATTGTTATCTAGTTTGTTTCTTTTTAATTCAAATTGAATTCGATAATCTTCTAATTCAACCGACATACCACGGCCTGATTCCTTTAGTTTTTGCTTCTTCTGATCAAATAACTCTTGAACTGTTTTTTTACCATCACCCGCTATATGCAATGGTGTTTTTTTGTACGCACATACGATCTCACCTTTGAATACAACAATTCGAAAATCATGCATACCAAGATAAGCTTTTTGAACAATTACGATTTTGTCATAAATAAGCGCTTCCTTAAGAGCAATACGCAATTCCTCTTTTGAATACGCCAACGCAACACCAAATCCGAGCCCTGAATTATTGGGTTTTACAAATACTGGATATCCTATTTTTTCCGCATATGCGTATGCTTTATCTATTGTTTTGTTCGATCCGATATGTTCTGCCCATTCTTTTGAGTAAAACGTGTCCCCTTGGATTGTATGGTACCCAAATTTTGAAAGAAACAACGCCGCATAATCTTTATCCCGTGCAATCTCGCTTGATCCAAGAGTGTTTACATCTAGATGATTGTATTTAAAGTATTTCTTTATTCCATTTGGAAACTTAATCAGGCCTGCATAACCATATGAATCATCAAGGATAACTTCCGCACCAAATTCAGGCGCCAGATCAATAAATATTTGAGAGGTTGATGGAAGCTTTTTCATAAACCATCACATCCTAGAACATATTTACATAAAACAAAAGCGTAAGGACATGTAATCTCCAAAGAGTAAGAATGTTTATTTGCGCTCAAACAAAGGAGTTTCTGGCTTTTTATTGTGAGAAATTGCCTCAAAAATCTTCTCTGAGGTCTCCGGTAACAATGGTTGCAGATGGTATGCAATAGAGTTCAAATTTTGAACCATGTGCGCAATCAGTTCTCTTCCCTTTTCTTTATCTTCTTTCACCACAGAAAAAGGTCTCTCTTGTTCAATAAACGTATCGATTTCAGTTATTTTTGCCCAGACAAAATCAGCAGCTTTTTTAAGATCAAATTCTTCAAACGCTTTTTGATATTCACTATCAAAATCTTTTTCTTCGATTAAAATCGGTTCGTCGATATTGTCTTCCGCGAGTTTCATCACGCGGCTCGTCAGATTGCCGATACCGTTTACCAAACCAGAGTTGTATGCCTGCGCGAAAAGCTCCATCGTAAATGGAGAATCTTCAAATGAACTCACTTCACGGAGTAGGTAATATCGGAGCGCATCCGTTCCATATTCATTAACCACATCATATGGATTCACTACGTTGCCCAAAGACTTGCTCATCTTTACACCACTTTCTCCTGTAATAAATCCATTAATAATAATTCTATGAGAATTAGGAAGTCCGGCTGCCATAAGCATCGCCTGCCACATAGCAGATTGTTGGCGAAGATTATCTTTCCCTGCATACTGAACCGGCGTACCGTTTATCCAAAATTTTTCAAATGCTTCCGTGTTATCTGGCCAACCAAGTGTTGATATATAGTTTGTGAGCGCATCAAACCACACATACATGACGTGTTCCGGATCTCCGGGGACCGGTACACCCCATGACATTTTTTCTTTAAGCCTCGATATACTAAAATCCTGCAGCCCTCGTTTAATAAATTCTTTAATTTCATTAAATCGAAAATCAGGTGTTACAAAATTGGGATGCGTATCATAAAAATCTAAAAGAGGTTTTTCAAACTCGCTCCACTTAAAGAAATAATTTTCTTCTTCACGGATCTCTATCTCCTTATTTGGATGAATAGGACACCTACCGTCAATCAACTCTGATTCTGTTTTTTCGAGCTCGCACCCTACACAGTATTTAACCTTGTATTCTTTTTTATAAATATATCCATTCTTATCACACAGCTTCCAAAATTCCTGAGCTGCTTTGGCATGTGCTTCATCTGTTGTGCGAATAAAATGCACATCCTTCGTAATACCAAGAGCTGGTAGTAATTTTTTAAAACTCTCCGCATACTGATCTACAAATTCTTGAGGACTTACACCTTTTTCTTTCGCACCATCATAGAGTTTCTGGCCATGCTCATCAGTGCCTGTATTAAAAAACACATCATGTCCCATGAGGGTTTTGTAACGCGCCACCGCGTCAGCGCGAATAAGCTCCATAGCAAAACCAACATGCGGTTCCGCATTTACATACGGAAGTGTAGTAGTTATATAAAACGGCTTTTTACTATCCATCAGAAGAAGATTACCGCATTAGCGAGAGGAGAGCAAAACTAGGAAGAAGCCTTGAGAGCTTTTTTCTGCTTCTCCATATCATCTAAGATCTCAATAAATACGGTCGCCACAGGAACCGCAAGGATAATACCCAAGAAACCAGCAAGTTTCCCACCAATAACAAGGGCAATAATAGAAATGATTGGTGGCACTCCAACGACTTTCTTCACTACGAGTGGGTAGATAAGATGGCTCTCAAACTGCTGCACAATGACATAGAGACCCGTCACAATAAGTGCAAGAGATACGCCACCATCTATGTATCCAAACGCAATCGCGGGAATAGAGGCGATAATCGGTCCAAAGAGTGGGATAAGTTCAAAGATTCCAGCAAGTACCGCCAACAGAAGCGCATGTTGCACACCAATGAGCGTAAGTCCTAGATAGACAAGCACCATCACGAGCACACCGAGAAGTAGTTGCCCCTGAAGCCATTTACCAATCTTTGATCGTGTTCGCTTCCATAAATCAATAACATACGGCTCTTGCTTGAGTGGCACAATAATCTTGAGAAACTTTCCTACTCCATCATCCTGCACTGCCAAATAGAATGAAAGGACAATAATTAACAGAAGGCTCAGTACGCCACCGGAAATGGCACTCGCAGCACTCAAGAATCCGCCACCACCGAGATTTACAAGCGTGCTTTGTAATTTGCCTACCACATCACCTATTGAAAGTCCTGGAGCAAATGTGGCAGCAATACCCTCGCCCCCCTCTTGAAGCGGATTCCAAAGTGAGACCTGACTTGCTGTGCTTGGCAATTCAGACAAGAACGAGGTTGTTTCGTTTAAAAATGGTAGGAAAAGAAAGTAAAACGTCCCCGAAAGCAATAATGCGGTACCAAGGTAAATAGTGAGCACCCCGAGCACTCTTGGTACCCTTCTCGCAATAAACCACTGTGCACCCGGTTCAATGGAAGATGCGACAACAATACTCGTAAGTAAGACAAGGGCAATGTCGCGAAGTACATAGAGTGCAATAAAGAAAACAATGATTAAAATTGCCTTAACAACGCTTGCTGCACTTATATGAATAAATGTATGTGGTTCCTTTTCGTGGGCTCCCATGTCTCTTATATAATACCACTACTCACTTTAAGAGCGTGTGTATTGTTACTCGTCTATACGTTCCACAGTAAATTCTTGTGGCCCAAGTGCGTATGCGGCGATCTGGTATGGTGCAAAATAGAATGTAATATACTGCTCACTAATCGTGAAATTCTTAAAATTTTCTGTTTGTGGAGATAGTCCGTCTTCAAACAAGACTTCACCCATCTCATCTCGAAAATGTGTAAGTGTCTTTTCTGACAAACTCCACAATGTCTCCCTCATCATACTAAGTGCATCATCTACAAAAAGTTCAGTTCCAGTAGTGCGATTGTAATTTTTGCCCACAATAATACCGAGTCCATGAGCTCCGCCTGTATCTGTGTATACGGAAAACTTTACACTCACGGTCTCGTCGTCACGATATACATCAAGCACCTTAATAGTCAGAATATTTTGTCTTCCAGGAATCGCAAAACCACCCGTATTATTCTTAAATTCCGCGATCTGATCTTCTATAAACATGCGCAAATCATTATCAATCATCGGACTACCAACTGTCGGATACTCAACATCAATCGCAAGCGCATCAGTATTTTCTTCAATTGAAACAATTTCTACTTTGTCATTCTTCTCTTCAGTGATAGCTGGCTCCTCTCTCGGTTCTTCAGGTAGATTCGCTTCTTTATAAGAAAGAAACGCAATAATTAATATAGCGATAAGTACAATTCCCGATATGAGGGCAATGGGAGTTTTTTTATTTGTCATACACGTGAGAATTAGCTATTAAACTTCTCACGGAAATAGTTTACGAGGTCACCTACTGCTACGCGCACCTGCTCGCCTGTATCTCTATCGCGAACTGTCACCGTGTCATCTTTCTCTATTGTATCAAAATCAATGGTGACACAGTACGGTGTACCAATTTCATCTTGTCTCCTATAACGTTTACCGATATTTCCATTATCATCCCATGCAACATTGCCAAATTCCTTTTTAAGGTCAGAGAATGCATTTCGTGCTTTTTCTACAAGTTCTGGTTTATTTTTGAGAAGTGGCGATACAGCAACACGATAGGGTGCAAGATATGCCGGCAACCTGAGCAACGTTCTCGTTTCTCCTCCCATCTCATCTTCGGTATATGCCTCAGCTAGCACAGCAGTAAACGCACGGCCAACACCAAAGGAAGGCTCGAGAACATGCGGAATAAACTTATTGCCGTCCGGTTCTACATACTCGAGCGAAACACCGCTCGCTTCCATATGGTTTTTCAAATCATGATCAGTTCTGTATGCAAACCCTGCAAGCTCATCAAAACCTTTGCCAGGATAGTTGTATTCAAAATCAATTGTTCGCTTACTATAGTGAGCTAAATCATTTTCAGGAACTTCATGTTCTTTTATGTTTTCAGATGATAAGCCGATATGTGCATGCCATTTTTGAATATCTGCCCGTAATGCTTCAAATTTTTCCTTCCAATCTTCTTCTTTTACAAAATACTCAATCTCCATTTGTTCAAATTCACGAACGCGAAAAAGAAACTCACGCGGTGCGATCTCATTACGAAAAGCCTTGCCAATTTGGGCAATACCAAACGGTATTTTAGGCGACATTGAGTCAACAACGTTTTTAAAGTTTACAAAAATACCTTGTGCAGTTTCCGGACGCAAATAACTTTTTACATCTCCTTGGGCCCCAACCTTTGTTTCAAACATTAAATTAAAATCTCGTTCTTCGCCCAGTTTGCCTCCACACTCAGAACACACTTCCTTATTTTCAAGGTGATCAGCACGAAATCGTCTTTTGCATTTTTCACATTCTACAAGTGGATCTGAAAAACCTGCACCTGTGTGCCCTGAAGCCTCCCATACTTTTTCATTCATTAAAATGGCAGCATCGAGCCCATACATATCTTCTCTACTTTCAACAAACATCTTCCACCACTCTCGTTTTATATTGTTATTGAGCAAAACTCCGAGTGGTCCGAGGTCCCACGTACCACGAAGTCCTCCATAGATTTCAGAGCCTTGAAACACGAAACCGCGACGCTTACAGAGAGATACGATTTTTTCCATTGTGACATTTCCTTCTTGTGACATCGCGTTAGAAACAGGTCGCGGTCATAAATATAAGACCGAAACGCTGTGTTATTATATTGTTAATCATATTAAACATATTGTTTTGTTTGTCTACCAGATGAGCGACCGCGGTTTCTAACGGGAACATATCGTTATTGGGTTATGAGACCGTCCGTTTGATTATATTGTGGATCAGTTGAGATACTGGTGGTAATCTGTCCTACCTGATCAATCAGGCTGGTTCCTGCACGGCTATCTTGCCCAAGAATCTCAACCTCGTCAACCAATACCCCAGGTCGCCCAACTTGGTTTACACTTGGGGTGATACGCACTTGGAACGCGAGTTCTCTCGCGGATCGTGTGGTTCCTGTACCTTCCCGAACAGTACCCAGATTCCAAGTAAGCACACGACTGCCCTGATCAAACTTTACCGACTCACTCGTTGGACTCACTACACCGAGCCATTCAACAGATGGTGGCAACTTTGCTCTCGCAACCACGCCCGTAACATCACCAAATGATGCTGTTGTAGAGAGTAAAATGGTATACGTTGTACTTTGTTCTGCTCGCGGTGGAATAGGTCCCGTATTTTCGAAAGGCCCCACTGAATATACAGCCCGTCCCGAAAGGCCTAAGTTTGCAGCAAGACGAATTTTTTGTGTGGCTTCAGACGCGACAGTCTCTCGCCCACTTGCCGTAGCACGTGATGCTCGCGCTGTGAGGATTATATCTATCACACCCTCACTCTCATTAAATGCACCTGCTTTCGTATCAAAATTAAACCTCAACTCCCCTTCTTCACCCACATCAATTGTTCCAAGAGCAGGTAATGTTGATTTATCCCACACGATTGTATCTCTCACTGACTGATAGAATCCATTTGTTACACTGATACTACTTCTATCAAGTGGTGCCCCCGCAATACGTGCTTCTATAACCAAATCACTCAGTTTATCTCCAGTCGCATTTTGCCATCTAATAGTCGCGTTATTGAATCGTCCACCAGAAAGCACGATCTCTTCGCCCCGATTGCCATTGATAGTACTTTGCAATGTAATAAATGATCGTTTGATGGCGAGTGTTTCAATGAGTGAAAAGATCTCAGTCTCAATATCTTGCCCGTCTGCCGTAGCTGTACCTACATAAAATCGGAATGAACGTTCATCATTGTCCTGTCCTTGCAGACGACCAGAGAGTAAAATTGTTTTCTTTTCAGCTGGTTTAAGAGCGCCGATATTCCACACATTTTGAGATATCATTTCAGGTTGCGCACTTTCTATCGTAAATCCAAATGGCGATTCAACACGTAACACAACATTCTCCATGTCTGCCGTAGTATTTGAAGAAACGTCAATCTTGAACTGGAATAATTGCCCAGAGGAAACCTCGCTCGGATAGCTCACATCAACAATGAGTGGAGCTGAAGAAATAGTCACCTCATGGATTTTTTCCTTCACAAAAGTTGCGTTTGATCCGGTAACCGTATACTCAAGAGCCAATTTCAAAGACTGCACGCTGTCTTTTTCGCCATAAGCGATAAATGAGAGCGGTTGTCTCAAAAGACGCCCAGATGGAATGTTTTCAAGCGGAATACGCTCTCTTGATGTCAGCGGAGCTTTTGTGTTTGTGTCACGTGCCCCTTCGGGATATATGACAAGCAGATGTACATTTTCAAGCGCAACGTTGTTACTATTTTTTATTGAAATCTCAAACTCATTCGGCTCACCTGCCGCTATAGAGATCGGGCCACCAACTTCAATGTCAACATTTTTTGTAGATACCGCATTGAGTCCTCCGAGGAACATGTAAATCGCGATACCGGCAGCAATCACAAAAAAAATCAAAGAACTGGCGAAGATACGTTTTGGCCACACTGATGTACTGCCGTTCTCCGCACTTTGCGCAAGAAGTTCTGGAATTTTATTGCCTGACTGCCAATCTGTCGCACCACGTGTCTCACTCTGCTCAAATCCTGTTCGCTTACCGACATGACTCGGATTATAGTTGCGAGAATATAGCTTTGATTTTATTTTTTCTATCCTATCTTTAGGATCTTGATCCATATTGAAAAATTATAACACGCGCGCACATGACGAGAAGTAAGCCTGCTTCTGTTATAACAAACCAGTTTGTTTTAGAGATGCATTAATACGCCTATTGAGCGCCGCTCGCATAGGCACTGCAGCAGCCAAAAGCTCTTCTGAGAAATTGAGGTACGGGCTTACGAGCAATTGTGGCAAACCTTCATGTGTCATGTAGCCGAGCCTCCCGAGCATGCGACATACCATCACAGACTCAATAACGCATGATTCAGTAGCATTACTACATTTCATTTGTTCAATACCTTGGGACAATAACGAAAATACATCCTCGTGGACCACATCATCAAGACCAATAAGTTTTCTCATCACATGACTCGTGCGCGCAAGTGCTTCTATTGCATCACTACGTGTCGAACGAAGTTCATAATAATGATTTCCTTTTCCAATAACATTGATCACCTTCCATCCGCGTTTGCCGCGCACAAGTGTAAATAGACCATACGAATATGTTTGGATTGAAGGACGCAGTTTTGAAAGATGTCCACGCGCACTTTTAACATCTGCCAAAATAAGACCAAAGTCTTTGGTAAAGAGCCACAAGAGCCGACTCGAGTCTCCCATTGCTTTACTTTCAAGCACGATAGCGTCTGTTGAATAGGTGTGATACATATTATTTTTTAAGCACAATCCCTATCTCCAGATCATCAATTTTTCGTTTTTCGCCCGATAATTCTTTGAATTCGATATCTTTGAGGCCGGTTTCTTTTTTAATGACTTTGCTAAATTCTTCAATAATTTCCTTAAGTTCATCACTCGCATCAAATGTTGCATCCACCATATCGCTCGGTACAAAATTATTTTTCTTGCGTTCGTCTTGAATGAGGCGGACAATGTCGCGCATCCTTCCCTCTTTTTTGAGTTCATCCGTAATATGTGTATCGAGCGAGAGTTCTTTCGTACCAGTCTCAATTACTTTGACATTTACTTCGTCTTTGATGAGCTCTAGCAAATCATCATGAAGCGCCTCCGGAATTGCGAGCGATGCAAGCGGCTGACGTACTTTGATATTAGCTTTCGCCCGTGCTTCAAGTGCAAGAGACACTATGGCGCGCGTGCGCTCCATATTACCTAAAAGATCTTGGTCTACCCGAGCTTCTTCCGGCCACTCTACCAAATGAACACTTTCTGCATCTGTATCGAGCTTCACTCTTATATATATATGTTCAGCAATAAACGGCATAAAAGGTGCCACGAGCTTTGCAAACTCCCGGAGTACATACCGCAGTGTCGTACGCACCTGTATTTCATCTGTCTCATTTCCTGATTTAAACCGATCACGTGATCGTCTGAGGTACCATGTTGAAAGATCGTCAATAAAAACAGCGAGCGGTCGTGTGGCACGGTCTATCTCATATGCATCAAGCGATGTTGTCACTTCATTTCTGGTTTCAAACAGTCGTACAAGAATCCACCTATCAAGCACATACTCACCTTTTACCACATCACTCATATCACTAACTTCACCTTGATACATTTCATAAAACGAAAGTACGTTTACCAAGCGTCCGATATTTTTCTTTGCCACTTCATCAATACCCTTTTCGGAAAGAGCGACATCTTCAGCACGAACCGCAGGAGATGACATCAAATAGTAGCGGAGCGCATCGGCACCATACTTATCAAAAACTACTGAAAGTTCCGGATAGTTTTTGAGACGCTTACTCATTTTCTTGCCATCTTCTGCAAGCACCAATCCATTTACAACTACATGTTTGTATGGAGATTCATCAAAAAGCAACCCGTTAAGCACCAAGAGCGTATAAAACCATCCACGCGTTTGGTCTAATCCTTCTGCAATAAAATCAGCCGGAAACAGCTCTTTGTTTTCAAATGCTTCTTTATGCTTAAAAGGATAGTTGTTTTGTGCATACGGCATGGAGCCGGAGTCAAACCACGTGTCAAAAACTTCCGGAATACGGCTCATTTTTTCTCCACAATCACAATATACCTCTACTTCATCAATATAGGGCCTATGAAGATCAATCCAATAGTTTTTATTATGTGGCGCATTCCAAAATCCTAATTCTTTTGCTTCGGCTGTTTTTGGATTCTCATGATCGTCTAGTTTTATAGAAACCGCATCATCAATACTCTTTGCGTCTGTCACCATATGCATCGTATTGATTGTTGCTTCATGACTTATGATCAGAATGTTTTCACCTTCATATGTTGATTCAAGTGAGTATAGAAATTCACCAACGCGTCTCACGAGGTCAGTGAGAGTCTCGCCACCTTCTGGCGCTCTCATGAATCTGTCTTTCACACTCGTGAAAAACTCATGATATTCATCAATCGTTTTACCCTCGTATACATCCCCCACCTTGAGTTCTCCGACTCGCTCATCGTGAATGATATTGTCTTTTGAAATACCAAGAATACCTGCGACTAACTCTGTCGTTTCTTTTGTGCGCGCAAATGGTGATGTAATGATTTTGGTGATACCAACTTTTTTCAAATTTTCTGCAGTTTTTAGAACCTGCTCCCTGCCTACATCAGTCAAATGCGAATTATTGTTCGGATCAGTACTGATAAAGTTTCCGACATTGTGATCGGACTCACCATGTCGCATCACATAGTATGTATTTTTTGTTTTTGTGTGCTTTTTGAGATCATCAATACTCTCAAGTACCTCTACCTTATTGCACGATGCACACTTCCATACTGGAAGTGGTGCACCCCAAAAACGCCCTCGTGAAATAGACCAGTCTTTTGCTTCCGAAAGCCAGTTTCCAAAACGATTTTCTCCAATGCTTTCTGGAACCCACGAAACTCCGTTATTAAGTTTGACTAGTTTCTCACGTACTTTAGAAACCTCAATGAACCAAGAACTTGCTGCATAGTTTAAAAGCGGTGTATCACAGCGCCAACAATGCGGATACGAGTGCGTGATTTTTTCTTTATCAAAAAAGGCACCATTTTCTTGAAGCACTCTAAGTACCGCAATATCTGTAGAGAGCCTCTCTTTTTCATCTTCACTCTTCGGCTTCACCATCATTCCGGCAAAATCAGCCACTTCCGGCTTCATGTGTCCATCCATGGTGACATGTTGCACAAATGGTAAATCGTATTCTTTACCAAGCTCCATGTCATCCGTTCCAAATGCGGGGGCGATATGCACGATGCCTGTACCATCTTCTGTGGTTACAAAATCTGCTCCGTATACTTTCCAACCATTCTCCCTATTTTTAAGTGACTCATCTTTTGCATAGTAATCAAAAAGTGGTTCGTATGATTTACCGATAAGATCTTTACCCTTTATCGTTCTCAGAATTTCAAAATCGTCACTCCCAAAAAGAGGTGCGAGCCGCTCCTTTGCACAAATAAATTTTATGAGCTTACCCTCACCCATATCTTTCTTTTCAATCTCAACATAATCAATATCCTCTCCAACTGCGAGAGCAACATTGCCGGGCAATGTCCAAGGCGTAGTTGTCCATGCAAGCAAATATGTATCCGGTTCACCAATAAGCTTAAATTTCACATACACCGAAATATCAGTAACATCTTTGTATCCTTGATTCACTTCAAAGTTTGAAAGCGTCGTCTCACATCGCGGACAAATATGCATAGACTTGAATCCTTCGTATACCAGTCCTTTATCGTACAAATTCTTAAATGCCCACCAGACACTTTCGGTATACGAAGCTTCCATGGTCTTGTAGTCATTATCCATATCAACCCATCTACCCGATCGTGGAATAATCTCTCGCCAATCATCTGCATAACGCAAAACTGAATCACGTGCCGCTTCGTTAAATTTTTCTACACCATAGACTTCAATATCCTTTTTTGTTTCGAGCCCAAGTTCTTTTTCAATCAAGTTTTCTACCGGAAGTCCGTGACAATCCCAACCCCACCTGCGCGAGACATGGTACCCCCGCATGGTTTTGTATCGTGGAATCACATCTTTGATCGTGCCCGGTAATAAGTGACCATAATGAGGAAGTCCTGTTGCAAATGGAGGTCCATCATAGAAAACAAACTCCCCTTTTGGAGATTCTTTCTCTAGGCTTTTTGTGAAAATGTTGTTCTCTTTCCAAAAATTGAGTATTCCCTCCTCTCTTTTTGCTATATCAGATTTGTAGGCTTCTCCATCCATAGGTGAAAATATAGCAGTAAAAATGCCTTTATTCAAAAAGCGGCGCCTTTAGAGCACCGCTTCAGAATCCAAGTCCAAGAACGTTCAAGCCCCGAGACCACAATCGAGACATATTCCCGGATCATGAACATCATCGCCCGAGTACTGCATGCTTTCATGTTTGCACTCTGTTTGAATAGCTCTCAACTTTTCGACGCGTTCGGCGATTTGTCTCCTTAATTCTTCAGCCGCTGGGTTTAGTGTACGTGTTGTCACGGCAAGTTCCTCTGCACAAGAGATTACCACATTACTCCTTCTCGAGTACACTAATCCAAAAAAATAGATACAAATTGGGGCGAGGTACATAGCCTCGCCCTCATTGATCTGCGACTCCCAGAATGAGCAGGCTGGTCAACCATCCATCCTCATCAAACAAGTAGATGGCCAAACCGCTATTGCTCAGCTGTACAAGTACGAAACCATTATGATAGCGCATGAGTGCGTGCATAAAGGTTCCCTCCTGACACTATTATAACATTTTGACTACATTTTCTCCGGAGTTTTAATTCCTAGGAGATATAGCCCGTTTCGTACCACCTGCCCCACCGCTTCTGTGAGTGCAAGTTTATAAGGAGAATTTACATCGTCTTTGTCTACAATTTTTTCCGCACCATAAAATGTATTGAAGGCACTTGCAAGTTCTATGAGATACGTAGTGATTGCTTGTGGCGCGAGTTCTGTATGAGCACGTTTTACAACTTCAGGAAATCTGTGCAACATCCTCTCAATAGTCTGCGCACCAAAACTCTCTGATCTTTCTACATTATGAGAAACTCCTTCTGTCTTTGCTTTCTCTTTGATTGCTTTTGTCCGAACCGCTGTATATTGCAAATATGGTCCCGAATCTCCTTCAAATGAAAGTGATTTTTCAAAATCAAAGATAATATCTCGACCCGGTGCCTGCTTTAGTATTGTGTATTTAATAGCAGCGACTCCAATATTTTGCACATCATCTGTACTCACCAAACCCTCTTTTTCTTCCTGAATTTTTTCTTGTACTCCCGCAAAAGATTGTTCGAGCAATGCTTCGCCCGTGATGATATTGCCTGTTCGCGAAGACATTTTCCCGGTTGTGAGTTTGAGCATGCCGTGCGAAATATGCGTTGTTTTCTCTGCTATCTCTGGATTAATATGCGCAAGTGCCGTCAGCACCACCTTAAAATATTCATCCTGTTCGTTGGCTGTAATAATAAGCGACTCATCAAAATGATACTTTTTGTATTTGCGTAATGCGTGCGCAATATCTTTTGCTTCATATGTTGGTACGCCTTGTGACGTTACAAACACGCGTGTATGCAGTGCCTCATCATATTTCTTGCCATTGAAAACTATCGCGTCATCACTTTCTTCAAATATTCCTTTTTCTTTGTATTCATTAACAATCGTAAGCGCATCTTCTGCCACCTCACTTTCAAACATTTCATCATCAAAAGTGGTTCCAAGAATCTTATACAGCTCTCTGAAATGACGGAGGCTTACATCTTTCGCCCAATCTTTTAATTTTTCAATCTCGGTGTCGGTGCCGTCATACACTTTTTTATTTATTTCTTTTATCTCTGCTTGTGCCAATTCATCATCTTCATAAGCTGCCGCACCTTTTGCGTAGGCTTCCCCAACATACGTTACATCTGCAGACAAGTTACCTGAATCTTTAATGCCTTCCAACTGTTGTAGACCCCAAATCGTTTTAGCAATATGAAGCCCCACATCACCTTGATATGTATTACGCAATACATCTGCCCCATTCCATTCAGCAATTCTTGAAAGCGACTCACCAATCACATTGCCCATGAGGTGTCCGATATGCATCGGTTTTAAAACATTTGTATTAGTGTATTCGTAACTTATTTTTTTATTGAGTGTTTTATTTTTTCCGTACTCCCCTCTCTTCTCTAAAATCTCACCAACTGTTTTACCAAAAAATTCTTTTTTCAAAAAAATATTTATAAAACCTGGCCCAGCAACCTCTATCTTTTCTATGTCTGGCAAAAGATTTGCATCAAGTTTTTCTTTGTAACTTTCTGCAAGTTCTCGTGTATTTTTTCCCTCTTTCTTCGCTTCAACCATTGCGATATTGACTGCATAATCTCCGTGCTCCAAAACGGCCGGATACTCCACGGCAAAATCTGCATCTGTACCAAGTATTTCCTTAACCCACTGTTTGATTGCGTCCTGCATGAGAGGGATAATAGCACAAGTTTACACGACCTATAACTCCGCGATTAGTGATGCTGTTCTATCATTGTGACGCACGATGCCTCCACCAATATCTACAAGATCTGCCCTTATCACGCGCTTCACAAGTTTTGCAAGATCGCCATTTATAGAAACAGGTTCAGATTTTTGCTCTTTATAGGAATCCAAAATGTCTTTCGAAATTTCGGAGTCATTTACAATCACTGTATCGATTTTCTTTCCATCCAGATATTTCTCTACTGTTTTTACAAAATCATTCGCAGTAAATCCTCCTGTTTCAGATTTCTTAGTCATAATATTTGTTACATACATAAGTTCACCTCGACTCTCTTTAAGTGCATCTGCAAATCCTTTCACGATTAGATTTGGGAGCAAAGATGTATACAAGTCTCCAGGACACAACACGATTTTGTCTGCCGTTAGGAGCTCGTCGTAGACTTCAACATATAAATGAGCATCAGGTTCTAGACTCACGCCAACAATCGTCCGATCATCATTAATTGATCTCGTATCAATATATTTTTCCCCCAATATAAATGAACCATCGGAAAGTTGTACTTTTATATGCGCATCATCGAGCGAGACCGGCAGCACTTTCCCTTTCACTCCATACCACATACACATTTCGTTTATCGCCTGCGGCAATGTGCCAGTAATTTCAGTAAGTGCCGTGAGTAACAGATTGCCCATATTCACATCATCAAGTGACGAACCGTTTTTAGCCGGAAATCGATACGAAAGGATTTTACGCAAATTACGCTCGACATGCTCATCCGCCAAAGCCAAAATGGCACGACGTATATCTCCGGGTGGCAACATGCCACGCTCATCCCGCAAAGCGCCGGAATGTCCTCCACTATCAAACACGGTTTGCACTGTCACAATATTCGGACGAATAAATTTAAGAGCACGCGCTATCTGATAGACACCGCTGCCACCACCAACGAGCGCAATTTTTTCATTGATATTCCCTTTTTCCATAAAAAATCACTTCCCAGAGCTTCCAAACCCTTGTTCTCCACGCACAGTATCAGAAAGCTCATCCGCCTCAATAAACTCAGCTCGTTCTATTTTTTGGATAAGCATTTGAGAAACCTTGTGACCTTTTTCAAATGTGTATGCTTCCTTTCCCAAGTTAATCACACCGAGAATCAATTCTCCACGATAATTTGAGTCGAGCACTCCCCCGATTACTTTAATTCCATGTTTAAACGATAGACCACTCTTATCCCACACAAGACCCGCATATCCTTCAGGCAATTCAAATGATAATCCTGTTTTAATATGCGCCGTCTCACCAGGCACAACCCTTGCCTCTTCCACTGCATACAAATCCATCCCCGCATCTCCTGCACGCCCATACGTGGGCAATGTTGCCTCAGGATGTAATTTTTTAATTTTGATTTGCATATTATTATTTCTTCAAACCAAGTTTCTTATGCAATACATCAAATATTCTATCGTTAATTTCTTCGCGAGAAAGGATGTGCCCTTTTTCTGAACACTCAATTTGCGCCCATTGATTACTTTCTTTCACTAATTTCAGTGCACTTTTACGACTATCCTCCAAATGCTTCACATCACTTTCTGCTAAATCTTTTTTTCCTTCTAAATAATGTTTCTTTTTGGTAAGAGATTTTTTCTGTAATAATTCAAAACTTAGTTTAACCGGTAAATGAAGATATAGAAGCAAGTCGGGTCGTGGTATTTTAAAAACCTTAAACTCTAAATCATCTAACCATTTTAGAAATTCTCGTCTTTCTTTGTTGTTTCTAATTTTACCGCCTTGGTGAATTTGATTTGAACTTACATACCTATCAGCGATAACAACATACCCCTGCTCTAACCAGCTATAAATTTTTCGACTCGTTTCCCATCTGTCTGCAGCATACAGAGTAGATGCAATACGAGAATCAACTTTTATAAAATCACCCCTCTTTCCTGCCAAACACTCACCAATAAGCTTCCCAAAGAAATTGTTTTTATACTGAGGAAAATCGATTGTTTTTACTTTGACCCCGTTTTTTTGCAGTCGCTTTTTAAGCAGTGCAACTTGTGTCGCCTTACCCGATCCATCCGTGCCGTCTAGTACAATCAGTTTTCCTTTTTTCATGCGCGCAAGATGTTGTCTATTTTCTCAGCAATTTTTACAAAATCTTTTTCTGTTTTTCCTCGCGTCGTTTCCGCAGCAGCGCCGAGGCGAATCCCCGAAGGGTCAACCGGACTTCGCTTATCAAACGGAATAGTGTTTTTGTTTACAATAATTCCCGCTTTCTCAAGCCTATCACTTGCTTCCTTTCCACCAATTCCTTTTCCTTCCATCCATGTATCAACCAGTATCAAATGTGAGTCTGTTCCTCCAGAAATTATTCTCCAGCCGCGTTTCTTGAGTTCTGTCGCAAGTGTTTGTGCATTTTTAATCACTTGCTTGGCATATGTTTTGAAAGACGGTTCCATTGCTTCCTTTAGTGTCACCGCGACTGCAGCAATTTGGTTTAAATGCGGACCACCCTGCATCCCTGGAAATACAGCTTTATCAATTTTCTTTGGAATATCTCTCTCGTCAATTTTAGAAAAAATCATAGCAGCGCGAGGTCCCCGCAGTGTTTTATGAACTGTTGTTGTCACGATATCTGCATATGGAAATGGCGATGGATACGCTTTACCAGCAACCAGCCCTCCGATATGCGACATATCCACCATGAGATAGGCTCCACATGCATCTGCAATCTCTCTAAATTTTTTCCATTCAATTTTTCTGGGGTACGCTGTAAATCCTGCGACAATAATATCTGGTTTTTCTGCGACCGCTTTTTTCTTAAGCTCTTCGTAATTTATTTTTTCAGTCTTCTCATCAACTCCATACGGCACCTGTTGCCACATTTTTCCGGTAATAGAGACTTTGTGTCCATGGGTCAAGTGTCCCCCATGATCAAGTGACATACCCATGATTTTTCCTCCCGGTTTTACGAGTCCTAGGTACACTGCAACATTGGCCGGACTTCCCGAGAGTGGTTGCACATTCACTGCCCACCCGTTTTTTGAGAGGCCAAATGCTTTGAGTGCACGTTCTTTTGCAAGATTTTCCACCTTATCCATTATTTCATTACCACCATAGTATCGAGCGCCCGGATATCCTTCCGCATATTTATTGGTAAGTTCAGAACCAAGTGCGTCTAGCACATCCTTGGAAACATAGTTTTCAGATGCAATAAGGTTGATAACTTTTTTCTGCCGTGCCCTCTCGGCTTTTATCAGAGATTCGATAGCTTTGTCTTTCATAACGGCATTTTAGCACACAAACCAATCTTGAAATCAATTGTGTCCATAGATATAAAAAGTAATATATAATTTAGGAGTACCTTATGAGAAACTATCTTGACCTACTGAAGAAAATCAGAGACACCGGCATAGATCGAGACGGCCGCAATGGAGGAACCAGGGCCTTATTCGCAGAACAGCTGCGCTTCAATTTGGCTGACGGGTTTCCCGCTGTAACAACCAAGAAGCTCGCATTCCGCTCAATGGCTGCTGAATTGCTATGGTTCATGGGTGGCAGTTCAGACAACAACGAACTTGTGCGTCTCGGTTGCAATATCTGGACAGATAATGCAAATGCACCCTACTGGAAACCCAAAGCGGCGTACGACGGAGATCTGGGGCGAGTATACGGGGTGCAGTGGCGAGATTGGATTGCACCTGACGGAAGTCATATGGACCAGCTGGCCGATGTAGTGGAACGCCTCAAAACGAATCCTCATGATCGCCGTCTTATAGTTACGGCGTGGAATCCTGGTGAATTGGATAAAATGGCTCTCCCGCCATGCCACATGATGTTCCAGTTCTTTTCGGCCAACAACAAACTTTCCTTGCACATGTACCAGCGCTCATGTGACATGTTCCTAGGAGTTCCGTTCAACATCGCATCCTACGCGCTGTTACTACATCTCGTTGCCCAACTCGTCGATCAAGAACCGTATGAACTCATCCTCACATTGGGTGATGTGCATATCTACCACAATCACTTCGATGCTGTCGACGAGCAGCTCTCAAGAACGCCGAAACAAAAGCCATCGATCTGGATTAATCCGGAAGTACGCTCCCTTGCCGATCTTGACACGAAGAAGCTTAAGGAGCCGAACGATGTCTACAAGCTCGTTAAGCTGCAAAACTACGAGCATGATCCCTCTATCAAGGCAGAAATGGCCGTATGAAGAATCTGTCCATCATCGTCGCCATGGACCGTAACGGTCTAATTGGCAACAAGAATGCTCTGCCTTGGCCTCGTCTGCCGGCAGACATGAAGTGGTTCCGATCACACACGCTCAACAAAAGCGTAATTATGGGCCGTAAAACATTCGAGTCCATCGGCAAGCCGCTACCGCACAGAGAAAATGTTGTACTCTCGCGCAGTCAAGATGAAATAGCAGGGGTTGTTATCGCTGCTGATCTCGAAACTGCACTTAACCTCGTCCAGTTCGAACCAATCATCATAGGAGGACGTGCGGTCTATGAGGCGAGTTTACCTCTCGTGTCTCGATTTATCGTCACTCATATCGATGGTGAATTTGAGGGTGACACATTCTTTCCATCCTTGGATTTTGCGTCGCTAGCCATAGAGAGTGAGACGAACGTGGAAGCCGACACGAACAATCCATTTGCTCTCAGGTTTGTCGTCTACCGTAAGGATACCCGCACCCTATAGGTGCGGCTTCTTTTACACAAAAAACTTTCCTAGTTTTGGACCACGCTGGGCAATATAATTTGAATCAGTAAGATCATAAAGTACTTCAGGTGGTTCAATGAGGCGTTCAAAACGAATTTTTGCAATCGGTTGTTTGTGACGCACTACAATATCTTCAAATGGACGCACCTCGAGGGTGAGCTGTCTCCCTTTCCCTTCACCTTCCTTACCCCAACCCCAACCCGGATCAATAAATCCAGCATAGTGCGAACGAAACTCGCCACTTCGTTCATCCATCGGCACCATTTCGCAGGCCAGATCAGGCGGCGTCACCACAGATTCGTAAGATGAAAGAATATAAAATTTGTCTCGCTCCAAACGCAGCGCTCCTTTTTCGGCATACACTTGTTTAAAGAAAATGTCCTTATCATGATCTCTGCGGGCAAGCTCGACAACATGTGATGATGTAATACTCTCATAACCAGCCACAGAACTCTCAAGGTCGATTGAAAGCAATATCGTACCATCGCCATCCTGACCTTCAAGCTCATCAAACCCGATCGGTTTTTGTGTATCTGGATGATAAATTAATGGACTCTTATGGTGCTCCATCTCGAGTTCCAGATCACTCATACGCGTATCCGCATTGAAAAACCGTATTTGGTTAAGCGAATCTCCGGGCGACACAATGGTTGGAAACGATTTAGTCATGAGTGAAACCCACAGCTCTCCATGGAAACCTTTTGGCCAGACAGAATCATAACGTGGCACTCCATCCGCAATGAGGCGCACATGGAGATCAAGACGTCCCGTGGAGGACTTTGGATTACAGTAGGCATATACACTTTGCGGAAGCGCTAGTATTTCATTGAGTCGCCAAAGATAAATCGCATCTCTCGCAATTGGTTTTGCAGGATCGTGTCGCTCCGCTTTAATGCGAGAAAGTACGTCTCTCACCTTTTCTCCTCGGCGTGGCTGAAAAATACTTTCAACCTTGTACACTTCTTCGGAAAGCCTTAAGTCAAGTGACCCTGGACGCACATGGTCAAATGTAGCCCCTTTTATATGTCCTGATGCGATAAGTCTCTGAATATATGAGTCCGGTAGCGCCCCCTGTTTGTTCATATCGCTATCTTAGCCTTTCTTATAGACAACAAAAACTCCCCAAGAGGAGTTTTTGTTGTGTGGTTTTGTATAGATTATTTCACATCAACCCACACATACTTTTCTGCTGAAAAGTTGCGCGGGCCCGCCTCGCGCCGTCGCGCTCCGGCCCGTGGACGTTACCTATTTCACGTCCACGCCCATGCTTCGACAGGTTCCTTCAACAATTTTCATTGCTGCTTCGATAGATCCTGCATTGAGATCCGCCATTTTGTATTCGGCAATTTCCTTGATCTGCGCTTTATTGATTGTTCCCACTTTCTTTACGGTATTCTTTCCGGATCCACTTTTCTGACCAATTGCCTTCAAAATCATCTGAGACGTTGGCGCAGTCTTGAGGATGAAATCAAATGTACGATCTTCGTACACATTGATCACTGCTGGCACCACTTCACCGCGTCGTTCTGCTGTTCTATCGTTGAACTGCTTTACGAATTCACCAATGTTGATACCCGCACCTCCGAGTGCTGGCCCCAAAGGAGGAGCCGGTGTTGCAGCACCACCCATCGCCTGGATTTTTACTACTTTGATTACTTTCTTAGCCATTTTTAAGATTTAAAACTATACGAGGCAGGCACATAGTACCATTCCCTCCTTAATTTACAAGGTTTTATCAGATACGCTTTATCTGCAAGAAATCGAGTTCTACTGGTGTCTCACGACCAAACATTGAAACCAATACGCGTACTTTTCCGCGTGATTCATCAACTTCTGAAACTTTTCCTTCCAGATCTTTAAACGGACCATCAACAATGATGACAGTTTCGTCTTTCGTGATATCGATATTGTGTTTTACCGTATCGGTTTGCATACGCTTAAAGATAGAATCAACCTCCTTTTTCTCAAGTGGTACAGGATACACTCCTGAACCAACAAATCCTGTCACACGAGGTGTGTTGCGCACTACATACCATGAATCATCAGTTACGATCATGTCGACGAGCACATATCCCGGATATATCTTTTCTTCTTCTTCTACGCGCTTGTTGCCTTTCACCTTGATTTTCTTCTCTGCTGGCACGATCACGTTGAAAATTTTATCTTCCATACCCAAAGACTCCACACGCTGTTTGAGATTTCTCATCACTGCGTTTTCGTAACCAGAGTATGTATGTATCGCATACCAATTGCGTTCTGCAAGTTTTTGTTTAGCCATAATTAAGTAGGTACTAGGTAGATAGGTTTCAGGTAATAGAAAACCTATCTATAAAATTAGTTTATAAAACGAATCCTCCGAGTAGTCGAGCAAAGATAAAGTCGAAAAGTCCGAGATAGAGCGCAACCAAAATGGAAACGATAATCACAATAGCACTGAGCCATGTTGTCTGCTTTCGTGTTGGCCAAGAAACCTTTTGTGCTTCTGCCTGTGTCTCCTTGATGTAGTTGATGATACCCATGATATTAGTAGTTAGTAACTAGTACTTAGTATATAGAATACACGATAACGATACTGCAACCAATTAAAAAACGCCTCACGGGCGTAAGACAATAATAGTTTATAGGTGGGAGTTTGTCAAATAAGACTCCAAAACTAACTGAAACCTATGCACGGACTCACCCTACCCACAGGTCGAATACCTTGTTTTTGACAAATTCATCTAATATTCGTTACCCTCTCTTATGGAGCAGTACATGAACGACCCTTCGGAAACCCTGGAAAAAAGAGCTGGCGACTTGACGGTACGGATCAACGAACACTTGTGGCAATCTCGCGAGGTCCGAAATACACTTCGTGACTTAGAGAGAGCAGGCTTGCATGTTTCAATAGCCGTAGAGGTAAAACCTCTTCGCGACAAAAGAGTCTGGGCCGAACCAGACCATCGACTCCTAGAGCTCGCCGACAAACTTGATATTTAGACACTCACCGTGTCTCGCCCGGCGCCCGTCATCGTAGACGCGGCGCTTTTGTTTTATATAATATTGACTTTTTATATACATGTGTTTAATATGCTCCCTAGAGAGGTGAAAAGGCATATGCCTGATACTACTGTTGTTCCCCTACCTATCAAACAAACGGATACCTTTTCTGTTGGTACGGCTCTGCTTATGTGCGAACTCCTCAGAGAGCAGTCTCCTGCAGAAATCGCCGAGGTTGAGGCCATGATTCACGGTATCCCTTGTGCAGAAAAGATCGGCTTGATGATCGACAAGATCATTGGATCACAGAATGATCTTCCACCGGCCGCCTAGGCTCATCTGACCGATTCTGTCCGCAGCCTGCACTGCACCCCGCGCCCCAGTCCCCCATGACGAGGGCGCTTTTGTTTTACAAGAGACATGCTAAGATATCCGTCGGAGGACGACATCGTGCTACGCACCTTACTCTCACTAATTGCAATCGCACTATTGTGCATGGCCACAGGTGGACTCATGTACATTTCGGGTTATCCACAAGATCGCTGGGTACCCGTCGTCGGACAGGAGTTTGTTGCCGAGGCAATAGACAGCTTTCAGGGTCCTCAAAACAAGAACCCTCGATGCAACGAACACATCGAGAGAAATCGTCGATTCTTCATCAGATGTGACGTCTTTAAGATGATGGACCCTGTCACCCACAAAACAACACACGTGAGTGTTGTTGTTCGCGTTTTCCTATCCCGCAAAGAAGCAGAAGATGTACAAAACAGTCTGTGGACCTACATCCGCAACATCGACGCATCGAAAACGACGCATCCGCGAACCAACCAAACAGACCGCCCCACACTCGGGCGGTCTTCGTTTTTATAAAAATCAATCACAAAAAATTTACTTATTCAAAAAAACGGAGCCGTCGGATGACCGACGGCTCACAGATGTGACGAACGCGTTCTGCGACTATGATACGCGTTCAAACTGCAAGATGAGGTCGCTCGTATGCAACCATGGCGCGTAGTAGAATCCGAGCTGGAATTCATGTCCAAGCTCCGAATCGAACCTAAAGCAGGGTACCTTGAGTGCTGTTCCATCGTTCAGTGCGAGCGCTCGAGGTAGTGGTGCGACGTATCGCCTGCCATTCTCCAGTTTGTCCTGCATGTGAGTGAACACAAGCGACAAACCCTGTGCACCCACGAACACGGACTCCGTGGACATCTCTTTGATCACCACATTCGTGGGTGCGGAGTCACCTAGGCGAAAAACCCGTACGCGCACCTTATCCCACGGCCTCAGCATGTGCCCACACGATGAAAAATTATCATCAGTAAGCAACGGATTGAACTGGATCCCTTTCGGGTACTGCGCTCGAAAGCGAGCGAGCTGGATGTCGTGCTGATAGGCTGGCGGAATCTTGAGCACGCCGAGATCTCTATACGCAACAAGCAGACTTGGCGGTGCCGGCCTACGAACTGTCATTGCTATTCCTCCTCCGATTCACTATTGGCATGAGTACACTCTCGTGTATCCGAGTATATGTGTACTATGTATACATGTGAGAGTCAATCGCAATATGGAAAATTGCATAAACTCATGATAAGGTCTGTGCGGAGCCATAAGCCCAAGGAGATCTGATGGCGAAAAAGAAAGCCGCAGGAAACGAAGCTGTCACACCATACAATCACGCTCGGGAATGTCGTGCGGCCATCTGGACGGTCCTCGGACTACCACCCGATCATCCCGATGCGCTCGACGCATTTGCGTACATGCAAGACCGTGAGAGAAACGGCCAAGAAATGGGCAAGAGTGTTGTCCGAGTAATTCAACTCGCACTACTCGGCTCAGGATTTGCAACGGACAGCCTGCGCGCTGATGGCGAGGTTGGTGAAGAGACGCAGAAAAGTCTCCGACAACTCTGCAAATTTGCGGATCGGAAAGACTAGCGAAGCGCCCGCACGGATTTCATCCGTGCGGGCGCGCTCACGTTTTATGTTTTATATTTTTACTTCGACACCCACATCTGCAATACCCTCAGATATGTACGAAACAATGATCTCATCATGATCTTTCATGGTATATGTCTCTACATCAACTTCTACCCCGTTTACCGTCACAGAACGACGATATCCTTCCTTTGCAAAATCTTCACCCCAAACCACAAAGAAATCACCTACGCCAAACTCTTTTCCTGCCTCAACTGTTTCAATGTGTATCTCTCCAGACGCATCGTGTGTATGAACTTCTGCCATACAGGTACTTGTCACCCCGATATTTGCCGGTATCGCAACAGGTTCTCCATCCATAGTCACACTGATGGCCGGGTGAATATGCTGTGCTAGGTTTACGTGTCCGTCTGACAGACATTCAATCCCCGTCTCATTCCAAAACATTATTGATACTGACTGATTCTGCTTACCCCAGAAAAATAACCCGGCAACAACGAGTAACGCAATAGCGATTATAAATTTAGTGTTTGTTTTCATCCCGTTAGAAACAGGTCGCGGTCGTTAAACCAAGACACTGCATAGTTATATTGTTAAATATGTTCGATAGCATATCCATACTCTGCTGTAATATCAAGCGACCGCGGTTTCTAACGGGATTCATGTACATCAGTTTTTAGCTTTCAATGTATCCCTGATCTCTTCTAGAAGTTCAATGTCCTTGGGCTTTGTTGTAGGACCAGGCTTCTCTTCTTCTTTCCTTTGCATCGTATTTATTGCTTTGATAAAGAGGAAGATCGCAAATGCAATAATAACAAAGTCGATCATACTCTGAATAAACAGACCATAACTAATCACCACACCTTCACGCACTACGTCCCCTACCTCATTGAGTTCTGGTCCACGCAACGTCCAGATACGGTTAGTAAAATCTACACCACCCGTCAGTAGACTCAAAATCGGAGTAAAAATATTTGTCACCAAGGATGTCGTGATTTTCCCAAACGCCGCACCGATAATCACACCGACTGCTAGGTCAATCACATTGCCACGAAGTGCAAATGTTTTAAATTCTTGAAAAAGATTCTTCATATATATGTGAGTAAGTACCGATTACTGAAAAGCGTATTCGGTTATACTAGTATCATGAAAGATATGTTGCAAGCTCCTTGGACAGAGCCTCTTAATACGCTCATTCACAATCTCGAGAGTAATGAAGACGGACTCACTGACGAAGATGTTAAAAAACGTCTTAAAAAATACGGTAAAAACTCTATCAGACAAAGTACAAAAGTCAGTATTGTTAAACTCCTCGCCCACCAAATACTCAATCCACTCGTCGGCGTTCTTGTAATCGCTTTTTTATTATCTTTTTTTCTTGATAAAACAACTGAGGCGATCTTTGTAGGTGTCGCAATTCTCGTAAATATATTTTTAGGATTCTTTCAGGAATACAAAGCAAACAACGCCATTGCAAAACTTGAGAAATATATCACTCACAAAACACGTGTTCGCCGAAACGGCTCTGTTACATATATAAATTCATACGAAATTGTGCCAGGCGATGTGGTTTTGCTTCGCCAAGGCAACCGCATTCCTGCAGACATACGTCTCATAAAAGCAAAAGGGGTCGAGGCTGACGAAGCTATTCTTACCGGAGAATCACTCGCTGTAAAAAAGGAGCTCGGTGAGATCGCACAAGATACACCCCTTGGCGACCGTACCAACATGGTTTGGGGCGGTACGATACTTACGGTTGGTGAAGCAGAAGGTGTTGTCGTGGCTACCGGAGAAGATACGGAGATCGGTAAAATCGCAGAGCTTGTAGAAAACGCGGAGGAAGACAGAACCCCGCTCGAACAAGCCGTCTCTCGTCTCGCAAAAATAATTTCTCTCATTCTGATTGTGCTCGGTCTTTTTATTTTTGGTATCGGTCTCTATGCTGGATTCCCTGTTACTGAAATTCTACTGCTTGCAATTGCTGTGATCGTCTCTGCCGTGCCAGAGAGCATGCCTATTGCCATGTCTGTTGTGCTCGCCATTGGTGCTGAAACACTTGCAAAGAAACAAGGTGTCGTAAGAAAAATGTCTGCCACCGAAACACTAGGTGGAACCACTCTCATACTCACTGATAAAACAGGGACTCTCACAGAAGCCTCCCTCAAACTTGTTCATGTCGATGCTTTTCATGGAACCGAAGATGATGTGTTACTCGAAGCAGGACTCAATATAGATATCGCAAAAAATCCGGAAACCAAAGAGTTGTCCGGACGCCCCGTTGAACGCGCCATCGCACATGCGGTTGAGAGCAAGCCAGGACTTGTTGAAATTTCTAAACAGATGAAGGTACTCGAAATGTTTCCTTTTGATTCTTCTTACAAATTTTCTGCGGTTGTTTTTTCATATGACAACCAAAAAATTGTGTCCCTTCTCGGTGCACCGGACGTACTCTTAGAAAAAGTGAGTGACAACCAAACCGTAGTTGCTGATATCAAACAGAACATTACGACATATGCAGAAAATGGCGAACGTGTACTCGGTGTCGTATCACATGTAGTGGCAGATGATACAAAAGTGAGTGATCTGGTTACGCAAAACAATTTTACATATCAAGGACTCATTCGTTTCCGTGATCCAGTACGAGAAACGGTCCCTGCGGCAGTAAAAGAAATTGGCGAAGCTGGTGTAAGAACAGTTATTGTGACGGGCGATCACCCAGGGACAGCAAAAGCGGTTGCACAAGAAATCGGACTCTGGAAGAAAGATTCTCTTGTTATTACAGGTGCTGATATCGAAGACATGACAGACACCGAATTACTGTTCAAGCTCGATCGTGCAACTGTATTTGCTCGCGTAACACCAGAGCACAAACTACGCCTGGTCGAACTCTATACCAAACAAGGCGAAGTTGTAGCGGTTACCGGAGACGGCGTTAACGATGCGCCCGCACTAAAACGCGCGGCCATCGGCGTTGCTATGGGTGCAGGGACTGATGTTGCTCATGCCTCCTCTGACCTCATCGTGCTCAACAACAATTTTGAAACGATTGTCGAGGCTATTTTTGAAGGACGAAATGTGCTCCGCAAAATGCGCTCCGTGATCACCTATCTGTTGGCAGATTCTTTTGATGAACTGATGCTCGTCGGCGGATCGATCATTATTTCACTCCCCCTTCCCCTCACTGCACTACAAATTTTGTTCGTGAAATTCTTTGCAGATATTTTCCCCGCGATGGCGTTTACCTTTGAACGATCAGATGCATTTGGTCACAGCAAGCATCCGCCAAAAACAAATCTCTTTGATAAAAAAATACGCCTCTTCACCGTGTGGCGCGGTCTCCTCTCGAGCATGGTTTTGTTTGTAACCTATATTGTTTTGCTCCGCATGGGCTTTGATGAAACCCTCGTACGCACCTTTACCTTCACGGCGTTCGCATCGTATATTCTCTTCCTCGCATTCTCTATGCGAAATCTAGAGCGGTCAATTCTTTCTTACAATCCGTTTGGCAACTGGTGGCTCACTGGTGGTGTTCTACTCGGATTTTCTACCACGGCACTTGCTGTCTATATGCCGTTTATGCAAAACATTCTTGGTACCGTTGCTCTTCCGCCAATATGGCTCCTTGGAGTTATTGCGATCGGCATCACCAATCTCATTGTCATTGAGTTGTTCAAGAAATTCGCAAAACAAAGATAGCAGTGTGGCGTGCGTCGCAAGCGACGCACGCCACTATTAGAGAAGTTCCGCCGGCATGTCCGGCGAATCATTCTCTGGACCTCGCATGCACCGCCCCATCAGTTGACCAACCTCGCAAAGCTCGGCTCTCGTGAAAGGAATCGAACTCTTTGGGCTACCACACTGAGGGCAACACCTAAACATGCATCTCGCGCCACTATTTCTATGGCACGCGTTGCGACATGCCTCTATCTGCAACTTGCACGCTTTCTCGTGCTCGTCGAGATGTTCCTCAACGACCCTAATACCGCAGATGTTGCAAGCAGGACAGTCGCACGCATCACCCTCTCGTTCCTCTGGTGTATGCGGACAGTATATGTCCTCCATATATATGCTCACTTCTTTTCCTCCTTCAACCGGTCTCCTTCACGGATGATTTAAACGACTTCCCGCAGGATTATGTGTTGTGTGGGATGCAACCCTTCCATCACCACTTCTCGATAGTACGGGCACGCCATTGGATTGCTACAGTGACCGTACGGCGGGTCAGCATAACATGGGCAAGGTGCCGGACTCATGATAGACATGATCATTCCCTCCTCTTTCCTCCTCTATCATACCACCAACAACAAACCGCGCGGATTACCGCGCGGTTTGTTTCAACTCTTACGAGTTTTAGGATTCCCTACTCAGTAATAGGATTTCCATGAGCGTCAATGCTACATCCTTCTTCATTGAATCCCGCAAGCTGATTCTTGAGAGATTCGTAGTCTTCGCTCGCAAATGCAGCCTGAACTGCTGAAATAATCTGTGCTTCTGTCCATGGATATGCCACGTCTCCATGCGCAGCATTCAAGAGTGCGGCTACGGCATGACGAGCAAGTGCATCAATACCTCCTCCATTTGCATTAAGTGCCTCAAGCAAGTTTGGATCTAGTACGCCTTTCTTACCTTTTCCAATTGAGAAACTACTTACGCCGAACACATTGATGAATTCATTTGTTGGAGCATATGTTTCCCACACCCCTTCAATATTGTTTTTCCAGAATCCCGGCGTACATCCAGCAAATTCTAACTGAATGATATTAAGTGTGTGACTATCGTCATCTGTAATATCGTTCGGAAACTCTGCTGGGTGATAGTGAACCACAACCGTATTTACGAGTGGACTTGGGTCCCCTGCGTCAATCGTATAATTCACATTAAAGTTACAGCTACTTCCCTGCGCGAGAGTATCACATCCTGCCCCACTTGCTTCTGCTGACAGATCACCAATTACATTATCGACAATACTGTCAATAAGTAGGTCTGGTGAGTCAGAAGAGCTTGTATTGTTGATCGTAAAGCTATACGTAATTTCATCACCAACTGCAGCTTCTGAAGGACCAGACTTTACTATTTCAACTGATGGTTGAAATAGTTCTGTCTCATGATTATCTGACGCCGTTGCCTCAAATCCATCAAGCGCTTCAGCTGTGTCATATGTCACATCAACGGTGTTAATAAATGGATCTGATGCATCACCAGGGATAGTAATAGTTGAGATGATTGTACAACTACCTGCCGGTGCCAAGCTTGCACCACACGTACTACTGTCATAGTTGCTTGAATTTGTTAGGTCACCAATTTTGTCATCCACTATACTTTCAAGATACAAAGTTGTGTCACCTGTGTTTGTGATTAGAAATGTATACGTTGCTTCATCGCCAATCTTTGACAGCTCTGCACCTGTTTTTTCAACAGTGACTGACGGTGTTGAACAAATTACGTCAACGAACGCATCATCACTTTGTTGTGTTTCTACAATCGTAGCTGTGTTTGGATGATTTCCTTCATCGGCATCACATATAAATTCACGTGTATACATTGCATTACCAGAATCAGAGAATGAACCGAGCGAACCTTCCACCGTATCTGTAACATTAACAGTTTCAAAACCTGTCAATGTTGGATTCACACCTGTAAAATCGACAGATGCTTCACCAGATCCCCCGTCAATGAAACCACTTGTTACTACTGTTGCAGTGTTTGTACGCGTAGTATCATCTGGTAGAGATGATGAATATGTACACTCAAGCGTACCTCCTGCCGCAAGAACGTGTGGGAATGTCACACCGCAATTTACCGTATCTGCATTTCCATACCCAGAAATAACATCGCCTACAGATGCAATTGTTGCACTTTCTGTATCATTTGGGTTATGGATAGTGATAACACCATCTACTTTATATCCTGCTTCTTCAACATTTTTTACAAGTGCAACAGTGTATGTTGATTCTCCACTCTGTCCTGTCAAAAGATTGTGTTCGTCAATATCTACACTCTTATCAATAGTCCACGTGATTCGTCGTTCGAATGAAGGAACGGCTGTTTTTGAAACTTCAAGATCTTCAACTTCGTTCACTACAGCATTTTTTGAACCAGTTGAGGGTTGATCAGATACAGCTTTCAATGTTCCGTCCCATGTAACATTTGCAACCCAAAAACCTCCAGAAAGATTTGCGGAATTTGCAATATATGGAGCACTGCCCACAACTGCTACTGCAGTACCATTTGGATAGTTGACTGGACCAAATGGTACCGTACTACCATCTGGTAATGTGAGTGTCATCGTTCTATTTGTGATATCGCATCCATTTACAGACGTAGGATTACCTGCCTCAACAGTAAAGGTGATTGTTTCGCCTTCTTCAGCAGCAATTTTATCTGATGAGATATTCACAACACTATTGTCGGCACTACACCCTATTGGAGATTCTGCATACGCAGGGATTGCGATAAGCATTGAACCAAGCAAAGCGAGTCCTGCTCCGAGAGCAATCGCACTTCGCATGGTTATTTTTTGAATAATTGTATTCATAAACATACTAATAATTAGTTGATAATTTGTATAAAGTGAGATGAACCACTAAAACTATAGCCAAGACTTCCCACGAGAGTCTTGCCGTTCGCTGAGACTAATTATACCTCTCGATTATGAACAAATTCATGAAGAATGGCTCTTGCGATTCAAATAATCCCCACTGTCAAAGGTGTCCTATAGGAAAGGTTTGAATCTCCACATTCTTTTAATGAAATGTCCTATAAAGTTGTCCACAGGTATCAAAATTGTTCACAGAATATTCTTTTTTTAAACATGAAAAGGCGCGCTCTCGCGAGCGCGCCTACCTGCCAAAGCAGGATTTGGTTGGTTAGCCTTTGCCGGGACGGATTTTTTGGACGACCATTCCGCCTGGTTTGCCAAAACCTAGCGCAAACGGTCTGACCTTCTGTCCGTCCCTCGATACATGGTATATGTCATGCGTCACCTGGTTACCCCAGTACGACGCCAGCACTACCCGCAATCCCTCCTTGGCGATCGCGATCGGTTGTCGAACCGTCGGATCCGCCAGATCGTGACTGATCACGTGATAAGCCGCTCCGAAAGGCCCTTCGTGACCATTCCGTTGCAGAGTCACGTGTACCAGCCATGAGGTTGCAAGTGGACCCGACTGGTCGGTCGCAACGATGAACAGGTAAACCCCTGTCTCGTCCGCCGCGAGCCCCGCGTATTTCACGTTCTCGCTGATGGACCAGAAAAATCGTGGGCGCTCCCAATCGAGCTGGCCACTGAGTTTTCTCGGGATGACCCAGAGTCCGGAGACTGGCTCCTCGTCGTCGTACACCTGCCACTCACCGATACAGAGCAAGCTCTGCGTTGGCTTGTGCCACGCGAAGTCGAGACAATTCTGGGGACCAAACCCCAGGTACGGATTGACAGCTGTATTCACCAATATTTCTCGCACAACCTCGCCCTTCTCGTCTTGTTCGACAAGTACCTCCTTCTCGATCAACGGACCTTCGCCGCCGATCAGAAAGAAATCCCCGGTCCGCTTCGGATCGAAAAGGCTCTGGCTCGTGTGAATCATGGCCGCCTCGATCTCTTTCCCAAAGAGTCGCTGGTTTTTCTGGTAGGTTGGATCGATCGAGATCAACCCTCTCGTTGTAGACGAGTGAATGGTTCGGTCTTGGTCTTGGACCAAGTATCCGAACTCGAGTGATCGACCCGCTCTCTGACTCCAGATGGTGTGAACGTATTCCGCCACACCATCACAGTCCGCGTCGGTAAAGGATGTGACCTCCCCGACGTAGGAAACCAGCAGCGACTCCGGAACGCAGTGAAACTGGCTCCTCCGCTCCGCCGAAAGCTTTGCAGTGGTGTTCGCGAGATCGCGAGCCGTCGGCCCGTCCTTCGTCAGTCCAGAACCAACCATGTAGGTAGGCTCGATGACCCGCTGCTCTTCGGCCGGCAACACCGAAACGAACGAAAAAATGGCCAGAATCATGGCCGAAAACTGAATCCTCATGTCAAGCTTCTCCTCCCCCTTTAGTAAGGGGTACCTAATTATATAATAGCATTATTTTATACTAAAGTCAATATCTGACTTTACAGGAGTTTCTCACGCAAATCAGCCCATGAATGCACCCGTTCTACATTTTTAGGCAGATCAACAAGCGCTTTGTTCCACGGCATATCAAAGAGATACACCTGAGGCACTGTTTTTGAAACACTTTCTATATGAATTGGTGCGTCTTCGACAAAAATATCGATACCAAGCTCCTTACACACTTCCCCTTTTTCTCTCTTTACTCCGCCACCAAAACCATTTGTAAAATGCATATATGGGAGTAGTTCCGGCACATGGTTCTCCAGCCATTTTTTTGTCGGTACCATGTGTGTTTCTGGACGCGCGGTGACAATAGTAACTTTGTAGTTATCCAGTAATTCTTTTACATGTTCTATTGCATCAGGCACGGGTTCGCTCACCTGATGTTCAGGAGAATCAAAAAATTCCCACACACGCCGTTGCGTTTCTGGGATACTACATTTCCATACATCGGAAAATTCAAAAGAAACCATGTCATCGCGTGTCAAATTTGTCCCGTAATTTTTATTGTGATACTCAACAATAGACCCGCACATATCAAAAATCACATCATCAAAATCCAGTCCGATATGCTTCTGGTTTTTCATCCCGTTAGAGGCAGGTCGCGATGGGTAGCAACAAGCTGGTTATATGTACTAATACCTACAAACATATTCATAACTATTATATGCGCGTTAGTGACCGCGGCCTCTAACGGGATTCATCCCGACATCATACCCGAACAGTATATTTACGCAAAATAAAAAATATCTCGCCCATAGACGAGCGTTTGCCAGATAAGACTTACGACCAAGAGCGGCACCATGATAAAGACGATCGAATGTTTTTGTCTCCATGTTTTCGGTGCATCAGATTCGGGAGATCGTGGAGCTAATCCGCGCCATTTACGGATGTAATGCACCATGCACGACTTTTCAAACTTGGCTTCAGGATCAAGCTTTTTCCTTATGTTAAATTCCATCTGTGTAAGAGGACAGACACCGAAAAGAATATCGACCGCAACAGCCAGAAACCATGTTGTAAGATACGCATAAAAAATTGGTCCCGGGAAAATCCAGCCCACAACATTCATCAGCACAAGTAAAAAATGAACAACAAAAACTGTGTTTGCGTACGTGAACATCCAGAAACGCCTAGTGGCAGAATAAGTTTGCATAGAGAAACTCTATTGAAGCATACAACGTTATTTATTCCTAACTTAGGCCCCTTGTCGTCTCTTATTCCTAAACTTGGGCGATTGCCGGGAATTGAACCCGGATCGACAGTGCCACAAACTGTAGTGTTACCATTACACCACAACCGCCATAAACCTAGCCCTCTCCTGCTTATAGTGATGGACAAGGTGGTGGCAATTATGACAAAGCCACGCTAAATTTTCAAATACATTATTTTCATGGTTATGATCAATATGATGAACCGCCAAAACACGCTTGTCCGTGGTTTTACATAAGCGACACACTTTTGGCACATTACTCCTCTCTAAAATTCCCCTATATGTAAATTTTCCATGTTTCCAATTAGTATGTTTTTCGCCAATAAAGTTTCTATTCCTCCACTTAAACTGACACGATTTTGAACAAAAATACTTTTTGCTTTTAGAGCGATTTAATTCTGTTTTCTTTTTGTAGACCAATACGCCACACTGTGAGCAGGATACCAGCTTACCTGTACGAGTTCCTTTGTATTTACAGGAAAGAGAACAATAGAGACCTTTGCCAGATTTAAGATGAGCAGGCTTAACATAAAAATTTTTTGAACAATTTTTACAATTTGATATAGCCATATTCATTATTATCTCAATAATGAATTAAGGTTACAAGACAAGTTTGTAAAAACACTGTTTGTGACAATAAAGAGAAAGACGCCAGTGACTCAAACGAGACTGGCGCCCTGATTTGCGAAGCGTGGTCAAAGTAACCGACCACCGAATTGCCGCACGGCGCTACTGGTTGCAACAACCGTTTCGCGCAACAGTTCAACGATGCCCCAGAACCATTCTCGTGGGTTCGAGAGCGTATCGTACATGTCACCAGCAACCGCGTACAGCGGACTAAAGATCTCAAACACGGCAAACCTCCGAGTGTTATTTATACCGCAAGCGAATCACTGACACAAATACACAGGTATACAAAATTTTTTTATAAACGGAGCTATGATATATGCATAGTAATGTATATTAGAAACTAAGCTAATCATATGAACGATAAAATAATGTGGATTCTTCGAATCGCAGTTGCCGGAGAATTCCTCGGACACGGTGTATTCGCGCTCCAAGGAAAAGAGGGGTGGTTTAAATATTTTGAAACTTTTGGTATCACCAATCCAGATACCATAGTCACCATGCTGTTGGTTGTGGGCATTATGGATGTTGCACTTGCACTCCTGGTGCTTATAAAACCAATGCGACCACTCGTACTCTGGATGGCGTTTTGGGGGCTTTGGACCGCACTCATAAGATGGCCATTTGGCGGAGATCCTATTTGGGATTTCTTTGAGCGATGGACAAACTGGGGTGCACCACTCGCCCTGTGGTATATGCTAAAGAAATAACAAAAACGCACTCCTAAGGAGTGCGTTTTTGTTATTGTGCGCAAGAGAGGACTTGAACCTCCACGCCCTAAACGGGCACTGCCACCTCAAGGCAGCGCGTCTACCAAATTCCGCCACCTGCGCATCAACATCACTATACTCAAAGTTTTCTGAACTTTCAATACGAAACAAACGCCCAGGGGCGTTTGTTTTATTCTTCTTTTTTATCTTCTGTTGAGGTTTCTTCTGAAGGAGTTTCGTCCGGCTTTTCCTCTACCACTTCTGCTTCTGTTACTTCTGGAGCTTCTGAGGCAAGTACCTCTTCTTCAATCTCTGGCATATCTGGAACCTCTCGGATATTTCTCATCTGGCGGCGGATATCTTTAGCGGCCTTGTCACGAATGTGGTAAAGCTTTGCGCGACGAACCTTTGATCGCTTTACGATCTCGATCTTGTCGATCATTGGAGAATAGATTGGGAAAATCTTCTCAACTCCTACTCCACTTGCTACACGACGAACCGTAAATGTACCACCCGCTTCTTTGCCATGCTTTACCGCAAGGACGAGTCCTTCAAAAATCTGAATGCGAGTTTTACCTTTTTCTTGAATCTTCTGGTGCACACGAACTGTATCCCCCGCTCGGACATCAAGCGCCTGTCGTTCTTTTATGTTTACTGGAGAGAAGACTTCTGCCATAACGCGACATAGAGTATCACAGGGTTTCTTCTTTGGCAATTGTTTCAATAGCTTTCTCAAAGTCTCTCGGATACGGAGCCTCAACAGAAACCTTTTTACCTGAAACCGTCTCAAATGAGATCTGATGGGCATGCAGAGCCAACCTTTCAAACCCCAGAAGCTTGGCCCTCTGTGGCGCATAGAGCGGGTCTGCAACTATCGGATGTTCTATATATTTTAAATGTACCCGAATCTGGTGCGTTCTGCCTGTTTTAGGTATGACTTCTAAGAAAGCACAGGTTTTTGTGGAAATAATCTTCTTCCAGCGCGTTTCTGCTTCACGCAATTCCCCGCGCGCATTATTTTCTGAGGACCATTGTCTAAAATCTTTTGGACTTCTACCGATTGGCTTATCGATAACTCCTTCATCTTCTTTTATATTGTCGTAGACAAAAGCTTTGTAGTGTTTCTCTACCTGTCGCGTTTGAAACTGTCGCTTCATGTGCGCAAAACTCTCAGCGGTTTTGCATACAATAATAACGCCCGAGGTGTCACGATCAATACGATGCACAATACCAGGGCGCTTTACGATCTCTCCTGTTGCCACACGCGCATCTTCCCCAACATCCTGAATGTCGGGATACTGTTCGTGAATCCAATCAACGAGTGTTTCTTCCACACTTCTCCCATCACCGTGCACCAATAGACCCGCTGGTTTATCAAGAACCAACACGTCATCATCTTCATACAATACAGAAATATTCATGTTTAATATCGACTGAGGAGATACTCAGCAATCAATCTCACATCTCGTTTATTATCCTCTGACCCCAACACCACGATAGCAACAGGACGGATTTCTCCTTGAAGTGGCAATTCCATGACTGCCAACATAGTCTGTCCTGCCGAAGTACTCTGCCCCACTTTTGCACCAATCATATATCCGCTGAGTCCAGGAATATCATTGAGATTTTGAAGACCAGTAAATGATGAATCGCCATACACATTGAATCCCAGTTTATCTACCGAGAGAGAAAGGATAAATTTCCGATTGTGATAGAGGTACTTTGCAAGACGATAGAGGTCTTCTGCAGTAGAAACATTGGCAGACTTTTCACCTGAGGCATCTGCAAAATGCGTGTCGGTAAGTCCGATAGCATCTGCTTTGGTATTCATACGATCAACAAACCAGCTCTCCCCGATTGAATCCGCAATAACTTCTGCGGCCTCATTTGAAGATTCGAGCAACAGTGGGTAGAGCAATGAATAGACGGTGTGGACTTCGCCAGGTTTAATACGAGGAATTGATGTTGATGCAAGGTCGGTACCTGCCACAACCTCTTTTTCTATATTAATATATTCTGTCGCTACAACCGCAGACATGAGTTTAGTAATTGAAGCTACAGAAAATTTTTTGTCTGCTTCCTCGGAAAGAAACGCAAAATTGTTACTCAAATCAACCGCTAAATATGAATCCGCGGTCACACCTGGAATACGTGCATCATATGAAAATTCATCTCCTTTAAAATCGTCTTCAAATACAAGCACCGGCATGTCTTTTTCCGCTAGTGCAAAAATTTTTTCCGCATCTTCAGTCTCTAGACGAATACATCCGCCAGAATACGAACGCGGAACATCGGTGCCATCCGGATAGTATGGCCATCCATGAATAAAGAAGTTTCCTTGAAAAGCCAGGCTATATGGCTGATACACATGACCGAATGATGAAAAATGGTTTTCTGCTTTATATTCGATTTTATATATGCCTGCTGGCGTTTCCCACCACGAACCTTCCCTACCTTTTGTGGCAATTGGTACTTCTATCTCTTTTTCTCCATTTTTATACAATGTCACCTTCATAGCTGAAAGATCTGCTTCAATAAAACTCAGTTTCTCTTCGAGCATTTTGTCTCGCACCGTCTTGAAATAGTTTGGATCAGAGAGAACAGGTTGTGGACCAAAATCAAAATTATCCTCTGTTTGTGCAAACAGTCCCTTTGGCAACGTATATTCATCCGCTCGTAAAGCAGCGAGAGATAACACAACAAAAAAGAGGCCTGCGGCCGCAAGTATACCGACTATTGCAATAAGCCATGCAGGTATTTTGAGTCCGACTTCTTTTTTGATTGTGTCCATAAATTTTTGAAATAAAAACACCAGTCATGTCTGATGTTTTTATTCGTGTGGGCGATGCAAGACTCGAACTTGCGACCTTCCCGGTGTAAACGGGTTGCTCTACCAACTGAGCTAATCGCCCAAAGTTCCCTAAAACAAGGACAGCATACGAAAAAAATCTACGTTTAGCAACTATTTATGGTATAAATGAGTCGTTATAAAGCCCCTGTATGAAATATCATGCATGGGCGGCGATCGGATATAATACAAAAGCAAGCTTTTGTATTATGATCCTCACTTGCCCCTGTAGTTAAATGGATATAACTGCGGACTTCTAAGCCGTTATTCGAGGTTCGATTCCTCGCGGGGGCACCATAGTAGAATTTGGAGTATCAATTAGCTGTTTTAGCCTGTAAATATGGGCTGTTTTTGTGGTTCCAAATGTCGAATAGTCGTATAAAACGCCTTCTGGAAAAATCATCTCTTGAAACTT
>PCXL01000026.1 GCA_002787695.1 Candidatus Zambryskibacteria bacterium CG10_big_fil_rev_8_21_14_0_10_42_12 | reverse complement strand
TTGCCTCAGGTCTCATGATGAATGACAGTGGGGCATATAAGGTGCTCACCGATATTCAAGGTCCAGAAGATCATCATGGAGACATGGACTTTAAAGTCGCTGGCACCAGAGAAGGTGTAACTGCTGTACAAATGGATGTCAAAGTTTCCGGCATTCCTCTTACCGTACTTGCAGAAGCTTTTGATGCAGCGAAAAAGGCACGCCTGCACATACTTGATGTCATCGAATCAGAAATTGCTGCACCACGCGCAGATCTTTCACCTCGCGCTCCACGCATTGCAACCATCAAGATAAAACCAGATCAAATCGGCATGGTGATTGGTGGAGGAGGCAAAACGATTAACGCACTCAAAGATAAAACAGGAGCAGAGATTGATATTGAAGACGACGGCACTGTATATGTAAGTGGCAACAAAGAAGGTGTCGAGCAAGCAGTGAGCGAAATTGAAAGCATGACACACGAATACAAAGTCGGAGAGAAATTCACAGGAACAGTTATCAAGATCGCGGAATTCGGTGCGTTTGTTAAAATAAGTGAGCACGCAGAAGGACTTGTGCATATTTCTGAAATTTCTCCGGAACGAATCGCAAATGTCAGCGACGTATTGCAAGTTGGACAGACGGTTCCTGTTCTCATCAAAGGAATCGATGAACGAGATCGGATTAAGCTTTCAATTAAAGATGCTGATCCACAATTTGCAAAAGGAAAGAACACTCAAAACTCCGCCTAACAAACCGTCCTCCATGCACGTGTGCGATATAAGCCACAATGTACAACGGAGATAAAACTAATTATACGAACGAAGCACCACAAGGTAACGGCCCACGTGGTGCTTCTCCGTATGATACAAAACCCACACTTCATGAGGAGTTAGATAAAATGGAAGCGGCACAACGCTCTGCTCAAGACGAACTTTCTCAAGCTCTTCATGACGAACGGACGCAAGCATATCGAGCAGGCACTGTGCCACACATAGAACATACGGCCCGTATCGCAGTGACTCCCGAACCATCTGACGTAGAATCAGGAGATGTTCGCATATCACCATTTGCGGAGAATATGACAGAAGAACATGCAGGCAAACCAGCACAGAAAGAACTAGAAACAATCAGTCCGACTCATTCAATGAATACGGATGATATGCCTCCACTCAATGATCAACGGCACACGTCACACACACAACATAAAAATATACAAGAAGAAAAGTATGTTCCGCATCCGAAACTGAGGACACTCCGAACATTACAGAGTGATATGGCTCGTGCCGTTGGTTCACAACATGAATCCGTAACATCAATTGCTCTTGCTGCACACAAAAAGAGGGAACAGGAAGAACCCGTGACCAAACCGAAAACTGTGGAACCACACAAAATACCAGTAAAACCTGTCTCCACTCTCACAGAGGCACACATCAGATCATACCGACCAACACAGCCACTGCCACAAAAATCAATATTTGCACCAGAATCACACCTACAACCACAAAAACCTTATGTCCCACCAGCGCCACAACCTGTCGTACCCAAACCACAACCACAACCCGCATACAGACCAGTAACACAATATCGACCTCCTGCACCAAACACAGGTAGCATGCGCGCATCGTATATATCTCAAGAAGAAGCGATACCCGTAAGCCAGGCTGCTTCTATTCCTATTTTTAGAAATATAATCCTTGTCATAGTGAGTATCACACTCATAGGACTTGGTGGATTCGGACTATACAGTGTATTTATCGTTAAAGAAGTCCAGGATAAACAAATCCCTGTCGCACAGCCCGATGCGGCCGTGAGATACAATTCTTACGGCGACATCTCCTTCACCAACAGAGCTGTTCTTGTCGCCGCAATCCAAGAAGGTAGAAATGCACTTCAACCCACCGCAGGCTCCGTTTGGTTTGGTCATGTACAAGATGTTTCGCTTCAGAGCCTCCTTACCACACTGTCTCCACGTATTCCTGATGTGTTTGCTCGCATTACAAAAAATCCGGTTTCTCTAGGATATTACAGACACGACACTGAACCGCGCTTTTACATGACATTTTCTGTTTCCTCGTTTGGCCAAGCATTTTCAGGCGCTCTGTCATGGGAGAAGGTGATGTACGAAGATATGCAAGACCTCTTCGCAAAGGAGGTGAGCGGTATTTTCTACGGCTACCTAGACGACATCATTGGTAACAAAGATGTGCGGAAACTCGTCAATACAAATGGCGAGGCATATATTGTCTACGGTTTTATTGACCAAAATACATTCTTACTAGCGGAAGATGAGACAACTTTTGCCGCCGTAGCCAACAATATCTTTGCGAACAGAAGCGTTCGGTAAGAGTCTACTCACGATCTCGTATTCGAATACGACAACATAATTTCTAGAAAAAAAGCAAGCTGGAGGTCGAACCATATCGAGATATGATGAGAACGAAGCGAAGATTTTTTGCAGAAATTTTGCCGTCGTAGCGAATAAGCGAGAACATGGATGCTCTTTTGCGCCGAGATCGTGAGCAGGCTCGTACTTTGACTTCCACCCCTCCTTCTGGAAGAATAGGGGGATGAGTCCCGTTAGAGGCCGCGGTCACGGGATCCATGAAATATACATATACGATTAAAGCACCGAGGCTATTTATAATATAATCATGCAGCTTGCTTAACCGCGACCTGCCTCTAACGGGATGAGAACAGATATAGATATTGCTACATACAAGGAAAAACTCCTTGTCGAAAAAGCTGCCCTAGAAGCAGAACTTTCTGAAATTGGTCAGAAAAATGAGCAAAATCCTGACGACTGGGAAGCAACATCTCCTGATGTAAACAGAGGTGAAACAGATCCTATTGATAGAGCAGACAACATTGAAGAACTCGAGAACAACACGGCCATTGTTGGCAATCTTGAAACTCGCCTTGAACATGTAAACAATGCGTTAGAACGAATTGATGCTGGAACATATGGATATTGCATCGTATCGAACGAACCGATTGAAACAGACCGGCTTGATGCAAACCCAGCAGCAGAAACCTGCAAGGCACACATGGAAGACTAGCAGAAACCCTTATGAGCTTCTCTAAAACAATGAGCGCCCAAACACATGTCTTGGACGCGGAAATTATCTCTATTGAAACCGATCTTTCAAATGGTCTTCACCAGTTTTCGATCGTTGGTCTTCCAGATAAATCAGTAGAAGAAGCTCGCGATCGCATATCTGCGGCGATAAAAAATTCTGGGTTTGATTCACCTAAAAGCCAGAACAAAAAAATAGTCATGTCGCTTGCCCCTGCTGATATTAAGAAAGAGGGGTCATTTTTTGATCTCGGCATGGCACTTGGCTATCTCAAAGCACAAGGTCTTGTTCATACCATCACTGACGATAAGATTTTTGTTGGAGAGCTTTCTCTTGATGGCGAAGTTAAAAGCGTTAAAGGTATACTACCAATCACACTCAAAGCAGCACGTGAGGGTTTTAAAGAAATATACATCCCGTATGCAAATAAAAAAGAAGCCTCTCTCGTTCACGGTATCACTATTTTTGGAGTCAAAAACTTGAAACAACTTGTGGAACATCTTGAGGGAAAGCCAGGAAAAAAAATCGAACCAACTCCCCATGAAAAACCAGCGACATCGGAGGTTCGTACGAACAGTCTTGCTTATATCAAAGGACAGGAATCCGCTAAACGAGCGCTCGCAATCGCGGCATCCGGTAAACACAACATTGCATTTTTTGGCCCTCCGGGAACAGGAAAGACAATGCTTGCCAGAGCACTGCGCGACCTAATGCCGCCACTCTCTTTTGATGACGCCTTGGAGGTAACCAGTATTTATTCCGTTGCCGGACTCCTAAAAGAAACTTACATCAAACAGGATGCGCCGTTTCGTTCTCCTCACCATAGCGCATCTCACGTTGCACTCATAGGTGGCGGAGCAACACCTCGTCCGGGAGAAATAACATTGGCCCACAAAGGTGTACTTTTCTTAGACGAATTTCCAGAATTTGATAGACGTGTTATTGAGGCGCTGCGTCAACCGCTTGAAGACCGTGTTGTTTCTGTCTCTCGTGCCAAAGGTTCGGCCTTATTTCCTGCAGATATTATTTTGGTTGCCTCCATGAATCCATGTCCATGCGGTTATTATGGTTTCAAGGGCAAATCATGTGTCTGTAGTGCCGCAAGTATCGAAAGATATCGTAAGAAAATCTCTGGTCCTATTATGGATCGCATCGATATGTGGGTTGAAGTCGGACCAGTTAAACATGAGGTGTTACTTGATGCAGTAGATAATCTGGAAGAGAGTACAGAGGTGCAAAAGCAAATTATCAGTGCACGTGAAAAACAATATGCCCGCACCGAAGGGAAGCTCAACAGTGAACTCTCGGCGCAAGACATTATTACTAAAATAACTCTCGGAGAAAAAGAAAAAGAAATTTTAAATACCGCCGCAAAAACTTTGGGGATTTCCGCACGAAGTTATCACCGAACCATCAAAGTCGCATGCACGATTGCAGACATGGAGGGGAGTGAACGCATTACGGAACACCACATGCTTGAGGCACTCCAATACAGACCAAAGATTGATAAGTGATTCAGTGGCTAGTACTTAGTAACTAGCCTGCCTGCTAATGCCTGAGCATAGCGATGGCAGGCAGGTAGATAGAGCAGGCGCGCACCCGGAGAGTGCGCGCCTGTCTACGTACCAAGTACTAGTTACTAATTACTGTATTAAAATGGGTTTGTTGCACCACGCACTTCAAAGTGAAGGTGTGCCCCTGTTGATTTGCCTGTGTTACCAACCGCACCGATTGTCTCTCCTTGAGAAACTGCGCCACCACTCACATATACTTCTGAGAGGTGAGCGTAGAGTGTCTGCGTACCATTGTCATGCGCAATAACTACGTATGCACCATATCCACCATTCCAACCACTACTTCGCGCAACAATCACGCGACCGCCTGCGGACGCGTACACGGCCGTACCTGTTGGAGCAGCAATATCAACCGCATTGAATCCGTGAATACCTTGTGTTTTACGTCCACCGGAGAGTGGACGAGCAAAGTAGCCACTATATGTTGGCTTTGAAGCAGAGCTACCGCCAGAACTTTTTGCTACAGCGCCCGCAGTGATTTCTCCGTCAGGAATGATGATCTGTGCACCGATGGCGAGCGTCGCTCCAAGATCCATATGGTTAAAGTCTGCAATCTCTTCCGCATCTCCTTTGTATTTCTTGGCAATCGTGCTGATCGTATCACCCTTGGCTACCGTATGACGCACACCCGAAACAGGAAGGATCACGAGCGTCTGTCCTGGTTTTACTGTCTTTGAAGACATATCATTTGCCCACATGATAGTCTGTGCGGAAACTTCAAACATGTCTGCAATATCTGAGAGTGTGTCGCCTTCGCGCACGACATAAATGCTGATTTCATCATTTTTAGGTTTAAATGCTTCGCCCTCACCGCCATATGACGTGTCGGGGTCAAGTGCCGAACCTTCTAGAATAGAAACTTCTGCACCGCCTGTTGCGGGTGTCGCTGTTTTAGCCGGCTCGAGAAGTGCCAGTGTTTGAGAGTTTGCTGTATACGTCAATTGGGCTTTATCGGCAGCAAATAAATCCTTGAAAACGGAAAAAATACCTGCAAATGCATGGTTAGGGAGAATGAATGCGGCTGGAATCACCACAAAAACCGCTAGAAACAAAGTCATTTTAAGACTTCGTTTGAATGTATGAGGTTTTTGTTTCGCCCGAGTGCCGTTATCGCGTGAAAACGGTAATAAAATAAGCCTAAAGTTATATGATAATTCCGTGTATCCATCCAAATCAAAATGGCTTTGTTAAGCCATGGAATGGTGCCTCAATATCAGTCATGTCCATTATATAAAGATAGGATGAATGGTCAAGCGACAGTGTGCATAAGTAATGGTGTGATTTTTCGGGTAAAAATCATTGACAAATTATTTTAAATAATGTGTAAAGTCATCCAGGAGATCAACTCGTGAGAAAATTTCAGATCAAATGCTTCGAACTCGATGATGAGATGCTCGAACCAGAGGAATTTGCGGAGAAAATCAACTACGAACTTCGCGCACGAAACATCTCTGCCGAGAATGTCATGAGCTTCATGCAGCCAATGCACTCGAGATTCACGCGAGTCATCTACAAAGAACTCGTCCTGTAACCGTCCCAAGGAGATCGTTCCTCGTGGGCGGTCTTCTGTTTTATGAATTCCTACAACCTAAAACCTGATACCTAGTACCTAATTTGCTATAGTATCTACCTGATGCTTACACACCTCGACGGACTCAATGACTCACAACAAGAAGCGGTTACCACTATAGATGGACCGCTTCTTGTTGTAGCTGGAGCGGGGTCAGGGAAGACAAAGACACTGATTCACCGCATGAAGCATATTGTGCACTCAGGGATTGATCCGCGACATATTTTAGCGATTACGTTCACCAACAAAGCAGCACGCGAGATGAACGAGCGGTTTGGGCTCGGCGAAAGGGAGCGCTACTACAGTAATACTCCCTTTATCGGAACATTTCATAGTCTCGGCGTAAAAATTTTACAAACGGAACACGATGCAATAAATCGTCCAAAACATTTCACTATTTTTGACAGAGAAGACACCAAGCGTGCACTCAAGGAAGCGATGCGTCAAACAGGGTACGATCCAAAACAGCTCGACGTAAACAAAGTGCTCGCAGTACTTTCAAGAAAAAAGAGTGCTTCTGTTTCGGTAAAACGTTTTGCTGATGAACTCGGTGGTGGCAATGCGTATAACAGACAGTTTATGGAAGCAGTGTATGAAGTCTGGGGTGCATATGAACGAATATTGGAGAAGGAAGGTGCACTCGACTTTGACGACCTACTCTTAAAAACTGCAGCACTTCTTGAAGCAAACAGTGAAATCAGAAACAAATATCAAAAAATCTGGAGTCATATTCATATAGACGAGTATCAAGACACAAACGCGGTGCAATACACTATCGCAAAGTTGCTCGCAGGAAACACGGCGCACATCTGTGCAGTCGGAGACGCGGACCAATCCATCTATAGTTGGCGTGGTGCAGATATCAGTAACATTTTGAATTTTGAAAGAGATTTCCCGCAAGCAAAAATTGTAAAACTTGAAACAAATTATCGCTCGACAAAAAACATTTTGGGAGCCGCAGGAAGTGTCATCAAAAACAATAAGGAACGCATCGATAAAAAATTAGACACGCCAAATCCGGAAGGAGACAAATTATATTTATACGGCGCGTATACCGAAAGCGAAGAAGCAAAATTTGTGGCAAGCGAGAGCCAGAAACTGATTGACGAAGGTGTGCGACCGAGCGAAATCGCTGTACTCTATCGAACTAATTTTCAATCACGAGCACTCGAAGAAGCCTTTTTATCTGCACACATTCCATACCAACTACTTGGCACAAAATTCTTTGACCGCAAAGAAGTCAAAGATGTTCTCTCGTACATTCGTGCTGCACTGAATCCAGATAGTAATACCGATATCGCACGCACGATAAATACTCCCGCACGTGGTATTGGTAAAGTTACACTTCTCAAAGTTCTCGAAGGGAATGAAGGAGATTTAGCAGGCAAAGCACAAGACGCCGTCAAAAATTTTAGGGAAATTCTAAGTGACATAAAAACACAGTCAGAAACACTGCCTGTTTCAGAACTCGTCATGTTTGTTTTTGAACGATCAGGCATTAGAGATTCATTTGAAGAACTTCACGACGATGAGAGAGAAGAGCGTGTCATGAACGTCGCCGAACTGGCAACACTCGCCCAAAGATACGATCATCTCCCGCCTCTCGAAGCAGTTTCCTCGTTTCTGATGGATGTTGCGCTCCAAGGAGACCAAGATAGTTTAGATGAAACTAAAGATGGCGTACGCCTCATGACAGTGCATGCATCCAAAGGGCTCGAGTTTGATGTGGTCTTTATCGTTGGACTTGAAGAAGGATTGTTTCCATACAAACGACCAGATGATACTGGGAAGGATCTAGAGGAAGAACGCCGATTGTTTTATGTTGCAATCACACGGGCACGCAAAAAAGTCTATCTTACCTATGCCATGATGCGCCGAGTTTTTGGTTCGACTGACATGAAAGATATTTCTTCTTTTATAAATGAAATCGATCAAAATCTTATCGAATATAGTGCGGTTGCCGCTGAACCTGATTCCATAGACAACAAACGTAAGAAGGGGATAGAAAGCATTTTTGATATCGAGTTTTGATATACGAATAACCGCGAATGGGACCGAATCTACAAATGACTACAAATAAATTGAGGTTCTCCATGCTCGCCTTTTGTTTGACGCTTTTATACAACACCATGCCGTACGGCATGGTGTTGTAAGCTTGCAGTTTAGAGCTAACAGCGATAAGCGTGATGTGCTATATTCACCTTATGGACAAAAAAGACTATACCGAATGGCATGGGAAAAAGACTGAGATTCACAACGAAAAGAAGCGGCCTTATTTTCATGAACGCGAAATTTGGTTTACTACACTCGGATCAAATATAGGATTTGAACAAGACGGTAGAGGGGAAGATTTTTTACGACCGGTTATCATTTTAAAAAAATTTAATAAAACTGTTGCACTTATCATTCCGCTTACTAGAAATAAAAAGAAGGGTATCCATTATTTTAGTTTTAAACTGAATAAAGATATGAGCATAGCCATTTTGTCTCAAATAAGACTCATTGATACAAAACGACTCGAATACAAAGTTGGCTATATCTCAAAAGAAGAATTTGCAAGTTTAAAACAAAAACTCACGCAGTTGATTACGTGAGTTTTTGTTTGTTACCCCCGAAGGGGAGGGCCGAAGCCATTTGTAACCACATAATAGCAAATCCAACAAAAAAGTCAATATGAAAATTCCTCCGAAAAAGTCGCTTGGGCAACATTTTTTGCGTTCAAAAAAAGCAATCAAAGATATAATTCACGCAAGTAATATCAAAAAAGGTGACGTCGTGCTTGAAGTCGGTCCCGGGGAGGGAGTACTCACCGAAGCACTTCTTGTGGCAGGAGGACACGTAATCGCTGTCGAGAAAGACGCGCGAGCAATTACATTGCTCGAAGAAAAATTTAAAAAGGAAGAAGGAAGATTAAGAATTATTGAAGGGGATATTTTGGAGATGGATTTAGAGGAGCTTGGACTAGAAGCAGGAAAATACCAAGTGATAGCAAACATCCCATACTACATAACCGGTATTCTCATCCGAAAATTACTAGAAAGCCCAGTACGACCATCTGCCATGACCCTTCTCGTACAAAAAGAGGTTGCCGATCGTATCGTGGCACGAGATGAAAAGGAAAGCCTACTCTCACTTGGAGTTAAGGCATACGGGGAACCATTTATTGTGTCTCGTGTAAAAGCTGGATCATTTGTTCCTGCGCCAAAGGTAGACTCCGCTATTATTCGTATCGAGGATATTGGCCCACACAAAGCAGGAGAGTACGAAGATCAATTTTGGACCATCACAAAAGCTGCCTTTAATGGAAAAAGAAAAACACTTTCGCACACGATTGGTCATGTTTTTGAAAACCCTGAAAAAGTTTTCGAAGAGTGTGGCATAGATCCAAAAGAAAGACCTGAGAATGTTTCTCTCAACAAGTGGATTCTACTCGCAAGACACGTAACCTAAGTGATACAATAGTTGTTATGCAGCAACTTGGCACACGCAATGTCGCACTCCTTATTCTTGCGATATCACTCATCTCTACGGTGCTCATTTTTAAAACTGATGGCGAGCCACATAGAATTTTTGCAAACAACGAAACAGACCTCGTTGTTGAAAATGTGCGTAAAACAAAAGATACAGACACAGATGGAGATAGCGTACCTGATTGGGAGGAAATGCTGAAAGGCACTAATCCCACAAATCCAAACACGTTTAATGTAGAAGGGGGGGACAAATCATATATTGCGAGTCGCGAAGAACGTGCTGCGGCAACAGTGACAGAAGAATATACAAATAAAGACAACCTTACTGAACAAATTGCTCGGGGAACATTTGGTGAATACTTGCTACAACTCTCAGGAGACCACCCAACAGGTTATGGATCTCCGGAGGAGCTGGCAACATATATTGCCGGACAATCATTTGAAATTTCTAACCCGACACTCTACAGAAAAGAAAATCTCACCGTAGTAAACACAAATAGAGCAACACTACTTGCATATGCTGATGCACTACGTGCTATTGATACCAAATACCCAGATACAGCATTTGCCACCCTCGGTAGCACTATCGGCACCTCTATAACAGGGAATCCTGACGACCCAGAGAGTGGCACACGTCTTGCTAACAATTTAACACCGTATATCTCGCTTTATGAAAGCGCGATCAGTGACATGCTCGCCATTCCGGTACCAAGCCTCTTCGTAAACGAGCATATTAACTTGGTAAATAGCGCTGAGGGAGCAAAATTCAGTCTTGTACAACTCACCAAACTTGATACAGATCCAGCTCGCGCACTGCTCGGTGCACAAATGTTTCCAGAATATTCTGATGCACTTGAAGAGACATACAATGTTATTGTTCAGAAACTAGCCACAGAAAGTATTCCTTTATAAACAACAAAAATATTTCTTTTGTATAAACAAGCTATAATATTTGGAACGTATGTCTAAGAGAGAACATTCAGACACTTCTAACATGTTTACGGTGTATAAAAGTAATATAGCTAAAAAATTCACTGCGTTCATCTTTTCTTTTCTTGTCGTATGCAGTGCGACCTATATTGTACCCAAACCAAAGCCTACTGATGCTTTTTTTGCCAGCTGGGGATTGATAATCAAGGAATATGGGCTTGACGGTGTTGCAAAATTTATTGCAAAGCGCATGCTTCAGATGATTACGCGAGATACAGTTAATTGGATCAATGGTGGTTTCCAAGGAGGGCCCGGTTTCGTTACCAATCCTGAACGATTTGCATTACAAATTAGCGATGCGACCTTCAATGACTTCTTGGATCATGCAAGTCACTGTTATACCGATCCAACAACAGGAGAAAGGGTCTGTGAACCGCTTGAAGATCTGCTCTGTAGTCCTTTTAGAGTAAACATCCAGCTTGCATTGCGTTCAAGTTACATAGGAGATGTGCAATATAGATGCGATTTACAAGATGTAGTGGGGAATTTACAGGACTTTTATGATGATTTTGACAATGGTGGTTGGGCAGGGTGGTTCACTATCACTCAAAACAGAGCGAATATGCCATTTGGTGCTTTTTGGGAAGCACAGAATGAATTAGATGCACGCATCGGCACACGCCAATCAACATGGCAAAAGAAACAAGATTGGGGTGATGGATTTTTATCGTGGGATGTATGTTCGGCAACAAGAACTCGGATTGATTATGATCCTGTAACATTGCAAGAGATCAGGACAGAAGAAAAAGTTTCCCCAAATGAGTGTCCTCCTTATGCATTAGAGACCGGCACTCCAGGCTCCATCATCCAAAACCAACTTGTAGATGTCTTTGGTAGCAACGTTGCAGAACTTGAAGTTGCTGATGAAATCAATGAAATCATTGGTGCTCTTTTGAATCAATTTACCCTTAAACTCTTTAACAGCGCACAAGGTCTTTTTGGACTTAAAAATAAAATAGATGACAATCCAGGTAGAGTGATTTCTCAGGTAAACCTTGATAGTGTACTTGAACCAGAAGATCCTGCGCTTGCAAACTATTGTGGCTCTTATCGAGAAGGTTTTATGCCGACTGCTACACTTGAAATTGGTGGCGATGCAACATTTACCACAAACAGACGGGATGTGACGGTGCAACCTGGAGATGTCGTAACGTACTCATGGTGTGGTGCGAATGCAAATCAGTACGCGTCTTCATATACCGTACGTACCGATCTCTCATCCGGATGTGCTGATAATGGCACTCATGTGCCATGGATTGCCCAAAATGCCTACGGAGAACAGTCTGCAACAGTGGGTGCCGAACAAATTGGCTGTGCGTACGAAATCACATACGCAGCACGAAATACGGGTACAGAAGATCCTCTCACCGGAGAACTCACTACTGAATCAGCAGAATCACGCATTATTGTGCGTGTTGGCACAACTACACCTCCACCAGTAGCCGGGCAGTGTACTATTTCAGAAGTCACGCCAGAAAACTTGGTCGCAGCAGCCTCTCAAATCGGAGACGAAATAGCTGGTGGCGTATTTGTCCGAGGCAACATCATCAATATTGTGAGCTCAAACGGATCTGTCGACCTGACTCCTGTGAGTCCATCAGGTGTAGCCGAGTCAATCCAACAACAGGTTGCAAGTCAGATTGGCTGTACATCAACATCAAACCTTACCTTTGTTGTCTTCCAGGTAAGCAATCCAGACGCATTGCCTCCTGAGATGCTTACGCAACTCGGCACTGAAAGACCAAACCAGATTCTTGTCGTGATAGACAGTGTCGGTAACTAAGTAGGGGAAAACTCACTCTTTTGTTTTGGAAGCGTGCTACCATGTAACGTAGTATTGTTACTAAATTTTTACTAATAAATTACGTGTATGGATCAGGAACAGCATAAAAAATTTTATTTTTTAAAAGTAGTTTCACTTATTGTTATTGTTATAGTTCTTATTTTTCTCGGTATAAAATTCAATGCAGACACCGTAACACCGGAGGACTGTGAATTCCCTCAGACAGCAACAGATCTTCGTGCTGCTGGTCAAAAACTTTCTGAAGAAATTTCAGGCACTGTCGGATATTCAGCAGACGGGAAGATAACAGTTGATAGTGCAAACGGGTTTGTACTCTTAACACCGGTTGCTGATGAAGGAGACATCATCACAAAACTCCGCGAGCAAATTACTGCTACATTAGGATGCGATGGTACCACCAATCTTGCATACTGGGTATTTAATGTTTCAGACCCTGAACAGTTGCCTCCTGAAATATTGGATCAACTCGGGACAGAACGTCCAGACCAAATACTCGTCATCCTCGGATCCTTGTATGTCTTTAGCGTCAATTCCCTTGTAACCGACCCAGACAGTGTTGATCGAGCTGTTACACGCATCGTAACTGATAGAGGTGGGGCACAAAATTCTACAGGAAACGCAACATTCTCAAACAATCAAACACCAGGATCAAATGTTGATTTTGGAACAACGCCGGCACCTGCACCTCTTGAGAAAACACCAGAAACAGGTACAGGTGGGTTTGGAACAAGTGTGGGTGGTGGCTCAACAGGAGGGGGCACATCAGGGGGAGGTAGTACAGGTGGTTCAACCGGTGGATCTGGTAGTTCTGGCAGTGGATCACAATGTACACTCAAGGTTGTCTGTGAGGATCCTGGCACAGGCGCTCAATACACCCCGGGAGCAAGTGGTTGCCAAGGATCGGACTTTTATTCACAGACCCCACCTCCACCAGAAGGCACCAGACAAATTGCACTCTGTGTATATGGTAATGGCACACTTGATCCAACAGGAACCGGGTGCCCTGACGAGTACTGGTTCTACTACAGAAACTGTGTTGCGGAAGCAAACAATCTCGATCTTGCAGGACAAGATGCGGTTACCACACCAGAGGATTACGACGCGATTGCTGGTACATTGCCCGCAAATAGTCCAAGTGACCCAGGAACACTCTTTACCGTACCTCCTACATATCCCAACTCTCCTGTAAACTACACCGTTCGTTGCAGTTACCCAGACCAAACGAGAGCAATCCAGTGTGGTATGCCGGGATCAGGGGAATACTGTTTGCCAGGATACAATCCTGTAGGCTGTGTTGCACCTGCTGCAGATTTCTAGGACGAAAGAAGAACAAAAACGCGCACTGGTGGTGCGCGTTTTTGTTTTGAATTATGCCCAATTCAAAGATATTTCTTTACGAGGAGAGTGATATACTTTAGGTATTCATATGGTTCAATCTCTATTTTCGGCACGAAAATTTTGGCTGGTGGTTTTTGTTTTTTCTTTAATTGTTGGGACAACCGTTTTACCTCATGTAACCAGCAATGTTGCATATGCTCAAGACATAGGTCCGGGCTTACCCGGAGGCAATGACACACCTGATCCATCAGACGGCGATGCTCCTAACCTTACAGATATAAATAATGCGGCAAAAAACGCTCTTGATATATGGAGCGGTGCCATCTTTGATGCAACTACATACATTCCCGCGGTTCTATCAGAACTTGTTGTTCAACTGCTTAGTTTCGGTCTCTGGGTTTCTGGTGTTTTCTTTAATTTTATAGTTGATGAAACTATTGTCCGGGCCGCGCAAGGAGCGCTGGGTAGTAATTCTGAGCACGTGCTTCGTCCAGGTATAGAAACTGCATGGAAACTCATTCGCGATCTTATAAACATTTCTTTCATTTTTATTCTTTTATACCAGGCAATTCAACTGATTCTCGGTAGAGCAAATAAAGCGGGTAAAACTATTGTACGCGTTGCCGCCGTCGCACTCCTCATAAACTTCAGTATTTTCATTACTCAAGTGATTGTTGATGCTTCCAATATTATTTCTATTGGTTTTTATGATGCTTTTACTACAATAAGCAATTCTACTGATCCAACCGATACAGTTACAGAAAGAGGTTACGCCGGTGGTATATCAAATGCCTATATGAATGCGCTTGGCATTCAGAGCGCTTGGGATGGTCTTACAAAGACACTTGAAATAGGTGGCCAAAGTTCAACATTTATTCTTTCAACAAATTTGCTTATTTCCTTATTTTTGATTGTCACCATGTTTGTGTTTACCGCGGCCGCCATTATGTTGCTCGTCCGGTATATTTTAATTATTTTTTTAGCCATTTTGTCTCCTTTGGCGTTTGCCGGCATTATTCTGCCCGGAACCCAAAGTTACTCTAAAAAATGGTGGGAGACCCTGACAGGACAGGCACTTTTTGCACCTGTATTTATGATCATGACATGGGTCAATCTTACGCTCATCAGCGCACTCTATTCAAACCCAGACCGAAAAGATTTGGGTGATTTTATGGAAAGTCTAGTAGCTGGAACTTCCACTCAAATCGGTGTTGATGTACTTGAATCATTGTTTAATTTTTCACTTATTATTGGAACTGCCATTGCATCTCTTATTCTTGCAAAACAAATAGCAAATCGTGGTGGCAGCGCCTTTGGCTCTCTTACAAACTACATCGGCGGTGCGGCACTCAGTGGAGCAGGGTGGGCCGGAAGAAGATCTTTTGGAAGATTCGGGCAATATGTTTCAGACAACGATCGTCTCAAAGAGTGGTCTCGTACTGGTAAGTATGGCTCTAAATATTTGGCACAGGCTGGATTATGGGCAGGAGATAGAACAGCTAAAAGCAGTTTTGAACCACGCTCAACAAAATTAGGTGGCATCATTTTTGATGGTATGGGTAAGGCAGGTGGTGAAGGAGGTTTTGCAAAAATGGCAGAGACAAAAGCTTCTGCCTATGAAGCTTCTATTAAGAGACGTGCTGGTGCAACACAGACAACTAGAGACGCTCTTGCAAAGGCTGAAAAAGATCTTGCCAAGAAGAAAACAGATCTTGCCAAAGAAACAAAAGGTACAGCAGCATATTTTTCTGCTCAACAAGCCGTTTGGGATGCTGAGAAAAATGTTGTTAAACAAAAGAAAAATGTTGCGGACGAAACAAAACGAAGTGAGCGACAAATGGCAGCTGGTCTACCGGCAACTTCGTGGCCAGGAAAAGTGTTTATTCCTAATCAAAAAGCCCGTGAACTGACCGCAGAGAAAATGACAAAGATTGATGATGAAAAAGAGCGAGATAAGGAAACAACACGAGTCACAAATGAACACATAAGCTCTATCTTAGGCGACCCAATTCCAGCCACTTTGCGACCAGAACAGATTACGGCTTTGCGCGATGTTGCAAGCAAATTGCAAGGAAAGCAAATAGCGACAATGAAAACAGATCTTTTGAAATCAAAACATTTAGCACCTTATATAACTCCTCAGGCTCTAGATACACTTCGTAAAAAAGATGAACTAAGTGCTCCAGACAGATCGGCAATTTCGGGTAATATAAAATCTTTCATAGCTGACACAAAAACTTATCCAGATTTATTTACCCCTGAAGAACGCGATAATGCAGCCAAGCTAGATACATACTTAGGATCAACGGTAGGATTGACTTATTGGGCTTAAAAATATTCTACATGCAGTATTCTTTAGAAAATTTCAAAAAGTTAATTGAAAACCTTGATATAGTAACAAAAGATTACATATTTTCATTACGTATTGCTGAAAAAACTATGGCTCTATGTCAGTCATTAAAAGTTCATAATGAGAATCGTAACAAAATTAATATCATTATTAGTTTCTACCTCGCGGGGCAAATTGCTGATGATAAGTTAGGGAAAGTTATTTCTGATGAATTGCAGGTCGATGAGACGACGGGAAACACATATGCTGATGCAATCATAAAAGAGTTTGAGTCAGATCGAGCACAGGAAGGGGAGGTTGCGCCACAAACACCTGTGACAAAACCAAACCTCAGTGAAGAGTTGCTTCACATGGCAGGTGCGCGTATCGTTCCTCCGTCACAAACTACAACGCCGCCAGCACCACAACCACCAGCAGTCACACCTACCCAAACACCTCCTATTGTTCCTGCAAAACCAATGGAACAACCTGTACCAAAACCAGTTTCAAAACCGCTCGATACTGAGATTATGAGTCATTTCGGCAAGCAGGCCGCTCAGACACAAAGTGCTCCGCCGCAAAATCTTCCTATACACAAACCTCAACAGAGTTTTGAGCAACCTAAAATAGAACAACCGGCTCCACCTACACCACCACAGGCCTCACAACCCGAACCAATCCCACAATATACATATACACCTCACCACATCTCTCGTTTTGGCAGTGTTATGCCTGGAAATCAATCAGAGACACAAAAGAAAGATGTGCGACCAACACAATCAGTTAATGAGCCAGAGCCTCCGTTTATAAAACCAGCTCCAGCACCTCAACCGGAAAGTGCTATTCTTGCACAAAAACCTGAGACACAACCTGTTCCGGAAGTAGAACAAGCAAATGAAAAAAGTGCGGAGAGTTACCATGGGCAAGATCCGTACAGAGAGCCTATTTCCTAATAGGCTCTCTGGCTTTACGCTTCAAGCTTACCGCTGTACGCTTTAGGAATGAAAATAACTTCTTACAAAGAACTACGAGTTTGGCAAGAAGCAAAGGACTTATCTATATCTGTTTATAAACAGACCCAAGACTTTCCGAAGTCTGAATTGTATGGGCTCATATCACAACTAAGACGATCTGCTGTTTCGGTGCCTTCAAATATAGCTGAAGGGCGTCATAGAGGTACAAGAAAAGATTTTATTCAGTTCTTACGAATTGCCAATGGTTCACTTGCCGAACTTGAAACCCAGCTCAATATTGCACATGAATTAAACTATATTAAAGATATTGATTACAAAAATTTTACAAACCACATATCTACAGTAAGTAAAATGTTAAATGGTATGATTAAGAAGCTTGAAGCGAAAAGCTAAAAGCATAAAGCTTGTATTATGCGTTTTCAGACTCCACAATTCATAGATATTGAAGATAAAATAATCGGTCCACTGACGATCAAACAGTTTGTTTATTTAGCCGGTGGGGCAGGACTTTGTTTTGCCTTGTATAGATTTTTACCGCTCTTTCTCGCAATCATTCTCATTATTCCTGTAGCTACACTCGCCGGAGCACTCGCATTTTATAAAGTAAACAATAAAGGATTCGTAAACTTACTTGAGGCAATGGTACGTTTTGTATTAAACAGCAAACTGTATATTTGGAAAAAATCTGAGAAAAAACCACAGAAGACTGCAACAACACCTTCTGTCTCACCAACTAGTCTCCCTCACCTTTCACAAAGCAAACTTAAAGATATGATGTGGAAACTTGGAGTTAAGGAAAATGAAAATCCAGTTACTGCGCCAGAACATACATTACCCACTGACAATTTTTCTGGTAACCGGTTACAATAAGGGTCATGGCGATTAACGCAAATGCAACACAACAATTTGTTCCGATCGAAGATGTTGTGAACGGTGTCGTAAAACTCAAAGATGGATCATTGCGAGCCATCATTATTGCATCATCACTCAACTTTGCACTCAAATCTGAGGATGAGCGACAGGCAATCATCATGCAATTTCAAGATTTTCTGAATTCACTCGACTTTTCTGTACAAATATACGTACAATCTCGCCGTCTCGATATCCAACCATACCTCACGCTCCTTGAAGCTCAATATAAGCAACAGATAAATGATCTTTTGAAAATACAGATCAGGGAATATATTGATTTCGTAAAGAGCTTTACCGAAGCAACCAATATTATGACGAAAAGTTTCTTTATCGTCGTGCCGTACACCCCTGCGCTCATAGGAAGTGGGGATGGGATATTTGGCCTTCTTAACAGAAAAGCGAAACAGACGCCTGAGGCAGAGGCGGCCAATGCGTTTGAAGAACATCGAGCACAACTTGAACAACGGGTATCAGTTGTTGAACAGGGACTCGTGCGATCAGGCGTTCGCGTGGCGCGCCTAGGAACAGATGAGGTTATTGAGTTGTATTACAAGATATTCAATCCGGGAGAGACAGAAAAACCAATTCCACTTACATAAATCACCATGGGACTATTTGATTTTGGAAAAAAGAAAAAAGAGAGCGATGCAATAGATACCAGTCTGTTGCCGGGACAAATTGCGGCTGCAAATACGCTAGAACTAAAGGATATCATTGCACCAAGCGCACTTAAAGTCACGCCAAAAGAGATTTATCTTGGAGACAAGATAATGCGCAGTTTCTTTGTGATTTCATATCCTCGTTTTCTAGGAGAAAGTTGGTTTGCACCTATCATAAACTTGGACAAGGTGTTTGATGTTTCGATCATGATACATCCGGTAGAAACAGCGAAGGTCCTCAAACAATTTCAGAAAAAAGTTGCTGAGGTACAAAGCCAGATTTCAGCCAGGGAAGAGAAGGGGCTCGTACGCGATCCTATGCTTGATACCGCATATCAAGACCTAGAACAATTGCGTGACAACCTGCAACAAGCACAGGAAAAACTGTTTGATGTAGGGTTATATATTTCGATCTATGCAGATACCGGAGAAGAGCTTGATAAGACCGAGTCAGAAATAAAATCAATTCTCGAATCACAGCTTGTCTACGTAAAACCAGCCCTTTTCCAGCAAGAACAAGCGTACAGAACTATCATGCCTACAGGTACAGATATTTTGGAGGTGCATTCGAAACTCAATTCTTCGCCACTTTCAAGTATCTTTCCTTTTGTTTCTTTTGACCTTACGAGCGAACAGGGAATTTTGTACGGTATCAACCGACACAACTCATCTCTGATCCTGTTTGATCGGTTTTCAATGGAAAACTACAACTCAGTAACCCTTGCCAAATCAGGAGCCGGCAAATCATATGCAACAAAACTAGAAATTTTGCGCACCCTCATGTTTGATACCGAAGTTATTGTGCTTGATCCTGAAAAAGAATACGAATATATGGCAGAGGCTATTGGAGGACGATATTTTAATATCTCGCTTACGTCGGAACACCATATAAATCCGTTTGACTTGCCTCCGGCAGGTGAAGATGAATCTACATCAGCTATTCTTCGTTCAAACATCATTCAACTCGTAGGCCTTTTTCGTGTCATGCTCGGCGGACTCACTGCAGAGGAAGATGCAATTATTGACCGCGCGATTACTGAAACATACGCACTTAAGGATATTACACCCGATGCTGACCTTACAAACGTTGAACCACCACTGATGTCTGATTTTGAGTTAGTACTCTCTGGCATGGAAGGAGGGGAATCACTTGCACAACGTCTTTCAAAATATACGCGCGGCACATGGGCAGGTTTTATCAATAAACCCTCAAATGTTGATATAAACAAAAAATTTGTTGTGTTCTCGCTTCGCGACATGGAAGACGAACTCAAGCCAGTCGCCATGTATATCGTGACCCACTACATATGGAATGCCGTTAGAAAACAAAAGAAAAAGCGTTTACTTGTCATTGATGAGGCCTGGTGGATGATGAAGTCAGAAGACACCGCATCGTTCCTTCTTGGACTCGCAAAACGAGGACGTAAATACTATCTCGGCATGGCAACTATCACACAGGATGTGGATGATTTCCTCAAATCACCGTACGGACTTCCTATTATCACCAACTCATCAATTCAAATACTTTTGAAGCAGTCCCCATCATCAATTGACCAATTACAACAAACATTTCACCTCACTGATGAGGAAAAATATTTACTTATCGAATCAAGTGTGGGGGAAGGTATTTTCTTTGCCGGACTTAAGCATGCTGCTATCAAAATAATCGCTTCTTATACGGAAGATCAGATTATTACGTCTGACCCATCACAGCTACTCGCCATAGAGCGCGCACGAGAAGAACTTGAGAATTCAGTCCAATAAGCGATCTGTTGTACAATTAGTACAACATGGTGGTCCCTACAGAAAGATATCCTCGCTCACGAGAAGCATTGCTTAATCAGCGTCCACGCGTTGATAAGGCAGATAATCTATTAGATGACAGGGGGCTGCGCGCAATGCTCTCTCAAGCAAAACAAGGTGGCACCAAAGGAGTAAAAGGGAAATTAAATGTCGCAAGGACTGCTTATAGAGCGACTAAAATTTTTAGCTCTGAAAATAGCCGAATCACCAATGGGACCGCCATGCTCATGATCGGAACCGCTTTTCTTTTAGATATTCTAGAAATGGCAACCAGTTGGGCAGTTGTTGGAATTATTATCAGTGTTTTTATAAGCATATTTGGCACACTGACTTTCTTTACGTGGTTCAACATCAAACATGTTTCTGTTGGTCCACAGAACATGAAGCGTTTTTTTATATACATAATCACAACAGTTTTAGAGCTCATTCCTGGAATCGATCTAATACCTGTTCTTGCGTGGATGTGGACCATTGGAGTTACGCTCATGATCATCATTACGCGCCTCGAAGATAAAACTGGTATCAAAATACCCACATCCCCGAAGAAAGCAGTAACTGGTACAATAGAATCAACATAATCATGCTATTCAATACCACCAGATCAGTTTTGTACTTACTTTCTTTTATTGCACTTATAGTTGTGCCGTTTAATTTTTTATCAGCACAAAACTTGTCAAATATTTTTGAGCCAAGTGTTGAAATTTCCCTCACACCTACCAATCCTGGACCCAATACACCAGTCACTGCGACACTTACCACAAACAGTTTTGATTTGAATGCTGCTTTTATTGGTTGGGCGATCAATGGAAAAGTGGTATCTCAGGGAGTAGGAGAAAAAATATTCTCATTCCAAACTGGAGCAGGGGGGCAAATAATACGCTTGGAGGCCATCTTACAAATACCAAACAGTACAGATGTTGTTCGCAGACAAATAACTATCGCACCAGCCGAACTCGATATTATTTGGGAGTCTCGTGGCTATACACCACCATTTTATGAAGGGAAGGCGAGAGCAGTCCTACAATCCACCTTGGTATTTACTGCAATTCCACAGATTTATACACAAAACGGAAAAGTACCCGCATCAGACCTGGTGTACACCTGGTCAAAAAATAAAAGCGTATTACAAGGTTCTTCTGGATACGGGAGAAATTTCATTGTTATCGAGCAAGATTTTTTGTCTCGCCCATTTACACTTACTGTAGTAGTAACAACTCGTGATGGACAAATAACGGTCGAAAAATCTGTTTCAATCAATCCAGGTAAACCTGAGCTTGTTTTATATGAGGAAGACCCTCTCCTTGGTTTTCGTTTAGAGAAGGGTATTACGAATTCATTTGATCTACAAAAAGAAGAGTTGTGGCTCCGTGCAGTGCCATATTTTTCAGATATAAGCGACCGTGGTAATGGATTAACAGATGCAATGTGGAGAATGAACGGTCACACTGTGAAAGAAGGACCTTTGGAAGAAAAACTGGTACTGAGAAGACCGTCCGGTGTTGAGGAAGGGCGCGTAAATATTTCACTATCTGTTGAGAATGAAAATAAATTATTACAATCTCTACAAGAAAGTTTTTCAATACTCATAAAACCAATCACTAATAATTCAGTCTTCTAACATGAAAAAAGGATTCATCTCACTACTATTTACACTTTCTCTCGCTCTTTCGTGTGTACCAATGATTTCTTTTGCCCAAGAATCACGAGAGTATACGCTCCTCGCCCCTTTACCGCTCGGTCAAGGAGGCACTGAGGTGACACGAACTGATTTTGCAGGATATATAAATGGCATGTATAGATTTGTGTTGGGCGTTGCGGGAATTCTGGCAGTTATCATGATTATTTATGCCGGTTTTGTGTACATGACAACAGATGCATTTCAAAAGAAACAAGAGGGAAGGGAGCACATCAAAAATGCGATACTCGGTTTACTCTTAGCAATCTCCACCTGGCTTATACTAAATACAATCAATCCGAATTTGCTTCAATTTAATTTCCAGATTCAAAGGCCAGTAACCACCGTTCAACCTTTGGTAATACCAGGTTCTGGATCACCAGACAATGGTGCGGCAGGTCCAAATAACCAATTTTGTACAACATGCTCATCACTTGCAGGAACAAGGCTTCCACTTAAACAAGGACAGGGTGATGAATTGGATGCAGAAATGATTGCGAAACTACAAGCTTTTAATCAAGATATGAGTGGTACAAATTGGCAAATCACTGAAGCTTTTCCTCCTACAACGACTAAACATAAAGATCAGTGTCATTATAATGGAACATGTATTGATGCAAATTTTACGCCCGGAACCCCTGCAACAGCAACAAATATTGATAACTTTATTAGTACTGCCGCAGAACATAAAATGATTGCGGAGTACGAAGTGCCTACAGAAGCAGATAGAACTCGCTTAAGAAATGAGGGAGCAACAGGAACAATACTTGTTGTGCCTGGAGTTGTGCCACATTTTTCTGTCTACAATGCACAGGCCCCTCAAACAAACTAGTTTATGAAAAAAACACTTAAATTCATTCTCATATTGGCACTTATTGGAGGATTTGCGCTCTTTATATTTTGGCTTATAAATCCAGGGCGTACACCTATTCAAAATGGTTTTATAAGCAAAGTACGAGACTTTAATCCGTTCGGTGGAGATAGTACTGATTCTTTTGAAGACACGAATACCGAGGGATCATTTTTTGAAGGTGGAAACGAAGTTACAGAGGATAGTGATCGTGTATTGCCAGCTATTGAAATGATTTACAGCTCTCCTGTAGGAGGATATACCCTGTTAGGAGATGGGTCATCAACAACTGTTCGTGTAGTAGACCGAGCTACCGGACACATTATTGACATTAATACCATCACTAAAGAACAGAAAAGGATTTCTAATACAACATTGCCGGGCATTATTGAAGCCACTTGGTTTAACGAGGGTAAGGGTGTTGTTATGCGATATTTAAAAGAATCTAGTGATGTTATTGAAACGCTCATAATCTCCAACCTTAGTACGACAGGAGAGGATACGGCTGGAACATATCTTGAAGAAAATATTGCTTCGATTAAACCTATATCAAATACTGAGATTGCCTATATAATCCCTTCTGATTCTGGTAGTGGAATTAAAATATATAACACAAGTGCCAACACAACAGAAACATTACTTACGAGCACAATACGTGAATGGAAAATTCTAGGCGGAAACAAAAACGGAATATATGTACAAACAAAAGCATCATATAGTGCACCAGGGTATGTCTATAGACTAACACGACCACGCGGTGAATTATTGAATGTGTTGCAAGGAAGATCTGGTTTAAATGCGATCTTATCTAATGATCAAAGCACATTATTTGCAACCACAGCAGGGAACGATCCAATAAACTATATATTTGACCAAAATTTTGACGAGTCATCCATTGTAGATATGCAAACCATTGCCGACAAATGTGTATTCACCTCTAATGAAGAGTTGTACTGTGGGGTTCCTATAAGATTTCCAACACATATGCCAGATGTTTGGTATATGGGTACCGCGACACTTGCAGACCAGATCTGGAAAACGGACACCGATGGCACCACCACCTTTATAACAGGGTTACAAAATATAGACATCATCAAACCTCAACTTTCAGAAAACGAAGAACAATTCTTCTTTACCAACAAAAGTAATGGATCTGTTTGGATTGTAAGACTCAATTTGTTATAGAGAGGAGATGTCAGAGGACACTGACTCAGTATATTTAAGGACCACGTGTCGATCTCTACCTTCACCAGCCGATTCAGTCTGAATCAAAGGATCCTCGCTAAAATACTCATGTATAATTAGTCGCTCATACGCTGACATCGGTTCGAGATTTATATTTACTCTAAAGTTTTTTGCTCTATCACCTAAGAGTTTCGCTTTTTGAATAATTCGGTCTTTTTCTTTCTTTTTATAGCCATTCACATCAATAGTGAGCGATATCTCTTCACCACATACTTTGGAAACAATCTTTTGAACAAGTTGATTAAGGGCGCGAATGGTATCGCCGCCCCGACCAATAAGTATTGCTGAGTCATTTGTTTCAACCGTTACCCACAATAGGGGTGATTCATCAAAAAAGATAGAAGTATAGGGAATAGAGAGGTGTGTGAGTGTGTTTTCAATTGTTTTTTTAATTATTTCCTTCTTGTCCATGTTTCAACTTCCTCTTTATATACCAATCTTGAGAGATTGCAACAATATTACTTGTTGCCCAATAGAGGGCGATAACACCTGAAATACTATACGAGATAAAGAATACAATAACAGGGAACACATACCTCATTTGTAGCGCCATTGTTTTTGGAAGATCATCTTTAAATGATCCAGTGAAATTCAGGTCAACAGTAGGTTGCATCATTCTTGCTTGAATATATGTTGTGATCGCTGCCAAAAGCGCCAGGATGATACTTTTACCTGTTACATCAGCAATGCCAAGGAAAGATACTTTAACTGCTTCAGGAACGCCTATAAATGAGTATAAGAGGGATGTGTCGATAGCAGGAAGACCAGATCGCGCAATCATATAGTAAAGCGCAAAAATAATTGGAATCTGAATTAAAACAACAATAATTCCTACAAAAGGATTAATATCGTACTTTCGATAAAAATCTAGAATTTTCTTTGCTTGTTCTTCAAGAGGAGTATTTTTATCCGCTCGTATCTTATTAAGCTCATCCTCATGCAGCTTTGTAAGCATTTGTGTTTTTGCTGCTTTGTATGAGAGTGGAAAAAGGATCGCTTTAATAATTAAGGTAAAGAGGATAATGATAAAACCAATATCAAGCCACGGTAAAAGATCTATAAGGCCGACTAAACCGTTATATAAAGGAGTATAAAAAATGGCTTTAAGGAGCCCCATGTCGACCCATTGTATACGAAATCAAACACACCTTCAATGAGAAAGATTTTGTAAGACGTGGTGCACTTGAGTTTCAACAGTTCTATACGTTTCTTTCATAATGGAAGGGTGTGTAATAAAAATTACATCATGCTTAAATGATTCATGTTGTTTCAAGTAACTTCGAATGGCTTCATATACCCAACGACGAACCTTATGCCTTGCAACAGCTTTTTTTGTCACCTTTTTGGAAACAACAATACCAAATTTAGCCGCCTCCGCTGCTGGGTGAAAAATAACCGAAAAAAGGCTTGTATTAAGCCTTTTTCCTAGGTTATAAACCGACCCAAACTCTTTACGTGAAAGTCTTTTAGTTTTAGGAAGCATACTTAGACAGCAAGTTTCTTTCTGCCTTTAGCTCGGCGCCGACTGAGTACAGCCTTACCACCAGGTGTTTTTGTGCGCGATAAAAAGCCATGTTTTTTAGCTCTTTTTCGCTTTTTAGGATTATATGTTTGTGACATCGGCACTACTATACCGTGATATTTCTTTTTTTTCAATATCCATGTAATAGCTCTTTATTACCTCTATAAAATAGTATGAACATAGATATAGAGAGCACTCAAGTGTAGTGAGGGTGTGTGATGCGTATAATAGTATCCATGAATACTCAGGATATGTGGACAACTGCTCTCTCATTTATTGAAAAGGAAATTTCCAAGCCTAATTTCCAGACATGGTTTAAGGATACATGTATTGTAAAGATTGAAGATGGGGTTGTGAATATCGGTGTTCCAAACGCGTTTGTTGAAGAATGGCTCGCCAATAAATTTAACCAACTAATTCTTAAAACTCTTCGTGAAAATTTTGAAGGAATCCATTCTTTAAAATATGTCGTCATAAAAGGGGATATGAGACGTCATTTAGATGACAAGGTTCCTGAAAGTAAACGATCTCAAGAGTTACCTCTCCACGACCATTATGTAAATAAAGAAGACAACCTTAACCCTCGATATACATTTGATACGTTTATTATTGGATCTTTCAACGAACTGGCTCACGCTGCAGCACAAGCCGTTATTAAAAACCCTGGTATTGGTTATAATCCATTTTTTATCCATGGAAATACTGGTCACGGTAAAACCCACCTTATTCAAGCTATTGGAAATGAGATAAAGAAGAAGAATCCTGAAAAGCGTATTTATTACATTACGTCTGAGAAATTTGGACAAGATTACGTAAAAGCCCTTCAGACAAATAAAATTGCTGAATTTAAGGAAAAATACAGGAAATATGATGTCTTGATTATGGATGACATCCAATTCTTCTCTAGTAAGGAAAAAATGCAGGAAGAATTATTCCACCTATTCAATGCTTTTCATGATAGTAATAAACAAATTGTATTTTCTTCGGATAAACACCCTAATTTCATTCCTGGACTTGAAAGCAGACTAATTTCTCGCTTTGGATCCGGTATGATTGTTGATATCCCAATTCCAGATCATGAATCTCGAATGGCTATTATTAAATCTAAAGCACAATTACGAGGATATAACCTACACCCAGACGTTATTGATTTCCTTGCTACTTATATTGCGAGTAACATTCGGGAAATTGAGGGTGTTCTTAATACAATTTTCATTCAAACTGACCTTAAAGATCGTGTTTTATCTCTTAATGAAGTACGAGAATTGGTACGAAACAGTGCGCGACCAAAGAAAATTGTCTCTGTTAAAGATGTGGTAAAGACAATCTCAGAGTATTATGGGATTAATGAAGAGAGTATTTACGAGAAAACGAGAAAAAAAGAAATTATAAAACCTCGCCAAGTGATCATGTATATTCTTCGTGAGGATTTTAATATTTCATTTCCTTCAATTGGACAAAAATTAGGAGGAAGAGACCATACAACTGTGATTCACTCTTGTGAAAAAATTAAAGTAGACATTAAAAAAGATCCCTCCCTTACACAAGAACTTGATCAAATACGTGGAATACTAACTAATATTATGTAGATAAGGTGTGAATATCTATAGGTATAAACCTTGGGTAAGGTTGTGAATAGGTTTGGACAAATTTACAATTTGGAGTAAGTTTAATAATAAGGTCTAATAGTATGAGTTTAATGTTAATAACAACCTTCTCATATAGAGCTATAAATAAGGGTGTTTTTATATTCCACACATTCCACACCCCTAATAATAATAATTAGATTTTTAAAAAGAATTACCCACATATGAATGTCGAGATACAAACAGAACTTTTAAAAGAAGCATTAAACAAGAGTGTAAAGATTGCGAGTAAACATGTTTCTCTACCTGTTCTTTCCTGCTTATTAATAAAAGCAGAGGGTAAAAGTGTCAGTATTATGGCGACAAACCTTGAGTTGGGTATTGATATTAAAATTCCAGCAAAAGTTCTTAAAGAAGGCGAGGTTGCCGTTCCTGCAGATGTTTTATGGAATCTAATATCCCAAATACAAGGGGTGTTAAAAATAGAAATAAAGCTCACTATAGATAATAATCTAAAGATAATTTCCGGTTCTTCAGAAGGAGTGATTAAAACAGTACCGTATGGAGATTTTCCATCCATTCCAACTATTACCGATCCGGTAAGTAGTCTTACTATTAAAGCGCAATATTTTGCAGAGCTATCAAAATCAGTTCTCTATAGCGCTTCTATTTCGAGTATAAAACCTGAACTATCGAGCATCCTTTATTATTTAAATGAGAATGATGAGTTAGTTGCAGTGGCGACCGACCTTTTTCGTCTTGCGGAAAAGAAAATAGCTCTTAAAAAGCACAAAGAATTCGATAAAATGCTTATTTCTGTAAAAAACATTTTGGAAGTATTAAAAGTCTTTCAGGATATAAAAGGGGACATAGATATAATAGTAAAAGATAATCAAGTTGCTTTTATTGTTGAGGATATCTATGTTGTATCTCGTACAGTTGACAGTGCTTTTCCAGATTATAAACAGATTATTCCAAAGGAATATAAAACAGAAGTTACATTATTAAAACAAGATTTTACGAATGCACTTAAAATTTTACGTGTTTTTACGGATAAGTTACAGCATCTAAAGTTTAATATTGCTCCAAAAAATAATGTATTTGAAATGTTTATGAAAAATACAGATATTGGTGAGAGTAATTCAAAAATAACAGCAAAAGTTGAAGGTGAGTCTTTGACCATATCTTTCAATTTTCGATATATATCAGATGTTTTAGGCGCAATACCGGAAGATTCTATTAAACTTGAGTTTAATGGTATTGGGAAGGCTGTGGTTATTCGTGGGGTGGGGAATCAATCATTTCTATATCTTGTGATGCCACTCGTGACAAAGAATGAATAACTTATCTTCTTTTTTTGGAAAAATTTTTAAGAAAATTTCTGAGGATGAAAAGATCAGAAATGAAATCCTTTGTATTTTAAAAGAAAAAACAAAGAATAATTTTGATGAAGATTCGATCCAAATAAAGGAGGGTGTGGTGTATGTTAAAGCGCACCCTATGATTAAACAAGAAATTCTAATTCATAAAAAGGATATTCTTGAAAAAATTCAGGTAACAGCTGGGAACCACATTACAGACTTACGTTGAATGTAATTGTGTCTGTGCTTGTATTAAAAACGTTGTCAGTTACAGAAACACTAAGTTCATGAGCCCCTTCTTCAATCCCTAGGTCTGAAGGTTTAAACGTGAAGATAAATGGTGCTTTGGAAACTGTTCCCACAAGTTTTTCATCAACTCTATAGTCGATACGACTGATATTGTCGTTGTTTGTGCGAATTTCTACACGGACCAATGAGTCGCGGGGAATATATGCACCATTACTTGGATTTTCAATTGAAATACGTGGCCGAGTTGATTCTGTGTGGACATCATCATAACCATTAGGAATACTCACAGATGTTTGTTCATTTATGTTTTGGCTCTGTACCCATTTTCGAACAGGAACTTCCCATAGATTAAATTGGGCATCGTTTTCTGAGGTACCACTTGGGGCGCGAGGATTGTCTTTATTGATATTACCTAGGATTGAGTGGATTGGACCATAGATCGTTTCTTGTTTTGTTTCTTCTGGTGTAAATTCGGTAGCGAGTTTTCCTGAAACTGTATCTATTACAAACCACTTACTTCCTTGCCACTTACCACGGAGAATAGGGTGAATGTTATAGCCATAATCAAGATTAGGAGTCTCAAAACGTTCATCTGGAAGCTTGGTGAGTGCATATTGCATAAATTCATTCCAGAAGGGAGCAATAATAAAGCCAGCAACACGTTTTTCCATTGGACTATTGTCATTATTTCCAGCCCATGCACCAGCAGCAATACCTGGAGTATATCCAATAATCCATGCATCTCGATAATCATTTGTGGTACCCGTTTTTACTGCTACCTGGTATCCAGGGAAGTTGAGGTAAGAGCTACCCCCAAAAGCTGGTGCGCGCGCCACGTTATCAGCGAGAACATCCGTTGTCATAAGAGCTACATTACGATCCATTACAGTTTCTCTATCCTCCTCATATTTTTCAAGTACTTCTCCCTCTCTATCTCGAACTTCAAGTATTGAAACAACTTCATTTTTAATGCCGCCGTTTGCAAATACACTATATGCACCCACCATATCAAGTAGTCGAACCTCACCACCTCCAAGCACTAATGTAAGACCATAGCGAGTATAATCTTCAAGATTAGTTACGCCCATACTACGAGCCAGAGTAATTGTGTTGCGCATGCCTGCCAAATACAGTGTTTTTACGGCCGGAATGTTCACTGATTGTGCAAGGGCATCTCGCATTGTCATTGGACCACGAAATACATTGTCGTAGTTGTTTGGCATGTAACAATTTTCTCCAACTCCCTCTGGAGAACAGGTAGTAGAGAATTGAGTTGGGAGGTCAAACAAGATCGTTTCTGGTGTGTAGCCTTTTTGAAAGGCTGCGGTATATGCGAAAGGTTTAAACGCAGAACCTGGTTGTCTATAGGCAGTTGTAATATTGAAGTTACCATCTATATCTTCATCAAAGTAGTTACGAGATCCTACCATTGCAAGGACGCCACCTGTTTTAGGATCAATAGCAACAAGTCCGATATTCTCAGCGTTGTAGTTTTGTTCGTTTGAAAGCGCGTGTTTGAGTGCGAGTTCTTCTGCTTTCTCTTGAAGTTCATAGTCAAGGGTGGTGATTACACGCAAACCTCCATTTTCAAGCACACCGGGTCCGTATTTTTTTTCCAAATATTCACGAACGTACATAACAAAGTGTGGAGCCTTAATACCACGATCACTTTGTGGTGCAAACTCAACCTGAACTTTTCTGGCCGTCTCATATTCCTCTTCGGTAATAAAACCAACTTCCACCATTTCTTTAAGCACCAAATTTTTTCTTGCCTCAAGCTTATCTACATGTTCTCCATAAGGCGAGTAATATGTAGGTGCTTGCGGCAGGGCTGCAAGGTATGCTGCTTCAGGGAGTGTTAAGTCTTTTGCGCTTTTGTTGAAGAATGACTGACTCGCTTCCTCAATACCATAAATACTTCCACCATAAGGAATTTCATTGAGATACAAGCTTAAAATCTCATCTTTGGTGAGAATTTTTTCAATTTTTGTTGCAAGTACCCATTCTTTAAGTTTTCGAGAAATTAACTTGTCAGTTGTCAGCAGAGAGTTTTTTACAACCTGCTGGGTAATAGTTGATCCGCCTTGGCTAAATTCGAAAGAAAGAACATTTACAAAAACAGCTCGTAAGAATGCAGAAATTTGAATACCATTGTGTTCGTAAAAGTTTTTATCTTCAATAGCAATCGCTGCCTGTTTTGCGTAAGGGGATATGTCTTCGAAAGGAACAACAGTGCGCTTTATATTATTAAAAACGTCGTAAAGAAGAACTTCCCCTGTGCGGTCGTATATTTTTGTTGATTGGGTAACCTTTCGATCTGCAAAATTCTCAAGAGTAGGGATATCAAAACTGGCGATCCACAACAAAAGACCGCCTCCTACAAGGGCGATTCCTGATATTGATGCAAAGAGAATATTGCGACGCGCATCCTTTGATAAACGCTTCCAAAACATCATCTAGGAAACTATACCATATATGTGCCAAAAATCACTTCGCATGGTACATTTGAGAGCATGGAACGTAAAGATGCAGAGAAAAAAGTTGATGAGTTACTCTCGCGTGGCGCGGAGTCTTTTATTGATCCAGAAAATTCCTTTAAGAACAAGCTTATCAGTAAGCTTACTGGCGAGTATACCAAAGACATTTTCATTAAGTTTGGAGTTGATCCTACACGACCTGATATACATTTAGGTCACGCAGTAGTACTCAAATCTCTCCGAGCTTTTCAGGATATTGGATGTAAAGTTATTTTTTTAATTGGAGATTTTACAGGAACAATTGGAGACCCGACAGGTAAAAGTAAGGTTCGCCCAGAAATTGATCAGAGTGAAATAGAACATAATATGAAAACTTACCTTGACCAAGTGGGGAAGATTCTCAAGACTGATGAAAAAGTTTTTACATGGATGAGAAATTCAGACTGGTTTGTAAGTCCTTTTGATCTAAAAACAGAGGGCATGGACTCTAAAGTGAATGATGTTTCTATTGATCCAAATTCAACTATTGGCAAAGCAATAATTTACGAAGGAACAAGAATGCAGGTGACACATTTGAAACATAAAAAAGTTGAATCAGTTAGTTTTAGTAATATCCTTTGGACACTAAGACATATCACTCATGCTCGTCTCATTGAGCGCGACATGTTCCAAGAGCGTCTTACAAAAGGAGAAAGTCTCTATATGCATGAAATGCTCTATCCGGTTATGCAAGGGATTGATTCAGTTATTCTTTCAAAAATTTATGGGTCATGCGATATGGAAGTTGGCGGGAATGATCAAACCTTTAACATGCTCATGGGGCGTGACATCATGAGACTCAACAAAATGGAAGAACAAGCTGTTATGTCATTCAACATCTTGCGAGGCACTGACGGTAAAGAAAAGATGAGTAAGAGTTTGGATAACTACATTGCTATTACTGATGAGCCACATGATATGTATGGCAAGGTTATGTCTATTCCGGATCATGTGATGAAAGAATACTTTACGTTATGTACCTACACGCCACTCGATGAAATCGAAAAGATGATTGAAGATAGTGAATCAGGAAAGGTTAATCCTAAAGACATTAAAAAAAGATTGGCCGAAGAAATTGTAACCATTTACCATGGTTCTACAGCATCAGCTGCTGCGGAGGAGGCATTTGAGAACACGTTCTCTAAGGGTGGTACTCCAGAAGACATGAAAGAAATTGTTGTAACAAAAGAGAGTGCTTTAGGAGACGTACTTGCAGAGGCTGGTATTGTGTCCTCAAAAACAGAGTGGCGACGACTGGTGAACGATAATGCGATCACTAATCTTGATTCTGGTGAAAAAATAACTGATCCTGCGTCGACAGTAAGCGCAGATATATCTCTAAAAGTTGGTAAGTATCGTTTTGTAAAAATTAAAATAGGTTCATAACAAAATACCCCGCACTGCGGGGTATTTTGTTATGAGTGCATACTACATCTCTTCGTCCTCGTCGCTGTCGTCGTCTCCGATGTCAGCGTCATCTGCGAAATCATCACCATTAAATTCCTCCTCTTCATCCTCTGCTACGATAGTTTTGTATTCTTCGTATGTAAGCATGTGTATTGATGCCTAGTTGATAATACCCGAGTACGGGATGCCATATTTATAGCAAAGTGTAATTTTTTGTAAATACCCAAAATTAGCTATGTGGACAATGACTTTTTCACACTGCCTTCATGTGCTAAACAGGTGATACCAATGGCGATTGCATCGTATTCATCATCGAGCACTTTTGGCTTTGAGATACCGGTAATACGTTTAACCATGGCGATGATTGAAGCTTTGTCACTTCTCCCGTAACCTGTTACCGCAACTTTGATTTCCTGAGGTCCATATTCACAGATAATGCACTCGGCCAAGTGTGATTCATATATAACCACACCTCGTACCTCCGCGACTTTGATGCCGTTTGTAATGTTTTGATTGAAAAAAAGCTTTTCAATAGCGACATATTCAGGTTGCCAGGTTTCAATAATTTTTTTTATCTCTACTCCAATAAAAGAAAGTCGTTTTGCATGGCTTTCTTTACGGTTTGTGATTAGACAGTCAGAAAACAATATGTGTTCTTTTGATCCGTTTCGTTCGAGAACTGCAACTCCAAGTCGGTCATATCCAGGGTCTATACCAAGAACTCTCATTGATTAAGCTTACTCTGTTAGGACACGTTTGTGTAGACAGACTGCACTTCGTCGTTATCTTCAAGTTCATCAACGAGCCTCTCTAGCTTTTCAAGGTCTACATCTTCTAACTCCATTGTGTCATTTGGAATCCATTCACCATCTTTTTTTGTGAATGCCCACTGAGCACTACCTGGTGCGGCAAGTTCGTAGCCGTTTTTTGAGAGAATATGCTTGATTTCGGCAGCAGCTTTATTGCGATTTGATGTTAAGCCATCAATTATCAACGCGCATCCTCCTGGACCGTAGCTTTCATAGGTCACTGATTCCAGGTTTTCACCGCCAGATTCACTCGCTTTTTTAACAGCGCGAAGGATATTATCGTTAGGTACATTTGCGGCACGTGCTTTTTCTATAGCAGTGCGAACACCAGGAGAGTCAATATTACCCTGTGCTATTTTAGCTTCAACAGAAATCATGCGTAATAACTTAGTAAATATTTTACTTTTTTTAGCATCTGTAACCGCTTTCTTATTTTTTATTTTTGACCATTTATTATGTCCACTCATAGGAAATGTAAATATTAAAAATCAAAACTCAAAGTTACAGTTCAAACTTTAAAATTATTTTTTACCTTTTAAAGTAAGAATACTTGTTGCAAGGATGTTAGCAATTTCTGTTAATTCTTTCAATAACCACTCAATTTCATCTTTATTTCCTTTGTTTGTGTCGCGCAGTAATGTGAGCCAAACCTTAGATTCATTCGCAGATTTTAATGAATGCGTAAAAAAGTTTGTGAAATCTTTTCGTGAACTTGCAGAATTTGCTTCTACATAATTTGCCAAAATACTTGTTCCACTTCGTATCAATTGTTGAGATATGACAGACGAAATCGTATCCTTGGGTAATTTGTCTATGAATTTTATTAAACGTAAAACAAAGTTATATATTCGTGTTTTGAATTCAGTTTTAAATTTTACATTGTCATTTTTCACTTTGATATTTACAGTTTGATTTATAGAAGTGTCCTGTTTACAGGTACTTCTAGGCCTAAATGTTCATACGCGTGTGGTGTAAGAATGCGACCACGATTGGTGCGATCTAAAAAGCCGATCTGAATCAGGTATGGTTCGTTAAATTCCTCTATCGTTACTTGATCTTCGGAGAGCGCTGCGGCTATAGAATTGAGCCCCACCGGTCCTCCATTAAATTTAGTTGCTACCGTCTCTAAGAGACGTCTATCTGCTCCTGTAAGACCTTTATGGTCGATACCCAAAAGTTCGAGTGCTTCATGCACCAGTGGTGGAGCAATATCTTTTTTATGCACCTGTGCGTAGTCGCGAATGCGTTTCAAAAAATAATTTGCAGTTCTTGGTGTGTAACGACTTCTTTTGGCAATTTCCATTGCAGATTCTCTGGTGAGAGCGATACCCAATACTTTTGCTGATCGGTTTATGATTTTCGAAATCTCCTCATCGGTATAAAACTCAAGCTGATGGACACCGCCTGAAAAACGGCTCCGGAGTGGAGAAGAAACGAGGGCTACGCGTGTAGTTGCCGCAATAAGGGTGAAAGGGGGCAGATCGAGTTGAATGGTTCGAGCGGAAGGTCCTTTACCTATGATTATGTCGAGTACACCAGATTCCATAGCAGGGTAGAGAACCTCTTCAATAGCTTTATTAAGACGATGTATTTCATCAATAAAAAGAATATCTCCAGGTAAAAGATTGGTAAGGACAGACGCAAGATCTCCCACCTTTTCGATGGCTGGTCCAGAGGTTACTTTTAGATTTGCGCCAACTTCCTTTGCCACAAGGTGTGCCAACGTTGTTTTACCGAGGCCAGGAGGACCATAAAAAAGAATATGTTCAGGGCTGTGGTTGCGCTCTTTTGCCGCAGAAAGGAGGATATGAAGGTTCTGCTTTATCTGTTCTTGACCTATATACTCATCCCACGTACTAGGGCGCAGCTCTCTGTCGAGAACCACTTCAATATCGTTTTGTTCCAAAGCGTTTTCTTCCATACTGTAAGTATAACAACCCAGCACCACTTTTACATTTTTAATTGTACTATTTTTATAAAGCACTAAGTTTTTGTTTGTAGAGCCAGAAATAAGCCTATAAAAGTGGTGCTGGGTTGCGGATTTTTTATGAATATGTAAAATATCGCCCTACAGAGAGTTCTTTGAAGACTATTGACAAATATATAAAATCTGATACAATAGTGTCAGATTCGAGACGGTGTATATCTGTCCGAGTTTTTATTATTTAAATAGGTTTTGTTGAAGCATGTGCTTCAAAACAAAAATCTCTAAACAACTTACGGGCCTTTCAACGAGGACGTTCTGGTTTGTCCGCCTTGGCGGACATGCTGGAGCTATCCTGAGAGCTTGGCTTGGCTTTGGTCTTTTATTATATCAAAAGCGTTGTTTAGAGATTTTTGTTTTGAATAAATTTCAATTTCTAAGGCTGTGTTCATATTCTCGCGTTCGAACAAAATATTAGAATTTTGAGCGAAACACAAGCTGGAACCCGAGACGATGTTGTGCATCGGTGGAGGGCGAAGCGTAGTGTTGTAGCCGAAATTATAATGTTTTGGCGGACGAGCATATTTTTTCTCTGTATTTTTTTGTGTCGAGAATGTGAACACTGCCCAATCTCATTATTCATATTTAAAAAGGGGAGGCAATAGGAAAAACGGTTCTGCGACAGGTTTTATTTTTTCTCAAATAAATGTCACAACTTAAAATAAGCTTGACACGTTTAAACGCCTGCCGAGTACTTGAATATTTCTAATCAAGATTACTCGACAGGCGTGTGATGTCCGATCACGAGCACTGTCGGCTTGATGCCCAATGCTCGACTTACCATGAGTCGCGTGTTACCGGCAACTAAATGGTATCGTCCGTCTGGGAGACAGAGTACGACCGGAACAGGCAGTTGTCCGTGTGGGTTGGAAAGTGCAGAGAGTATCCTCTCTACATCTCGCCCGATGTGGTCAGCGTGGTAACGAACTGATTCAAGAGTCGTAGTGTCCCAAGAATCAGTGTTTTCCATAGCTGACCAAACGTTATCTGAAAGTCTCACCATTCTTCCCATGAAGAACCAGTAGAGAAGCTTCCAGAGTGGAATTCCAAAGTGTTTTGAGATCCTTTGGAACTCCCCAAATTCGTCACGAAAGCGAGGTTTTATCCACTGCATCTTATAATATTATAGCATATATTATATAAAAAATCAAGTATCAAAACTTTCAACTAATGACTTGTGACCCCTGACTGCTTTATTCAATCTCCACTACGCGTTCAAGCTCCGCTAGAGAGGTAACTCCTTGCAGGATTTTAATAACACCATCTTCTGCCATGGAAAGAAGATTTTGGTGGCGAGTTCCTTCAAAGATTTCCCGTTCACTTGGGTACGAAGTGAGTAGTTTTTCAAGTGTCTCATCGGCAATGATGGCTTCAAATACACCGATACGTCCTTTGTATCCAATATTGTTACACTCTGGGCACCCAACCGGTTCCCAGATATGCTCTCTTTGAACTCCTTCTATATATGTTTTGTCGGTAATACCTACAAGCACTGTTTGAATACGTGCTTTTGTTTTTTCATCTGGTACAACTTGTTTTTTACAATGCGGACACAGTTTTCGTACAAGGCGCTGTGCAATAGCGAGATTAAGAGCTGAGCTTATGATTTTTGAATCGACTCCAAGATCAATAAGGCGAGGGAAGGTGCCGGCTGCCGTATTGGTGTGTAGAGTTGAAAAAACAATATGTCCAGTGAGTGCCGCATTGACTGCGATACGTGCTGTCTCACTGTCTCTAATTTCACCAATCATAATAACGTCCGGATCTTGGCGGAGACTCGAGCGAAGACCGTTTGCGAAGGTATATTCACCATCTTTGTCTGCCTGAGTTTGTACAATGCCTGGAAGATGGTACTCGATAGGATCTTCGATGGTAATTATTTTAACCCCTGGCTCGTGCACTGTTTTAAGAAAAGCGTACAGTGTAGTGGTTTTTCCAGAACCTGTCGGACCGGTGGTGAGGATCATGCCGTTTGGTTTACTAATCTCTCGCTTCATTACTTCAAGCAATTTGTTATTGATACCGAGCTCATCAAGAGATACAGCAATATTGTTTGGATTCAAAATACGAAGCACGATTGATTCAGCATATGCGCCAGGGAGCACAGAGGTGCGCACCTCTATATCCATGTCATCAAGATTGATTGAGAAACGACCGTCCTGCGCTTCGTCTTTAATGTTTAGTTTCAAATTGGAAATGAGTTTGATGCGGGAACCCAGGAGTTTATAGGTATCAAAATCAAAGTTCAAAACATTGGTGAGTGTGCCGTCGAGTCGATAACGCAGACGCACATAGTCTTCTTCTGGCTCTATATGTACGTCTGATGCATTGAGTGCGATCGCTCCTGCCACAATGATTTCGAGTATGCGCGAGATGCGATAACTCTTCTTTTCTTTCAGTGTTTGATCTATGAGGGTAATGATGTCTTCGAATTTTTTCACATTGGCAACCAAATCAGTGATCTGATCACTCGAAATATCGATCGCACCTCCTTTCGTTTCCGAAGCGTACGACAACTCGCTGTATCGTTTCCATACATGTTCCAGACTTGATTTGGATACCATAAATACTTCGGGTATATATCGTCGCTGTTCCAGATTTTGTAGTACCTCTTTTGTTTTCTCATTGGCTGGGGTGAGTATTGCTATTTGTACGCGCTTGTCTGTCTCATCGAGCGCCACGATGAATGCTTCGCGCGATGTTTTTTCAGGAATGATGCGAAGTGCATCAATGTTTACGGGAGCTTGAGAGAGATCAAGGTAGGGGAGATTGTATTTATGAGCGAGCATTTTGGTGAGGTTTTCTTCCTCACGCCTCCGGAGCTCTGAGATGCGCTGAGATTGTCTGTCTTCGTTAAAGTTGATTACCATGCATCTAATCGTAACAGGAATAGGTTGTAGGTTGTAGGGAGTAGGTTGTAGAAAACACACAAACCATTGACGCAAGTACAAATATGTGATATAAGAAATACAGAAAGGAGGAATCGCGCCATGCGCACCAAAATTGTTCTTATTCTCTTTGTCTGCCTTTTGGCCATCGGGTGTGCGGGCGGGCGAAATAGACCTGGAACCACCGTGCCGATGGCGCCTACACAGGTTGTAACCAATGAGGTGGTTAGTGAGCAGACGACCGATGATATGTATTATCTCGGCCTCTCACCAGTTCACCACCCTGACTGTTCGGATCCTGTGTGGGTGAACCCATATCATGCAGGTCTCACGACCCGCGGGTCGTGGCAATCGGCCGCACTGTTTAACGTCACAAACCCATCAGAGGGGGTCAATGTGAACATTCGCATCATTTCGGAGTCTCCGCGACGGACCTTGAAACTCCGTAAGCACGAACCAAAGGTTACGGCTGGCGGTGTACAAACGATCGTCGCCAACCTGTGTCCTGGTGCGTCACTGTCTCTGTTTGAGCGTAGGCTCGGCAGTAGGAGCGTGCAGGTCTTCTTTGTGGCGACTGGCCGGATTGGTTTTACTACCTATACGGACAGATCACCATCGGCTTTTCTGAACGCTTCTTATGGGTATGGTGGGTGGCAGCGAAACGAGGGGAGAAATTGGGTTATCAACCTGCGTCAAACCCCTCTCGCCAGTCCACCCCGCCGATACTACGACAGGAGCGGCCGAACGTACTCGGATCAAGGGGTGATCCGTGTACGATAACAACTCATTTCCCCGCAACCGGCCTCCGCCACTCGAATTTTATATTCGGGAGGCGGAGGTTTTTCCATGTCTGAAAATGGTAGAATACCCCCATGAAAGAGGTACGAGTGGCGCATATCGAAGAACTTAATAAAACAGCTGAGGAATTTCTGCGTGACCTAGATCCTGAAGAGAAAGCGGTTGTTGTCGGACTTTCAGGGAATTTGGGTGCTGGCAAAACAGCATTTGTAAAAGAGGTGGCACGAGTTTTAGGAGTCACTGGAGAGATAACAAGTCCGACATTTGTTATACAAAAAAACTATGACATAGATTTTCATGGATTTAAAACCCTTGTACATATAGACGCATATCGACTTGAGAAGGGGGAAGATATGAAGCCACTCAAGTTTAAAGACACACTTGCGGACAAAAATAATCTTGTTTTGATAGAATGGCCCGAAAAAATCGAATCAATATTGCCAAAAGCCACGAGAAAAATTGTATTTGAAACCATAGATCCCACAACACGAAAACTAACTTTTTATGGCAAAGACGAATAAGAAAAATATTGTACTTCTCGATACGCACGCGATTATTCATCGTGCCTACCACGCGTTACCTGACTTTGCTTCAAGTAATGGAGAACCAACAGGAGCACTCTACGGTCTCTCCATGATGCTTATATCAATCCTTCAGGAGTTTAAACCGTACGCCATTTATGCTTGTTATGATTTACCTAAACCAACATATCGCCATGCAGCGTATGATGGATATAAGGCGGGGCGTGTAAAAACAGATGATGAACTCGTGGAGCAGATAAAACGGTCACGCGATATTTTTAATGCATTTAGTATTCCTTATTTTGAGAAAGAAGGATTTGAAGCAGATGACCTCCTTGGGACTTTAGTTGAAAAACTCAAAAAAGAAAAAGACGTGAGGATCATTATTGCATCGGGGGATATGGACACACTGCAGCTCGTTGACGATGACAAAGTTGTTGTCTTTACTCTCAAAAAAGGTATTAAAGATACAATTCTTTATGATGAAAAAGCTGTTCGTGAACGATTTGGATTTGACCCGGAGTTTTTACCTGATTTTAAAGGACTGCGCGGTGATCCGTCAGATAATATTATCGGGGTGAAAGGTATTGGAGAAAAAACCGCGACAGACCTCATAAAAGAGTTTAAGACAATAGAGAATATCTACAAGATTCTTAAAAAAGATGAAGAAAAATTACTGAAGGTTGGCATCAAGCAGCGCATGATCGATTTGCTCAAAGAGAATGAAGAAGAAGCGTTATTTTCAAAAATGCTTGGCACCATTCATCGTGACGCGCCGATCGAAGTTTCAATGCCATTACACGAATGGAGAGAGGGAGTGGATGTCGAAAAAATTATTACTTTGTTTAAGGAACTTGAGTTCAGAACACTTCCACAAAGAGTACATGCATTACTCGGTACAAAACATATAGAAGAAGATATTCCTGAGGTAGAAGTTGATGAAGAACAATTCCGAGAAGCGCAGGTCATGCTTTGGCTTCTTGATTCCGAGCAGACTGATCCGGATCTCGATGATATATTGCGTTTTACAAAAAAGAAAAAACTTCTTGAGGCGCACAAGGAACTGTTGGAGCAAATCAGAAATGAAAAATTAACGTTTGTGTGGGAAGAAATTGAAAAACCGCTTATTCCACTTACGAAAGAAATGGGGGAGATAGGGGTGACACTTGATACGGCGTATTTGAAAAAATTGTCAAAAGAGTACCATCAAGAACTTTCTAAAATTGAAAAAGAAATTTGGAAACAGGCGGGACATGAGTTTAATGTGGCTTCTCCAAAACAACTCGCAGAGGTTCTCTTTGACGAATTAAAACTTTCTGTTCCAAGACAAAAAAAGACAAGTACCGGTCAAAAATCTACACGCGAATCGGAGCTCCAAAAAATGAAGGATCAACATACGATAATTGAACTCATTCTGCGTCATAGAGAATTATCAAAATTACTCGGTACGTACATAGATGCATTGCCACAAATGGTCGGGGAAGATGGACGATTGCACGCAGAGTTTTTACAGGCTGGAACAACGACGGGACGTATGGCATCCAAAAATCCAAATCTTCAAAATATTCCTATCAAAGGCGAAAGTGGGCGTGCGATTCGTTACGCGTTTGTTGCGCCTAAAGGCAAGAAACTGCTCGCACTCGATTATTCTCAAATAGAGCTACGTATCGCAGCGATTCTCTCAGAAGACAAAGAATTTATAAACATTTTTAAAGAAGGAAAGGACGTGCACACAGCTGTTGCCGCACGCGTGTTTGGGGTAGAGGAGAAAGATGTAAATAAAGAGATGCGTCGCCGCGCAAAGGTGATTAACTTCGGTATTCTCTATGGCATGGGGGTCAACGCACTTCGAGAAAATTTAGGGACAGACAGAAAGGAAGCGCAGGAATTTTATAATGACTATTTTGCTGCCTATCCAACACTTGCGGACTATTTGGAAGGAGTAAAACAGGACGCGGCTCGTACCGGATATACGGAAACTATGTTTGGGAGGCGTCGCAGGTTTCCTGCGCTTAAATCCAAACTGCCATTTATTCGTGCGGCCGCAGAGCGTATGGCGATGAACGCACCAATTCAAGGAACAGAAGCAGATATTGTAAAGCTTGCGCAAGTCCAAGTAGATACGGAGCTTCAGAAAAGAAATATGAAAGATAAGGTGAAGCTTATTCTTCAAGTACATGATGAGATTATTTATGAAGTAGATGATGACGTGATAGATGAAATTCATCCAGTGATAAAAGAAATTATGGAGAGTGTTGTAGAGAAGCAGAAGCTTAAAGGTGTCCCAATATTGACCGAGTCAGAGGTAGCTCAGAATTGGGGTGAGATGAAATAATATGATCTATACGTTTTTCGGAACAGATGAACAAAAAACTCGCGCCAAGGCGCATACATTTATTGATGCGCTTAAAAAGAAGCGACCAGATGCTCCTTTTTTCTTGGTGAAATCAGATGGCAACAGTATTGTGCAGTTAGAAGAACTCTCCCAAGGTGCCGGACTGTTTTATGAAAAACAAATTGTTTTTGCAGATCATGTTTTTGGTGAAGATGGCGCCAAAGAATACATGAAAACTTTGTTACCGATGATGAAGAATTCTGACTCTGTGTTTGTGGTACTTGAAGGTAAACTGCTTGCGCCCGAAAAAAAGTTATTTGAAAAGTATTCTCTTGAAGTAAAAGAGTTTGAAGTAGTAGAGAAAAAGAAAACTGAATTTAATGTGTTTGCATTGGGGGATGCTTTGATCTCTCAAGACAAAATCAAGCTGTGGTCTTTATATCTGGAGGCGATAGAAGAAGGAAAAACACCAGAGGAAATCCAAGGCACTCTTATGTGGCAAGCAAAGTCTATGGCGCTTGCCGCAAAAGCAAAGTATGCAGGTGAGACAGGACTCAAGCCGTTTGTATTTTCAAAAGCTAAAAATGCAGGCGCTCGGTATACAAAAACAGAGATGGAACAATTGCCATGGAGTCTTACTGAAATGCTCCATGCATCACGTTTGGAAGGTGAAGACTTATCCGTAGCGATGGAGAGGTGGGTGCTTAGTTTATAGACGTGAGTCGATTTTTTTGGTATGTTTTTGCCTGTTATCCGCCCATAGCTCAGTCGGTAGAGCAGCTGCCTTTTAAGCAGACGGTCGTAGGTTCGAATCCTACTGGGCGGACAAACGTTAAGAAAATTCCAACTGCTTGGAATTTTTAGTTTGTCCGAGGCGCAGCGATGTTTTTGTTTGAGCTTTGCTCAAGGTAAAAACCGCGAGCCGGGGTCGCGAGATTTTTCCGTCAGGAAAAATACTTGTGACGACACGATCCTAAAAATTCCAACTGCTTGGAATTTTTTAAACTTGGCCGAGACGGAGACATGTTTTGAAAGCATTCAAAACAGTCGAGTCGGGGTCGAGAAATTTTACATAGTGACGACACAATATAATTTTGCGATACAATTATATAATGAAAAAAGTAATTGGAGTTTTTATACTAGTTCTTTTAGTTTTTTTGGGTACACATAATAATTCCAAGGATAGTGAAAAGATAGTTGAGAAAAACCATATACCACAAACATACTATGTCGCTACGAGTGGTTCAGATGAGAATCTAGGAACTCTAGAAGAACCATTTAAAAATATTCAAAAAGCTATAGACACTGTAAAACCAGGAGGTACGGTTTTGGTGAGACAGGGTGTATACCAAGCGTTTGAGATAACCAATATGCAAGCCTCAGTAGACTTTCCTGTTGTTATAAAACCATATCAAACAGAACATGTAACCATTGATGTTGCGCTCGGCGGCGGAAATGGTGTGCACGGTATTGCTGTGATTGATTCAAGTTTTGTAACTATAGATGGGTTTGAAATTAAAGACAGTTTAGTAGAACAGGGGAATCTTCTGAGTCTTAATGCATGTAATGAAGCAGATCTTGCTGTAATTAAACTTCCAACAAATCAATCGCGTGGCGTAAAAGTAGAAGAGACTAAGAAAGGAGAACAGCATAATGTTACATTTCAAAATTTACACATTCATCATGTAGCACGTATTGGCGTAGGTGCATACAAAGGGCGCGATAATAAGTTTTTACATAATCGTGTGCATGATGTCGGTGCATACGGGTGGTATATGTATGGAGACAATTTTCTGATTGAAGGCAATGAAACCTATAATACCAATGGTTATGGTATGCATTTGTGGCCAACATTTAATAATTCAGTTGTAAAAAACAACAACATTTCTCATGCAGGAAAAGCACCGTGTTATTACCACGAAGCTTCTGATTCTGTGAAGGATAATTTCAAGGACGGCGTTATTATCTCAGGAGAAAAAACTATTTTTGAACATAATACAGTTTCGTATAATCAAGGTGCTGGTATCAGGATTGTAGATGTGCGAGATATTACTGTGCGTAATTCAGAAATTTTGAATAATGAAGGGGTGGGAATTATTGAAGAGGCTGGTAGAGAGCATGTTGTTATAGACAATTCAAAAATCGTAGGGAACAAGGCCGGAGATGTGATGTTAAGTGACGAAGCGGTTCAGGTAGGTAATATTGTAGGAAACTAGAGGTATGTCAGTTAGTCTACATGTTTCTTATGTTCTTTGTATGTTTGCCATGCGAGGATGTACCATCCTGCAGAGATAAACACTGATGTTGAGACTGCAAACCATAACCCAAGTGTTCCATAGGTAATGCCAAATGCGGTGAGCACCAGTGCTGTCATAAGACTGGTGCCAAATGCAGGTTTGTGTTCACTCCGAATTGATGGGATCAGGGCAATAAGAAATAAAAATTGTCCGATACTAATTACTATATCTTGCCAGCTCATAGGTTTATAGAGGCAAATCAAATGCAATGAGTCCTGGTCCCGTGAGAAGGAGGGAAAGGGTAATTACTAAAAGGAGTACATAAAACGCGAGATCTCTTTTTACAAATGTTGGTTCCTTGTATTCAATGAGGAGTTCTGTCAAAACAAGAATAGTGAGTGCGAGTGCAGCACCTTGAGTGTAGAGGCCTGCGATCAGTAATATACCTCCAATAATTTCTACGTACCCAAGTAACTTTCTCCAGAATATAGATGGTTTTAATCCCATTGCATTACAGAGCCAGTCCCAAGAAGATTTTTCAGAGGTGAGTACTAAATATCCAAGATCGATAAAAATAAGACCGGCTACTAAACGAAGTAGGGTGGGTGCAAAAAGACCAAAGTCTAAAAGTGATGGAAATAAACTAAGCATACGTTTATTATACAGCTTCACGCTTTAAGCTTCTAGCTTTACGCTTGAATTCATATGCAGTAATACTATGCAATCAAAACGAAAAACAGAACAAATATTGGATAACGTGTATCTTGTTTTGGATAATATTAGAAGTATTCACAATGTTGGGTCTATCTTCCGCACAGCTGCTTGCGCAGGGGTAAAAGAAATACTTTTGTGTGGCTATACACCTGAACCGACTGATAGATTTGGACGTATCCGAAAAGATTTTGAAAAAGTATCTCTAGGGGGAGAGAAAGAAGTTTTATATACAAAAGTAAAAACGACCGAAGAGGCACTAGACAAGTTGCATGAGAAGGGTGTTACTGTTGTGGCGATCGAGCAGTCACCAAGGGCGACGCCATTTAAAAATTTTAAACCAACATATCCTATTGCCTATGTGTTAGGAAATGAGGTTGATGGTATCGCTCAAGAAATTTTAGAAAGATCTGATGAGACTCTTGAAATCCCACTCCGCGGACATATTAAAGAATCACTCAATGTCTCTGTGGTGGCGGGAATCGTTCTCTTTACATAGTTAGTAAGAATCAACGAGAATTCCGCGTTCATCAAAGAGTAATATTTGTTCGTCTCTATCGCCATACATGCGCGAAGGTTTTTCTAAGTATATCCACCATTCATCTTCATAAAAATCTTCGTCGTTTTGCCACAATCGCACACAATTTTCATATCCAGTAATTTCTCTAATGTAGGCGCGACACTCGCGCGTAAGTGCTGCGTCGAAATCATCATCACGACTCGGTGCTTCACAGGAGGCCATGGTCTCTATGTAATCTCTACACTCGTTACCTCGGTCAAAAAAAGGAAGAGGGAACGCTTTATCCGCAGGATCAGGACAACGGGAAGGGAACCCTCGCGGAACATCTCGAGTGTCCGCGAGATACGCCATGCATATATTTGGCACAAAAGAATATTCAAATGGTGATGAACCAGAATACACACGAGCCTCTTGTCCTGGTGTGAGAACAACCGGTACTACGGTACTTCCATTTTGATGATAGGTGTATATACCCTGGCCTATGGTTGCGCGATTTCCTGTTGCCACACTCCAAATCTGCCAGCCGGTTATATTGATTGGTTCAGGTGCTCGTCTTGAAAGTGAGATTGATACTCGTTCTTCTCCTGGTGCTCCCTCATATTTACTGCTGGTAAAATCTGTCAAAGAGACATACGCACGATACGGAGATTCTTGTTTTTGTGTTGTGGGTGCATCAATGCTTGGTTCTTCTTGTCTCTCATCATCTTCTGGGTAGTAGTAATCGTTTGTATACTCCGACCCATTTTCACGATCAAATGGATCAACAACACTATCGTTACGTTCTACTGTTGCGATAGCTGCTATGACAATAAGGATGCCAATGATGGGGAGTGGAGAATTTTTCATCCCGTTAGAAACAGGTCGCGGTCGTAAAACCGAAGCCTGACATATTTAGAGTAATAAAAATTATTCGTTCCATTTATATTTCATTGTACTACTAAGCGACCGCGGTTTCTAACGGGATTGGATATCAATAAAGAATTTGGTGTGTATCACAAAAATGTGCACCGCGACCACCAAGTGATATTCTCTTGATTGTTCCAGGACATCCTTTTTTTGGACATGGTTTACCAGTTTCTCTGTAGACTTTGTGGTGATGATGAAATGTTCCGCTTTCACCGTATATGTTGCGGTAATCGCTCGTCGAGTCTCCACCAAAATCAATTCCTTTTGAGAGGACGTTCTTTATTGAGTCAAACATTTTTTTGAGATTCTTATCTCTAATTTTCGAAACGGTACTGAGTGGATGCACATCTGCTTCATATAAAATCTCATCGGAATAAATATTGCCGATACCTGCGATGACAGATTGGTCCATAAGTACTTGTTTTATTTTTCCGTTTGGTTTTTTGAGTAATACCTCTTTAAAATCTTTGAAACCAAAGGATGTTTCAAGCGGTTCTGGACCGAGATGATGTAGGTCTTTGTGAGAGTGTAACGCGCCTGTTTCAATAACAATCACTTTGCCAAACTTTCTCACATCAGACATGACGAGGTGTTTGTTGTTTGAGAGTGTAAATACGAGGTGAATGAAGCGGTTGAATGGGTCTTTGAGTGAACCGTCTAATACAGGTAACCATGTTTCTTTCGTTTCGCGCTTTTCTTTTGGTGTGGAACGTCTGTATGGTCCATACATGATATGTCCTGTCATTTTCATGTGGATCAAAATCGTTTTGTTGTTGTCGAGATGAATTAAAATATTTTTTGCACGACGTTCTGCGTCTACAATCTTTGCTCCAATGATCTGCTTTTTAAAATACGAAAAATAATTTTTATCTTTAATATGTTCTTTGTCTGTGTAGAGTGGAGAGAAGTAGTCTGTCCAGACATCTGTTATAGAAAGCCCCACGACTTCTTTTTTGATTCCGTTGACTGTTGTGGTGACTTCGGGGAGCTCTGGCATGTCTGAAGCTTATACTAAATTTTAAATAAAAGAAAAGTCCGCCCCGAGTTCGGGGCGGCACCGCCGCCAGAACTAGACAGGTCGGAATTTAGACGTCTTCGCTAACCACCAAAGGTTGGTGGATAGTTTCGAGAGGTGGCAGACTGTATTGCTTGGCTACGCCATCTACCAATTTCAAGCGAATTTCTTGATCTAACCGTGGAGGCTGCATGAGCTCTCCAGGCGGGATTTCTTCAGTGATTGGATCGGGAGTTCCTCCTGCGACAAGCATATCGTATATTTTCGTCCACTCCATTTTCAATCTCCTCAGGAAACACTATACAATATTTTAGTATTTTTGCAATAAAAAATAGAAACCCGCCGATTGCTCGGCGGGCGGGTCTCCTTGGGTCCAAACCAGAACTCAAGGTCTTCATGGGTCACTCGAGTAGACTCTTCGAGGTCGGCGAGTGTCCGTTTAACGTTTTGAGAAAATTTCCTCACCATCTCTTCGAGAATGTGGTGGGGAACCTCCTCTAGTGATCGATGGAGTATTCTTTTCATGCAACAATCTCCTCAGCATCTCAGTTGGTAATCCCAGATTTTATCCGGTACTTGTCTTGCTTTCGCGAGTTCTTTCAGGGATTCTTGTAGAGCAGGAAAGCTTTGCTCATACACTTTTTGATATCCCTGTGGGTCAAAGGTGATGGTGTAGATCCGCTTTCCTATAATGACGGTGCGCAGTTTTTCCATACTGTCCTCCTTAGATAGTGAATTCGTATTCGAAATAAGACCAAGTGTCTACTTATATTATAGCAAAATGAAGTTTATAGTTTCTTCAACTCCTCTCTCACGACCTGTTCATCACTCCACGGAGTTTTTTTGTTGTGTGCTTCCATGATGTAAGGATCGGTACCTTTACCGGTAATGAGTACCGCAACGAGGTCATGTGTTTTTCTTAGCTCCTTCGCAGACATGAGTGCTTCGCGGATGGCCTCACGGCGGTCCATTATTTTTTTGAGTTTGTCAGTGTGCTCTATACCATCTGCAACATGATTGATGATCTGCCATGGATCTTCATCGTAAGGATCTTCATTGGTGAGATATATTTTTTCACAATACCTATCTGCAAGTTTGCCCATCTCTTTTCGTTTCCAGGTGTCTCTTCCACCACCAGTGCCGCCAAGCACGCCGACAATTTTATATCCATCGTATGCTTTATAAATATGTTCGAGTGAGTCAGGAGTGTGTGCGTAGTCGACTACCACAACAAAATCCTGACCCCCGTCTATTTCTTGGGCACGTCCTTTTATCTCATGAACTTCTTCAAGTGCCTCACGAACAATTTCTTTTTTAATTCCAATGTGTTCTGCATAAGTTGCCGCCGCGATCATATTGTATGCGGTAAACATGCCTTTGATAGGGGTGCAGATATTTATGCTGTCAAAACGGAAACAGTTTTTTCTGTCAAAACGGAAACAGTTTTTTCCGTCTCGTATATCGTGCGGGATATCTTTTGTTGAGAAGGTTATTTTATGAGGAACATTGAGTGCTAAAAATCTATATGCCTGTTCATCATCTCCGTTTACGACAAGCGTACCGTCTTTTTTAATCACTCGTTTACCGATCTCTACTTTTGCTTGTACGTAGTTTTCGTATGACCCATGAGTATCGAGGTGTTCAGGGGATAGATTCGTAAAAATAAGTGCATCGAGATCGAGGAAGCGATGACGATATTGCAGAACGCCTTCGGAACTGATTTCTATAACCACATGGGTACATCCCGCAACGAGCGCTCGGCGTAGAAAATGTTGGATGAAAAATCTACCCGGCATCGTCATTTTGTATTTGTTAGGACGGGAATTTTCTCCAATTTTGTGACGGATAGTATTGGCAACAGCGGTTTGATACCCAGCTTTTTCCAAAATTGCATTTACGTATTCGGTGGTCGAGCTTTTACCTTTGGTTCCTGTGACTCCGATAACAACTATTTTGCGAGAAGGGAACCGGTATATGAGTGCGCTTAAAAAAGCCAGTATGAAGTGATAAATGGGCTGAGTAGCTTTAAAAATGCGTTTAGGGATTAGTGGCCGGACAATGTTTAATATATGTTCCATAGCTACTTTACATGTTTGAGTGCTTGTTTAATAAGGTCAGTCGTGGGAAGCGATTTATCAGTAACTCGTTCTATCGCCTCTCGGGCAACCCGTTCTCCATATCCAAGAGCAATAAGTGCATCGATTGCTTCCATGTTTTCTCGACCACTACCCAAGTCTTCGCCATCTTCTTCTATTTTACCTTTTAATTCAAGTACAATTTTTTCAGCGGTTTTTTTGCCCACCCCAGTTGTTTTAGTGAGGAGTGCGGCATCTTGTGCGAGGATTGCTCGGCGTAGTGCGGGAATACCTGATGTGTCGAGAGTGGAGAGTGCAGAGCGTGGTCCAATACCTGATACGGTGAGAAGGAGTTCAAACATAGAAAGTTCTTGCTCGGTTTCAAATCCGTAAAGATCAAGGGCTGTTTCGCGTACGGCGAGATATGTCCAGAGAGAAAGGGGAGAACCAACATCTTTTAGGCGAGATTCTGTAGTAGTGAACACTCTATAGCCCACATCATTACACAGAAGTACCACCCCGTCTTTTTTATGGCCTACTACAGTGCCCTTGAGGTATCCGATCATAGATTAAGTATAGCGTTATATTCTTTATGTATAAACGAAACAGGAACTATTGCAATATATTGCTTTATTATGTATAGTGTTCGGCACTTGTTAGGACCACTTCGTCCTGACCAGCAAAAACTAATATGCCAATTACAAAATCAGCAAAAAAAGCCCTTCGAGGATCAAAAACAAAGCGAGTTTTCAACATTCGCCGCAAAACTGTCATGAAAGACGTGGTGAAGGATATGGAAAAGCTTGTGAAAGAAGGGAAGAAGGATGAAGCAGCAAAGCTTCTTCCAAAAGCCCAGCAGGCAATCGATAAGGCGGCAAAGCGAGGAGTTATTAAGAAAAACACTGCTACTCGCAAAAAATCTCGCTTAGCCCGTTCACTTGCTAAAGCGAATTAGGGTCTCGCAAAATCACTGACAAAATAAAATCGCCCCGAAAGGGGCTGTTTTTGTTTCTTTAAGAAACAAAAACAGCCCGAGAAGTGAGTACTTCTGGGCTATCTTTAGTTATCGCGGGATAAGAGCACGAGCATTCATGTTGGTAACCGAGGCAGTATTCTCAATGTGAGAAAACGATGTCTCGGCAGCACCAAACAGAGCTTCGAGTGCGTCTTGGCCGGCGATAAAACTTTCTTGCATCAGAAACTTCAGGATGATGATCATCAGCCCAAGTCCGATTGCTCTATTAATCTTCATGGTATGAAAATTATAGGAGCGGGATTCGACCAGGGGCAGTGACGACCTGCCATCCTCGCTCCCGAGAGTGAGGGGTATACGAGTAGCCCGCACGCCCAGGAGCGTTTTCTAATGCATCTGTGGAGAACTTGGCTGGCCGTATTATAACAAATAAATAAAAATAATCAAGTAAGTGTAGCTATGCCACTTTTATAAAATAGTTTTTTCTGATACGCTAGCTCTTGTTCGAGAACCTCCCGTAGTTTAATGGATAGAATGCTAGTTTGCGGAACTGGTGATCCAGGTTCGATTCCTGGCGGGAGGATGAGTTAAAATCCAAGTCTTTCAAAAATTCGTTCAAGTACCGGTTCGTGTTGCTCGAACTCTTCTAGTTTTGTGGAGACTGCTTGTCGAAGTTCTTCCATGTCTATTACATGTTCATCTATGAGTAAGACTGTGTGGGGGAGAAAGCGTCGATTGGATTCGAGAAGCAGTTTGGGAATAATGTCGTCTTCCTCAATCCAAAATGAAATGAAAGAGCTCCATGGATAAAACAAATCATCTTTGCGCACTCCTCGTTCAGTAATCTGAACTTCAACCATTTTTGGCTCATTTTTTGCATTAAGAGTGAGCGCAAGGGTTGCTACAAATACGAGTGCTGCAAAAATAAGGTTGTTAAAAATAACTGCAAGCACGATGATGGTAACGGCAATAATCCATATGGTTACAAACCAATCTGGTTTTTTTGGAATAAAAATTCGTTCTGGTGCTTCCCAAGAAAAATTCATATTGTAATGATAGCAAACTTATTGAGCGAGATAGTTAATCCAGCCGATATATGTGAGTGTAAATGCGACCACAAAGACGGGGATTAAAATTGTATAATCAGGCGTCTTGAGTTTATTAGGTAATGTATATCCAAGGTAATAGCCGCCAATTCCTAATATCACATCAGTTAATATGTTGCCCCATGTTTCTATAATACCTACTAAATATTCTCCGTATTCCCACAGTATGATTAAAATAAAGGCGGTGATGAATAAATTTTTATATGAGTATGTTTTACTCAGTGCGTGAAGAGCTACACCACCCATGACAGCTCCCCATAAGATGTGAACGATAGACCAAAGATCAAAAAAAGTATTATCTTGCCAAGAAAAAAGTGCTTGCAAATCCATACATAAAGTATACCAAGGAAATGTAGTAGAGAAATCAGAAAGGGCTGGGCGCGTATGCGCGCCCAGCCCCCAATGCCCTACAGTCCGCCGGTAATGGCATCCTGTTTCACTCGCCACCCTAGGGGTAGAGTGACGAATTCACCGGGAGTACCACCTTCGACGTGTGTGAACACGATGTCGAATGAGCACGACGACACGTCGGGCTCGCATGACGCGATCGAAACCCAGACGTTGCCGACTTGACCCCTGACATAGCCGGTTGCTCGGATCGGGGCCGCGATTTCCCATGACACCCGAGGACTTTGCTCAGGTGTGTAGAGCTCGACGACCAACTGGTGGTGGGTCGAATCGAGCACGATGTTTTTGAGCGTCACGTGAACTATCTGTTCCGAGGTGATACCCTCGGACGGAACAAGTAGCGTGACGCTCTCGGGAGCATCGAACTTCCACTGCACCGCCACACTGGCGGCGAGCAGGGAAGAGCGCTCGGTGCCAGATATCTCTTGTGCCATCAAAGCGGCAGGGAGCATTGCGCAGATGAGCGCAAGGATCAGGTTCCTCATCTATTTCTCCTCATGCGAAAACAAAAAAGAGCGCGAGGCTCTTTTTTGTTTATATCACAGTATTTTTATTTAGTCAACTACCACGTGCTACATGCTGGTTCGTCGCTGCACACCATAATTGCTGTTGTTGGCCTGATCGGATCGTGAAATGCTTGGCCGGGCGTAGGGAAGTCTTCTGGTCCAATAGTGTGAGAGATAAGTTTAAAGTTTCGTCCGTCTGATCTGTAGAGATAGCCAGACCACCCGCTTGTTGCTCGTGATGGATCAAGAGGTAGTTCGCTAATATATCTAGGTGCAAGTCCTGGGATGTATTCCTCTCTACCGCCACCATTGACTGAAATACCCCACCATTCATTACCTGTGTTTGGATATGCATTGTAGTCTACGTAATAGTTTTCCAAAGCACTTTGTAGTTGATGGAGATCTGATTTGCGTACGGCTTCGCGACTGCGTGCATTTGCTTGGTTTACACTAAAGAGAACAAAACTTGAAAGTAGACTAATGATTGATACAACAACCAGTAATTCGATCAGGGTAAAACCTTTTCTTTCTGTGGACGTAGATAAATACTTAGCGAACATAAGGCGGTGCATTATATGGTCTGACAATTTCTTTTCCCGGGGGCACTTTCAGTGTTGTCGGTTCTTGTGTTGTGCTTGATTCAGCAAAGAAAAAGAAGAATGAAAGCACAAAAAATAAAACTGCAATACCAAACATCACATAGGATGCTTGTGTGTTTGTCTTGATAAGACCGCCAGAATGAGTGGCAATAAAGTGAGCGATTTTAGATGAGTAATGATGATGGTGCCCGTAATGAGGAGCTTTGCGATCAACATGGTGCATGTTGTCTGTCTCAAAAACAACTTTTTTATGAGAGTCGTGCGAATGATGTTCCATGTTGCATATTGTATACGGTTGAGCCCGCATCGCCAACTGTTTTATGAACAGGATGATTGTCACTCTTTGTTTTTTGGAAAAGAAAAACGAGCAGTTTTATGACTTGCTCGGGTCGGGGGTTGGCAGAAGGATGAACACCTCAGTTGAGTCTTCGTCGAGGGGCGACAAAACCGCATGTATCGCTACTTCCGATGAAGATATTCCGTGGTTCCGAGGAAGAGGTTGAATAGCTAAGGGTACTATTTCAACCTTGTCCTTTAGAACCTGGTGTAAGTCAGTGAGCGATAGTACGATCGGTCGTCGACTGCTAATGTGTGCAAGAATTGTCTCTAGCCGGAAGCCGGAGTCCCCGACATCAAGACGGTAAATTGCTGCGTCACGACTACTCTTAACTCGGACATCGTTTGAGATCGTCGCCACCTCCTTGTCACCGAGAACACACTCAGTAAGTGTTGCAGCCTTTTCCATGATGTTCGTTCGCGTGAGTCTCCCGAATCTCTTATGCTCCTTACCATCGGTGTCCCAGAAGAGGAGAAAGATGGTAATTAGCACTTTGACTTCTGCTGCACTCACCGACGCACGACCCTTCAGTTTGTGCTGAAGGCCTGTAATTGATGTTATTCCGTCTATACGGGTTTGCTGAATCCAACTAGCCAGATTTTTCAGGGTATGACCCATCTCGCCCCTTTTTCTGGCTTTGTTGCTCCAGCAACTATGCAATTGCCACAAGAAGTGGCCACTACCAGCCCGGAGACTTTTTGGAGGGGTCCCGTCTCTAATGAATGTACGGATCTCGTCCTCAAGTTGAGAATGGGGCACCATTGTTCGTTGCACCGTTGACCTCCTGCGATTACGGAAAGTTTCCGTGACCCAGTATGAATTATTATTACATATGTGTCAATATCCGTAAAAACAAATCAGTATAAGGGAAATTATATACAATTTCGTAACACTGCGGAGAGGGAGGGATTCGAACCCTCGGTACCCTTTCGGATACTCCGGTTTTCAAGACCGGTGCGTTCAACCACTCTGCCACCTCTCCGCGCTATTACCAAATTAATGAACCTCGTCTTCTTCGCTCTTTTCTTCTACCTCTACGTTGTATCCTCGAGCCACAAAGAATATATAGTATATTTCCAAAAGTGCCAAAGAATTGATGATAAGGAGCGCAATAAACCATTTGTTATGGGACAATCTAGCAGCTTTCCAAAGCGCAACACCCTTCCACGGAAGTGTCCACGCGAGAATGAGTAAGATGATGCCGATATTGCCAGATAATTCCATATATGGTTTGCTCATCATACGAAATCGAAGCATATGTTGCAACGATAACGTATTATAGATATATGAAAGTTTTAGGTATAGATTTTGGTACAAAAAATATCGGCATTGCTGTTTCAGACATTGATGGGAAAGTTGCGTTCCCGAAAACTGTTTATAAAAGAGACGATACGGTTATACTCTATGTAAAGAAACTGACAGAAGAGGAGCAGATAAGTAAAGTTGTAATTGGAATGCCTAAAAATGTGCCAGAGACTTGGCAACAGGATGTGATACATTTTCGAGATGCACTTATTGCAGAAGGAATTGATGTCATAATGCAAGATGAAAGTTTTTCTTCACATGAGGCAAATCACAGCGCACATCAGTTTGGGATAAAAAATATTACCGATGCGTCTGCTGCAGCAATTATTTTACAAAGATATTTAGACAAACAACATGGCAACGATTGATGATTTTCATAAAATAGAAATGAAAGTAGGAACTATTATTTCTACTGAAGAGATAGAGGGTTCGGATAAACTTTTGAAGCTAAAAGTTGATTTTGGAGAGGAGAGTCCGCGACAAGTGTTAAGTGGTATTAAAAATAAAGTAAGTACAGAAGCGCTTGTTGGTAAACAATTTCCGTTTGTCACAAATCTTGAGCCAAGAAAAATGATGGGACTAGAAAGTCAGGCAATGATACTGGGAGCAGGGGATGGAGAGGTGTTTGCACTTTTTAATCCGACGAATGAAGTGCCAAGTGGGACGAAGTTGAAATAATTTTAGATATGTTATGCCCGCGCCGAGGACGGCGCGGGCGGGTTCGCTCTTGATCAGTGACAGAGCGCAATCAGCTTGCTTTAGCCATTGCAACTCGCTCGTGAATGACGAGCATTTCCTGTTTGGTTGGCCAATCATGCTTGACTTCGATTCTTGGCGGAAGACCCCATTCTTCTGCGAGCTTCTCGACCAGTTGGTTCGACGGATCATCCTGTCCGCAGTTTTTGTCGTCAAGCTTGATCCAATTGCCGAACTTGCGAGCGTAGTAGCCATCTTCGTGTTTTTCCACACGGAACGCATGGAAGCTCGCCTGATCCTTTGCTCGCGAATCGTAAGGACCCTTCTGACCATGTTTGTCGGTGGCGAGTTCACGGCAAGTGGGACAGGTGCGATGGAGTTTCGCCGAGCTACGGAAACCGTAGAACATGTTCCCGTAACCATGTGTGTATTCTTCTGTCTGTTCGATGAACAAGAGTTCGGTCGAAGCCTCGGGAACTTCAGTGTGGCAGCAGGTGCACCACGTCAATTCATGTGCATGGAGTTCTTGTTTGAGAAGCTTGATGCGTCTTGCACCGTATTCCTCGACAATCTGCCGAAGTGATTGCTGTTCGTCAGAGAGCTGGCGACGGATTTCGTCGATGTGTTGCGCCGTCTGTTCCATTTGCTCTCGTAAAGACAGTAGTTCTGATAGTGTCTGTTGCATCCTATCCTCCTGGATATCAATCCAATGTTAATGTAGCTTAAAAATTTAAATTTGCAAGTTTTTCTCCGCGAGGAATCGGTCACAGATAATTTTGTTTTCGTCAAAACAAAATTTCCGCGACCTCCGTCCGAAAGGATTCATCCGGGCGGGCCGACTCATTTTTTGAGGAATCTCTCCTTACAGGAGCAGTACCCGTTTTTGGATATTTTGTTCATTGAAATTCCAAAATATCTCAAAAAGGCTTCGATTCCGTGGACCAAAAGAAAATACCGGATATAAAATCCGATATTTTCTTTTGGTGCCCTTAAACGATTTGAATTGGAACGGAATTCTCCGAAATATCCGAGAGATTAAAGACCTTTTAACGGTCGTCCTCCCAGAGGCAGGCATAATTCCGGACTTTTCAACGCTTTATGCCTAAACACATGGAACCTGCCTTTTACAACGGTAATTTTATCAGAAAAATCGGGATCATTCCAGCCCACATCGGCTCCCAATTAAACGCCCCGATTGTTGCCACGTGTGTGCCCTTGTGGCGAGCTTTGTACCGAGAATCAACGTTTGACCCGTTCTGCGCCATGACCGAG
>PCXL01000012.1 GCA_002787695.1 Candidatus Zambryskibacteria bacterium CG10_big_fil_rev_8_21_14_0_10_42_12 | reverse complement strand
ACTGGCAAAAACAGATTGAGGGTTTTGAAAAGGAAAAAGACAGGAAGAAGAGGAGGGCTTGATGAACTTACAACTCAATATTTATAAATAAAAAATCCCATTAAGATGCATGAAAAAGAGGGTGTCTGATAGAGGTAATTCGTTTTCCTCATGCAAGCAAAGAGGATTTTTGAGAAATTTGGGGGGGTCGAGGGATGTGGTTTCAGAGAATGAAATTGTCTTTTCCCTTGATGTTGTTCCTTGTGGGGATTATTGTTCTTTTGGCTGTTCTTGTTCTTGCAGTTGCTCCAACGATTGAATTCGTCAGCCCGACGCCGGCGAATGGCTCGACGCAGTCATCTGATTCGATTTATGTGAATCTTTCTACTACTTCGACAGGAGACCATTATAGTTTTGTTGATTTTGATAATTCTCTTGTGGGTTGGTATAGGATGGATTCTGCGAATTCGTCTACGGTGTTTGATGAGAGTGGTTATGGTAATAATGGGACTTTGACGGGGAATGCATTTATCAATGAGTCTGGATATTGGGGGAATGGAAGCCAGTTTGATGGAAATGGAGATTACATAAGTTTAGGAACTCCAACATCTCTAGATATAAGTAAGAATACTTTTTTTATTACAGCCTGGGTAAACCCTTCAACTGCGTCCGCCTTTGCGGGAATTATAAAAAGGGGTGCTCCTACATCAGGAGGCGCTTTGGTTAGTTACAGTATGTATGTTTATACATCAAACAGAATTCAATTTTATATAGCAAATGGGAGCACATCTAATACGGCAGTGATAACCGCTACTAACAGCATTCCCTTGGATACATGGACATTTGTTGCATGCGGGGTAAATGATTCAAGTTATCTTCAATGTTATATAAATGGAGCATTAAGCGGTAATACGCCCCAGAAAACAATAACCGGAACTTATTCTGCTGGTAGTTTTAGTGCTATAGGCGCAAGTAGGTCTAGTGCTGATTTTTTTAACGGCTCAATTGATGAAGTTTTATTTTTTAACAGAAGTCTTTCTGAAGGAGAAATTTTAGCACTTTATAATGCATCAGCAACAAAATATGAACATAATTTCACTGGACTATCTTTGAGCGACCATATATTTACAGGATATGGGGTTGATCTCAGTGGAGATAAAAATGAAACAGGTGAAAGAATTGTTACTTTAGTAGACACCACTCCACCAAGTGTCACAATTAATGTACCAGAAAATACAACATATACCTCTTCATCTATCAGTTTTAATGTTTCTTTAAATGAAAATGGAACTGCCTGGTTCAGTTTAGATGGAGGAGTAAATAATTTAACTATGGATACAGTAGATAATCAGAATTTTAATTATACAAACTCGTCTATTGCGGATGGAAGTTATACATTTAATGCTTATGCTAATGATACGGCGGGAAACAATAACTATACAGAAAGTATTACCTTTAATGTAAATACCTTACTTCCTCCAACATTTTCTAACTTTCAGGTTTCTCCACCTAACGGGACAGCCTATTCTCAGGGTGCATTTTATGAGTTTAATGTTACTGTCTCAGGAACATTGGGTACTGTCTGGATAGAATTTAACGGAACAAATTACACTGGGGAGGTTTTAAGCAGAGGAGATAGTATTTATAGTTTTAACAGAACAGGCCTAACTTCTGGAGATTATAGTTATATTTGGTGGGCAAATAATACTGCAGGAATATTAAATAGTTCTGGAACGAAGAATTATAATGTCGCCATTTCAGGATGCGACTGCGGTTCTACAAATTCAAGTGATCCTTGTATAGGAAATACTATAAATCTAACAGTTATAGCTGAAACACCAAATGGAGGTACTGCTGTAAATGCTACATTTACATGGGAATTTAATTCCGGCGGAAATCCTACCTATTGCGGTAAATTTGCAAGCGAAGATTATTGGGTAGCTCCAAAGGATGGATTAACTGTTCAGATTACTAATATAACTTCTAATGGATCCATAAGCGCGGACGTTGATCCTATTATGGAATCAATGGGGTTGCTTGATGGTTCAAATAGTTACGGAAACTACAATTCAAGCGAGAATATAATTCCTAATCTTCCCCTAAATTATTCGGGAATTAACTCTATTGTAGTAGCAGTGCAAAGAAATGAAACCTCAGAAGGAAATTGTGGAGCCTCTGCAATTGTTGGAGAATGTGTTGATGCTTATCAGGTTTTAACTGTTTTGCAATCTCTACCTGAAAATAATGGCAATGAGACAATTAGACCTAATGTTGTAGGTGAAACAAAGGAAATTCTCACTTTTTCTGACTTTAATTTTTCTAAATTGCCTAGTGAATCTTTTCTGACTGGAACAGATAATAGCGGTTTTGAGTCAATAAGATTGAGATGGGCGCATAGTACTGAAGTTTTTGGTCTGTTTTATCGCCCTGATTCTCCAGGGGGATATTCAGAAGGCGGCAGAGCGTTTAGGTCGCATATTTTAATAGATGATTATGGTGGGGGAGTTGCTTCACAATGGAATAGTGATATGATGACTATTTTTTCGGATGATAATTCTCTTTCTGAAAAACAATCTGCTTTGGCTGCAATGATTTCATACGGATTAGATTTGTACCACGGCATGTATGACGCACCGGAAGGAACGGTTAGATATTGGGGAGTTGGAGCAACACAGCATCCTGGAAAGTTTATGCCTCCTGTGTTTATGTCTTCTTTATTAATCAATCAAACATATGCAAATAATTTAAGACTGGTTGGGCCAAATATGAACAATAATAATTTTAGCGATTATACAGGACCTCACGAACTTGCTCAAGTCCACGAAGGAGTGAACTTTCCTGTTTGGGGCGATATTAAATTTGATAGTTTGGAAGAAGAAGACTATTGGCAAAATTTACTTAGATCCCAGTGCTATGATGGAGTCAATGGAACCTGTAGTCCGAGTGCTACGGGTGGCAAAAATCAGAGAGACCCCTATGGATATATTGATGGTCCTGCAAATCAGCCTGGGACTTCTTATATTGTTTCCTCAGCAGGAGGTCAGAGGGGAATGGTTGCCATAATGCATCTAATTCCAGAGATATGCGAGATAGTGAACTACGATCCTTTAATTGAGTATACAATTAGACTGAATAATTCTGGATTGTTAACTGTAGATGATCCTTGTGTTACTCCAGACTCAAGAGAAAACTATAGTATTTGTAGCCCTTACCCGAGCGGAGCTAATTGTAGTTATTATGAGGTTACATGGGGTCCAGATACTAGTAATCCAGGACAATGTATTACTACTCTTACCTCTCCTTATACGAAAGTAGGGAGATTTACAGAATTAAATGGAACCAAGTTATCCTATACACATACTTCTAGTCAAATTGAATCTAATTGGGACACAATTTTAGCCACTAGCACTTGTAAGACTGATCCCAGTTCTAATTTGAATAATCCTTCTAATGGTTCGACTGTAACTTCATCAAGCCAGACATTTAGTGCGAGTTTTGTTGACAGTCGAGCCATTTCTAACGCAACCTTCCACTTATGGAATTCAACAGGAAGTTTAATTAACCAGACAACAATAAATATTACAGGCACAGATAATTCTTCTAGCCTGTCTGTATCGCTTCCTTATGAAGGAACATTTTATTGGAATTATGAGGTTGTTGATGACACTTCCAATTCAGAATTTAATAACACAAATTATACATTAACTTATACTGCGAGTAGTTCATCAAGTTCAACAACAGAATCATCTTCAGGAGGGGGAGGAGACCCTAATTATGTCCCGCCATTCTATACTAACA
>PCXL01000004.1 GCA_002787695.1 Candidatus Zambryskibacteria bacterium CG10_big_fil_rev_8_21_14_0_10_42_12 | reverse complement strand
GCAAAAAATGTCAATATCTTTATATCTCTCAAAAAAGCCCAAGAGCTTTTCTTTTCCCGCTTTCCCTCCCCATGTGTTTAGTGTGATTAATTTCATAATGAAAAATAAGTTGAACTTGATTTAGTAGAAATTTTGTATTTATTTAAATGGTAATCAATACTATAATTAGCATGTCATCTCTTGCTTGAATGTTTTCCAGATAAAAATTCTCGCCTGCGTCCAATTTTTTTTTGGATTAAAAATTTCATATGTAGACGGATCTTTTTTTATGCCGTCAATGTGGACTCCCGATTCGTGCCTAAATGCGTTCACACCGACTATTGGTTTTTCGTGAGAGGGGGTTCTATTAATTATTTTATACACAAGCTCAGAAAGAGGCATTAGAGCATTCAATTTGATATTTATTTTACGTTTAAATATATCTTTTCTCACAACAAGAGAGACGACAATCTCTTCGAAGGGAGTATTGCCGGCTCTTTCTCCTATGCCATTTACAGTCGTATCAACTTCATCAACTCCTGCCATGATAGCTGAAAGGGTATTTGCGGTAGCCATTCCTAGGTCATTATGACAATGAATAGAAATTTTTACTTTTCCGTTTACTTGATAAACAACATTTTTGACTAACTTAAATGTTTCAAGCGGAGTAATCCATCCGGTTGTGTCACCTAAGGCAATCGTATCAACACCTTCGTTTAAAAGAAGGTTAATAACTTGATGTAGGTACTTCGGGTCCGCACGCGTGGCGTCTTCTAGTCCAAATTTAATTCTTTTAAAATATTGCTTAGAGTATCTAATTGAATTTTTTATTTTTTCCATCGCATCTTTCCTATTGGTATTATATTTATTTTTAAGGTGTATATCTGAGATTGCATAGAAAATCATCAGCATTCTATTTTTCGCTCCTTTCGTTGATTCGTTGGCAATATCTATATCTTTTTCAACACAGCGCGCAAAAGAACAAACCGTGGCTTTTTTTAAATGAGATGAGATTAATTTTATTGCCTCAAAATCTTCCTTTGAGGATGCGGGGAAGCCTGCCTCTATTACATTTACACCAATATTTTCTAATTTTTTTGCAATGAGTAATTTATCCTTTGGTTTCATTGTGTTGCCTGGAGCTTGTTCGCCGTCTCTTAGTGTTGTGTCGCAGAATTCTATTATTTTCATCTTTTTATATTAACTCAATCAATCAAAACCGACAACGGTTGTAAAGACTAAAGGGGTCAAACTAAAGGGAAACTAAAGGGGTCAGGTGCCTTTAAGACCACTTTAACCTTTTGTGTTTTTGCTTTTGCCATACTAATCTATTTTACCAGATTAGTTGCAATTAATTCTAGAACTGGGGGCTCAACGGCTTGACTAAATACTATCTTATAGTGTAGTGTTATTAATAATACAATCCTAAGTTCGCTTATGAATTAAGGGTTATATGGAAATTGTTCTTTCACACAAATACAAGGAGGTCTCAAATGAAATTAACAGATGAACTGTTTAGAAATCCGTTTGCCACAACGGCGTATGGTGAACGTTTTCTTAACGACTCAAAAGGTCATTTTGAAGATTATTCGGAAGTTGATGTGAGGTATGATCCGCAAGGAGACATTCCTCACATTGATCTACCGTATTGTGTCTTACCTGTAGAGCGATGCACGATTTTGCAATCGTTTCCATCACTCAAATTACTTTCTTTTGTAAAAACTGCCAATGGATACAAGTTCTTTTGGCATCCGGATGTTATTCGGAATGAGTTTACAAAAGCTGGCACAGTTCGAGTGCAACCAACGAGCTCGACAAGGACACTTCTCACGGAGATGGAACCTCGGGTCTACATCAAAACGGATCTCGACAAGAAACACTTCCGTTTTATTCGTCGACTGCAACGGAGTTCTGTCGAACACAGTGTGGCAATCTGCAACGACCTTCGTCAATTCACCGATACATTGCATGATACGGCACGATACGCTTTCTTGCCTGAGTCACTAGGTATTGTTGTGCGCGGTGGCATCCATGAAGGCTCTAGTGTTATTTTCAGAGAAGCTCTTCCGTGTCCAGTAGTACATGAAAAGAGGCTTTTGCTTCCATATCACGCACTCTACGCACAAGACCCGTTCCATTCTGAGGATAAACCTCTGTTGGTTCAGATGGTTGAGCTTCACGCAAAAGCCGACAAAATCGGATATTTCGTAAGTGAAATTGTCGGCCCATTACTTGAGGCATGGGTTCTGCTCGTATCAAGACGTGGTCTGCTTCCTGAATTGCACGGACAGAACGCACTCGCTGAAATAGATGAGCAGTTTCGTATCAGGCGAGTAGTTCACAGAGACTTTCAGGCAATTTACAGTGACTCTTCAATTCGTATCGGACTCGGTCTGCCAATCTTCATCAAGCACATTGCGGGAAATGAGCCTGGAACCACTCTCGAATCTCAATACAGCGTTGTATTTGATTGGATGGTGGGCCGTTATCTCATCTCAAGAATAACAAAGATATTCTGTCAGTATTTTGCCACGGAGTACTCTGTTGTTACAGAGACGATACGTTCATACCATCGACGTATACCTGGGTACGAGCCTGCTCGGTTCCCAGCGACAATACATCGCTTCGCGGCATCTGCTCATGATCAGACTGGAAACGAAGTCACTCTTGTCGACACTGGTGAAAAACCTGAGTTTCGTTGAACACATTCCTCGATTGTCTCAAAGTTTGAGGCAGTCGGGGGATTTTTTTGTTATACTACAATATATGAAAAAGCTTTCTCTTACATCATCTTTTCACTCACTACCAATAGAAGTTTTTTGGTATGAGTCATTACAGCCAACCACTAACACGGTCATACTTCTGAAGGGTATTTATGGATTGCATAATCCTCACAGCACTGATTCGTGGGATATGTCACTTATTTCAGCCTGCAAAAGCTCGTACAACTTCATATGTATCAACACTGCTCGATTGAATGGAGTCTTATCATCCGACACTCCAGAAACATTTGTGGGTAAAACATTCGAACAAGAATGCGAAGACATACAAAAAGGTTTTGATGCATGCATGCGAGAAGGATACATCTCCAAAGAGCACGGAATTATTATTGTTGGCAATTCATTTGGTGGAACGCTCTTACTTGCATTGCCAGAACTATTACAAAAAGCCGAAGCAGTCATCATGGTAGGCAGCGGATGTGGTAAAAGCCCGACGACAACCAAACCACTTCTTGTTACTATGCCGAGCGAAGAATATCTTTTGTCACCACTACAATCCTATGGCGGAACATTCGTATTTGTCAGAGGCACAGATGATACAGTGGTGCCGAAAGAGTCTCAGGATAAGATTATCGCCAGTGCTACTTCAGCTCGAGAGCGACTTGTGTGTGAAATAAAAAATGCAGCACACAACCTAACAGGTGGTGTGTTTGATCGCACAGACGTACTTTCACGATTGATCTCTTGTTGTGCGAAGTAAAAATAATAAGGTTATGAGTATTTATATTTATACCGAAGCGAGCATATCTGACAGTATTTTGATGTTTGATTTGATATAATCCCTATACAGCACAAGTTCTGAAAGCCATACAATGGAGACTAAAGACTAAAGGAGTCAGGTACCTTTGATTTGCCTCCCCCTCTTTCGTATAATTGCTTTTAACCCGAGTATTGCTCGTCTTCGTTTTGCCGGACATGGATTCGATTTTCTTATGGAAAATCCCGCGAAGTGCATTTAGCACTCCGTTCGAATCCAGGTCATACAGTCTTCCGCTTCGCTACAAACTGT
>PCXL01000009.1:33053-38289 GCA_002787695.1 Candidatus Zambryskibacteria bacterium CG10_big_fil_rev_8_21_14_0_10_42_12 | reverse complement strand
CACCCCCATCGAACAAACTGGTCGCCTGAATCCCGCTCAACAGAAAGCGCTCGAGAGACTTGGTATAAAAACAGTCAAAGATCTCCTCTATCACTTCCCCACGCGCTATGGTTCTACCGCAGAAGCACGTCGTATTTCTGATCTCGTCACGGGAGAAGAAACAGCTATTTTCGGAACGGTTAAAAAAATCGAAACTAAAAAATCTTTCCGTTCTCGCATTCCCATGGGCAAAGCGACTATTGAAGATGACACCGGATCTATCGATGTTGTCTGGTTTAACCAACCCTATCTTGCCAAAATGATTAGCGCCAGCGCGATTGTGAAAGTCCAAGGAAAAGTCACTGAAAAAAATGGCAGGGTCTCGATTGCAAACCCTCATATAGAAGAGATCGGCGAAATGCCGGAAATCGTAGGAAAATCTTTATTTGGTGAAGGAGGAGAAAGTATTCTCTATCCTGTCTATCGCGAAACACGTGACATTACCTCGCGCTGGATATTCCATAAACTGCAAAAAATTTTTAATGAACATATACACGAACAAATCCTTGACCCAATACCAGAGACAATTTTAGAAAAATACAAACTCCCCACACTCAAGACTGCGCTTGTCTGGATCCATGCACCTAAAAAACCAGGAGACGCGCTTTCCGCCCGCAAGCGATTTTCATTTGAAGAAATTTTCACCATTCAACTCGCTAGACAAAAGAGTCGCGCCCTTTGGGATAAAGAAGATGCATTCACCATTGATAAAAAACTGTCTGATCTTGATCCACTTTTAGACATCCTCGGTTTTCCATTAACAGAAGGGCAAAAAAATTCTGTCGAGTCAATTCTCAAGGACTTCAAGCGAGGCGAACCGATGGCGCGCCTCCTTGAAGGAGATGTAGGAAGCGGGAAAACTGCAGTCGCAGCCCTCACTACATATGCAGTACTTACTTCCCACCCTAAGGAACGTCCTTCTGCAAGACTACAAACCGCGTATATGGTACCGACTGAAATCTTAGCGCGCCAACAGTTTGAAAACTTTATACAATTTTTCGTGGGAACCGGAGTTCAGATAGGGCTCCTCACTGGTAAAACATGTCTCAAGTTTCCTTCTAAAGTTAACCCGAACGAAGCGACTAAAATTTCCAAAGCCCAGCTCAAAAAATGGTGTGAAGCTGGAGACATTGGGGTACTTGTAGGAACACATGCACTCATTCAGAAAACATTAAAATTTAGAGACCTTGCGTTTGTCATTATCGATGAACAGCATCGGTTTGGTACGAACCAACGGCAAAAACTGGTGCAGAAAGATGGCTTTGCCCCTCACCTGCTCTCAATGACAGCGACACCCATTCCCCGCTCACTCGCCCTAACCCTGTACGGCGATTTGGACCTTTCTGTACTTGATACACTCCCTCCGGGACGTAAACCAGTGATCACCACTATCATCAAGAAAGACAACCGAAACGAAACGTATAACTTTATCAAAGAAAAACTTCGCGAAGGCAGGCAGCTCTATGTTATTTGTCCGCGCATCGATGAACCAGATCCAACCAAAGAAAAAGCGCTAAACGCTAAAAGCGCCATCGAGGAAGCGAAAAGACTTAAAAAAGAAGTCTTTCAAGAATTTAATATCGGACTCATTCACGGCAAGATGAAACCGAAGGAAAAAGAAGATGTGATGCAAGAATTTGCAGAACATAAAACAGATATTCTCGTTGCAACCTCTGTTATCGAGGTCGGCATCAACGTGCCGAATGCCACTATGATTATTATTGAAGGTGCGGAACGGTTTGGTCTGTCTCAGCTCCACCAACTTCGTGGACGTGTGATGCGCAGTTCGTACGAGCCGTACTGTTTTGTGTTTACCGAGTCAAGTAGCGACAAAACAATCCGTCGCCTTAAATCCTTCACGACTGCCAAAAACGGGTTTGAACTTGCGGAGCACGACCTTAAAGAGCGCGGACCAGGAGAATTATCTGGTGCGAAACAATGGGGCATTTCGGACATCGGCATGGAAGCACTTCAGAATATAAAAATGGTAGAAGCGGCGCGCAATGAAGCAATAGAGTTGATTGAGCAAGATCCAGATCTTACGAACCACCCACTACTTTCCGAACGAATCAGTAAACTGGAAACAGTGCATTTTGAATAAGTGAATACGAATAACCGCGAATTGGATCGAATGGTACGATACAAATAATATGAAATATACAGAATGCCCCGCGGTTCGCCAGACGAACCGCGGGGCTGGTTTCACTTCGAGAGCGACCTGATCGGCTTCTCGACGCACGGAGTAAGAATCAGGAACTCAGGCGGAAGATCGCGATACTGCTTTCGCCATGATTTATGAACGTTATTACCGTCGGCCAAGACCCCGTACTCTCTACCCACCGTCAAAGATTGAGCTACTATGCGTGGTACGATAACGATGGGTTTTTTCTCCGTTTTGCCGCTGAGCGGCAATGTTACTTCGAACTTGAGTCCTGCTATTGGAGCCAGATCTCCAATAACTCCACGAGTAGCGATCGGTTTGATTTCGCGAAGCGTCGCATTGAAGCTCACTCCTCGATCAATGATCACCCCATCCGGGGTCTTTGGAAACACCTCACACTCGCCACCTATGGTGACTCCTGCAAAAAACAAGAACAGGAACAAAAGGTGCATCGTCTTCTCCTCCAAAGAGTAAGCTACCGTATATAAAATATAATGTCTAGCACACAGCAAAAGTGAATGGCTCTAATCTTCCATCTTTAATTTTAAATTATTTGTCGTCACAAGTATTTTTCCTGACGGAAAAATCTCGCGACCCCGGCTCGCGGTTTTTGCCTTGCTCCGCCAACCGGCGGGTCAAACAAAAACATCGCTGCGCCTTGGACAACGGCACATATGCAAATTAATTTGCATACTAAAAAGAAATAATTTTGGTACCAAAATTATTTCTTTTTACCGTTGTCCACCCACCAGGACTCGGTCACGAATATTTTACTCATCGCCTCTCGTAAAATTTCTCGACCCCTCCTCACTTGTTTTGTGCACTCACAAAACATAGTTCCGGCTTTCGAGTCCGGACGAAAACAACGCAGTTTGTTTTCTCGGATGGACAAAATCCACTCCGTTGTATTTTGTCCACCCACCAGGACTCGAACCTGGGACCATGCGTGTATAAGACGCACGCTCTACCAACTGAGCTATGGGTGGATATACTGACTCCATGTGCTACCAACTGACCCGCCTGCTAACGCCTGAAGTCGCAGACAATGGCGGGCAGGGCTACGGATGGATTGCCTATACACTACCAGAGCAATATAATATGGACAATTATGAATTTTAAATTTCGCTCACCCGAACAAGATAAGGTGTACCAAACATACAAAGCAACAAATCCAATGGAGGCAATGCTGGCCAATTGGGAAGACCGTATTGTTGAAGAATTTACTCATTGGGTAATTATCAAAAATAAATTCCCATGGGATAAATTCGCCAAAACACATCATCTACTTGTCCCCAAGCGACGCTTTGCCAAAGCAGACGACATGAATGTCGAGGAAGAAAAAGAATTAAAAGAAATCCGAAAAAAAATCAGAACGACATACGACATGTTTATTGAGAATCTGACTGGAACACTTAACCACATCTATCACCCACATCTCATAATCTTCAAAGAAGAGACAGATCCAATTTATTACGAAATAGAAAAAGAAATAGAAAACTTACATACGAAACATCGCACTACTGATGCTCAATATCCTGCTTCTGTTTAAGCTCAATACCATGAGCCACGATGATTTGTTCGTATTCTTCCTTTTCAATTGTTTCCACTTCAACAAGTCGTTTGGCAACAATATCTAACAAATTTTTATATGTAATGAGTATTCCTTCTACTCGTTTGAGAGACTCATTCATAATACGAGACACTTCACTGTCTATTTTAGCTCCAACTTCTGACGAATAATCTTTGTCATCAATTCCTCGGCCGGAACCAGCAAGCGCGCGCATGCCACCTGTTTCAAATGCAATCGGTCCGAGCACATCACTCATACCATATTTCGTAACCATGTCTCGCGCCATCGCCGTAGAGACCTGCAGATCATTCGACGGCCCTGTTGTCAGATCTCCAAAAATCATTTTTTCTGTGACATATCCTCCGAGAGACACAGCAATATCATCAAGAAACTCCTTGCGAGACTGCATACGCTTATCTTCTATCGGCAATTTAAGGGTATACCCTGCTGCGCGTCCACGAGAAATAATAGTGATTTTGTGAACCGGATCAGCAAACGGAAGCACTGATGCTACGATCGCATGCCCTGCCTCATGATATGCCGTGATTTCCTTTTCTTTCTTTGAAAGAATGTGACTCTTGCGTTCTGGACCAAGCATCACTTTTTCAATAGAACGGATCAAATCAAACTGAGATACTTTTGTCCGACTTTCTCGCGCTGCGAGAATAGCCCCCTCATTCATGAGTGAGTAAAGATCTGCACCAGAAAAACCAGGGGTTCTTTCTGCAATGAGTACGAGGTTCACATCTTCAGCTAGCGGCTTCTTGCGAGCATGGATTTTCAAAATCTCTTCACGGTCTCGTCTATCTGGCGGATCGATTACCACACGCCTATCAAAACGTCCTGGGCGAAGAAGAGCAGGATCCAAAACATCTGGTCTGTTTGTTGCGGCCATGATGATTACTTTTTCGTTTGGCTCAAAGCCGTCCATCTCTACGAGTATCTGGTTCAAAGTTTGTTCTCGTTCATCATTTCCACCACCAACGCCAGTACCACGCACACGACCTACCGCATCAATTTCATCAATAAAGATAATTGCTGGTGCAGCTCCCTTGGCAAGTTTGAAGAGATCTCGTACACGACTTGCTCCAACTCCGACAAACATTTCAACAAACTCTGATCCAGAGATGGAGAAAAATGCTACACCCGCTTCACCAGCGACAGCACGCGCCAAAAGAGTTTTACCAGTTCCTGGAGCACCCATGAGAAGCACACCTTTTGGAATCTGCGCACCGATCTCAATAAATTTCTTTGGGTTTTTCAAAAAGTCTACGATTTCAGAAAGTTCTTCCTTTGCTTCGCGTGCGCCTGCAACATCTTTAAATGTCACTTTTGCTTCCTTTCCACCTGGCATCGTAAGGCGTGGGTTTGATTGACCAAATGAGAATGCCTGCATACCAGCTCCCTTCACTTGGCGCGAAATAAACCAAAAGATAAAGATGATGAAAATAATTGGCAAAATTATC
>PCXL01000009.1:31781-32970 GCA_002787695.1 Candidatus Zambryskibacteria bacterium CG10_big_fil_rev_8_21_14_0_10_42_12 | reverse complement strand
ACCATATGCACGAAGTGTCTCAACCAGCGAACTGTCTGTTTCTCGTTGTGCTTCTTTCACCGTCTCATCCACGTAGGTAAGTTCGAGTTTTGTACCTCTCACATCAATCGCCGTCACTTCACCCTCCCGAATATCTTGAGCAACAGCAGATATAGGAATATTTTCTACCGCATTTTGCTGCTCCCTCACATACGAATAGAGTGATGCAATCACAAGTAAAATCACAATGGTTGTGACCACATTCATCCATAAAGGAGCTTTAGGACCCTGGGGACCCTTAGAAAGCACCAGCTTCACCTGTTTTTTAGGCGTTTTTTCGTTATTCTTATCTTGCGGGCCTTGATGAGCCATAGTAGGCCGATTATACACTTATTTGTATGAATATAAAAACAAGACTGGAGCGCTACGATGTAGCGCTCCGTTTTGCCAGTTTCTTATTTAGGACGATGAGTCCCGCGTGAAGCAGCCAACCTGCCGCTATTAAAAGCAACCTCTCATCCCCCTTGTCCAGAAAGATGTAGAGGGCAAGCAACGCCAGACAAGCAGACCACCATGCAGGTATGGAAACCGGCATTTTCTGCCGAAAAAGACAGTAACTCAGGTCAAGGATGACCATGGTGCCGGTAATCACCACTCCCCAATGTGCTAGATCCATGGGCACAATCCTCCAAAACTTACAATAACATATTCTTTCCAAAAATCCTTTATGGCGTACAATAGCCTTATGAACCTCATCGAGTACAAAAAAGCAAATCTAAAATACGAAATACTCGAGGAATTCGAGGCGGGTTTAGAATTGCATGGATACGAGGTTAAATCCCTACGCAACAAGCAAGGATCTCTTGATGGTTCACATATTACGGTACGAGGAAACGAAGCTTTTATAGTGGGCAGTTTCATCCCTCCATACCAAGTAGCAAACACACCGAAAGAATACGACCCCTATCGCCTCCGTCGCTTGCTTTTGAACAAAAAAGAGATTGCGGAACTCGCAGGAAAGGAAAAAGAGAAAGGATTGACTATAGTGCCTATTTCGTTGTATAATAAAGGTAGAGTTATCAAGGCACGTATCGCTGTAGTACGCGGAAAGAAAAAACACGACAAACGTGAGACAATCAAAAAACGTGATACCGACCGAGACATTCGCCGCTCATTGAAAATTCGCTAGCCATTCCCGTTTTGTTCTGCA
>PCXL01000009.1:12917-31751 GCA_002787695.1 Candidatus Zambryskibacteria bacterium CG10_big_fil_rev_8_21_14_0_10_42_12 | reverse complement strand
TTGAAAATTCGCTAGCCATTCCCGTTTTGTTCTGCACTCTCCTGGGCGCAGAACAAAACGGGGGTGACAGGCTTCGATATATAAGTTTCCCTTTCTACGTTCAAAGCAGAGCTGTAGTAACTCTTGAAACTGCTACACAATATACTTGCAAAATCAAAATCAATCGTTTCACCTTATTCTGATAAGGTAAACAATTTTGCATTCGCCCTCGCTTAAGTAGGACGAACGACTTCCCTCTTTGTATCTCATGGAGAGGTGCGGTTGTTATACAATGAGATCCCGCCTGCCATCGCCTGCGGCTTCAGCCAATGGCGGGCAGGTCGACTACGAGAAGGTTTCTTATCGTGGTTTAGACCATAGAAACTAGGACTTTGATTGTTTTGTTTGTTTTATAGATCAAAATCCGAATCTGCCTCTGGCAGAAAAACAAACTACGCTTTGTAAACTCGTTTAAAGTGCTTGTATACACAGGGGTTCAATTCCCCTCTCCTCCACATGTAAAAACATTAGCTCTGCATTAGCGGAGCTTTTGTTTTTTATGCGGAGGCGAAGTAAGCAAACTGCTTTGCTTACGTGGGGAATTGAAAGACGGAGATATATTTTGCAACTATGCAAAATAATCGAGTCGGGGTCGAGAAATTTTACGAGTGACGACGAGTAAAATATTCGTGACCAATTCTCCCCGCCTCCACCCGATAATCAAAACCGCCCACATGGACTCCATGTGGGCGGTTTTGATTATGTATACATATCAACCTTACCAAACAAAATTAGCTTAACCGCTTCCAATAACGAATCCATTTCAAGTTTGGTTTTCTCTATACCGACAGCCAACGCATCATATCCGTATTCTGGCTCTTGTGGTCGAAGTTCAAAGACTTCACAGTAGATCTTAAACCAAAGGAGGGCCAATCGCTTGTTTCCATCTGTTACCGGATGATCTTTGATAATAAAACATAAATAGGCAACAGCCTTCTCTTCACTTGCGGAAAAACGTGTCACACCAAACCAGCTACCTTCCACAGTTTTTACAACAGCATCAATAGCTTTCCGTTGTTTTTCATACAATGGAAAGCGTATAGATTCTTGTTCACACAATTTACTGTACACGGTGCACAGGATTTCTGAGATCGGGTGCATGAATAGTTTTTTCACCTCGATCATACTGACGAAGTGACTCGATGTCTTCCTTCACACTTTCGTACGCATCAGCAATAAAACGGTCATCAACTGATTTTTTGATTTTTTCTGTTTCACTGTCTTGTTTACGAAAATATTTTAGAAACTTCATGTACACAATAATATCACCTCATAAAATTATTGACAAGCCTGTATTTTATTTTACAAAATTTTTTTAGTCCGGAGTTCTTTTTTGATTTGTTCCATGTTTGGCACTTGTTGTCTGACTAAATCCCAAAAACGGCGCGAGTGATTGAGTTCTTTTAAGTGACACAGTTCATGCACAATGACATAGTCTCGCTGTTCGGGAGTCAAAAACAAAAGTTTGTAATTGAAATTCAAATTCCCTTTTGCCGAACAACTCCCCCACATTGTCCGCGTGTCTTTCACAGAAATTCTTTTGTATGAAAAATTATAAAACTGATTAAAGTATGCTACTCGTTCTGTGATAAGTTTCCGAGCCGCCTCCTTATGTCTTAGATAATCCGTTCGTGTAAGCGTAATCTTTCCTTCTTGCTTCTTTTCATAGTTTTTAATTTGCTCAAGAATCCACTCTCGTTTCTCTTCCACATAATCCTTGCCCTTATACTTTGCGACCCAGTATGGGAGTGTGAGCACCACTCGCCCATCAGGATAGACAGAGAGTCGCATGTATTTTGCTCTTCTATGTTTTTTGATTGTGTACGAAATCCCGTTAGAAGTCCGAGATGCATCCTCGGCAGAAATTTTTAATTTCTTACTTCTAACGGGATCACTCATGTTGTTATAGTATACTCTACACATTATGAACTACTGGCTTGTAAAATCTGAAGCAGACTGCTACTCAATAGATGATTTAAAGAAAGACAAGAAAACCCATTGGGATGGCGTCCGCAACTACCAAGCACGCAATTTTATGCGCGAGATGAAAAAAGGTGATCTTGTATTCTTTTACCATTCAAACCAAGACCCTATTGGTATTGCCGGTGTTGCAAAAGTGATCACAGAAAGTTATCCGGACCACACTGCTTGGGACAAAAAAGATCAACATTTTGACCCAAAATCCACCAAAGAAAAACCACTCTGGGACATGGTAGATGTTGCTTTTGTAAAAAAGTTTAAAGAAGTAATTCCCCTTTCCGAGCTCAAAAAACAAACAGGTCTCAAAGATATGAAAATTTTGCAGCGTGGCACTCGCCTCTCCGTCACTCCGGTCATTAAAAAAGAATTCGAGATTATTGAAAAAATAGCGAAATAAAAAGAAGTGGTCCACCCCGAACGGGTTGGACCACCTGTTGCACCTTTCGCCGGTTTGCCGTCATGCAGCTCGTGCGATTTCCTCAATCGTCCGCATGACTGCGGCGTAAGGGTCCGACGACTGCGTGATCGGTCTCCCGACAACGATACGATCGGCTCCGGCGTTGATGGCTAGCTCCGGTGTCATGGTACGCTTGATATTCTGGTCGTCTCCACGAACAAGCGCCCACTTTGGCCGAATTGCCGGTGTATTGATCGACATGAGAACGCCGAATTTTTCACGAATCGCTTCTGCCTCGGAGGGAGACGAAATGAGACCGTCGATCTCCGCTTTCTCCCCAACCTTTGCAAATCGTTCGACAGCTTCTGTAGTTGAGCACATGAACATCGCCAGTGCCTCATCATCGCCGAGTGACGTCAAGTACGTCACCCCTACAACCTCCGTATTCGGCAACTCTGCCTTGAGTGCCTTCATTGCTCTGACACCAGCACTACAAACTGTTGTGAGCATATCCGGCTTTGCTTCCTGTAGAAGCTTGCCGTCGATCTTGAGTGTTGTATCGATGTCGTAGAGCTTCAGATCTGCGAAGACCCGAAGTCCGTTATCGTGGAGTTCGTCGATCAGATCGTAACCGCACGCTCGTAGGGCGGAGTTCACTTTGACATAAACTCCGGTCCCTTTGAGTTTTTGTGCAAGATTGATAACTTGTCGACGAACCCACTTGCGCTTAGAGCTACAGATCGTCGATTCACCAGAATACGGACCAGACTCCACCCAACTATCCGCTTCCGGTGGCATGAAGTCGGCAGCAACGATAAGTCGCTCCGCTGGTTTCAACTCTAACTTCTGCATGTTCTCTCCTCACTATTCGTAGTTTGCGTTGAGACGTGCCCAGTTCTCACCCTTGGGTCGAATTGCTTCAGACCCTTGGGCACAAAGCGGGCATTCATCCGGTGCCCAGATCGGCATTGTTTGATGGATGAGAGCTACGATCAGTTTCCCGCCGATTTTATGTTGGCCAGATCGATTAACCAGAGTGAGAATCACAGGCAGAATCAACCCACCAGCTTTTCTCACTTCATCAGCCATCAGCTCGGTAGTTCCGCCCGTTGTGATGACATCTTCACACAGAATGATCTGTTTGCCCAAAAGCTTCTTCCGATCATCTTCTTGGAAGACCATAGCCTTCTGTCCATCAACTTCATCTTTTGCTGGCGAAGCCCACTCACGGGTGATCCTGTCATTGAGTTGAGCACAATCTCGAAGTAACTCAGCAAGCTTTGTTGCGCCGGTCTGAGGCCCAACGAAAGTTTGTGTTTTCTCAACATACCCCATTGGATCAAGCTCGAGCCTGTCGAGCAAATCTGAAGCTGCTTGACTCATGAGTGAATCGTCTGGGATCACCAAACGGCTATTGAAAAAGCCGTTTGAATGATTACCCGAAGTCAGTTCGGCATGCGGACGGTTTGGGTTTCCGTCGTGGAGCCAATAGGCATTGCGTGCCTTATAGGCCCCAATCCAACCTTCCTGGTCCCTGAACAATTGAACACCTCCTGTTTGCAAAATTAGTACGATTAAGGCTGTACATGTACCTATCGACCACGTCGATTCCAAGCAAACATTACCTTTTTAAGAAGTCACCGTCAAAATGAATTACAATACGCTTATGCAAAAACTTCCTAAAAAATTCTTTGAGAGAGATGCGGTAACGGTCGCGAAAGATCTACTCGGATGTGTGTTAGAAAAAGATGGTGTATCAGGAATGATAGTAGAGACAGAAGCCTACAGCGATGATGAGGCGTCACATGCGTTTACCAAAACTCCTCGAAGTATATTGATGCACGAAACACATGGACACGCGTATGTATATTTTACCTACGGTATGCACTACTGTTTTAACGTCACGTGCGACAAGAAGAAACCGGGCGCAGTTCTCATCCGCGCGCTCCTCCCTCTCGATGGTGTTTCTAAAATGAAAAAGAGACGCGATATGACGGACGAGAAAAACTTAACAAATGGTCCTGGAAAACTTACCCAAGCACTCGCCATCAATAAAACAGACAACGGAACAGAAATTGGCGAACATATAAAAATCTACCACTATAAAAAATTTGCACCAAAACATATCCTCTCAACACCGCGCATCGGCATTTCAAAAGCTATTGATCTTCATTGGAGGTTTCTGGTTCAGGATCCGGAGTCTCGTGAGTAGCATCCTCGACCACCTCTTCTATCTCTTCCGCACTACCCTCATCTTCATCATTCAAAATAGAATTTATAAATGAACTACGTGTTTTTATACCACCGGAATTACAGTTTGATGTACACGTAGTCACTATTGTACTACCACACTCACCACACGTTGTGGTTACCGTTATATTTGTCTCATTTACAACATTTGTCACTGTCGTTGTCGCACTCGCATTACCTGTATTCGTTTCTGCATCTCCGCCGTCACCCCCATCACTATCTCCTCCCTCTGTTGTGTTTCCTCCTGTATTTGAGATCGTGGTCACATTATTTATAACTGTCGCATCATTTTCGATAATGATCGTCACATCTCCTCCGCCGTTTCCCGTAGGAGCTAGCCCCGTTATTGAATGAGAAAGTGTTTCAATATCGTGGAAAGCTTGCGTACCCATAAAGCCCAACTGGGTTGCCGTAAAAATCGTATCAAAATCACACTGCTTGCCATCAACGGCAAAATCTGGGACACCGTCTGCAAACGTCGCGACAAACTGCCAATTATCAACACCGTTTACCTCAAGCGGTAAATCCTCTGCAGAAAAACTTTCGATCAGACCAATATAATGCACGTCTCCATTTCTAAACGCCGTAAACGAAATCACATTACAAAAGTCTTGCATATCCTCTGAAATTTCTGGCACATGAATGTTGTACGTAAACGGTATCGCGCCAGAATTTTTAAAAGAAAAATCTGTTGTCACTTCTCCACCCAGTTCACAAATGTCTCCCGTAAATCCTTCTCCTTCTACCTCGCCATCAAGCAAGGTTGCCATGAACATATTAAAGAGGGATTCTTCCGAGTCATAGAAATATGCCCATGTCGGTGAAAAATTCGCCGCGATTATGACAATACATATACTGACAAAATATATTCGGATCATGCTCATGTTTGTTTTCCGGGTAAAAATTCCATCATCCGTTTACGTCGCTTTTCTTCTCTGTATCGCTTGATTGCAAAATGTTTTCGGATCTCCCATACAATGTCTGCAAATTCATCGAGAATAATAGCGGCTGCCGGCAACCCAACGAGAAGCCAATATCCTAGTTTCGTCCGCGCAAATGCAACCACATGCCCAATGTATGGCACCGAATATGCAACCCGACCGATGACATCGCGCTCGGCAACTGGTTGCGGGTCAGTATTTTCGTTCGCATCTCCCTTGGTTACAAAGCCTCCATCTGTCACCTCAGCAATACGGTGCGTGATCGGGATTTGTTTTCTCGTGTCAGGACCAAAGGTAATCACATCACCAACTTTGTATGCTGTTTCCGGCACGATTATGACAATACTTCCCACTTGGATTGCTGGCTCCATAGAACCAGACTGCACCACCTTTACTTCGTAACCAAATAGAGAAATATGTGTCCCCAGAAACAATGCCGCTAGTAGCACAACTGCCGCCACAAAAATTCCGTAAATTGTTTTGCCTAAAATTTTCATATATCCAGTTTTGATTCCCAAGCCCCACGCGAGGGCTCGGTTATCAATACTCGATACTACTGGTCGTTTGGTGCCACGATATCTCCCGGACACATCGTCAGATCTATGAGAATCTGTTGTAAGCTAGCAAAATCAGCAGCATCAAAGTAATGCGTTGCTGGTGGAGGGCTTACAATATCATTTCGAAGAAAATTAGCATTATTCTCGTTGATTCCTACACCAACAGCAAATATTTCTACCCCTTCTGCTTTTGCCGCATCAGCCTCTGCTTCCGCACCAGCTGCACCACCACCTGCGTTTGGTTCGCCATCAGTGATGATAATGATGTAGTCAGGAGCGTCTAGATCATCCCTATCATGTACGTGTCCATCCGCCAGTTCGTCATCAGCCAAATCAATACCTTCTGCGAGATTGGTCGTGCCTCCAGATACAAGTGCATCGATCGCGGCATCTATTGCAACTTGATCATCCGAGAGATGCAGGTCAAGTGTTCCACTGTTTGCAAAGCTCACCACACCGATATGTACACCATCTGCACTTGGAGACAGTGACGAAACAAATGCTTTGGCGGCAGTTTTAAGTGTTGGTAAATTGTTTGAAACAGAACCAGACCGGTCAAGCACAAGCATCACATCTGCCTTATCAATACAACCAAGTCCTCCCCCATCTGTACACGTGAATTCATCATTGTGACGAGACTGCACTGCCGTAAATGTAATGTTACCCATCACACTGTCTGTTTGCGTTTTATTATCTAGAACCGACCCGTCACACGAAATTCCTGTGCCACGATCAAGCGGGCCATTGTCTCCAGTCTTACCTTTTCTATCTTGCGCAATTGGGGTAAGCGTCAGTGTTCCAAAACACCATGCCTTACCAATATAGTAAGTCTGCGCACCAGCAAGCGGACCGTCATTCAAGATACCTTGTCCATTTGCGTCTGCAAGAATGACAGACGTAGACGCAATATCTGCAAGAGAAGACTGGATAAAGGTTTTTTCTGATTCATCTGTCTCAAGCACATTATCCCCGTCATCTGCCCACCACACAAAGTTGATCTCGTTTTGGAGTTCCCCTTCTCCAACACCAGGATCACCACATGTCGTGTCACCATCTGCCGCCTCTGGCTCGTTACATCCATTGTCTGTGTTTTCAGTAATTTCAATATTCATACATGCCCATGCATCGTTATCATCTACATGGAGAGATATGGTATCTTCACCCTCATCATCTGGTTTGAGGTCGATAAAATTGAAGAAGAAATCTCCTTCACCAAGATCTTTGAGTTCCCAACTCGTTCCGTCATTGAAGGCTCCGTTGTAGTAACTCTCGTTATCGATTTTGAGATCGATTGCTCCGGCTGAAAATGTATTGCCGGTTGAAGATTCAGTGTCAGAGAAGAATGCGCCTGTGCCTGACGTGGCTGCAAGAGCGATTGCTCCAATTACACCGAGTCTAAGTAGTATCTTAAACATAAGTTAGTTTTTAATCGTTTGTAATGCTGGGGTTAGCATCCAGCCCACTAAACCGCACGACATGCGGTTTAGTACGGCTAGAAACTAGCTAGTTTTCTGGGAAAGGTACGACTGCTTCTGGATCGAAGTCTACGTTACCCGCAACATTGTCTGAGGCATCAGTGTCACCCCACCAGTTGTTTTCTGCGTTCAATGGCCCCGCATCAGGATCACTATCACGCACCTTAGTTTCAGCTGAAGCACCGTTAAAGTTGTTTCTATCTACAATCGCATCATCTTTCCAAAACTCTGCGTGCGCATACGTACTTGAGATTGTATCTGCAATAATGTTGTTCTCAAAGTTTGAGTTGGTTGATTCTGTTCCATACGCAACTCCGCCCGAAACAATAGTTCCCATGAATGTATTAAGGAAGAAGTCAACATTGTCAGATGGTTGCCCAACAAGGCTCACATCTCCGTTTACATAAGCTATTTGAGTCGAATCACTACCAATCAAAACATTGTTACGAAATGCATTATTACTCTGAGAGCCTTGTGTTGTGATTGCAGTTGCTCCACTTGCTGAAGTAATCTGGTTGTAACGAACTTCTGCACCAGAGACACCTGTATCAAGCCATACTGCTGCAATACCAGCACCATTAATTTGGAATCCTTCTACAGTTACATTGTCAGCTGCAATTCGTACAGCTGCACCCTGTCCTGTTGCCTGACCATTAATCACGGAAGTGTTATCGGCCCCATCGCCCGCAAGAGTTAGACCCTCAACATCAATTACTACATCTTCTTCATAAACACCATCCACTACACAAATTGTGTCATCTGGATTTGCAGCATCCTCTGCTTCTTGAATTGTTGAGTAAATATCATCTTTATTTGAAGTTCCACCATTTGCAGGATCAACTGTCAGATCACAGGAATCTCCAGTCGGTGCAGTATATGCACTTAGAAGGGCACCAACTCTTCTTCCTTCTCCTTCGCCTAGCGGAGGCAGACCTGAACACAAGAATTCACCATTATTTCGTGACTGCTCTGCATGGAAGGCAACATCAACAACAATACCGTCTGTCTGTGCTTCGTTATGATTACCTGATCCATCACAGGTGAATCCAGTATTACCAGGCGTTGGTCCATTTGGATTTTCCGCCGGCTCTTCAGGTGTTGCTGTCATAGAACCAAAGCACCATCCTTTTCCAATGTAATGAGTTGAGCCACCTGTAAGTGGTGTAGACGTAGAGCTTGAATCCGCAAGAGGAAGCCATCCTCCATCAAAGATAGATCCTGGGAGTCCGCTCAATTCTTCAATCACTTCTTCCCCAACTTCAAGCACATTGTCTCCGTCGTCATTCCAGAACATAAAGCTCAAATGATTCTGAAGTTCACCCTCGTTTTCACCTGCAGTCTGGTCAACATCTGCTTCCGGTTCAGAAAGACCATTCTCCGGTGTACCAGTGAGGTTAAATGCCATACAAGCCCATGCATCGTTGTCATTAACATGGATTGAAATCGTATCCTCTCCATAATCTCCTGGCTTTAAATCATCAAAACGAAAGAATAGCTGTTCTGTCAGATCGTTCATTTCCCATGTATTGTTTGGATTTGGTCCCCAAATTCCTTCTGGGTTTTGATTTGTCGGATCATTCCAATCAAATCCATAACTGGTATTGTCGATTTTAAGATCGATAGCTCCAGCAGTAAATGTATTTCCTGTTGAAGTTTCCTCATCAGAGAAGAACGCACCTGTGCCCGTAAAGGCGGCAGCACCTACGAATGCGATCATACTCGCACTCAATAATATTTTTCCGAGATTCATAAAAATTTTATTAATGAATAAATAATTGATAATTGAGTACACGAAGTCCTCGGCGACAAAAAACTTGTGCACAAACAATCTGGTTTAATTAAATACGCAAGTTGTCAAAATGCGCTACTAGTACATCTTCATCTCGTCTACACAATGTCCGGTAGACGATGTTTAAAAAAGACAATTGCAAGCACGAAAGCCTATAAGTCAGAATTTGAAAAATACCTCCCACTGAAAATATTTCTAAAGGAGCCGTTTTTCTTGAAGTTTTGTAAATGTCTTTGAACAAAAAGACATCCAACGTAAAAAAGCGCCGATTGGCGCGTATATAACCTGTGTATAACTAGGTAATTTTGAACTTTAGAAACCTATCCACACACAAGAATAAAAGTGAGTCAAGATCTTTTTTTCTTCTCATACTTCACCTAAATGGTGTTGGATGATATTCTTAAAGATGTCCCGACGAGAAATGATACCGACCAGTTTCCCCTCCTCCACTACCGGCAATCGATGCACACTTTTAGTCAACATAATTGAACCAGCTTTCATTACCTTATCTTCCGGTGAGACAATGGTAAGCTCTGACGACATAATGTCTCGTACCGGCTTGCCGCGCAGGTGTGCTACCACTTTTTCTCGAGCTTCTAAATCCAGATATGCTTCTGGATTTTTATAAAAATCGGCGTAGTTTGGGTACAGTGCCCGAAACAAGTCTTTTTCAGATAAGATACCGATGATATGACCCGATTCATCGACCACAGGAACACCACTCACATTGTAGACACGAAGAAGTCGCGCTGCTTCTTCATAAGGAGCATCCGGCAATATAGTTATGACGCGCACCTGCATCACGTCCCGGACCTTCATTAATAGGATTATAACATATGCGCGTATTGTTTTTCCATGAAATATCTAGTATAATTTTGCCCGTTATCATACATAAGCAAAGAAACAACTTGAAAGACACTGACGCGGTAATTGCAAATCAGCGGATAAAAGCACCAGAACTCCGAGTAATCGGCCCGCAAGGTGAGAATTTCGATGTGATGAAGCGCGATGATGCGCTCAAGAAGGCTATAGAGCTCGGATTGGACCTTATCATGATTTCTCCCGGAGCCAACCCGCCTGTTGCAAAAATCACTGATTATGGTAAGTTTCTGTACGAGCAAAAGAAGAAAGCGAGGCAAACTAAAGCCAAAGCTCATACGGTAGAGGTCAAAAACGTACAGATAAAACCAGGAACGAGTGATAACGACCTCTCAATGAAGGCTAGGAAGGCCTCTGAATGGCTTTCTGAAGGACATCGGGTTAAAATTGACCTCTTCCTTCGAGGCCGTATCAAGTATATGGATCAGTCATTCCTCAAAGAACGACTTGAACGAATCTTGAAGCTCGTATCGGTTGACTACAAAGTAGCCGACGATACAAAGAAGAGTCCCAAAGGGCTTTCTCTCATAATTGAGAAAAAATAATGATCCCGTTAGAGACCGCGGTCGCTACGAGATTAGACAAAATACAGTAACTATGAGAGAGTATGGTGCGTAATATATAGATAATTTACAGGTTGCTATAGACCGCGACCTGTCTCTAACGGGATGAAAACCAACAAATCATTCACTAAACGACTTAAGGTCACAAAAAACGGAAAGATTAAAGCCCGCAAACACGGACAAAATCATTTTAATGTGAAGGAATCTGCCAAAGAAAAGGGTGCTAAGCGCCGCAGTACGACACTACAAATGAACAAACGCGCTACTCGCCGCTTTCTTCCCCGCACTAATGTTAAATAAATAACGTATCATGACACGAGTAAAGAAAGGAGTTAATGCTCTCAAATCGCGCCGCAATATCCTCAAAAGAGTAAAAGGGTATCGACATGGTCGCAAATCAAAAGAGCGCATGGCAAACGAAGCCATTGTACATGCTGGTTCATACGCTTTTGCACACCGACGAGATAAGAAAAACGATTTCCGCAAGAGTTTCAATGTCTCAATCGGTGCAGCATCAAAAGCAAATGGTACAAGCTATAGCAAATTGATCGGAGCACTCAAGAAAAACAATATTGAGCTTGACCGAAAGATTCTTGCATCCCTCGCAAAAGACTATCCTGAGACATTCAAAAAAATTCTAGAAAAGGTTTCTTAACAAAAAGCTCCTCACATGAGGAGCTTTTTGTTATAATTCATCCTCAGAAGGAGACGTGCGCCATGCGGAAGAAGTTCTTGTTCTGCCTCGTCGCAGCTACTCTGATCGCCTTTGCGGTTGGTCCACAAATCGCCATTGGTGGCATTATGCTGTTGGCGATCCTCGGCCTCATCATTGCCGGCTGGCTGTATAGCTCAGTCGGACAAGCAATGGAGGAAACCGAGTAGGTGATAGGAAGAAACGCCCCGACCGTAGCTCACGGTCGGGGCGCTCCTAATTAAATTCAATAACATCTCCCTCTTCTGGCACCACTGCATTCACCCCAACATAATCTCGCAAACGCTGCGCTAAAAATGTAGAGGACTTTGTTTCTCCCATACAGACAAATACTTTCTTCACAGTACCCTTTGTATGCTCTACAAACTCAATCAGATGATCCATATCTTTGTGTGAAGAAAAACCAAGAATTTCTTCAATACGTGCACGCACTTTTATTTCCTTTTTGTGAATCTTTACTGATTTTAGTCCCTCGATAAGCTTTCTCCCTAGCGTACCAACACCCTGATACCCCACCAGCAACAGCGTGTTGTTTGGATCGGGTAGAAAATCTGCTTCGTGATAGGCGACACGCCCACCTTCGCTCATCCCCGAACCGGCAATCACAATCTTTGCACCAGGAATATGAGCAATCTTTTCTGATTCTTCTCGCTTCATTGTTCTCTTGAGCGTCGGAAAATCAAAAATATCATCACCGCCAAGAATCTCTTTTTTCACCTCATCATTGAAATGCTTCGACACGCGCCCGTAGACTTCAGTGATCTTTATCGCAAGAGGTGAATCGAGATACACGGGGACCTCAGGAACATGTCCGTCCTCCATTAAATTGTTTAAGAGGTATAAAATCATCTGTGTACGCTCTAAAGAGAAAGCGGGAATAACAAGCGTTCCATTGCGCGCAATTGTTTCTTTTACAATCTGTGCAAATTTCTCTTCTCGTTCGTCTTTGTTTTCATGATTTCTATCTCCATATACAGACTCCATCACCAGATAATCCGCATCAGTAATTTTTTCTGTATCACGCAACAAAAGAGATGGCGAATTGCCCAGATCTCCCGTAAAGACCAATTTCTTTTGTGCGCCTCCTATGTCGAGAGTAAATTCAAGCATAGCTGAACCTAAAATATGACCTGCATCTCTCGCAAAAACTGAAAACCCTCCAAAAGTTTTTGATTCATGATAAGGAATTTCCTTCCATTGTGATAATGCCTGATCGACATCTTGCTGTTCGTAGAGTGGCGCAAGATCGCGTTCTTTCTCGTGGATGCGCATGACAGAGAGTGCGTCCGCAAACATAAAAGTGGCAATTTCCTTTGTCACTGGTGTCGAGTAAATTTCTCCACGAAACCCTTCGCGAACCAGTTTTGGAATACGCCCAATATGATCCATGTGAGAATGTGTTACAAAGAGATAATCTATGTCACGTGGCTCATATGGAAACGGCTCTCGATTCTTTAGATCTGCCTCGCGACTCCCTTGAATCAGACCACAATCAATGAGTATTTTTGTGTCATCTACCTGCAATAAAAAATTTGCACCAGTCACAGACCCAACTCCTCCGGCAAATGTAATTAATACTTTAGACATGTTCTTCTATCGGATGATGATTTATAACAACTCGACGAAATACAAGACGGGTCGCAACTACTGCTCCAATAACATCCATTATCAGATCCACTACGGTGTCCACTTCATAATTTGCCTGTGTGAGCGTCAGTCCTGCAAGAATCTCCATTACTTCCCATAAAATCCCGACAACTACAGTTGTCGATAGAGCAACGAGATAACCGCGTCCACTCTCCGCATCTTCGCCTGCAAATGATTTATAAAACCACAGTGCAATCAGTGCGATCCAGAGACCGCCAAGAAAATGCATCACGATGTCATACCACCAAATACTCCAATAAAGTGAGTATGCTATAGCTACTTGCTGACCGATCCCAATAAGAAGCGCCGTGAGTCCGATATACCAGACGATTGTTCTCGTTTTCATCCCGTTAGAAACAGGTCGCGGTCAGCAGACCGAAACTCTTTAAGGTTAAAGCTGTAATAGATACTGACATACTTGTTATAGATATATGTTACCACTAAGCGACCGCGGTTTCTAACGGGATCAAAAAACGCCCCCTGTAGGGGCACTTTTACGCGAGCCGGACTATATACCCGGACTCCTGTCCAGGTGGGTGCTCTCAAACATTCTAGTTAGAACTCCGAAAAGCTCACCCTATAAATGCCAATTCGAGCTCCCTGTATATCAAGTTTGATCAGGATATACGTCAGGCCCGCATACCTATTATATCACGAAGAGAATTTTTGAAGAAAAATGGAAAAAGCAAAGATTAATGCCGCGCCTACGGCGCGGCATTAACTATTAACTAAGGACTGTGGGCTTATGACTATTCCAAAATTCCGTCGAGATTTATATCGTAGAGAATTGCTTCTTGCACAAGTCGGTAGTTTACAATTTCTTCTGGTTTGAACCATAGTGAAATCTCTTTTTGTGCATCCTCATATGAATCTGATGCATGGATAAGATTGCGAACCGCCCTATCATCAACAGAACAAATCGCGTACGAATCTACCGTAAGATCACCTCGAATAGTACCTACATCAGAGGTGAGTGGTTCTGTACTCCCTACCAACTTTTTAATCACTCCCACGGCCTGATTTCCTTCCCACACCATCATAACCACAGGACCAGCAGTCATGTATTTTATAAGAGCACGGATGATATCTTTACCGTAGTCAATCACTTCTTTCTCTATTGGCAAACCAGCTTCGGTACGATCTGCCACTATTCGCTCACCCTTAGAGGTAAACCACGCATCATCCTTGTTATAGTGTGTCCAAAGAGTTTCTTCCGCTGCTTGTGTGAATTTCATAGCAACCAACTTCAAGCCTGTACGTTCAAAACGTCGTATGATTTCTCCCACGAGTGATCGCTGAATTCCGTCTGGCTTAATAATGACAAATGTCCTCTCTTTCTTTGGATGATCCATGATAGGAAGTTTAAAGTTAAAAAATCAAAACTAAAAATGTCGGAGACATTGTACACAAAAAAACCACGCAAGCAAAGGCTATGCTTATTCAACTGTTAAAACTACATACCCTTCATCTGTAACAGCTACGGTATGCTCAAAATGAGCTGCCAGAGAACCGTCCTTGGTTCTATATGTATAGCCGTCACCCTTATCAAAGGTGACTTTACCACCACCGAGGGTAAGCATGGGTTCGATAGCAATTACCATACCAGATACAAGTTCTTCACCTGTCCCTCGTGCGCCTTCATTCGGCACAAATGGATCCTCATGGACCTCATATCCGACACCGTGACCAGAAAGACCTTTTGCCAAACTGCACCCATATTCATGAGCAACCTTTTCAACTGCCGCACCAATATCTCCTACAAATTTGCCAGGTTGTACCACTTTTATACCAGCTTCAAGTGCCTCACGAGTAGCACGGACGAGCTTTTTGCTCTCATCCGTCCCTTTACCTGCAATCACCGTAATAGCCGAATCAGTAATAAGTCCTTTATATACAAAACCAAGATCAAGCGTTATGACATCTCCATCTTTTACTATGTATTCTTTTTCGTTTGGAATACCATGCACCACCTCATCGTTTACTGAAAAACAAAGTGCTGCCGGATATGGGCGTGCCGCACCTTCTGGGGTGTAGTCTAAAAATGCTGCTTCACCCTCTTCTCTATGTATCAGTTCTCTCGCCTTTTTTTCTAAATCAAAACTAGAAACACCGGGAACCGTCAGGTCTTTTAATTCACGCAAAATACGCGCATGGCGTCTGCCACCTTCGCGCAGTATTGCTATTTCTTCTTTTGTTTTAAGACGAATCATACTAGTGCTGCCAGCCGAGACCATTGAAGACGTCCTCTGTTACTGCATCTACCTCTTGTTCTCCATTGATCTCAATGACCGTAAACATATCATTCTTCCGCATGGCGTCAATCACCGGCATGACGCTCTCTAAAAACCACTGATATCGATTGTCAATAAGTAATATGTCTCCATCTTCTGGGCGAGGATTTTCTGCCATCTCCGCCCTTCGTAGAAGACGTTTGACACTTTCCTCCTTGGAAATATTAATAAATACCAGTGTCGGATGTGGTCTCTTATAAAATTCAAAAGCTGACTCCATGGCCTCGAGATCAGTTGTACGTCGCGGTGACCCGTCAATGAGCAAATGCTCATTCCCCCGAATATGCTCGAGCATAAAATTTGACCACATATTTATTTGCAAAAAACTTGGCTGCAGCCCTCCAGCCAAATTTATATCGCGAGATAAATCGTGGGCATATCCTTCTTTTTTCCAAAAAACTCGGAATAGATCACCCATCACAAGCTCAACAATATTTCTACTCGTATCATGTGATCCCAAATACTCTCTTACCCGTGCAACCTGTGTACCCTTACCGCTTCCTGATGGTCCTAAAAAGATGAGTGTTTGAAGATCCATAGTATTTATTCCAAATTAAGTGCCTTCACTATATCACGATGCACATCTTCGACAGCTTGCTCACCGTTTATTTGAACAAACTTACAGACATCATCATGTTCTTTATAAAACTCAATTACCGGCTTTACTTGTGTCTCGTACCACGCAAGACGCTTTTGAATTCCCTCAGGCGTATCATCCGCCCGACCGCGCGCTATAAGTCTCTTCTCGGCCTCCGCAGGACTAATTTCCAAATCAATAACATACACATGAGTTCTTTCGTAGAAAGCAAACGTATCATTAAGCACTTTTGCTTGTGTTACAGTGCGTGGAAAGCCATCGAGAATAATATGTTCCCCGTGGTCCAAGTTTTTCATAAAGGCATCAGTCCACATCCAGATCGGGAAAAAATCAGGGAGCATGTCACCTTTTTCAAGTTTCTTGCGAACAAGTTCCGCAGTATAATTTTCACCTGACATAAGTGTACGAAAATGTGCACCTGACTCAAAACTAAACACTGACATATCGCCAGCTTTTGCTTTCAGTGCATCGGTGAGTAATTTTGCCTGTGTACCCTTACCGCTCCCTTGAGAGCCTAAAAGAATGATGGTTAATGGTTCCATGTCTTATTGTAATTGTTTAATGATGTCGATAATGTGCTCTTTTGCTTGTTCGAGTTCTCCGTCCTTATTTGAAACGATATATGTCGCCTCTGGTTTGAATTCAATTTCTTTCAGAAACCGCTCATGTCTTAATGCAAGTTCAACCGGCGAAAGAGGTGCTCTCTCCTCAATACGTCGTCGTAGATCTTCCCATGATCCCGCGTCGATGTAGATAACAGCAAGATCTTCTGGATCCATGAGCCTTTTTATAGAATATGCTCCCTGGATCTCCACTTCTCTGAGGACTAAATCTCCTGACTCAATATGCCGCATGATATCTTCACGCGGCGTACCGTATAGATTACCACTATATTCTGCCCATTCCAAAAAATATCCTTCCTCAATTCGCTTTTCAAATTCTGCCCGAGAAACAAAATTATATACATCACCCTCTCTTTCCCCTGGACGCATAGTACGTGTGGTGCACGATATCGGAAAAACTATTTCGCCTGCAAATGTTTGTTTTACATGATCAACAAGTGTACCTTTGCCGCTTCCTGACGGAGCCACAATAATAATAAGCTTACCTCGAGATCTCATAACAAATGCAAATGTTAGTATTCACGCATTGCTGCTTGTGCATCAACTTTCTTTACAAGATCAATCACCACAGACACAACAATCAAGAGTGCAGTTCCACCGATTGATAATGATGCGATACCGCTCGCCATACGAAGAAGGAGTGGAAGTACGGCAACAATTCCAAGGAACAGTGCTCCGATAAGGGTAAGTCGCGTCATGATATTACTTACATATACTGCTGTTGCTTCACCTGGACGAACACCGGGTATAAATGCGCCACCTTTTTGTAAATTTTCTGCCATTTGATCTGGATCAAACGTAATCGCAGTGTAGAAGTACGTAAAAGCAAACACGAGCACAAAGTACACGAGTGCATAGAGCCATTGTGTTGCAAGGAATGTATTTACTGCTGCTACAACTGTCTGTACAGTCGGGTTTGCAACATTAATCAAAAAATTCACTATCATCTGTGGCAATAGCAGAATAGAGATGGCAAAGATAATTGGAATTACTCCGGCCTGCGCAACGCGAAGCGGAATGTATGTTGATACTCCACCATATGATGCACTTCCCTTATTCTGTTTTGCATATGCAATTGGAATTGGGCGTTCTGCCTCGTTTACAAACACGATACCAAACACGACCGCAAGCGTCGCAATGAGAAGTCCAATGTATGTTGGTAGTTGTGCGGGATCATACACAGCAAACAGTTGTGTCGCTGCGCCAGGTAGAGATGAAACTATGCCTGCAAAAATAATAAATGATACACCGTTACCCACACCGAATTCAGAGATCAATTCACCGATCCACATAAGAAGTACTGAACCTGCTGTAATGATTGCAATGTTTGTCACAAGAGTTATAGGAGACAGGGCAGTGATGATGCCCTGACTCTGTAAGAGCGCGATAAAACTAAATGACTGTATGATGGCAAGCGGAACTGAGATTACGCGAGAGTACATCGCAACCTTGCGTCGCCCAGTTTCACCTTCCTCATGATACATTTCCTTCACACGCGGGAAGATAATGGTACCAAGCTGCATGATGATTGAGGCCGTAATGTATGGTCCAACACCAAGCATCATGATTGATAGGTTTGTGAGTCCCCCTCCTGAAAAAACACTAAAGAGCCCGAAAAATTCGTTGTTTGAGAGGAATGCCTGAAGTCCAACAGGGTCAACACCAGGAATTGGCAATGCAGCCAATAAGCGAAATACGAGCAAAATAATCACCACAAAAAGAATACGTGACCGAAGTGCCGTATCTCCCCAAATAATCTTTATCTTCCTAAAAAATTCATCCATGTCACCGTATATTACCAGATTTCTGTTAAAAAAGAAGCGCCCTCTTTACAAGACAAACGGCTCTACTTTAGAGAGCCGCCAGCCTTTTCAATCGCCTCTTTGGCACCACTAGAAGCCGGTACACCAACGATTGATAGTTTTTTTGAAAGTGTTCCTGTAGCAACGATTTTGGCACTCCGTGCTCGCGCCTCAACCGCTGTAATAAGTGATTTCTGTTTGAGTGTTTCCATTGTTACCTCATTCCCCGCCTCAAACGCTTTGTCTAGCATACCAAGCGTAATAGCTACTGAATTTTTTACAGGAAGGTTG
>PCXL01000009.1:0-12874 GCA_002787695.1 Candidatus Zambryskibacteria bacterium CG10_big_fil_rev_8_21_14_0_10_42_12 | reverse complement strand
TTGCATAAGCCTTATTTTGAAACGCGCACGTCTTTAAGAGCCTTAATCGTTGCACGAGCAATATTTGTTTTGTTCTTGCTTCGTGAAAGAATCTTTCCGGTTACTGCCTGAATACCAGCAAGCTCAAGTACATATCGAAGGGCGCTGCCAGCTGTAATACTCTTTGATCTGGTCGGCATCACAGATACGGTTGCGCTCGCATATTTTGCCTGTACTTCGTGAGCGATTGATCCATTTTTTGTAGTTGGAATCCGCACAAGATTCTTTTTTGCGTCACGAACTGCCTTATCGATTGCAAGAGGTGTATCACTTGATTTTCCAGTACCAACACCAACTCTTCCTTTCTTATCACCAATAACAACTGATGCAGCAAAACTAAATCGACGTCCTCCAGATACCACGCGTGTAACACGTCGCACTTCAAGAAGACGATTATCAAATTCGCTTCGCTCTCTACGGTCTCCGCCACGTCCACCACGACGGTCACGACCGCCGCGTGCATCTTTTGGCGCACCTGCTTTGTCTCCCCCCTCTTTAGTTGCAGGACGAGCGCTACCGCGTCTTCCGCCACGAACCATACGTACCGTTCTGCCACCCGTCTTTGGAAGTGGAGCAATTTCCTTCTTTTCAGTTGTCTTTGTTTCCTCAGCCATAATTAAATCTTTAGTCCGCCTTCGCGTAGACCTTCTGCGACCTTAGTAATATTTCCTGTGTAAATAAAACCTCCTCGATCAAATACACCCTTTGTGATTCCTGCTTTCATAAGCTTACCAGCAACATCCTTTCCTGCTTCAAATGAAGCGTCCTGAAGCGCTTTATCTTTCCAGTTTTTTGTCCATGCTGACGCGAGTGTCTTACCAGCAACATCATCAATTGCCTGTACGAATACATGCTTATTTGAACGAAATACTGAAATACGTGGAGCATCAACAGTACCCTGAATCTTTGCACGGATTCTCTTGTGTCGTCTTTGTCTTTTGAGTGTTTTCTGTTTAGCGTTATTCATACGATATATTGTGGTTATGCAGTCTTCTTGCCTTCCTTACGACGAATTACTTCACCTTCATAACGCATTCCCTTTCCTTTGTATGGTTCTGGCTTCTTGAGAGAACGGACTTGTGCAGCAAACTGTCCAACCTTCTCTTTGTTAATACCTTCTATCGTAATCACATTCTTTTCTGCCTTAACTGAAAGTCCAGTAGGAATTTCAACTTTAACCGGATGTGAGAAACCGAGCGCAAGCACAAGTGTATTACCTTGCACATCTGATTTGAATCCAACGCCTTCGAGAATAAGCTTCTTTTCGTAGCTCTTATTAACACCATCTACCATGTTTCTGATATGAGATGCATACGTACCGATAAGAGCTTTACCTAACATGCTGTTTGATTTTTGTTCAACCCAGATTTCTCCGTCTTTGATCACAACACCAACCTCTGGTCGCATAGGGCGTGAAAGTTCACCCAAAGGACCTTTCACAGTCACTGCACTTTCCGTTACAGTCACTTCTGTTTTTTGAGGTATTACGATTGGTTTTTTTGCAAGTCTGCTCATAATAGGAAATTTAAAATGTAAACCTCAAAGTGCAAAACCCGTCCGACCAGGTCATCCGGGCGGATGATAATGCATGATTCAAAAAATCTGATGCATGTGATCCTGTATTCAATTTTTCATTTTGGACTATCATTTTGATTTTTGATCTTTAATCTTTACATTTGTTACCACACCGTGCAGAGCACTTCTCCACCTACTTTTTCTTTAATCGCCTCTTCTCCCGTAAGCACACCTTTTGGAGTAGAGACAAGCACCATACCATGTCCACGTCGTACTGGTTTAATATCGCGATACCCTTTATATGTTCGTCGTGAAAGTTTTGAAATACGATCGACATCGGTAATACGTGGTTTACCATTTTCATCATAAAGCACCTCTACAGAGATAGACGGTTTAACCTTACCCTTCTTCTCAACCTTTCCAACAAAACCGCGCTCACTCAATTTTTCTGCAATAACAAATTTGATATTTGAAAATGAAATAGACACGCTATCTTTCTTTGCGTTTCCGGCGTTCTTTATTCGTGTAATAAAATCTGCGATTGAGTCCATAATAAAAATTTAAAATTCAAATCTCAAAATGCAAAATGACAATGCAAAATTTAAAACGTTTGATGCATTCAATTCATTATTCATTTTTGATGTTTGATCAGTCATTTTGATTTTTGATTTTTACACTTTTCACTTCCTACTACCAAGATGATTTACGTACTCCCGGAACTTTTCCATCGTTAGATAATTCACGGAAGCAGATTCGGCAAATGCCGAAGTCTCTCATGAATCCATGGCGACGGCCACACTTAAAACAGCGATTCACTGTTCGTGTACTGAATTTCGGTTTTTTTTGTGCTCTAACTTTAACTGATGTTTTTGCCATAAATAAAAATGAAGCTCTGTAGCAAGCCCTGCGCACCCAAAAACGTACGCTATACTAACGGCTTACTTGGGAGAGCGAAATCCCGCACTAAAGCGCACTGCACCCAACGTACCTTTTGCGCTTTTAGTGCGCGGACGGAGCGTATGAGCTCGGGGGCTATAGTATCAAGAGTGTTACCTCAAGTCAACCTGAGCCAGAACCATTACTTCTTAAACGGGAACCCAAGATGTTCAAGGAACGCCTTGGCTTCTTCGCGTGTCTTTGCTGTTGTTACAACAGTAATAGACATGCCAAAGACATCGCGAATATCTTCGTCTGAAGTTTCAAAAAAGATAGTATGCTCCTTGATACCAAGTGTATAGTTGCCCATTTCATCGATACCAGAGATCTTAATGCCTTGAAAGTCCTTTGTTCGCGGTAAGGCAATGTTGATCAATCTATCGAGAAAATCATACATACGTGCTCCTCGAAGCGTTACCTGGTATCCAACCTGATCTCCTTCGCGAAGTTTAAAAGATGCAATAGACTGCTTTGCACTACGTGACGCCGGCTTTTGTCCGGTGATACGCGCCAACCGATCTGCAGCAAGCTCAACCTTTTTAGGATCTTTCATTGAGCCAGTGCCAACGCTGATCACTACCTTTTCAATTTTTGGTGACTGCATAACATTCACATACCCAAATGTGCCTTTGAGTGCTTCGAATGTTTTTGTCATTTTGTCTTTAAGCATTTCCATAAGCCGTAAAATATTATTTAAGCAAGAAGGAAATAAGGAAAAATGTATGATTTCCGTGTTTTCCTATATTCGTATTAATCTTTGCTTTTTCCATCTTTTCTTAATTAATTCCTAACCCGCTTTTTCTTGCAATACGTACCTTTTTACCTTTTTCCATCTTATATCCAACACGGGTTCTCTTGTCTCCTTTAGGGTCAAGTATCATCACGTTTGAAACATGAATTGGGTATGATCGTTCGATAACTTGTCCAGGTTTTCCTTCTCCCTGTGACCGACGGTGCACCTTTTTTATATTTACACCTTCAATCAAAACTTTATCTTCACGTGGAAATGCTTCGGCGATCTTGCCCTTTTTACCCTTATCTTTTCCTGTAGTCACGATGACGTTGTCTCCTTTCTTGATTTTCATATGTTTATCTTGATCTCACTGAAAGACCTATACAACTTCTGGTGCTAGTGAAGCAATCTTTTGATAGCCCTTTTCGCTTATTTCGCGGGGTACTGGTCCGAATACGCGACCAGCAATCGGCTCGATCTTCTTCTGCTTTTCTAAAATAACAACTGCGTTCTCATCAAAACGAATATAGGAACCGTCTTTTCGGCGAAATGGATTTCTCTGACGAACCACAACACCATAGAGCACATCCTTTTTCTTAACCTGCTTTCGCGGTTCTGCCTTTTGTACGGAAAGTACAACGATCTCACCGATTTGTGCGTATCGCTTCTTTGAACCGCCAAGTATTTTGAACACACGGCCGATCTTTGCGCCTGAGTTATCTGCAATTTTTACGATTGACTGTGGTTGGATCATACGCGTTTATACAATAGTGAAATGCTTATCTTTTGAAATTGGTCGTATCTCCTTGATAGTTACCTGATCTCCTACTGATTTTGTATTACCAGCATCATGAACCTTAAATTTCTTTCGGAGACGCATGTACTTACCGATTTTTGGATGCTTTACATAACGCTCAACAGAAACAACGATAGTGTCTTTCATTTTATTAGACACAACAGTGCCACGAAACTGTCGTCCTCCTTTTTGGGTTATATTCATATCTACTGTCTTGTTCTCTGCCATGATGTGTTATTTATGCGTTCTTGCGACGAGTATTAATCTCGGTCAACATGCGGGCGATATCTTTCTTTGCATTTTTACCCTCCTTAACATCTCGTGTTCGACTTCCTGCGATACCAAAGCGGAAATTACGAAGCAGCAGCCGCTTCTCCTCGAGGAGCTTCGCAAGATCTTTGTCATTTTTCTCTTTTATCTCTTTGGCTTTCATACTTATTTTAGGGCTCTATACTACACAAATGAACAGGTTTGTCGAGTTTAGAATTCTCGTGCAACCACTTTTGTAGTAAGCGGAAGCTTTGTACCTGCCTTTCTGAGAGCTTCTCGCGCAACAGCCTCAGGTACACCGTCAACCTCAAACATTACCCGACCAGGCTTTACTGGCACCTGATATCCTTCAGGCTCTCCTTTACCCTTACCCATCTTTACTTCAGCAGGTTTTTTGGTAAATGGCATATCAGGGAAAATACGAATCCACATTTTACCTGTTTTACCGATAGTTCGAGATACAACTTTTCGAGCAGCCTCGATCTGGTTTGATCTGATACGTGCTGGGCTTGTTGCTTTAAGTCCGTATGATCCAAATGCAACCGTTGCTCCACGAGTAGCCACACCCACCTTGTTAGGGTGTTCGCGAAGTGTCTGCCATTTTCGGTGCTTTGCTTTCTTTGGAATCAACATGATAGTAAATATTATTAGTTCTTCTTACCGTCTTTGAAGATATCTCCCTTATAGATCCATACCTTTACGCCAATTGTACCGAGCTGCAAGATAGCTGTCTTTTTTGCAAAATCAACGTCCGCACGGAATGTCTGAAGTGGAATTCGTCCTGCTTTCTTTGTCTCAGTTCGAGCCATGGCACTACCACCCATGATGCCTGAAAGTGTAATTTTCACTCCCTGCACTTCGCGGTTTGCCATAACCTTTTCAACCGTCCCCTTAAGTACGCGTCTAAACGGCATGCGCTTTTCGAGCTGATCAACCACCATGTCTGCAACAATTGATGCGTTTGTTTCAGCAGCTTTTACTTCCTTAACATCAATCTTGAGCTCTTCTCCGATGTGGAGTTTCTTCTTTCGGATCAACGTATCAAGTTCCTTTTTAAGCTTGTCCATATTCTCACCATTGCGGCCAATAATAAGACCTGGTCGCGCCGTTTCAACAATAATACGTGTTGCCTTTTGTGTTCGCTCGATTTCAAGAGATCCAACAAACATATTGCGGAATTTTTTCTCGAGAAATTCTCGAATGAGAACATCGCTTCGAAGCAACTCTTGGTATTTACCCTTAGTACCAAACCAGCGTGATTTCCAATCACGGATGATACCTAGTCTATGTGAAAATGGATGTACGGTATGGCTCATATAATTAGCTTTTAGCTGTCAGCTTTTCGCTTTTAGCTTTTTTTAATTCAGTTTGTTTTTCTGCAAGCACAACCCTCACATGGCTTGTACGTTTTTTAATAGGCATACCTCGGCCACGACTCCCTGCTTGCCAACGAGACAATGTCACACCCTCATCAACTCGAATTTCCTTTACAAAAAGATTTTCTTCTTTAAGTCCCTTATTTTTTGCATTTGAAACTGCAGAGTCGAGGAGTTTCTTAATGGCTCCCGTCGCACGCTTTGGAAGATGGCTCAGATGTGCAACCGCTATTTCTACCTTTTTGCCACGCACCAAGTCTGCCACAAGACGAACCTTGCGAGGTGACTGGCGATATTGCTTCAAAAATGCAGTTGCGGTTTCCATGTTACATTAATTATTTTTTCTTTGCAGGAGCATCAGTTGCCGACTTGGCAGATTTTGCTGCAGCAATTTCAGCTGTCTTTTTTGCGATATCAAGTTCCTTTTGCATCTTACCTCCGTGTCGTAGGAATTTCTTTGTAGGAGAGAATTCACCGAGTCGGTGTCCCACCATTTCTTCTGTTACGAATACTTCGATGTGACTCTTGCCGTTATGAACACCAAAGGTAAACCCAACCATGTCAGGACTAATCTGACTGTCTCGCGCCCATGTTTTAATAACTCCAGTTTCCTTTGGAGTTTTCCCGTCTATCTTTTTTAATAGACGATCGTATACATATGGTCCTTTCTTAAGTGATCGTGTCATTGTCTAGGTGGTAGGTTGTAGGTGTTAGGTTTTAGGAAAAATCCAGAAACCTCACAGTCACAACAATAAAATGAAGCGCCACGGGCAAGCCACAGCGTACGAAACAACACTAAAAAAGCAATTGGCTTGTACGTGGTGCGGAACCCCGCACTTAAAGACATAGACAACGGTCTGCAACATAAGTCTTTAAGTGCGCGGGGACGCCCTATAGCGTGGTGCATATATTAGATGAAAGGCGTAAATAAGTCAATAAATAAGCTTTTGGCTACCGACCGTTAGATTCTCTGTTGATACAAGAAGTTTCCTGTTGGTTTACCCCAGAGAGACACAGAGAATTACACAAGTAATTCATTGTCAACATTTTACGTGGATGCTAGCCTTTAGATAGAGATAGGAGGTCCCTAGTGTTCCCTCAGAATATTATCGGAAGCGATATCGGGTACGACGACAAAAAATTCGAAAAAACACACCGTGTCCACCTGATTGTAGTGATGAGCGCGGTTCTCCTAATCGCCACTGTTATCTGGGCAGAAGGCCAGAAGAAGGTCTACGCGTTCGGTCGTCAGACCGCTGAAGTTCTCGATCAGGCGCCGGTGTACGAGTAGACTCAGAGAAAGGCCGCCCCGTTCAGGGGCGGCTCCTTCCTTTTTACGTCTTATGTACGACATCAGAAGAACATCAGACAATACGCAATGTATGTGTAATTAACCGATCGTCGCCAACCACCAATTTCTCTCGTTCAAGTATCTGTTCTTTATTATCTACAATAATTTTCACCACAACATCAAAGGTGCCTGGCTTATCTGTCTTAAAGTAGAATTTTCCATGTGTATTAATTCTGGTTTGCTTTGGCACGTCATTCAGGTCGAGTGCATCTGAAACTTCAATATACATATGTCCATTCTCAATCTCACTCTGGTAATTTTCAGCAATCACATGGCCCCAATATCGATGCGTATGATATTCTACCTGACTATGTTTAATCCCGATAATAGCTATGTAGAACAGCACCAAAAAACCATGTAAGAGATTTGGTTCCGCAAAAAATGTAGCTGTCATAAAAGCAAAGGTGAGCCAGAAAATAGCCTCTACAATAACTGTACCAACACGCTTCATGCCTAATCCAAAGAATGCAAATCTTTTGCGTTCAATAATCTGTTCAGAAAGTTTATCAATCGGAATATTAAGATCATGTGGCTCATGTTCCTTGGTAAGCGTGAGTGCTTTGCCAGTGTATATTTCAGCAAACACGCCATCTGGCCCTCTCGTAACTACATGAGATGGAAATGTGTATGCAGGGTGCTTAACATTAAGCGCAAAGACGCCATCTCTCGGCAAGAATCCATATCCGCCCGCATGATCTGTAATTGCTGTCTCTACTACTTTATGAGTCTTCATACTAATCAATTCAACAGTTATAGGATGTAGCGGCATTTTATCTCGTGCATCATACACGACTCCCCATCTATTTCTTTTTTTGCGTAGACCGAACAATTCTTGAATATGATTCATGAATCTCCACACGATAAGTCCCACGTCAGCAGTGTGTCCTACATTATTTGCAGTAGACATTGCGACACCTATAACACGTGCAAACATGGCCGCCGGAGCCACCAACACAGTACCTAAAACAGCACTTGCGGTTATAGTCTTTTCCGAGACCGGGATTGATTGTAGTGCCTGCCGTGCAACACCTTGTGTAGAGCTTGCAACAGTCTGGAATCCTGCTGTAACCTCAGTTTCCGCAACATATGTAGAAACAGACGCAAAAACTCCTTCAATGAAACCACCTGTTGCCGTAACAGCTTCTGTAATGGTTTCTACTATCGTCTCCACCCCGCCTGTCACGCCACCTATCACTTCTTCAATAACTGTTCCTGTACCACCTCCGGTTTCAGTTCCCCCCGGAGGAGTTGTCGTGGTCGTTGTAGGTGGCACTGGTGGTACTGGTGGTGGCACAATATTTGTAACAAACTCAATCGAATCAGATGCCCCTCCTAAGAATTTGCCTTCATTGTCATAAAACCTAGCAAACACCGTGTATTCACCCGCCTTACACGTATTCTTTGCATTGCGACTCGATCCTCTGTTGCAAATGTTCCACGAATACACCAGAGGAAGTGCAATTCTGTCAGCCCCTCCGAATCCGGTATTATTTGATAGTGCGACTTGTTTTACAGTTCCCGGAACATCAAAACCGACAAAGACATCTCCCCTCGTTGTAGTCTCTTGATCATTATTGATAAAGATTCGATAGATATCGTTGTTCTCTGCAGGAGGTTCATTTTGGTCTACCGGTTCATAGTATGAACACGCAACCGGTCTCACGAGTAGCACCACATCGTTATAGTCTTTATCACCACCACGTGATACTGGCAAATCTTCAAAACCAATGACATATCCATCATCAACCTTGAAAATTGCTGTTTGATTATCTCCTCCATACATATTGAGCTTATCTTCTGTATAAAATTGACCTGCAAATAAGTTGCCGCTATACGCACGAATGCTCATGCCAAATGAATCATGTGATGCATTAAGTGCAAATGATGTACTGCCGCCTACTGGGATTGTTGGTACTGTTGCAAATCCAAAGATATTTCCTGTTTTACCGATAGGCACAAACGTATGTGGTTTGCCCGCATCGTAATAACCAAATGTACTATGGTAAGCCCCCTCATGCGCAAGTAATTTCACATCAAAGTTAACAGCTGTAAAATCAGAAACTCCCCACTGCTCATAAGGAGACTGGCTACTTAATATTTTTTGAGGATTACGATAGCCATTATCAATAAGAATCTGTGTGAATGATCTCTCCCAAGATTTTTGTATACTCTGTGAAAAATCAACCTCTACGCTTTCCCCTGTTGGGACCATATGTGCGAGACAAGAACCGCCGCCGCCTCCACCACTATTACCTTGTCCATTACTGTTCCTTCCTCCCGGAGATGGCTGAGAACTTCCACCTCCACCTTGTGGCGTACACGCATCTGTAGCTACCGAAACAGTAGCTGTATAGCTTGTTTCAATACCATCACCATTTCGAGCTTTTACTTTAAATTCGTATGTTGTATCACAGGTAAGTCCAGTAAATGAATACGATGTACTTGTTGTCCAACCGGAAGCTGTTCCCAATGTTACATTCTCAACATAATATTCCGTACCAGCCGCGTTACTATTAGCACTCCATGATGTTGTAATTGCAATACTTGAATCTGCGCTTGCTGACAGGCTCGCCGGCACATTTGCAAGTGTATATCCAGAAATAGTTGAGCTCGTTGCAGCATTGCCGGCGACGTCTGTCACACTAACCGCAAATGTATACTGTGTATTCGGAGTTAATCCGGTAGGTGACCAGGTAAGCGACGACGTCGCCCCCGAATATTCTCCTGTTGTGGTATTTGAGAAATTATACGGCGTCGCAGCAAGACCTGACGTCGCATCGGATCCAGCCGTTGTAGTGAGTGTTATTCCACTCGTTGATGTGGCACTCAGCGTCACCGTTCCTGCTGTTGGTGCCGTTGCATCGACTTTAAATGCAATACTTCCGCTATTTGCCGTAGTAGTCGCCGATGTTCCACCATTACTATCAGTCGTCGAAACTCGCCAATAATATCCAGAACTATCCGATAATGTCTGCCCACTACTTCCTACGGTATATGTACCACTCCCCGCTGCTTGTCCAACGGTAAATGTCGATGCGCCAGCACTCCCTGACGCACTCGTGTAATCAACAAGAGGAGAAGAAAAGTCAGAGCTATCATCAATCAATATATGGTACTGCACATTGTCTCCATCTGCGTCAGACGTAGTAAAAGTAAGACCGGGCGTATTGTCCGTCGTCCATGAACCATCAGTAAGACCTGAAGGTCCCAGAGATGACGGAGTTCCCGGACTTTGGTTTGAAAGCACTGCAAGTGTCGGATACGAACTGTAACTTCCCAGCGTCGTTCCATTAGAGAAAATGAGACGGAAATAATAGTACGTGTCCACGATCATGTTGGACGGATCAAGTGTAAAATCAAATTCAATATATTGTCCTGCTGTCGCAGCATTTGGGTTTGTTGCTGTTGGGTTTGCCTCTGCGTATGTACCTGCGATATTTGAACTAGAAAGTAATAGTGACGGCAGTTCTGCTCCGTCTGTAGCAGATGCATTACCAGTAAGCGTCCAGATGTCAGACGGAGTGCTCGCCGTTTCTTCGCTTGCAAACGTATTCATGTTATCTCTTACCGACACGTATTCTGCCTCAATCCAATCAGCAGAACGTGTCGTATTTGAGAAACGTATTTCATCAAGCTTACCATCCAGATAATCTCCTGGGGAATACCTACTACGACCCCCAATAGCAATATCCGCAGTTACCGGATAATTGATAGACCCTGCCTGAGTCGTACTTGAAACCTCAGTTCCATTCACATAAAGACGAATAACAGAGCCGTCATATGTACCTGTCACCTGATTCCACGTGCCATTTGTAAGTGCAGATGGTGCAACCGTACCATATGCTGTTCCGCCTATGTTTATCGTCCAGAACGGTATTCCCGATGTATTATTGCTTGCGGTAAGCTCATACGAAAGATACGGACTTGTCCACGTCCCGTCTGCTCTATAATCCTTCGCAAATATTTTACCCCATGCAGGCCGACTATCCGGATTAATCCAGGCAGAAATAGTAATATTCTGTGCCGGCTTAAAGCCATCTTTATCAGTCGCATAAATATAGTCACTACTGAAATCCGCGCCCCCATCTACTTCCCCAGCAACCGCTGTCGCATTCACATTCGTTGTCGGTGTTTCCTTTGCTGAGTCACTGACATCAAGTGTTGAACCATCTGAGAGATGCCAGACTCCTTGGAAACCACTGTTCCATACCCCTGTTGTGGTTGCATTGTCTGTCGCACCCGCATTGTTATAATACATCCAAATATAGTCAGTGTTATCAGAACCTGCATTAATTTGAGGAACTTTCACCCACACAGTCGATGTACCACTCTCATTCCATACTTCTATTTCATAATTGAGCTCCGTACTATTATCACTATCGACAAACCTGATATCCTGACCACTATTTTGTGTTTTAGAGTAATCAATTCGTGAACTGTTGAGCTCAACAAGCAGTGGAAAATCGGTCAGATTTTCAGCGCTCGCTGTGTTGTCCAGATAAATTTTTCTCCGATTTGTAAAATCAGTATTCCACCAATCAGACTGCGGATTGAGTGTGTACCAAATACCTACAACAGATGTAGCCACTTGCAACTTAAACTGAGCAGATGATGTTGCAAAAAATGTATCCGCAATAATGTTCATACGCAAACGCACCGGACTCGATGTAGATGTGAGTGTAGTCGTAGCTGACTGACTACCTAGAGAAGAGCCCGGCGTTAGGCTATCTACATTCGCAAAAAATTGATACTGACTTTGGGTAAAGGTGGGGTCAAATGTCCAGTTAGTGTTATTGCCTGAGTTTGTGTTGTTATTATTCCCAGCATCAATAGCGGTTGCATTTATGTTATTTGAATCTCTAACATCTAGATAACTCACTGATCGATTTCCCTGCGGATCAATCCGCCATTGTGTACCACCGCTTGTACTGCGCAAACTCAATACATCATCACTTAACAAACCATCTGTACCTGCCAGGGTTAAATTTCCAGCGATAGTTTGCGTTGAGCCCGCTTCAAACGTAAGTGTATCGTCGCTACTTACTGTTTTTGAAAGGTTATAGAACGTTGTGTCTCCATAGATTGTCTGACTTGTACCATCAAATGTTGTGGTTCCTGAATTATGAGTAAATGTCCCACCACTATTTGTAAAATCACCCGCTACATATAGCGTAGTTGATGGAGCAATAAATGTACCCCCATTTAACGTAAATGATCCACCTAAATCAATTTGTGTACTTGACGCATTAATAATGTCACCCGCATCTGTTGTACTTGCTACAAAATTGTAATATGAGTATTGATACGGAATAAATGAATCAACAATCCCATCTCCATCACCTACATATAATGCAGTTGCGCCTGTAGCAAACGTAGGGTAACCCGTATTAGCAGTAACTGTCTCTGCACCTTGGAGCTTAAACGTACCAGCACCTCCTACACTGAATGTACCGCTCGTACCGTTTACAGTAAGATTCTTACCATTAATATTGAGTGTCCCTGTTGCAATAGAAAGATCTTGTGAGGAAGCGTTCATAACAAGATCTGAGAGCAGTTGCACTTCTCCTTCAGTTTTATTAATTGTCACATCAGCATCAAACAAACCAGTTGCCCCTGTCAAATCAAGAGTCTGATTTGTCTTACCTGATGTAGAAGTTCCTGTAAAGACTAGTGGCGAGGTTCCTCCTCCAAAAGTAGATGAAACTACCACGTCACCTCTTGCCTCAATAGTTCCTGTATTTATAAAACCATCTTGCAAGGTTGTTGTCCCCGTAACCACCAGAGTATCGCCACTCGATATGGTGACGCCTTGGGCAGTGTTAGTCTCATTAAAACGTAGATTATTAAATGTTTGCGTT
>PCXL01000006.1:20015-21336 GCA_002787695.1 Candidatus Zambryskibacteria bacterium CG10_big_fil_rev_8_21_14_0_10_42_12 | reverse complement strand
GATGCATGCAGTAAGCTTATAGCTTCATGCTTCACGCTTCAAGCTTTTGTGATAATGTAATACCTAGGAGGGCAAGGTGTCACAAAGAAAAATCAGACACGAAGTGTTTACGGCTGTGCACGATAGCCTTGGAAAGGCGTGTGGGGTACTCAAGATTGATACGGGTACCTGGGCACTCAACAGACCAGGAATAACCGTGGTTTCCAGTGCACTCACTATGGCCACTGTGCAACACGAGGATCGAAAAGAATATATTCTTGTGGAGACAATATGGTATTACGAGGAATAGAACTGCATGCGGAGCATATCGATCGATATGCTCCGCAGAAATTTTGTATCAAAAGCTCTAAGCAAGAAGCTAACAGCTGAAAGCTAATTTATAAACCCTTCTTGTTTGAGTTGGGTGATGCACTCGACAACTTTTTCTTCTAAAATATTAAGTTTTTGAGAAATTATTTTTGTAGATTTTATTCGTGGGTGGGCGAGTAGGAATTTAAGGACTTGTGCGCGGGCTTCGCGGTGAGAGCCTTTAAATTTTGTTTGTTTTACGTAGTGCTTACTTTTGCGTGAATGGTTTTCTTTTTGTTTGAGATGCACACCATAATCCATGAGTGCGTAGTAAAAATCTCTTGGATGATCTGTGTCCAATGTTTTTTCTATGAGAGGTAAGATTTCTTTATCGGAAATGTTTTCTTTGTTTTTAAAAAATTCATGAATAAAAACAGAACGTATATTTGTTTCTATAAAAACCACGGGAATATTCCAGGCAAAAGCTATGATGGCACCTGCGGTTGACTGACCAATACCTGGAAGAGACAGGAGAGACTCATAATCTTTGGGAAATTTCCCATTGTACTTTTCTACAATGGCTTCCGCCGTGTGCTTTAGGTACAGCGCACGGCGATTGTAGCCAAGTCCTTGCCACTCTTTCAGTACTTCAGTCTGCGGAGCTTCTGCGGGCGCTTTGACTGTAGGAAATTTTTTGAGGAATGACTTGTATTTTTCTATGACACGGGAGACTTGAGTTTGTTGCAACATCATTTCAGACACTAAAATTTTGTAAGGATTTCCTTTTTTGTCAGAAAACAAATCATTTACCCGCCATGGCAAATGCCGGTAGTTTTCTTTATAGAATCTATACAGCTTTTTCTGGAAATCATCGTACTTGCCCATGTGGAGCAATTCTAAAATAAATTATATTTTTATGCTAAACTGTCCCAGAATTATATATATGGAGAGTTGGCTGAGTGGTCGAAAGCGCCTCACTGCTAACGAGGTAGGGGTCTTAAAGCCCCTCGAGGGTTCGAATCCCTCACTCTCC
>PCXL01000006.1:0-19979 GCA_002787695.1 Candidatus Zambryskibacteria bacterium CG10_big_fil_rev_8_21_14_0_10_42_12 | reverse complement strand
ACAAAACAGGCGAGCCAGGGTCGTGAAATTTTACGAGTGACGGCGAGTAAAATATTCCTGACCGAATCTCACTCTCCGCAATCGACCCAAGAAGACGCGAAAGCGTCTGATTGGTTTGTCGTTGCGAGAAACGTGAAGGATTCGAAAGCTTGTAAAGCACAACCTGATGGCAAGTTCTTCCTCAAAGTGATTGAACCAGGAACGTATACACTGACAGTGAAAGCGGTACGTGCAGGCAAAGAGAATGTCCTCTTGCGAGAGGATGTGGGTATTAGTAAGGATCTCGTCCTTAATTATGATGTGTTTCTTGGGTAGGATAATGTCTCTCTTAATTATCTTGTGTTCTCATGAGATTAATGAGCGAGTGTAAAACAGATGATTGTGCGAGCACCTGATTTTCTCAGTGTATCCACTGCTTCTTTAAGTGTTGCACCTGTTGTGACAACGTCATCAATCAGAATAATATTCTTGCCATGAAGCAGATTAGCATCGGTAACTTTAAAGGAATCTTTTAAACACATGAGACGACTTTTTCGAGATTCTCCTGTTTGATGTTTTGTTTCTTTGTGTTTAATCAGTAGCGATGGATTGTATGTGATGTCTGTCGTATTTAAAAGATTACACGTTTCTTGTGCTATGTATTCACTCTGATTATAACCACGTTCCTTTCTCCTCTGTTTTGAGATAGGAATGGGAATCATGATATACGAGCGTGATTCAGATAACACATCATCAAACAAAATGGTGTATATCAAATCTTTTAGATATGGTGCAGTTTTACGAACTAATGCATCATTTTCATAAAATTTTATTTGCCATATGATTTCTTTCACTAAAGGGTTCTGATAGTTCCACAATGAATACACATGTTCTTGTTGTGGTGTTGTCGCTTGAGGTAATGTAGCAAAATCTACATCTGTGAATGCACGTACAGATTTGGTGACGGGAGGTTCAGGAAAAATAAAATCGATGATCGTGTTAGCAATTCGTTTTAATGTGGAATAACCGTTTTTGAAATGTGTGTGCATGATATAATATGTACCATAAAATATACAGAATATTTTTTCTAGTATAGATATGGTGACTATATGAAACTTAATTTATTTGGTGGTTTTTTGAAACAAAAAGCAGATTCGGTATTAGGGATTGATATCGGCTCTTCTTCAATTAAGGTTGTACAAATAAGCAAGAAAGGAAGTCAGGCGGTTCTCGATACATATGGCGAATTATCTCTTGGACCATACGGCAATGTGAGCGTAGGTAGGTCCGTACGTCTTTCTCCTGAAAAAATAGCAGAAGCTCTCACAGCTCTTATTACTGAAAAAGAAGTAGGAATTAAAGCCAAGGTTGCTGGTATCGCAGTTCCGTTTGAATCAAGTCTCATGACTACTTTTTCGATTCCTGAATCAGCTTCCAAGGAATTAGACGCAGTTGTGCCTCTTGAGGCTCGAAAGTATATACCTGTCCCTATCTCTGAGGTTACCATTGATTGGTCTATTGTGCCGTCCCACAAAGAATCAACTACTGACGACATTGTAAAAACAGAAGTACCTCATCCAAAAATAGAAAAGGAGATTGAAGTACTACTGGTCGCGATTCATAATGATATTTTGCAGGCATATAAACAAATTGCGACTGATTCAAAATTGGATGTTCGTTTTTTTGAGATTGAAATATTCTCTACACTTCGTGCAATTGTGGACAATGAGGGTGCACCAGTCATGATCATTGATATGGGTGCAACGAATACAAAAGTCTATATATTGGAACGGGGAGTTGTGAGAGCCTCTCACACAATAAATTTTGGAGCACAGGATATTACCCAGGCTATTGCAACTGGTCTCAATATGCCTTTTGAGGAGGCGGAAGTTTTAAAGCGTGATATTGGATTGGGGCAGACAACGAGCGGTACCGATATAGCAAAAATGGTTGAAGTTCCATTGGGTCGTATTTTTTCACAGGCAAACCGTATTATGTTTAATTTTGTGAAGCGCTACAATACGCCACTTAAGCAGGTGCTACTTGTCGGTGGCGGATCAGCTATAAAAGGTATAGATGCATATGCGACAAACATGTTAAAAACAGAGACGGTAATGGCAAATCCATTTTCAAAATTAAATACCCCAGCATTTATTGATGATGTGCTTGCACGTACAGGTCCAGAGTTTGTTGTTGCGGTGGGACTGGCACTTCGTGCGCTTCGTGAAGTGTCTTAATTTTCCACACAAGGTTTGAGGTAGGGCGTGTATAATAAAGTACACATGGAACCACAGTTTAAAAGTTCGTTCATACCTAAAAAGGATAGCGTTATATCAGCTGTTGGTAACGTAGGTGTTCCTTATAAAGGCTCCTCTACAGGTATTCTTGATAAGCTTGCAACAGTATTGTTTGTTCTCTCACTTGTGGTGTGGGGTGGTTTGTTTGGATATCAAAAATATGTTGAGGCGGATATTGTGACGTTGGAACAAGATATTGCGAGCGCTCGTTCACTTATTGATGAGGATAAGGTTGATTTGTTTGTTGCGTTAGGAAAGCAGGTACGAATTTCAAAAGAGCTATTGAATCAACATATTTCCCTCGTACCGTTATTTGAGTTTATGGAGGAACACACGATTCCATCGGTGCAATATACGGAATTTAGTTTCTCACTTGGAGAACGAGGTGATATTGAAGTTGTGGCTACAGGGAGGGCACAAGATTTTGCGGATGTAACACGCCAGGAAGAAGTTTTGATTGAAGCAGATATGCTTACCCAACTTTCTGTAAATACAATTACCGTAGCAGACACTGTAACGTCGGGAGGGGTAACCTTTAATACGACTTTTACAATTCCACGACAGGGTCTTCTCTACACAGAATTGGTGAAAGATTTAATTGTACCTGTTGCGTCAGCAGAGGTTGCAGAAACAGAAACGGAAGCACAAGAGGCCAGTGATGCATTAGATGAAGAATTGGAACAGACACTTAATGAGCTTGAATCATTTTAAGATATGAAAAATTTTCTTTCTCCAGTACTCTTAGTTCTCGTTGCAGTCATCGGCTACTTTTATATTTTGCCCGCATACGACCATGTTGCCTTACTGAAAGATAAAAGGGATAAGCATGTGGAGCTCCTGGATTCTATTCAGAGTATTGGTACGAAGATCAGTAATCTTGAGGCACAGTATAATTCATTTGCACCAAGAGAGAGAGGTTTGTTGACACGGCTTATTCCACGAGAAGCGAGAGAGGCTGTTATTGTAAATGATCTGACGGCTCTTGCTGAGATACATAATCTTTCCGTTACTGCAGTTACCTTCGAGAAAGCTGCTTCTGATGAAGGTCAGCAAGCCATTGGTGAAGCTGATGATTCTCTGTTTGGATCACGATATGCAACATGGGACAGTGTCGTAACCGTGCAGGGAACATATGATGGCTTTAAGGGATTTTTAACTGATTTAGGGCGCAGTATTCGTATCGCAGATGTATCACATATCAAAATTGCACAAAGTGAGACTGGGGGCCGTAGTCTTACCGAGTATCAAATAACCATTACAATTTATTCTCTCGAGTAATATGGAACAGAAAAAAGGTAACAACATGCTCGCAATACTACTCCTGCTCCTTGTTGGCGGTGGTTTATTTGTATATAAAAACTTTTTTGCTGAAGAGGTTGTCGTTGATACTGCGAGTGTTGAGCGTGAAGCGGAGAATACACGACGATTACTTGATCAAATTAATCGTATTGATCTTGATAAAGAATTTCTTGATTCTCCGCTGGTCAATACGCTTGCCAATTTTTATGTTACTCCAGAAAAAGGTGCACCAGGAAAAAATAACCCATTCACTGCGGCATCTGGTGGACTTTCAAATCAACCACTTCCTTTGGAAGAGGAGGGACTTGCTGATCAGGCAGGACCCATTGAAGAAGATGTTAATGTAAATGAAGAAAATGAACTATGAGTATATTAGACAGGCTCGTAGAAAAAGGAGTTATCACAGGCGATGAGGCAGTTCTGATTGAAAAGGAAGCACAGGCGAATGAGGATAAATATGAATCTTTACTTTTAAAACGCGGCATCAAGCCGGCGGATATTTTGTTGGGCAAGGGAGATCAAGTTGGTGTCCCGGTTTGGTCAGTTGGTAAACAACAAGTCAACAGTAAGGCACTTGATTATATTCCTGAGGAATCAGCGCGACATTATAGCTTTGTGCCACTCGGGGTAAAAGATGGGGTACTTGAGGTTGGGGCGGTAGATCCAGAAAATATTGAGGCACGTGACGCACTAAACTTCATTGCTTCAAAAGTGGGTATGCCTTACAAACTGTTTCTCATTAGTCGTGAAGACTTTGAGAAGGTTCTTGAGATGTATAAAGGTCTCTCAGGTGAAGTAAATAAGGCTCTTACAGAACTCGAATCAGAGCTTGCACAAGAAGAACAGGCTTTAGAAAAATATAAGGAAAAAACTGAAAAGGACGAAGGGCCAGTTGATATCGAGCACATTACTGAAGACGCGCCTGTTACAAAAATTGTTGCTAACATTGTTCATTTTGCAACAAATGGTAATGCATCCGACATTCACATTGAGCCTATGCGCGAACAGACGAAAGTAAGATTTCGTATTGATGGCGTCATGGAGACAAGACTCACCCTTCCTGGTAAGGTGCATGCGGCAGTGGTGGCTCGTGTCAAAATTCTTTCCAATATGCGACTTGATGAAAAGCGAAAACCGCAGGATGGTCGTTTTTCTACATTTATGGATAACCGTAAAATCGACTTTCGTGTTTCAACATTTCCAACATACTTCGGAGAAAAGATTGTGATTCGTATTCTTGATCAGGAAAAAGGTGTGGTGCCACTTGATAAAATTGGTCTATCTCCAAAAAATATTGAGCTGATTAAGAAAGCGATCCAGCGCCCTCATGGTCTTATTCTTATTTCAGGACCAACAGGTTCAGGTAAAACAACGACGCTATATTCTATGCTCAATGAACTTGATAGGGAACATAAAAACGTTCTGTCTCTTGAGGATCCGATAGAGTACAACATTGAGGGAATGAGTCAGTCACAGGTGCGACCAGAAATCGGGTATACATTTGCATCTGGTCTTCGCACTACTCTTCGTCAGGACCCCGATATCATCATGGTGGGTGAGATTCGAGATAAAGAAACTGCGCAGCTTGCTATTCACGCAGCCCTTACAGGTCACTTGGTGCTTTCAACTATTCACACGAATGATGCCATTGGTGTTATTCCGCGTTTGATCGACATGGGTGTTGATCCGTATCTTATTGCTCCGACACTTATTCTTGCCATTGCTCAGCGTTTGGTACGGAGGCTGTGTCCGGGTGGTGGAGAAGCAATTCCAGTGGAAGACAGTATTAAAATGATGATTGATAAAATGTTTGCGGATTTACCACCAGAAGAATTGAAAAAAATTCCAATGGGACAAAATCTCTACGAAGCAAAACCAACTCCAGAATGCCCACAGGGTGTTAAAGGTCGCGCCGCAGTTATGGAAGTGCTTGAGATGGATCGTGAAATTGAGACCATTGTACTTAAAGGTGGCAGTGATAAAGATATATATGCAGCTGCACGTAAAAAAGGAATGATAATGCTTAAAGAGGATGCTCTGATAAAATGTTTTAAACAAGAGGTGCCGTTTGCAGAAGTTAATGGGTTATAATTTATTTACATAGAATTTTTATATGGACTATACTCAACTACTCAACGAACTCTGCGACTTGGTTGCGCGTGAGAATGCGTCAGACCTTCACTTGGGCGAGGGAATTGTTCCAACGCTGCGTATCGCAGGCTATTTGAATCCACTTGCTAATAAAAAACCATTTACCAAGCAAGACATGGATGGTATTTTGCGAGTTCTCTTGAGTGAAGAAGACTTGGCGATTTATGCTAAACAAAAAGGCGTGGACTTTTCATTTAGATCGCCGAACGGTTCTCGTTTTCGTGGCAATGCGTTTGTTCAGCTTGATCAGGCAGGTGTTGCACTCCGCCTTATTCCTCAAAAAGCAAAGACATTTGCTGAACTAATGCTTCCGCAAGAGCTTGAGCAATTTGCTCACAGAGAACAGGGCTTCTTTTTAGTGGTGGGTCCAACAGGTCATGGTAAATCGACAACCCTGACTGCCATTATTGAGATAATTAATCAAACAAGATTGGAGCACATTATTACCATTGAAGACCCGATTGAGTTTGTGTATACACCTGCAAAGTCTATTATTGATCAACGTGAAGTGGGACGAGATACACCGAGTTTCTATGAAGGACTACGTGGCACATTTAGACAAGATGTCGATGTAATTTTAGTTGGTGAAATGCGAGAGCCGGAAACTATTGGAACTGCAGTGACTGCTGCGGAAACTGGACACATGGTTTTTTCTACACTGCATACAAACACGGCAGCACAAACAATCGACCGTATCATCGGTTCGTTTGAGGCTCGTGAACAAAATCAGGTGAGGCAACAGCTTGCAGGATCGCTTGTTGGTATTTTCTCACAGCGTTTAATTCCTCGTGTGTCAGGTGGACTAGTGCCTGCCTATGAACTTTTGGTCAATACTCCGGCTGTTGCAAACTTAATTCGTGAAAACCGGTCACATGAAATCAATACAATGATTGAGACTGGTAGTACGAATGGTATGATCGATTTAAACCGTACTCTTGCAGAGCTTGCACGACAGGGTGAAATCACTATTGAAAATGCCTATAGATTTTCTACAAATGTAAAGATGCTCGAGCGACTCGTATAATAACTAATGTATGATTTTTTCTTACAAGGCAATCGATAAAGCGGCAGGTGATACACGCAAAGAAGGCACAATAGATGCGGTCAATATGGACGTGGCAATTTCTTCATTGCAGAAGAGAAATTTACTTGTACTGTCGATTGATCCTATTGAAGATTCAAAGCCGTTTTGGGAAAACATGACGCTGTTTTCAGGAAAGCCAAAATCAAAAGATATTGTGATTCTTTCTCGACAGCTTGCCACGCTTTTTGAGGCTCAGGTTTCTGCACTCCGAATTTTTCGATTGATGTCGCTTGAGGCAGAAAAACCAGCGGTGCGCAAAATTCTTTCAGAAGTTGCAGATGATATTCAGGGTGGAGATACGATTTCACAAGCCATGTCTCGACACCCAGAAGTATTTTCAGATTTTTACGTAAACATGGTGCGAGCAGGTGAAGAGTCTGGAAAGCTTGATGAGACATTCTTGTTTCTTGCCGATTATCTTGATCGTACATATGAAATAACGTCAAAAGCAAAAAGTGCTTTCGTATATCCTGCGTTTGTCGTCACTACGTTTATTGGTGTGATGATCTTGATGTTTACGGTCATTATTCCGAAAATTGCAGTGATGCTCAATGAAGCCGGTCAAGATATTCCTATTTATACCAAGATTGTTTTGGGGATTAGTAATGGGCTACTGAATTATGGTTTATATATTCTGGTCGCTCTTATTATCGGTGGCTTCTTTTTTGTGCGATACGTTCGGACACCAGGTGGAGCATACGCCTTTGATCAGTTTAAGCTTTCAGTTCCGTATGTTGGAGATCTATATCGAAAAATTTATTTGGCACGTATAGCAGACAACATGAACACCATGCTTACGAGTGGTATTCCTATGATTCGTATTTTGGAAATTACTGCTGCTGTCGTAGATAACAAGGTATATCAAGCTATCCTTGAGAACATTATTGAAGACGTCCGTAGCGGAAGTACTATTTCTGATGCCGCTTCAAAATATAAAGAAATACCGGGAATCATGGTTCAGATGATGCGTGTTGGAGAAGAGTCTGGGGAGCTCGGCAAGATTTTGAAAACACTCGCACGCTTCTATCAACGTGAAGTAAATCAAGCAGTTGATAATCTTGTGTCTCTGATTGAACCAATCATGATTGTTGCACTCGGAGCTGGAGTAGGTATTTTGCTCGCTGCAGTTCTTATGCCAATTTACAATATTGCTTCTGCTACATAGGTAGGCTGTGGATATTACTGTCGCGCATTTATGAAGTTTCAGAGTATAATTGGTTCAGCCGATTCTTTAAGGAATCCAATAATAATTAAAAATAATTTAATACTATGTACAAAAAAGGTTTTACATTGATTGAGCTTCTCGTTGTTATCGCGATCATCGGTATTCTCTCATCTGTCGTGCTTGCGTCTTTGAACTCAGCACGAAGCAAGGGATCAGATGCGGCGGTTAAGGCTCAGCTTTCGCAGGTGCGTGCAGAAGCTGAACTCTCTTACGATGAGAATAGTTACTCATATATAAATGCGTGTGAAGATGCAGCTGATTTGCTTGCTGGTGCCGTAGATGCTGGAGGTGGTGCATCTGCTTGTCAAGACAGCACAACTGCATGGGCAGCTTCTGTTCCACTGAAGTCAGACTCAGCTATATACTTCTGTGTTGATTCAACAGGAACAGCAGCAACAACATCTGCAGCGGTTTCAACCACAGTGTGTCCATAGGTGGTTGCACGGTATCTATCGAGAAAGCATCCCTTCCACATGGTCGGGGTGCTTTTTTGTTTTATATCCGTACAATTATATATACATGGATTACATATATATTTATACGGTCATTCTGGGTGTTATTGTGGGAAGTTTTATTACAGCACTTGTTTCGCGGTACGGAGTACGATCAATGCTTTTTGGTCGCTCAACCTGTGGTGCATGTGGTGCAAAGCTTGGAGTACTAGATTTGATTCCGGTGTTGAGCTACATGGCAATGCGAGGTAGATGCAGACACTGTAAAAGTCGCATCTCAATCATGTATATCTTTGCAGAGATTTTTACTGCATTTGTTTTTGTGCTCACGCTTAAACATGTTTTGCCACTAGGGCTTCCACAAGGAGAAGCTCTCACGCTATTTACACTGTATGGTCTAGCGTTTACGTGTTTAATTGCGCTTTCTCTATACGACTTTATCCACTTTATTATTCCTGACGGGTTAGTTTCTGGATTTATTATTTTTGGTTACATTGCGCGGCTCTATGAGCTCGATATTACTGGGCAGGGAATAGCGCTTTTTGATGTATACAGTGGGTTTCTTATCGCGGTTCCTTTTCTGCTTATCTGGATTTTTTCAAGTGGTCGTTGGCTTGGATTTGGAGATGTAAAACTTTCTTTAGGTATCGGCGGTATGCTAGGCATTGTGTCGGGTATTTCTGCTGTAGTGCTCGGTGTATGGATAGGTGCAATCTTATCTCTCTTATTTCTGGTCTTTGCACGTGGGGGTTTTCCCTTTGGAATCAGAAAAAAGCATCTTACAATTAAAAGTGAGGTACCTTTTGGTCCATTTTTAGCACTTGGAGTATTGCTCGCATTCTCCTTGTTTCCAGACATTATGGGTCTGTCAGTATACTTACAATCATGATGCGTAAAAAAATAACAACAAAAACAGGATTTACCATTATTGAACTATTAGTTTCACTTGCGATCATTGTTGCTCTTTCAGCTGTTGTGCTTTGGAATCAGTCCGAAGCAACGCGTAGTATAAATATTGCCAATGCAGTCAATGAATTTATTATCCGTCTTCGAGAAGCACAAACCTATGGAGTTAGTGTGAAAGTTGTTGATGATACAAGTGCAGAAGGAGAGACATATAAAGCAGGGTATGGTATATATTTGAGGTTTGATACAAACTATATAATTTTATTTGCTGATAAAGATAATGATGGGCATTATGATGGTACGGAAACATGTCAAACAGGGGCAGCATATGAATGTCTGGATAAGTACACGTTAATTGGTGGAGTGAAGATCATTGATATGTGTGGGCAAATTGCAAATAGTGACAATATCAGATGTGCTCGAAAAGATGGAGAAGCTATTGATGCGTTTAGCATTGTGTATACTCGGCCATCTTTGGAAACCAAGGTTCAGTTTTATCACGGGAATGGCGCGGCACCAAATAGTTATAAAGACGGTAGGGCGGTTGTGATGTTGGGTTACGAAGTTATGCCGGTTGATTTTCCACCACCTGATCCATGTCGCGCAGTAAATGTGTATGAAACAGGGCAGATAACATCTACAGAACCATGTTAGCCCAGCACCACTTTTACACTAGTTACTCACAATTGATTACATGCCAGAAATAAATATACATGCCGATATAAAAAATAATGACACACCTTGTAAAAGTGGTGCTGGGTTTACATTGATAGAGTTACTTATTGCGGCCGGTATTTTTTCTATTATCGCACTTTTTGCTACTGGTTCTTTAACTTCTGTGTTCAATTCAAACCGTAAAGCCAATTCTCTACAGGCTGTTATGACCAATCTCAATTTTGCACTTGAAGAAATGTCTCGTGAGATTCGCTTTGGAACAGATTATCGATGTGCCTCTTCGGGAACCAATCCGTCAAATTGTCCAAGTGGTGGGAGTGCAATAACGTTTAAATTTGATGCAGACGCAGACTTGGATGATGAGCAAGTAACCTATCAGTTTGTTGATTCAGATAGTGATGGTGATTTTGAAATAGAACGAAAGGTGGGTACAGGTTCGTTTGAGCCGATATCTTCAGATGATGTGCGTATCACATACGCAAGATTTTTTGTAACTGGCGCTGAAGCAAGTAATGCTTATCAGCCTCGCATTACCGTTGTTATTCATGCGGTTGCAGGATCGGGCGATACTGAGTCAGAATTTACGATTCAAAACACACTTGTGCAACGTAAAGAAAAATATTAGATCATGAAGAAAATTTATACACATGGATTTACAGTCATTGAAGCACTTGTTGCGATAGGTATTTTAACCGTGGCAATCAGTGGTGCGTTTGCTGCAGCATCCCTATCTCTTAATCGGTCGACGTACACTAAAGAACAGGTTACCGCGTTTTATCTTGCGCAAGAGGGTATGGAGGCTATTCGTTGGAAACGAGATACGAATGCAATTGCGGGGAATGACTGGATGGAGGGTATTGGTGAGGTTGGTGATCCATGTTTAACTCCGAATGTCTGTTATGTCGATACAATACCACTGAGTATGAATTTTGTATCTTGTGGGACTTCGTGGGGGGCATGTCCGCTCATTAGACTAGATTCGCCATATTTGTATAGCTATACTGCAGGTACACCAACGATTTTCCGCAGAGAAATACAGATAACACCACTTACGAGTGTGCCATACATAGCAGATGGAAATGTGGTCCAAGTAGAGGTGCGTGTAACGTGGACACATGAGGGGGATGACAAAGCATTTATTGCAAAAGGTCTATTATACAATTGGCATTAAGATGAATAAGAAATACATAACATCTCAAAAAGGATTTGTACTCTTTGTAGCGATTGGCGTCTCCGCGATTTTGCTTTTAGTTACGGTTGCAATGAGTAATATAACCCTCAAACAAGTGCTGATTGCTCAGGCTTCTCAGGAATCGCAAAAGGCATTTTATGCCGCGGACAATGGTATCGAATGTGTGATGTTTTGGGAAATACAAAACCCGACAAATCCAGGAGAAAGTGCCTTTGGTTCAGTAGGACAAAACATCAGCTGTGGTATCCAGACGTTTTCAGTAGGAGGAGGTAATGAATCAGAATTTGAGGTATTGTTTGATATTACGGATCCTGCAAATGATCCATTGAGTTCATGTGCCATTGTGACCGTTAATAAAAGTGGTGGTACGGTGATAGAATCTCGCGGTCGCAATCTATGTTCTGGCAACAGTAACCGCCGAGTAGAGCGTGGAATTCGCGTAAAGTACTAAACTAGCTTTTGCTCTTTTTGACCGCTACAATAGGTCTATGGCTGTGCCACACGATGTGAACGAGCGGGTAAAAAAACTGCGTGAAGCGATAGAAAAGTACCGATATGAGTACCATGTTTTGGATAAAGAAGAAATTCCTGCAAGTGCACTCGACACACTCAAAAAAGAACTAGCTGACCTTGAAGAACAATATCCAGAACTGATAACACCAGATTCTCCGACACAACGCGTGGCGGGTGAGCCGCTGTCGCAGTTTAAAAAAGTGGTTCATAAAATTCCACAGTGGTCATTTAACGACGCTTTTGATGAAGCGGACATTCGTGCATTTGATGAGCGTGTCCGTCGTTTCCTTAAAGATGAAGATGCTCATTTTTCATATACGTGCGAACTTAAAATAGATGGGCTTAAAGTTATTCTTGAATATGAAAAAGGTGTGCTTAAAACTGCTGCAACGCGCGGAGATGGACGTGTGGGTGAAGATGTGACGCATAACGTACGAACTATAGAATCAGTCCCTCTGAAGCTTGTGCGACCAGTGGATGTTATTGTTGAGGGTGAAGTGTGGCTTCCTGAAGAAGAGTTAAAACGTATCAATAAAACACGAGAAAAAAAGGGTGAACCGCAATTTGCTAATCCGCGCAATGCCGCTGCAGGCACCCTTCGCCAGCTTGATCCGCGTGTTGCGGCAGAGAGAAAGTTGGATGTTTTTATATATGATCTAGGAGATACGTCTGAGCGTTCACCTGATACGCAATACGAAGAGCTTGTATATTTAAAAGAACTTGGATTCAAGGTCAATCCACATTTCACCGAGGTGAAGGATATTGAAGGCGTGATTGAATTTTGGAAATATTGGCAAAAGCACAACAAAAAACAGGGATATTGGATTGATGGTGTGGTGGTAAAGGTCAACGAAAAGAAATACCAGGAACAGCTTGGATACACCGGCAAAGCACCACGTTTTGCAATCGCATTTAAATTTCCGGCAGAACAAGTGACAACGGTACTTGAAGACATTGTATTTCAAGTGGGGCGTACGGGCGTGGTGACACCTGTGGCGCATCTCCGTCCCGTTTCTATTGCCGGATCAGTCGTGTCTCGTGCGACACTCCATAACGAAGATGAGATAAAGCGACTTGATCTTCGCATCGGAGACACGGTTATATTGCAAAAATCTGGTGATGTGATTCCGGATATTATGTCTGTAGTTACAGAAATGCGCACCGGTAAAGAAAAACCATTTATGTGGCCGACTAAAATTTCTGAATGTGGAGGAGATGGATCGATCGAACGAATACCAGGGCAAGCTGCGTGGCGATGTGTTGCAAAAGATTCGTATGCACAAATTCGCCGCAAGTTTTATTATTTTGTTTCAAAGAAATGTATAAACATTGATGGACTTGGTCCCAAGGTGATTGATGTACTTTTGGATGAAGGGCTCATTACGCATTTTGATGACATTTTTACATTGGAAAAAGGAGATCTGCTCGCACTTCCGCGCATGGGTGAAAAATCGGTTGATAATTTACTTGAATCTATTAATAAAGCGCGCGAGACTACGTTACCAAGATTTCTCGCATCTCTCTCGATACCCCAAGTGGGTGAGGAAACAGCAGAGGATATTGCCGAGCACTTTGGCAGTATTGAAAAAATTATGCAGGCAACGGGTCAGGAGCTAGAGTCTATTGATGGTGTGGGTCAGGTTGTGGCACAGGAAATTGTCAGTTGGTTTAAGGATAAATATAATCAAAAATTAGTTGAACGACTGCTCACTCATATAGAATTTAAAAAAACATCAGTTAAAAAATCTGGAAAGCTAACTGGTAAAAGTTTTGTACTCACGGGTACGTTAGATAGTATGTCGCGAGATGAGGCGGGCGCAAAAATCAAAGCGCTCGGCGGCGACATACATTCATCAGTTTCAAAAAACACGAGCTTTGTAGTCGCTGGCGAAAATCCGGGTTCAAAGTACGATAAGGCACAAGAACTTGGTGTAGAGATCTTGGATGAAAAAGCATTCCTCAAACTTATCGGTTAAATCTGACAAAACACCCTTTTTTTGCTAATCTTCTCCCTATGATAAAGAAAGAGGACGTACTTAAACTGGCTCAATTGGCTCGCATAGAAACTTCCGAAAAAGAGGCGGAGGAACTCGCGGGAGATCTTGATCATATATTGGAATATGTGAGTCAGGTGAATTCTTTAGATCTATCAGATGAGAAAGAGCAAACGGGCCCTATCTTTAATGTGATGCGCGACGACGCACATCCGCATGAATCGGGTGTACATACAGAAGAATTGCTCTCTGCGTCACCTGCAAGAGAAGGGGATTATTTTAAGGTTAAGAAAATACTCTAGGAAAGGAAAGATGGAAAGAAGCAAAAAAGAAAGATTATGATTGATTTGAAACAGCTTACAATTAAAAAACTAGCAGACATGTATCGCAGTAAGGAGGCGACAGTCTCTGATGTTGTCGATGCATATCTTGCGGAAATTGAAAAGAAAAATCCTGAACTCAATGCATATCTGGAAATATATGATGATGTGAAAGCGCAAGCGGAAGAAGCACAAAAGAGAATTGATGCAGGAGAAAGTGGGGAACTTATCGGTATTCCCGTTGCAGTAAAAGATAATATTTTGATCAAGGGAAAGCGCGTAGGATCTGCGTCAAAAATTCTTGAAAACTATGTTGGTTCATATGACGCGTTTGTTATAGAAAAACTCAAAAAAGAAGGCGTTGTGTTTTTGGGACGAACCAACATGGATGAGTTTGCTATGGGTGGTTCTACAGAAAATTCTGCATATGGAGTGACCAAAAACCCACATGATGTAGCGCGCGTTGCCGGCGGTTCATCGGGTGGTTCAGCGGTTGCAGTTGGGGGTGATTTGGCGCTTGCTGCACTCGGTTCAGATACCGGAGGATCTATCAGACAACCTGCATCGTTTTGTAATGCCGTTGGTCTGAAGCCGACATATGGGAGTGTTTCGAGAAGCGGTCTCATGGCCATGGGGTCTTCTCTCGACGTTATCGGTCCGATTGCAAAAACGGTTACAGATACAGAACTTTTGTTTACTGCAATAAAAGGTAAAGATTCACTCGATAGTACCTCGCACGATGGCGCATGGAGTGAAAAAAGAGAATCAAAAAAGGTTATTGGTGTACCACGGGATTTTACTAACATCGAAGGAATTGATCCAGATGTGAAAGAAAATTTTGAACAGTCATTAGAGAAAATGAAATCTCTTGGGTATGAAATACGAGATGTCAGTATGCCAACCATGCCACTTTCTCTTGCTGTGTACTATATATTAATGCCGGCTGAAGTATCATCAAACCTATCTCGTTTTGATGGGGTTAAATACGGGCTTCATGTTGATGGCAAGGATTTGATTGAAGATTACTTTAAGACACGCGGAGAAGGTTTTGGTAAAGAGGCTCGTAGGCGCATACTTGTTGGAACATATGTCCTTTCAAGCGGATATTATGATGCCTATTATCGAAAAGCAGTGATGGTTCGTAACAAGATTAAAAAAGAATTTGAAGCGGTGTTTAAAGAGGTCGACGCGATTGCGCTCCCGACATCGCCGACACCAGCTTTTAACATAGGAGAGAAGTCAGATCCGCTCTCATTATATCTTGCAGATATTTTTACCGTGTCAGCAAATATCGCAGGAGTGCCTGGCATCTCACTTCCCGCCGGTTTTGTTGAGAGAGAGGGTAAAGAGTTGCCCGTCGGGTTTCAACTCTTGGGGTCACACAACAGAGAAGATATATTGTTTGCTTGTGGTAAAGACTTTCTCGGCGAGTAGTTTTCTACCTTTCAAAATTTGGTTGTGTCGGTACAATATACAATATGGCAGAAGATAAAAAGGAATCATCCGGTGGCGGTGGTATATCAAATACAGATGCTATCGGCGGACTTATTGCGATAGGAATACTCTTTGTAATTGCACAGCGTGTATATTTTGCACTTCGATCTCAGTTTGTTACTTCTGGAGGTCTTGATACAACGAATAGTTTTGTGGAAGGACTTATTGACTTTACTTTTTGGCTTAAGATTTTTGCAGTCATTATTTCCTCGGTTTTGCTTGCGGGGATTTTACATACGCGGAGCCGTTTTATAGATCTCTCTAAAGTAGAAAAAGAGTATTATTTTCCGCAGGGCGATTCGATAACGAGGGACATTGAACATGTTGTAGTGGAGAATAGATGGCAGCGTGTTATGAAGCATGCAGAAACTGATAATCCAAATGATTGGAAGGTTGCCATTCTCGAAGCAGACATCATGCTTGATGAACTGCTTGATAGATTGGGATATCGAGGTGATTCAATGGGAGAGAAAATGAAACAAATTGAAAAGAGCGACTTTATAACGCTTGATAAAGCATGGGAAGCTCATAAGATTAGAAACGCGATTGCTCATGAAGGCAGTGAATTTCTTATCAACAAGAGAGAAGTTTTGCGTGTTATCGGACTTTACAAAGAAGTGTTCGACGAATTTTATTATATATAAAGGTTGAAATGTGTGTGAATTTTTGCTAAACTATTGACCGTATTTTATAGCGGGGTGGAGCAGTAGTAGCTCGCAAGGCTCATAACCTTGAGGTCGCAGGTGCAATTCCTGCCCCCGCAACACGTACACAAAACCGGCCTGGTGCCGGTTTTGTGCGTTGTTGTGGGGAATTCCGAAATTTTTTTCGGAATGTGCAGAATTGCAGGGCGCAGGTATATCAAAATGAGCACATTTCGATACCGAGCCGGGGTCGCGGAAATTCGTGAGTGACGACGAACGGATTATCTGTGACCAATTCCTGCCCCCGCAACATGAAAGAAAAATAGGCATTTTTGCCTATTTTTCTTTTGCATAAATCTGAAATTTATGGATAATTCTTAGGTGACTATTAGTCATGTCGGCGTAGCTCAGTTGGTTAGAGCGTGGGACTCATAAGCCCAAGGTCGGAGGTTCGATCCCTCCCGCCGACACCCGTAATGGCGATAATGGCTGTTTTTTGTTAAAATGCCTCGCGTTGCGCATTGCGGGTGTAGCTCAGCTGGTTAGAGCGTCCGCCTGTCACGCGGAAGGTCGTGGGTTCAAGTCCCATCACTCGCGCAAGACCAAAAACCGTCAGATTATTTCTGGCGGTTTTTGTGTCTTTGTATGAAGTCGATGGAACTTGAACGGGGAAGGGGTCGGGAAACGGGAGTTTCCCGTGGAGGAAGGATTCGGAAAACCGTGGGTTTCCGAGGTGTTCTTGTCCCATCACTCGCGCATAAAACAAAGGAGTCCCAAGCGAAAGCATGGGGCGACTTTTGTTTTGCCGTCTATATAAAATCTCAAAAAAAATTCTAAGACCTTGGTTTGTTTTGGCTCAAGTGGTAAGAAAAACAAAGGGTGCTTGCGTCTATAAACAGTTACAAATATGGCAGTTCTTTCATATGATTGGTACAGAGAGGTCACAATCTTCATTTCGAGGCGAATTAAATGAGGTCTGCACAATTTTGATGCAATTTCTTCATGAACATTGTATAGTTATTTCATGAAGACATTTTTTAATGGGTTTCGTATACCTCATTTACAACTAATGTTCTGGTTATTCTCTACGCTGCTCATCTTTTTAGGGCAGTTTTTTATTTTTTCAACAATAGTAAAGGCAGATACCGAGCTTCCTTTCCGTGATATTTCACGAGATGCTGTAAGCAGTGATATTCGATTGCGTCCGAGTTCAATGACTGGGGCGTTTTTTTATGAACAATCAATCGTTGCTCCTCCGGGCAGAGGGGTTCTTACGCCAGATTTGAAACTCACTTATACAAACCAAGGGGGTGAAGATATAAATCTCTATGGACATGGGTGGTCAGATAACATACCGTATATAGAACGTATTAATAAAACGGGAACAAACACGTTATACGACGAATTTAACTTCCATTCATCATTTGATGGGGAAATAAGATCTTTAGATGGTTCAACTACTACAGAGTTGCATGGGGCTCGTTTTGAGGGTGGAGATTTTAGAAAGTATGAATTTGTTGACCATACGCATTGGAAAGTTACCGATAAAACAGGAACTGTATATACCTTTGGTACAACAACGGCCGCTAGATTAGATAATCCGAGTGATTCAACAGAAATATATCGATGGATGCTCGAGGAAGTACGTGATCCTAATGGTAACTACATTTCCTATGATTATTACAAGGATTCTGGTCAGATTTATCCATTAACCATCACATATACAGGACATGATACGACTGATGGTATTTTTACAATAAATTTTGAACGAGAAGCTCGTAGTGCGACCGCAACTTCAAGTAAGGCCGCTTTTCCGATTGTTGCAAAAGAGCGTATTTCGCAAATAAACACCAAAATAAATGGTGTATGGGTACGAAAATATGACCTAGATTATACGACAGGGGATAATGGTAATCGACAGTTACTCGATACGATAACGGAGAGTGGTCAAGATGAGGGTGGAAATGTAACTACATTACCTACAACTAACTTTGATTATCAAACAGTAACAAAGGGGTGGGGCACGAGTGGTTACGGTCCAGCAGAGGATGCTCTTGATAGTAACTTAAATGATATGGGGGTACGCTTTGGTGATGTAAATGGTGATGGACGCGTTGATACTCTTATTGCTCGTAATGAAAATAGTCCTACTCCTCACTATAAGAAAACTTATTTAAACACAGGAAGTGGTTGGGTTGCAGATTCAACGTGGGATTCGCCTTTGTATTTTGTTAACACTGAGTTATCTAATCGTGATGATAACGGTGTGCGTATTGTTGATGTAAATGCTGATGGTTTGGCAGATATAATTGCCTACAAATCAAGTCAGTTTGCATATATAAATAATGGTGCAGGGTGGACAGCAAGTAGCACATGGAATCCGCCTGTGCAATTTACAACCAATGATTCAAATGCTAATGATCTTGGTGTACGTATCGCGGACGTAAACGGTGATGGATTACCTGACATTCTAAAAAGTTCTGTTGATGCCAATTGGGCAACAACCACAGCTACATACCTCAATAATGGTGCAGGGTGGACAGGAACTTCCGCATGGCACATGCCGTATCCGTTTGTCCGGGCTGACTATGGTGATCTCGGTACGCGTATGGCAGATGTGAACGGTGATGGGCTCGTTGATGTGTTAGTTAATAATAGTGGTAGCTATGATGGTGTATATGTAAATACAGGTACTGATTTTCAATTTAGTAACGATTGGACATTTCCTTCTAACATTTATTTCTCAAATGCCGGACGTGACAGTGGTTCACGCCTCGTAGATGTTAACGGAGATGGTCATATTGATATTCTTCATGCTAAGAGTCCTAATCAAACTGCTTATGTTAACAACGGGAAGAATGGCTGGACTCTCGATGTGTCATGGGCACCGCCTACAAACTTTGTAACTTCGACCTACCAAGATACGGGCATTCGAATTGCTGACTTCAATAGTGATGGTTTAGAAGATTTGAGTGGTCGTGAAAATAAAACCAAGAAAGTAGACATTCTTACCAAGGTTACTGACAGTAAGGGAGCTGTACACAATGTCTCTTATAAACCTTCTACAGCCTATGCTGATGGGTCTGATCTTGCGAATACTAAGGTACCTTTCGTAATTGATACGGTTGAAAGTATCGCGGTTGATGATGATTTCGGCACAGTGGGTACCACGACCTACGCCTATGGTGGCGGTGATTACTACTACAATGGTCCATTTGACAGAATGTTTGCTGGCTTTGCTACGACAACAGTTACGGACCAGCTCGATAATGTAACCGTAACCAATTTCCATCAAGGTAATGACTCGCTTTCTACTATTGGAGAGTACAGTGATCATATCTCAAAACGAGGACAACCATATCGTGTTGCAGTCTATGATGATAGCGATAATCTATACAAACTCACGGTAAATAAGTGGGAGAATACATCACTTGGTAATGAGCGTAATTATGCAAAGTTAACGCGTACTACTGAACTTGATTATGATGGAGATGGTGACCATAGAGATAAGACCACAACGTATACATATAATGACAGTAATGGAAATCTCTCAGAACAAGTTCAATATGGAGAAGTGACAGGAAGTGGTGACGGCACCTTCACTGATATAGGGTCAGATACACGTACATTTGAAATAACATATGCAACCAATACACCTGCATACATTATCGGCCTCCCTCAAACAAAAACTACAAAGGATAATAGTGGTATAAAAGTTGCTGAACAGCGGTTTTATTATGATAGCCAAGCGCTT
>PCXL01000011.1:272706-272859 GCA_002787695.1 Candidatus Zambryskibacteria bacterium CG10_big_fil_rev_8_21_14_0_10_42_12 | reverse complement strand
AGAAAATCGGACGATTAGCCGCTTCTGTTTGTGATATTTTGGTAACTTCTGGTGTTCGTTCTATGACCATGGCAAATGAAGCACTTGAAGCCGGTATGAAAGCGGAGAGTGTGACTCATGTAGAAGATGCCTATAAAGCAGGAGAGAAGCTCA
>PCXL01000011.1:243557-272682 GCA_002787695.1 Candidatus Zambryskibacteria bacterium CG10_big_fil_rev_8_21_14_0_10_42_12 | reverse complement strand
TTATTTTAGTGAAAGGATCACAATCTATGCGTATGGAGCGAGCAATAGAGCAGATTATGGCAGAGCCCACGAGAAAAGCGGAGTTACTTGTGAGACAAGATGGGGAGTGGGAGGGGAGGTAGGGATAGGTGCTAGGTATTAGGTACTAGGTTTTGATACAAATTTAAAGGCCGCCTCGTTTCCTCGGCGACCTGTTGTGCGATGTTGGCCGTATCTCCTAGACAGGATTGACAGACCAGTGTTCCGCAGTGTTTGCGTGTGGATCCCAGACTAGCTCCGTTTTGTACAGAACGCCGCCGTGTCTGAACAGTGTCATTTTTCTCCACCGGTCGTCGAACTTGACGTTGATGAGTGCTTTACGAGCCGCCTCAACGAGTTCGGGGTTGGTGTCAGCAAGTCTTTCGGTTTTTGGCATTGAATGCCTCTTGTTACCGGTTTTAGCCGGCGTCGACACCTTTCGGGGTGTAGTCATAGAAAGGCGCCTGGGGTTGCGTGAGTTGCAGAGCTTGCTCTCGTAACTCAGGATACTGCTCGGCGACCTTCTGCAGTCCTTCGACATCGAGATGGGGTTTGATGAGTTCCCAAAATTTTCGAATTTCTGCGGACACGTGATTCCTCCTCGAAGCAGATGCTTCTAGAGAGTTTAATAACATAAAATTATTTTTAAGTCAATATTGTGGTAGGGAGGAGAGTGGGAGGGGCCGGTTGGTGAGAGAAATGTATGGATGTTTGGAGTTTGGGAGAGAGTTTGTTATGACCCACGTGGGACAGAATTGAAAGCAATTTACTCTTTTGTAAGGTTGAAGCTAATAGTTGAAATACAATCACAATCTTCAATTTGACATCTCATTTCACCGCCCTTACTAAAATCATTTGTGTCATATGCTATAACAATATGAGGTTCAAGTGGGTGGCCACATCTTTTGCAATTTCCTTGGTCGTCATCCATTTTTTGTTCAGAGTTATTCATAGCTCAAGTATACCAAAAGTTCCAAATTCTCTTTTAGCGGTTTTGAAATTGATTGAAATATAAGGGGATACGGACGAATGACCCCAGGGTGCTTGGAAACCCACGGTTTTCCAACGCTCGAGGACTCACTGCCTTCCTCCACGGAAAACTCCCGTTTTCCGACCCTTTCCCACCCCGTAGGGTCATTCCTCACATTATTAAAAAGTTCGTCATGACCCTACGGGGATTCGAACCCCGATTTGTACCGTGAGAGGGTACTGTCCTAACCATTAGACGATAGGGCCCAAGGACAGGTGGCAGGTGTTAGCTGTCAGGTGTCAGGGCAATACAAATTCAATATAAAACAAGTATTACTGTAATGATTTTTTAATATTTCCGCAAGTTGGAAATATGATAGTGTATCATCAAACATTGACTATATAAAATATTATGTTATATAAGTTGTTGACGTCTAAGGGCGTGAAGGAGGCAAGTATGTTTTTTAGCAAAGCCATGCTTGAAGTGGTACCTCAGGAGAAGTGGCCGGATCTGCTCGAAGCGTGGGTCGTACAGTGTTGCGCGGCATATCGCTGTTCACGGATGTATGAGTCAGACTCAGTGGGGTACAGAAGACTCCGCGAAGAAGGCGGGTATGCTCTCTTGGTTGTCGCAATGCTTCAGGAGGCAATGCGGCAACTGACGGGAGAGTACCTTGGCTTGAGGCGACAAATTACAGTGCCGTTTTACGCTACGGAACCACGACGCTGTGCTATTCCCGGATCTTTGCAAGAGCTCCAGGAGGTGACTGATTCGTGCTGTTGATGACGCGCGAGTTCAAATGGCACTCGGAATTTATTCCGGGTGCCATTTTCTAAAGAATTGATGAAGTGAAAAAACTTGTTGTAGTAATCCATTTGTTATAATAAATATATGGATAAAAAGCAGGCGCTCAAAACTGGGCACCACCGAGTCGCTCCGAGGCTTGAGGGAGCTGTGAAAAATCGCGGTATCAAGAACGTGAAAAAGTCTCCTAAAGAGTGATAGGTCCAGAGCATATGCACAAATCAGGGTTCTCAAGTCGAAAGCGTTAGATGCTTTAGTGAGACATCGAACTGGAGATCGCGGTGTAGCAGAGCTACATCAAGATCGAAGTGAGCATGTCGTAACAAGTATATGACGCTTGCAGACAGGGAGGTGATTTTGGATATGCTCCCTTAAAAAATTAAAACCGCGAGGAGCCTCGTGGCTCCCCGCTGGGGTTTTAGTTGACCGGAAACAACGTTAGCTGTTCCGGCGTTTGTTTGCGAACAGGCGACGGACGGGACTGGTGTTTGTCAGTTCGCCCTTGGGCTTGGGGACGAACACCCCGGGTGGCTTGCGGTATGGACGAATAACTGCTCGAGGAAGATGGGTTTTCCGGTTGTGCGGAGCCCACCACCCCCTTCTCGAGTGATGTGTAGTAGCGTAAGGCCGCTTTGTGTCCAGGACCATCTTGCCACGCATCTTGCTCATCTAAAAAGTGTGGCCGGTGAGCCATTCACTCCTCCTAACAAAAATATAAAACAAATAGAAAAATATGGCAAGTTTAGAACAAATTTTCTACTATTTTTTTTACATCTCCGCCATCAGCCTTGCCAGCAGTTTCTTTCATAACTGCACCAATCAAGATCCCCATTTTTGATTTGTCAGTAAGTCCAAGTTCAGTTTGTTTTGCAATAGCGATCTTCTCGATTTCTTCTACAGGCATGGCGGCCGGGAGAAGAGGATTCAAAACCGCCAATTCCTTCTCTTCGTTTTCGGCAAGGTCTTCACGGTTACCTGCTCTGAATTGCTCAATCGCTTCTTTTCGCTGTTTTACGGCACGTTTGATAACAGCGATTGCTTCATCGTCTGAGAGTTGATCCTTTGGAGTGCGTCCCAGTGTCACCGATTCATTACTAAAAGAAGAGATAAGTCCTCGAAGTGTCTCGAGACGAACGGAATCTTTGGCTTTCATGGCTACAACCATTTGGGTGCGAATATCTTCATGTATACTCATATATATAGAAGTATAGCTATTTGTAAGTCATAAGTCATTAGTCAAAAGTCATCAGTAGATACTGAGTCGACATATACGATATACTAGAGGGCAATGGATACATTACTTATCGGGTTACTCGTGTTGCTCGTCGTAGGAAACGGCTTTTTAATATGGCGCCTTATACAGAGAAAGGAAGAGAAGAAGGACGATACGGGATTTAACCTGCTACTCCAACATATAAATGATTTGTCTCGCACGATGGATCAAAAAATAGGGGAGTCGGCCAAAGAAATGAATATGTCGGTACGGAATCAATTTTCGGAGTCATCACGATTGATCAAAGAGATTACGGAAGAACTCGTACGGGTAGTGGAGGGACAACGACAAGTCGTATCGTTTGCTGACCAGCTCAAAGATCTGCAGGATATTTTGAAAAATCCAAAACAGAGAGGGATACTTGGAGAATACTATCTTGAAACACTCCTTAAAAATGTCTTGCCACCAGGGAGCTATCAGATGCAATACGGATTTGCAGACGGGACTATCGTAGACGCTGCTGTATTTGTGAAAGATAAAATCGTACCGATTGATTCTAAGTTTTCACTCGAAAACTATAATCGACTTGTGTCAGAACGTGATCCGGTAGAGAAGGAGAGGCTCGAAAAACTGTTTGTAAATGACCTAAAGCTCCGTATTGCTGAAACGTCCAAGTATATAAAGCCAGCAGAGGGGACGATGGACTTTGCGTTTATGTTTATTCCGCATGAGGCTATTTATTATGATCTTCTCGTGAATACGATTGGTGCACTAAAAGAGGATACGGAAAACCTGATTCAACGAGCGGCGAGCAAGTATAAAGTAATCATTGTCTCACCAACTTCTTTCTTGGCGTACCTCCAAACAGTGCTCCAAGGGCTCAAGGCCCTCCAAATTGAGGAGACGGCAAAAGATATTGTAAAGCGCATAGATGAGCTCGGAAAGCATTTGAAGGCTTACGAGGAATACCACGGAAAGCTCGGTAATTCGCTCGCGACAACAGTAAACCATTTCAATTCATCTCATAAAGAGTTTAGGAAGATTGATAAGGATGTGCTCCGTATAACAGGGGAGGCAATAGATATTGAAGCGTTGGCGCTTGATAAGCCTGCGAAAGACGAATAAGGGTCTTCATGTGCATTGCATGAAGATTGTGTGAAGTTGTATACTAAAATCAGAACAATTGGGAGGTGACATCAAACAATCTGGTCTGCCTCAAGACCCTACAGGGCAAAAGGAGGTGATCCAGCCTATCTCTTACCCCGCCGACCGAACGGTCGGCGGGGTTTGCATAATATATAAATATGTGTTATGATAGTATCAGTGACAGAGGGTTGTTGCCTCGGGTACCGCCCGTGTAATCCAACTCGGCACGGGTGACTTGGATTATCTCGATCCTCCTCCTCGTTTAGTCCAAGGAGGCCTCCCTCTGTCAATTTCCTCTTTTATCGCATATTGCGATAGGAGAGGTGTTTTTTGTATCTAGCATTGCATTTTTTCGATAAAAATGTATACTTATCCGCGTTATGCCTAAAGCAACCGAGAGCACAAAAGTCTCAAAGAAGGCCGTAAAAACAACTAAGAAAGCATCTGTAAACAAGGATGAATTTGCTGTTATTGTTACCGGCGGTAAACAGTACAAAGTGTCTGTTGGGGACAAAGTAAAAATCGAAAAGATCAAAGGAGAACACAAGGAAGGGGACTCCCTTACTTTTGACAAGGTGCTCTTGGTAGATAATGGCAAAGATACATCTATTGGAACTCCATATATTTCTGGTGCGAAGGTTGAAGCTACACTTTCTAAAATCGGACGTGCCGCAAAAGTAGAGGTGATCAAATACAAAGCAAAGAGTAATTACTTTAAGCGAAACGGTCACCGACAACCATTTTTTGAAATCGAAATTACAGCAATCAAGTAGTACTCGCTTTACGCTGTTGGCTTACCGCTTATCGCTAAACATTGCCACGCCTTTGGCGTGGCAATGTTTGTATCAAAGCTTAAAGCGTTAAGCACGAAGCTTTTAGCGCGCTTTATGAATGTCTGTATTGTAGAGCATTTCGGATAGTTTCTTTATCCGAATATTCGAGCTCTGTGCCGGTCGAAAGACCTCGTCCGAGTTCTGTAATTTTTATATTATATTCTTTAGATACTGGTTCAAGCTCTTCTTTTATATATGTTGCTGTATGTTCACCGTCTGGGTTTGCCGAAAGAGCGAGAATAATTTCCTTTATATTTTTCTCAGTAGATTTTCTTTTAATAATCTCTTTTAACTCTCTAATACGTATTCTTCGTTCAGGCTCTTTTTCAAGAATTGGTACAGTACCACCAAGCACAAAATATCTACCACTATACGATGCGCTACGCTCTATATTTTCAAGATCAGTATCTTTTTCAACAATCATTAGAAGGGAATCATCACGTGCTTGAGAGCGAGCAATAGGGGAGAGACGCTCATCGCCTTGTGCAAAGAAGTATTGATAGCTGTCTTCACATTGTCTGATATGGCGCTTCAGACCTAGGATTGCTTTGGAAAGGTTTTCAGCGTAGGCACCATTTTTTCTCAAAATAAAATAGACGAAGCGTTCAGCTTGGCGGGGGCCAATACCAGGGAATTCACTAAAGAGTTCTTTAAGTCGATCTAAATCATTCATGTCTAAAATTCATCAAATTCTTTTTCAGCTCCGCCGTAGTCAGTGTTGTCGAGTTCTACAAAAGCTGTTTTCTGTGCGTCAAAATTAAATTTGCAACGTCCCACCGGGCCATTTCTGTGTTTAGCAACGATGATATCTTTACGGATCATTTTCTCTGGTTTACCGTTTTCGTCTTCGCGAGATCCGGCATTGTGAATAAACATAACTACGTCGGCATCTTGTTCGATAGAGCCTGAATCACGAAGGTCAGAGAGTCGTGGTTCGCCACCTCGCTTTTCAACATCACGAGAAAGTTGGGAAAGGGCTACTACAGGCACCTGAAGCTCTCGGGCGAGGTGTTTGAGAGAGCGGGAGAGTTCGGTAACCTGTTGCACCATTGAATCAGAAGCGCGTGTGGCTGTTGGCGTCATGAGCTGGAGATAGTCGACGATAAGCATGTCGAGCCCTTTTTCACTTTTGAGTTTGCGTGCGGTTGAACGCATACGAAGAGCCGTGGTTCCTGGCTGGTCATCGATAAAAATATCAGTACGAGAAAGAAGATCGAGTGCATTTCTAATATGGTCATAATCATTTTGAATCTGACCCGTTCTAATTTTCCATGCATCTACTTGTGATTGGGCAGCCAAAATACGGTTTACGAGCTGTTCAGAGCTCATTTCAAGAGAGAAGATGCCTACTTTGGTGTTATGTTCGGTGGCGGTGCGTCGTGCAAGATCAAGTGCAAAAGCGGTTTTACCGACAGAAGGTCGTGCTGCGAGAATAATAAGATCTGATTTGTGAAAGCCGGCCAAAAGATTGTCTATAGATTGAAAACCGGTAGGTACACCACGAATTTCATGGTCAGAACTTGCGAGTTTTTCGAGTTGTTCAAATGCATCAAAGAGAAGCGGTTTAATAGCACGAAATTGGTCATTGGCGACAAAATTTTTTGTTACATCAAATATTCTTTTTTCTGCACTATCGAGGATTGCTTCGATTTCATCTCCTTCATCAAATCCGAGTCTAGAAATATGCTCGGAAGCCTCAATCAGTTTCCTCATGAGGAATTTCTTTTGAATAATCTCTGCGTAGTGTTTAATGTTGGCAGAGGAGGGGACTGTGTTGGCAAGATCGGTTAGATATTCTTCGCCACCAGCGGCATTGATCTCATTTTTTTCTTTGAGACGGTTTGAGAGGGAGAGGAAATCGATAGGGGTGGATTTATTAAACAAATCCATCATGGCGCGGAAGATAACGCGGTGGCGCTCACTATAAAACGTATCTTCTCCGACGAGATCGAGCACTTCATACAGAGACTCGGGGCGGAGCATTACAGAGCCCAAGAATGCCATCTCGGCATCAAGACTCTGCGGAGGAATCCGCGTTTTTATTTTTGTGAAGGCAGGCGAAGCCATAGTTCCTCTATTGTACCTTTCTTATAGGGGCGAGACAAAAATATACATTTGGAAAAGGCTGTGGGGAAGGTGGGGATAAGGATAGGTGGTAGTGGGTAGGTTATAGGTAGTAGGTAAAATCAATTACACAAATGACAAATTATATAAGAGATGCAAGTGGGCGCCAAATAACGTGGTTATTTCCGGAGTCTTTTATGTGGAATCCTTTTGTTTCTATATCGGTGCGGATTTTGTCCGATGCTTCCCATTGTTTTTCTTCGCGAAGCGCACTACGTTTTTCGGCCAATGCTTTAATTTCATTAGGGATATCTTGAATATCTTCTGATAGTTTTTCTAAATTGAGGCCGAGCACCTTATCAATTTCAATGATGGTTCTGTACTTATCGGCATTACTCTGATTACTGTTTTCGATAGCATGGAGATATGCGATTGCTTGTGGCGTATTGAGGTCGTCAAAAAGTACTTTTTCAAATCCGTCCATCCATTCAACAATAATCACGCCATCACCGTCTTTTTTATATTCCGACAATGCATATACCAGTCGCTCGAGTGCATGTTGTGCCGCTTCTACTGCTTCATATGAGAAGGTAATAGGAGAGCGATAATGTGCGGTAAGGAGCCAATAGCGATAGGCGAGTGGGTGGATGTCGTGCTCTTTGAGTGTGTTGAGGGTAATAAAATTACCTTCTGATTTGGCCATCTTACCTGATTCTACGGTGACGAATTCGTTATGCATCCAGAAATGTGCGAGTGGTTTACCTGTGGCACATGTTGATTGAGCGATTTCATTGTTGTGGTGAACGGGGATGTGGTCAATGCCGCCGGTATGAATGTCGAATGTTTCTCCAAGATATTTTTGACTCATGGCAGAACACTCTATGTGCCACCCGGGGAATCCTGTGTCCCATGGAGAATCCCAACCTAATTCTCCATTGAATTTCCAGAGTGCAAAATCACGATTATTCTTCTTTTCGTCGGTATCATTTACACGTGTACGAGCTTCGCCTGTGTCAGTGAGACCACCTAAAGCACCGTAATGTGGATCCTTACTCGTATCAAAATAAATTCCGTCGCTTGTCTCGTACGTAATGCCTTTTTGTTCGAGTTTTTTAATGAGTTCTATTTGCTCATGTATATGTTCACTTGCGCGTGGAAACGTATTGGCAAGTTTGATATTGAGAGCTTTCAGATCATCTTTGAAGAGGTTCTCAAATTTTTCTGCGAGCTGGCGCATACCTTCAATAGTTACCGGCAAGCCTTCACGCTTGAGTCCCTTCATCATCTTGTCTTCACCAGAATCAGCATCGCTTGTGAGATGTCCAACATCAGTAATATTTACGACGTGGTTTACTTTGTAACCAGCGAATTCGAGTGTTCTGTGGAGAATATCAGCAAATACATATGATCGTAGATTGCCAATGTGTGCAAAATCGTAAACAGTAGGACCACAACTGTATATAGAAACCTCAAGAGGATTAATAGGTGAAAAATCCTCAATTTTTTTAGTGAGCGTATTATAGAATTTAAGAGACATGTCTATAACTGTAAATGAAAGAGTGAATAAAGCAAAGCGATTACCTGATCTGCACATTACAAAGGTTGAACCTTTGTAATGTGAATTTTGTAGGGTTTTTGTAAAAACAGAAAGCCGCCTGAACCGGAGGCCGGGGACGGCTTTCTGGTTAGGCGGTTTTTTTGTTGCGGGCTTGGAAACCCATGTCGAGACCCAACTTGAAGGAAGGGTTCGACAAGTTGTTTCTCGGGAAATCCTTACCGGGAGTCACCCCAGCAGTAAATCCCTCGCGATACATCTCCTTGGCCTCGTCTGTGACGAGAAAGATGTAGTGTTGCCAGGAAAGTCCGCGCGGCTGAGGACTCTCTGGATTTTGTTTAAAGCGATTCTTTGCTTCTTTTTCTATTTTTGCTGGGCAACCTCCTTGGCAGGGTTCATCATTTGGAGCCCCGCAGTACAAACATTGATGAAAGGGACTTTCTGCATCCATCAAACACCTCGAAAACAGTCGAATCTAATATTAGAATAAAGTAAAATTATAAAAAGTCAATGAATTAATGCAACGTGAGTGATTATTATAACCACCTTTTGTGTCGGAAATAGATAAACATGATAAGCATGCCAAGAGCCATGGCACCTACAATGATCCAAAAATCATTTTCTTGTCCGACCACTGGCATATCTACGACATTCATACCAAAAACACCAGCGATGAGTGAGAGAGGGAAGGTGACAAAAGCCATGATCGTAAGTACTTTCATAATCTCATTTTGATTGGTGGTTACGAGTGAGTTGTTGGTTTCTCGCAGTTCTGTTACTAGTTCTGAAAGAAATCGTGTTTGCCTTTGAACATTTTTGAATTCACGAATGACTTCTTTAAAGGATTCTTTAAACTGTAATCCAAATATTTTGATACCTGTTTCTTCATATTGTTTGAGGGCTTGCTCATGATCGTGGATGAGTGATCGAAACTCAGCCATTTCTCGTGCGGCGAGCGATATTTCAGAAACCATTTCACGTTCGTTGCCGGTGTAGATTTTATCTTCGATGTTGTGAAGCCAATCAGTAAAAGCACGAAGATCAAGCGATACACCGGTATACATCTCTTTCATGATGGCGTTGGCCACATGGAAACTATAGGTCGATTGGTGATCATGATGTGAAGATAAATGTTCATGAGTCCGAATGCGAGTAGCGAGATGTTCAAGAGGTTCAAGAAAATCATAACGCACTGTCATAAGAAAACCATCTTTGATTACAAGATCTAATTCTTGTTGTTTATCGTCACTATGGCCCAATCGAAAGACAGGAAAATGAAATACGGCATAGAGAGCATCACTATGTTCTCCGATATATCCAAAGGGAGTAGGAGCAAGAATATCTCTGACGATAAAAGGGTCAAGACCTTCTTCTCCGGCAATTGTGTGAAGGTCGTCTTCGTCTGGAGCAAATGTCTCAAGCCACCTCACGCCGCGATAAGAGTAGGTATTCATGGGGTATATTATACCTACATTTTGAGTTTAAAATGGCCTAAAAAAAGTATGGTGTGTGGAGAAAAAAATAACATAATCGCAAATTGGGCGGGAAGGGGAGTGAGGGTCACTATTTGACAAAATAGGTAAAAAAATGACTATTGATATTTTACTAATATAGCCATATATATAGCCATATTTTAAACATAAAAATAAGAAAAGTCATTGACAATTGGCTTCGATATGCTATACTTAACGAAGTTCAGCGAGTGCTGGACTTTTTGAATTCCGGACCACGATAGAATTAAAACCTTAACAACTGCATATTTTACAACTGACAACTGTTGGTTTACTGATGATGTTTCAGTCTGTATCCGGTACGTCAATGCCCATGCCAATCCCAGCAAGTCTCGAAGCTAATGCATCTACAGACGTAGTTGCTGTCACTGAGACCAAGCGTAAGCTTGATATGGATAGTATGACAACTGAGGAATATGTTCGACATTATTTCTCTGACATTCCGGTCATGGCAGAAATTGCTCGTTGTGAGTCGCGCTTCCGCCACTATGTGAATGGTGAAGTGCTCCGTGGAGAAATGGTTCCACAGGATCGAGGTGTGATGCAGGTAAATGAATACTACCACCTCGAAGACTCAAAGAAGCTTGGATTCGATATTTACACCCTAGAAGGTAACGTGGCATATGCTCGGTACCTCTACGAAAAGCAGGGTACACGCCCATGGCGCGCATCTGCAAAATGTTGGGGTAATGCCTATCCAGCTCACTATGAGCTCGCAATGAGATAACATCATTCTCCCGCAAGGGAAACAAAAAACACCCAAGGAAATCGCCGAGGGGTGTTTTTTGTTATATGTAAATTATGTAAAACGTGAGCGCACCTCGATATTATCGAGGCGCGCGGAGTCCGTACTTCTTGTCATGGTACAACAAGAAAAGTAGTAGTGGACCGTTGAAACAGGAGCTTAGTAGATATACTGACGGTTTCGTGAGGAGCCATGTCAGAAATTTACAAAGTAGTGCGTCATGCCTACCTAAGGGTCTGTAGCAGCAGTTCTTCATGGGCGATTCCCTCCATTCTTCCCAGCAAGAGATTATCATAGTTTTTAAAATACTCAAAATATTGTGCGACACTAGAGGAGAGTGGGGGAAGAGAGGAGAGGGTAAAAATAAAAATGTACCACCATCATCTCTGACTCAGGCAGATATGAGTGTATAGAGCAGGGGAGGTAAAAATAAAAAAAGAGAAAAAGGTGCAGGGAAAAGCGAGATATAGAAAATGATCAAAAAGTGCTTATTTGGAGAGTGGTCTCAGCGAATATAATAATGTCGCACAATATATCTTTTACGACACTAAATATATACAAATACGTTGAAATACAAAGACGGCGCCTTAAAGCGCCGTTAGAATTCTGCCTCATCGCCCGCAAGCATTTCTGTAAAGGAGATATTGTGTTCCGTAAGTACTTTTTTGGGTATTGCGTGTGACCCGCCTACCCTGTCAGTTGCTAACATTCCATCATGGACAGGAAAAACTTTTTTGGGGTGCATGTTTAATGTGTATCGAATGGCATCGGAAATACGACATCGGGGTCCAGCAACAGGGAGTGCTAAAGTATCTACTTGATGTTTTTATTATATCTGATTTAACTACTTTTACCCACCTTTTTTCTTGAGTCTTTTTCATTTATTCATTATAAAGGTGGGCGGAAGGAGTAGAGTAGATGATCTTAAACGCTGTAGTGAGTGTCGTATGTCTGTTTTCACTAGGATTGTTTCTTGTGACTAGAGAACGTGCTACACGCTTCATGTTTCGAGGATATGAATATACTGCCTTCAAACGAAAGGCAAATCAGTACCGTGAATCTTATGCAGGCAGAAGACATGTTGTGATCTGTGCCTTTGCAGGCACGATCGCACTCAGCTGCTTTCTTGTCCTTTGTCTGAGATGATTTTCTGTACTGACACCGGCGTAGACGCGTCCAGCCCCGGGAATCTTCCTGGGGTTATTTTTTATGAAAATAGACCTTTTATAAAGTTCCAAATGATACCGATAACAACTTCATTCCACAGATACGAGAGTGGACCTGCTATGCTTTCATTCCAAAACTCAAGAAGTCTTTCTTTACTTAAATAATCAACGAGATCAATACCGAGGAAAATATTTAAAAGTGCTAAACCAATTACGGTAAGAAAAATTGTTTTTATAAAACCTTTTTGAGAGTTATTCATGTATTACATTGTATCAAAAAGAGAAAATATTCGATGTGAAAAACTAACTCTAAAGGCTTGGCAAGAATGGGAGCGGATCAAGATACGCATTCTTTTTTGTAGGAAGAGGAATACTTACACCGTTACAAGGTGTACCAGATCGGTATGTGCCTACTTCTACTCCGTCACTTGCAAAAATAGTGAGGTGAAGGTGGGGACCTGTTGAATATCCTGTGTTCCCTGAGACACCAATTGTTTCACCGGCACCTACTTGATTACCAGGTTGCACTCCTATACCCGAGAGGTGTGCGTAGAGACTTGAGAGACCGTTAGTGTGTTTTATAAGTACCCACTGACCGTATGAGTAGCATCCTCGAGCAAGATCAGTGTTTCCTGTTCCAATAACGACGCCATTAGCAACAGATTTAACTTTAGATCCTGTTGGTGTACCAAAGTCTACCCCGTTGTGTGTTCCAGAAGTGTATAGGCGCTTTGCGTCAACGGTCTGTCCAAATTGTTGCGTAATACGAATATTATCAAGTGGCCAAACGAGCTCACTATGAGTTTCTGTCGGGATGAGGGCGGGGTTAACCGCTTCTTTCAATTGTGATTCATATTGAAAGAGTGCTTGCTCGAACTCTCTTTTTTGAGCCTGTTTTTCAGCAATTAGACGTTGATACTCGGCCTCTTTATTTTTAGTTTGTGATAGAAGTACATCCTTCTCTTTTTTTGTTGTTTCGACAGCTTGTTTCTGACCTTCGAGCTCACGATTGAGTCGGACAAGACGCTCTTTTTGCGTTTCGGTCTCACCTTTTTTTGCAGCGAGTGTTTGAATATTGCCTAAGAGCTCGTAGGTTTCGTTTTGGAGTGAATTTTGAAATGCAATAAGTTGCTCCAATTCATCCCATGCATCCGATACATTGTCGGTTCTTAGAAGCATTTCGATCATACTCTCATCGTCACGGATCTGTATTTCTCTGATTGCTATTGCAACTGCTTGTTTATTTTGTACAACCAAATCTTCGTGTCTGTCGATCTCTAACCCCAGTTCTTCAATGGTTAAGTTTGTCGTATCAATTTTAGTTTTAGTCACTTTGAGATCAGTAGAAATTTTTTTGTTGGTTGTCTCAAGGGTAGAAATAGTTTTCTGGAGACCTTGAGCTTGGACGCTCGTCTTATCAAGTTCAACTTGGAATTTACGAATCTCTCCTTCGAGTTCTTGAATCTGGCTACTTTTTTGGTTTATTTGTTCTTTGAGTTCGTTAATGTCTGCAGCGTCTATTTGTGCTGGTGATGTATCAATAAAAATTAGTACACCAAGTACAAATAGTGTCGCACAATATTTCCATATGGACTTCTTATGAATCACTTCTCTATTATAAAACATAAGAGCGTATCATAAAATCTCTCCCTGTCTGCGTAAAATATGGTCTGGGTTACGGCACACTCGCTTCAACTTCGTCGTAGCACAGCTATGTCTCAGTTTTCATCTCGGTGCCTCACCGCAAACCATATCTTCCTCGACTTGGGAACCCAGATTTTAGATACGCTCTAACGCTCTTGTAATTCTTTGCAGAACCACTTCTTTCTGTAGAATGTAGATGAGTGTAAATGGATCAGGAGACTTATCTTTTCCTGTAAGCGCATAGCGTAGTGGCCAGAGTACTGCCCCCTTCCCTTTCTCCTCTGCATAGTTCCACAACAAGTTTTTTATTTCATCGGGACTAGAAATGATTTCAATTTCTTCGATAATATCTTTGGCATGTTGTAAGTGTGCCTTGGTCGATTCTTTGTCTGCATCTTTCCAAATCATTTTATCTACATCAAGTATGGGGTCGTCTGTCATAAACGCGTATTCGCCATTTGTAATGTTTTCATGGAGATCACTCCACACCTCGAGACGCTCCATGATTGTGTGGTATGCTCGGGAAAGCATCTCAGGATCTACGGGTATCTGATTTTCAGAAAATATCGCTGAAATTTTATCTCTCAGTTCTTGTTCCGGTAATTTCTTTAGGTGTTCTTTATTGATGTGACGTAATTTGATCTCATCAAACACACCCCCTCCCTTCTGAACCTTCTCTATATCAAAAACTTCAATCAGTTCAGAAAGTGTAAAAATTTCTTGATCTGTTCCAGGGTTCCAACCAATAAGTGCTAAAAAGTTTGCGAGTGCTTCTGGTAAAAAACCTTTTTGTTTATAGTAATCGAGTGAAACCGATTCCCCATGTTTTCGTTTTGAAAGTTTGGTTTTGTCTTTTGCTAATACGAGCGGTACGTGTGCATAGATTGGTCGAGGTGCATCAATGGCCTCTTGGATCAAGATTTGGCGTGGCGTGTTTGAAATCCCGTCATCTCCGCGGATGACATGGGTTACACCAGCTTCAAAATCATCAATCACAACCGCTAAATGGTATATCGGTTCATTAATATTGCGCGCAATAATAAAGTCTTTAAGCTCTTCTGTGTTGAAGGTGACATCGCCACGGATAAGATCGTGAAATGTGACATCCTTGTTTGGATTTTTAAAGCGCACAACCTCTTTGTTTGCACCTTCTGATTCTTGTGAAATATATGCCTTGCCTTCGTCGATAAGTTTTTGGAGGTACTTTTTGTAAACTTCTGTTCGTTCAGATTGTTTCCATATGTTCTCATTATCCCAAGAGATACCGAGCCACGTGAGGTTGTCTAAAATATCTTGTTCGTATTCCGGCTTTGAACGCTCACGATCGGTATCTTCCATACGTACAATGAGCTTGCCTCCATTTTTCTTGGCAAATAAAAAGTTAAATAATGCGGTACGCGCGTTTCCGACGTGCAATTTTCCTGTTGGAGATGGTGGATAGCGTACGATTATTGTGCCTGTGTTATTTTCCGGCTTCATGTTCGAGTGCGATTTCTAATATTTCTGATGCGATCTTGTCTGCGGCGCCCGCTTGATAGAAATTGTGTGCCGCTGTCGACATAGATGTGATGAGTTCTGGAGAGCTCGCTATCCGATTAATTTCGGAAAGCAGAATATTGTAAGAAAGATTTTTTTCTTCGATAACAGTGCATGCACCACTGCGAGCATATGCGTATGCATTTTTTCTTTGGTGATCACCATTGGAATCGGTAATTGGGATAACAATCGATGGTTTGCCCCATGCGGCTATTTCAAAAATGGTTGAACCAGCCCGGGTTATGATCAGTGTTGCAGCACCTGCCGCCATGCGGAGATTAAGAGGGTCCATATACCCAAAAGGTTTATAGCGGTGTTTGAATTCGCTCGCGTAGAGTGTTGCCTCTGCAGTTTTTGTGACTTGTACAAATTTTTCTTGTCCCGTTTGGTGAATCACTTGGTAGTGTTTGAGGAGTTCCGGAAGCACTTCGATGATTGCATCATTGATAAGTGAAGCGCCTTGTGACCCACCTATTACAAAGAGTGTTGGAAGTCTATTTTCAAATTGAAAGAATTCATGAGCACCTTCTATAAGTGGCATCTCTATTTCTTTGCGGACCGGTTGCCCTGTGACTGCTACACGATCAGGATGTGGAAACAGTTTTCCCGCTTCTGCATAGGAGACAGCGACACGTGCAGCAAATTTACCCGCCCATTTATTTGCTCTGCCAGGCGCCATATCTGATTCGTGGATCACAACTGGAATACCAAGTATGCGTCCTGCGACAAGAGCGGGAAAACTAGCGTATCCTCCTTTGCCAAAAATAACATCAGGAAAAATTGAAAAAATACGCCACATAGACGTGATGATCCCCCACCCTGTTTTAAAAGAATCAAAAATATTGAGAATAGAAGCATATCTTCTGACTTTGCCTGCCGTGTTTGGTACAAAGGTTATACCGAGGTCGTATAGCTTTGCTTCATCATATGGTTCAGGCGCCATAAAAAAGAGTCGCATGTCGACGATTTTATGTTGTTTTGCCAGTTCTCGAAGTGATTCGGCGACAGCCATAACAGGATATACATGTCCTTTCGATCCACCTCCTGTGAGTAAAATTTTCATCCCGTTAGAGATAGGACACGGACGCACGTCCTTGACCTTCTCGGTTATTAACTAATATATTTTTTTTCTCATCTTTTTTCATATGTGATTCGGTGTTTAGTGTCCGTGATCTCTAACGGGATCATACTATGTTCGTTTACGAGAAATTGAGAGAATAATGCCCGCTTCTACAAGCGCTACTAACAAAGCCGTGCCCCCATGACTTACAAATGGCAATGAGATGCCTGAGAGCGGTATGACCCCGAGCATACCGGCTATATTAACAAATGCCTGGGATATGATGAGTATAACAAGGCCGACGACGACTAGTCTACCAAAGGGATCGGTTGTGTTTGAAGCGATTTTAAGCCCGCGAACTGCAAAAAAGATGAAGAGGCCGATGAGTATGATTGCTCCAAAAAAGCCGAATTCTTCACTAAAGACGGCAAAGATTGAGTCTCCAATCGGTTCTGGTAAAAAGTTAAATTTTTGAATACTTTGACCAAAGCCTCTCCCAAACATTTGTCCTGATCCAATGGCAATAAATGATTGTTGGATCTGATAGCTCGATCCGAGTGCATCACGAGATGGATCCAAAAAAGTAATAATACGATCTCTCACATACGGACGTGTGAGTGCGAGGAAACCAATCATTAAAACGCCAGCCAAAACTATCATGAGAATGTGCTTGATTTTCCCGCCTGCCACAAGAAACATGGCCAGACCTGCTGTAGCAATAACGAGAAAATTGTCAGTGTCTGGTTGGATAAGAAGTACGCCTGCCACAACGGCTGTTATGGCAAGAAACGGAATGAGCCCGCCACTCACCGTCGTAATCTGTTTTCTCGCATGAGCAAGATAGGCAGCTAAATAAAGAACGTAACCTATTTTTAAAATTTCTGCTGGCTGAAAGGAAATAAATCCAAGATCAATCCATCTGTGTGCGCCTCCGTGTTCGATACCAAGCCCAGGTATAAAAACTGCGAGCGTTAATAAGATGGAGACAATGAAAAAAATGAGTGATACTTGGCGAAAGACCTTAAATGATATGCGCGAAACTGCGAGCATGGCGAGTGTTCCCAAGAAGAGTCCGAAAAATATCTGTTTGAATGTCACGCTTGAATACACGCTTGTTTTTTGCGCGAGTAGCCCTAGAGATGCTGATGAAAAAATAAAAAAACCAGCAATGGTTAATATAGCAACTGAAAACAGAAATGGTTGATCAACCTTAGTTCGCATACGTAGCAATTATTGTAGCAGAATTTTTATTGTCTATTGTCCTACAAGAGCGAGGATAAGTCCTAATAGTGCACAGACAACGCCGATAATCCAAAAACGCATAACTACCTTTGCGGCCGGCCATCCTTTTGCTTGAAAATGATGATGAATCGGGGCTACTAGAAACACTTTTCTGCCCAAGTACTTCTTAGACAAGACTTGAATAAGAGAAGATCCTGACTCGATAATGAGTGGAAGAGCAATAATGGGAAGGACTATGAACCCGTATCCCCCACCGAGCGTGTCTGTCATAAAGGCGACAACGGTGAGCGTGATCGTGAGCCCCATGATGCCGGTTTCAGACAGGTAAAATCGTGCCGGCGGTATGTTGAACCATAGAAAGGCTAGTATACCTCCAACAACAGCTGCACAAAATGCGGCAAGGTCTATTTGATTTTGGTAAAACGCAATACCGGCATATGAGGCAAAAATTGCTGCAAAAATTCCTCCCGAAAGCCCATCGAGCCCATCGATGACTCCGCCGGAATAAATACCTATTGCAACAACGACAAATAACGGTATAAACAGCCAGCCAATCATTAGATCTTCTGCTACAGGCAATCCGATACTGTTCACTTCCAGTTTTATATAAAACCAAAGTGCGACTGCGAGTGCTATTGCTGAAACCGCGAATAGTCGTTTAGCAAGAGAAAGTCCGCCTGCGATATGATCTCCACCAGTTTCTTTTGTTTCTAAATAATCATCAATAAGACCAAAAAGAGATCCAAACACTAGTGTGGCAAGAGGAATCCATGTTTGGTTACGGCTGATAAAATCAAGTTTAATAGCGAGATCGCCATCTATGACGTGAGAAATGATCCAAATAATGAGTGCGGTTGCAGCAACAGAAACCCACATGACAACTCCTCCCATACGGGGTGTTTTCTTCCCCTCATCATCATGCAGTTTTTGTGAGATTGTTGCGGGCGATCCGTCTACAGCCGCTCGGACATTGCGCTTTTTCCATAATTTATTGCGATACAAGAAATCGCTCACAATAGGTGTGATACCGATTCCAATAATAAATGATGTCACGAGTGGAAATAAAACTTTGACTATATCTATGATCATATTAGTGCTTAAGTTGAAAGTAATCGTACGTGGCGTTTACCAGTGTATTTACATCACGGAACCGTCCCTCAACAGAAGATCCTAAAACAACAACTGCTATAGGGTAATTCAAGCTTCTATTAAAGACAATTGCCAAGTTTCCTCCCGCGAGATCTGTAAAACCAGTTTTAGATCCCATAAGACCGGGAATCGCTGCGGCAGACAGGTTGGTGTTTCTGCCAACGTGTATGAATCCAGAAAGTGAGGTGACGGAAAATTCATTATTACGTGTGCGTGTTAGTGCATCAGGATATTTCTGTGCAATGAGACCAAGTAATTGAGCGACATCATATGCCGACCCGACACCGCCGGTACCACCTGTGATTTCATCAAGACCAGTTTCGTTTTTAAACGACATACTTGTGAGACCGAGTTCATTGGCGGTTTTATTCATGAGTCCAATAAAATGTGCTCGGTTTTCTTCTTCTATAAACGAACTATTTTCTACTTCACCTACTGCCCGTGCGATTGCTCTCATGCCGTCGTTTGACGAGGTTACCAAAGAAAAATCGAGAAGATCATCGAGGCGCCATGTCTCACCAACAATAAGACCCTGGTCTCCGAGGAGCTGTATGTCTTCTGGACTTATAGAGATCGAAAGAATATCTGGCGCATATGAAAGTGCGGTATATGCGCTCATGAGTTTTGTCACCGAAGCGAGCGGAAGTGTGGAAGATGCGTTTTTGGCATAGAGAATTTCTTTGGTACGCAGGTCGATCACCACACCAGAAGCTCCCTCTATCTGTACTGAATCAAAAGGGTTCACAACTACTGGGGCATGTTCTTCGGCTTTCACTGGCTCAATTGGTTTTTGATCAAAAATGAGAACTCCAAAAATGATTATCATCCCTAGCAACGAGATAAAAATGATTGCTGGTATGAATTTTGACTGTGGTTTCGGGGGTAGAATACGTGGTTCAGGTTGTGTATTGGAAATAGGAGATGATAAAACCTGCTCGGATGCTTGTATTTCTCCTGATTCTAGTTCTGATTCAATTTTTTGTTTCTCTGTATCCATAATAAACGGCTAAACTACCGCATTATCCCCATTGTCCTCTGATTTACCAAATCTTTCAAGTTCTTCTTTTACCTTGTGATAATCAGGTAGCTCGTCTATTCGCGAAATACCTAAATGCATCAACAGGTCCAAGGATGGCTTGTATGAGTATCCTCTCCCTGCTTTGTCGTCTACCCTCTCGATAAGACCACGCATAAGCAGGTTCCGTAGGATAAAGCTCGAATTTACACCGCGAATATAATCAATCTCACGACGATTGACGGGTCCTTTGTAAAGTACGATAGAGAGTGTTTCAAGACCCGCGCGACCAAGGTCTCTCGTGAGTTCTTCTTTCGTTATTTTTTCAATGAGCCCGTGTGCACCCTGGGCAGTACCAAGCGCTATGATGCCGTCATGCTCGAGTAGTGTCAGTCCTCTGCCGGATAAATTTTCTCTGAGGTTGAGTACTGCATCTTTAAATGACTGCTCGTCTGTGCCGAGTGTTTTGATAAGTTCTGATTCCTTTACGCCTTCACCTTTATAAAAGAGTATGGCTTCTATCTGTGCTTCAAGTGAGAGTGTGTGTTGATCCATAGATTACATATATTTAGGTGTGCCCACATCCTGTGTTTCTATGTGAATGTCAGAATAGGTGTCTTTTTGATCAGCTTCAATATTCCCCTGTTTAACAAGTTCGAGTAGTGCTAAGAAACTGACAATCACATGGACGCGGTCTTTTGCGTCTCTGGTAAATTCTTTAAATGAAAGCGACAATGCGCGTTCGATGCGGTGTTTCAAGTTATCCATCACCTGTTCAAGACTCACAACCTTCTTTACCGTAACATGTGGATCTTTGGTAGTTGGCTCGGGAAGATTGTCTATGACGGATAGTATCGCGCCGGAAAGGTTCGGCAAGGTCATATCGGAAGATGGTGCAAAAACAGATATTTTCGGCACTTCTTTCTCCGGCGCGAACATAGGATTATGCCCGAAGAGAGATTTGATGAAAAGGGATAACTCACGAAATCTTTCGTATTCTTTGAGACGCCTTTCGAGATCATCAATACTCTGCTCCTCTTCGCTTGTAAGCTTCATGTTTGGCAGAAGCGATTTGGATTTTATGAGGACCAGTGTTGAGGCAACCAGGACAAATTGAGACGATTCATCAACAGGCATTTCGGGGTGAGATTTCACATATGAAATAAAATCATCAGCTACTTCGGAGAGTGCGATGTCACTTACGAAAAGTTTTCGTTTTTCTATGAGATTCAAAAGAAGTTCGAGTGGTCCCTCGAAAACAGGAGTTTTGACTGTATATGCCGCACTAGACATGAAGTTTATTATACAGTCATTAGCCCGCCTGCCATAGACTAAAGCCGACAGGCACTGGCGGGCAGGTCAAAAGTCATTAGTTAATAGTAGATAAAACGAGAAACGCGCGGGTCCCAGGAGGACATCCGCGCGTTTCTCGTTATTCTTTTTTCTTCTCTACTTTTATACCGAGTTCACCAAGTTGTTTTTGAGTGAGTTCCTTAGGTGCTTTCATGACAGATGTTTGGCCACCACGAGTCATAGGAAATGCTTGAACTTCACGAAGGTATGATTCGCCGGTGAGATTCATAAGGTTTCGCTCTACACCAAGTGCAATGCCACCATGCGGTGGTGTACCAAGCCGGAATGCTTCGAGCATGTGCCCCACACTTGCTTCCATTTCTTCTTTTGTATAACCCATAATTTTGTATGTAGCTTCAAGTATTTCCGGTTTATGAGCACGAATAGATCCGCCACCCGATTCGAATCCGTTACATACGAGATCGTATTGGGTCGTCAGAATGTTTTCGACATCTTCTCCTTTAAGGAGTTTATCGAGATGTTCAGGTAATGGCATTGAAAATGGGTTGTGGCTGAATGTCCATTTTCCGTCATCTGTTTTTTCAAAAAATGGAAAATCAATTACCCACGCATATGCCAATATCCCCTGCCCTTTTTCTTCAGGGGTTCTTAGGTCAAATTTGTCTGCACCATATTTTTCCATAGCATCTTTATATGAGATACGTGGGAATGGTTTTTCTTTGATTGTAAATCCAAGAGATTCTACAGACTCTACGATCATGTTTTCGATCAGGTTGAGTACGTCTTCTCTTTCTACAAAAGACGTTTCGATATCAATTTGAGTGTGTTCAAAACCACGGTCAGCACGCAGATCTTCATCACGTACGGCACGAGCAATCTGAAAATATTTTTCAAAACCAGCGGTCATCAAAAGCTGTTTGTATTGTTGTGGTGATTGTGGCAATGCGTAAAATTTACCAGGGTGCAAACGCGATGGCACCACAAAGTCTCTGGAACCTTCCGGAGTTGATTCAGTAAGAAGTGGAGTCTCGATTTCTGTAAAATTTTGGTTAAACAAATACTCGCGTGCTTTTTGTATAAACTGACTACGAAGACGCATATTTTTCTGCATACGTTCGCTACGGAGGTCTACATAGCGATATTTGAGGCGGACTTCCTCATCTACTTCACGTGTATCGTTATCTATGGGGAACGGTAAAGTTTCTGCTCTGTTTAGAATTTCAACCCCTTTTATTTCAAGTTCAATGTCGCCATTTTGGATTCCTTCTTTAACCATTTTCTCTGGTCGCTTGTTCACTTGTCCGGTTACAGTCACAACCCATTCAGGTCGCGTCTCACGAGCAATGGTGAGAAGCTCGTCGTTTCCTGGAAGGACCACACCCTGTACTTTTCCAGACATATCCCGGAAATCATAAAAAATCATTTTACCTTGGTCTCGTACCACATCTATCCATCCAGAAATAGAAACTTCTTTTCCGATATGGTCTGACAGTTCGCCAATATATGTTCGATTCATGAGGACCATAATAACAGAATTAACCTATTTTCATAGTCTAGCCTTACAAAGGTTGAACCTTTGTAGGATTGATTAAGGCTAATTTTATGGTAAAATATGCGGTCTATGTCTACACTCAAAACTATCTACACTATTTATAAGCCGTTTCTTCGTCCTACAACAGTTGTAATGCTGTTGCTCGTATTTAGTATAGGGGCAGGTTTTGCCGTTCCATATTTTTTCGGAAAGATTGTAAGTGCGGTCACAGCAAATTCTCCTTCTGAAGAAATTTGGACATTGGTATTTGGTGCACTTGTTGCAAGTTTATCTGCTCTTTTTATTTCATATATGCGAGAAAGGTTTGAGGCAAGGAATCTCGATTGGGATATTCCTCACTATTTTCAGTATGTCACGCTTAATAAAGCAAACGAACTATCGGTGAATCAGCATATGAATGAAAATAGTGGCAAGTTGCAAAGCATAGTGAATACGGGAGAAAGTGCTGCTCGGCAATTGGTTAAGGTCATTTTTTACGATGTATTACCAACATTCATACGAGTTTCAATCGCGGTCATACTTTGTCTACTGCTTGATATTTATGTGGCACTTGTGTTGCTTGTCTCGGTAATACTGTTATTCATAATCATGTTTTGGTTTCAGGGACATTTTCGTTCCGAGCTCCGCTCACACGAAGAAATGCGGCATGAAAGAAACACGCTTCATGCGGAACTCCTCCGAAACTTTGTATTTATTAAACTGTTTGGTTCAAGTAATAAGGTAATCTCGACCTATAAAAAGATAGGCGATGAGTTTGTGTTGATTGGTAAAGCCTTGTGGACTCGCATGATGGATTACCACCTGATCCAGGGGTCATTCATTCATATCATACGCATTGCTACGATGGTTATCGCGCTCATTGGTGTTTTTTATGGACGATATGACGTTGGCGGTTTTGTGATCTTGTTTACCTGGGTGCAATCAGCAACAGGGCAGCTAGAATCCATCTATGGAATACAGAAGCAGCTCATAGAGGTATTGCCGCGAGTAGAAAAATATATGGAATTTTTGAACACCAAATCAGACATTATATTTGGATCGTATGTACCAAAACACATAAATGGCACTATCGAATTTAAGAATGTTGAGTTTGTGTATCGAAATAAAACATATCTCTCGCTTGAAGAATCTGATGAACATGAACGAGAAATAAAAGCTCTAAAAAATTTATCTTTTTCTATAAAGGCAGGACAAACTGTTGCTCTTGTTGGTCCATCGGGGGCCGGTAAATCAACAATCGTGCAAATGCTTCTTGGTGCGTATCTGCCTGAAAAAGGAGATGTGTTAATAGACGATATCTCTCTTGCATCGTATGATATCGATTCTCTTCGACAGTTTATCGGATATGTGCCTCAACAAATTGATCCGTTTGACGACACAATACGCGCCAATATTGAGCTTGGATTACCTGCAGATAGAAAAGCATCAGAAGATGAGATCCAAAAAGCGGTTCATATTGCAGCGCTCCAAGATGTGATCATACGTGCACCGAAAGGGCTTGAAACCAAAATCGGCGAAAAAGGTATCAAACTTTCTGGTGGTGAACGCCAACGACTCGGTATTGCACGTGCACTTATTCGTGATCCGCGCATCCTTATTTTTGACGAAGCGACATCAAATCTTGATACCAAAAATGAGCGATTGATTACCGAAGCAGTTAATCGTATTGCAAAAGATCGTACGACCATCATCATTGCACACCGTCTTGCAACAGTTGCCCATGCGGACAAAATTATTTATGTGAAAGATGGAAAAGTGGCAGCTGAAGGTACACATAAAGAACTCCTTACCTCATCGCCCGACTATAGAGAACTTGTGGAACATCAGTTGGTGTTAGATTAATTTTGACAACCCGAATATAAACATCTATTCTGAGCACAGAAGAGGAGGTGCTCGTGGCACTACAACCAGTAACACGTCAACAATTTGTTCGCGAAGTTGTCATGCTCTTTGCATTCTCTCGTCGAATGCAACAGTATGCCGATATTCGTCTCTATAAACCTGAGGGTTTTGATGATGTGATGGTCCAGGAGGTCAACTATGACTTTCAAGGGGTACGAGATTTTGCACATCGGCAGATTGAACGGGTGTGGAATTGGGATATTGCTCCCACAGCTCTGATAAAGTATCGTCTTGCATCTGAGGATATGGGCTGCGACTCATGTCGGTATAGTAGCAGTGGCTATTCTCATCCGGCATGCAAGCAAAAGTACAAAAGTTTTACTGAGGCACGAGAGGGTCTCGTTGCTCTCGGTAATACATATCTTGCTGAGAGTTATGGGGTACAGAAAACGGAGGTCGATTGACCTCCGTTCTGCTTTATAGTGTGACTCCAACGAATTCCCTCACCTTCTCCATCTTTGCCTCGGCTATTGTTTTCGCTTTTTCTTTGCCCTGAGCGAGGACCTCAGTCACTTTGTCTCCTTGTGATTCTATTTCTGCACGTCTTGCACGAAGTGGTGCGATGAATGTGTCGACATCCTCAATGAGCGCCTCTTTGAGAGCTTTGTATTTTCCTTTGTGCTCTTCATAGAGATTTTCAAGTTCAGCAGGAGACCTAAAGAGTTTATGAATGTTGTAGACATATTCCGGCCTGTCTCCTGTTGAATCTGTCACAATACTCATCACAGCTTTTTCTATTTCCTCGCGTGTCGCGAAAAGCGGAATAGTGTTTCCATAGCTTTTACTCATTTTTCGTCCGTCGGTTCCAGGCACGACTGCAACATCATCCAAAATAAGTGCTTCTGGAAGTTTGAATGCTTCGCCATAAATACGATTGAATTTCTCTGCCGTGTCGCGTGCATATTCCACGTGCTGTTTTTGGTCTTGCCCCACGGGTACAACATCCGGGTCATAAAGTAAAATATCTGCAGCCATGAGCATAGGATAATTAAAGGTGCCGACACTTACTTCGTTACCTTTTGCCTCAGCATCTTTGTATGCGTGAGCGCGCATGAGATATGGCATGGTGGTGATGGTGTCAAAAATCCAGGCGAGCTCGGTATGTGCTTGTATGTCTGATTGTTTAAAAATAACTGCTTTTTCTGGGTCGAGTCCGACGGCAAGATATGAAATGACCGTATCGCGAATGAGCTCCTGCATTTCCTTTTTGTCTTGGATGAAATTGAGTGAATGGTAGTCAGCTACCATAAAATTACACTCGTATTCGTTTTGCAGATCTACAAACTGTTTAATGGCTCCAAAGTAGTTTCCGATATGAAGTCGACCTGTTGGTTTGACACCGGATAGAAGTTTTTTCATAAGGTTTAGATTACCTTTTAATATTGATTGATTCAAGCTGATGTATGTAATAGTATCTTCTTTGGAGGGTTTCGCGATGACACTAGGACAGGCGCAAAATGCTATTGCGTGCATCTGTGACGGAACAGCAACGCCCGAGCAGGTGTGTCAGCTCAATGAGGCTGCATTTGAACGAGGAGACGATTTCCTTGCCCAAGTAGGAAATGCTTTCGCCTTCCCTTCTGGGCACGTTCGTGAACTTATCAATGTTGCAGTCGAAGCCCATTTTCCTTCCAAAGAAGATGAGGAATGAGGGTTTCGATTATCGGCCGGCGCGAGAGCGCCGGCCAAACTTATACACAGTTTTTACTCTTTATTATTGACGTTTTTCATAAAAAGTTCATCTTTAGTACAGGAGTAATCCATTGGATTACTAGTCTGTCCGACTTCGGGAGATGACTGCCATGACGCAAGAAGAGTACGAACGATATGCAGAAGAGATGAGTCAGCTTGCTCGTGAAGCAGAGGAAGCGTCTGAGGCTAACAATCAAGAGCGAGCCTCAGAATGTTGGGTGCTCTTTGCCAAAAGAGCACAACAGGCGATACCCCCGCCTTAAGACAACGGATAGTCCGGCGCGCATCGTGCGCCGGGCTTCGTCGTTATTACATATTTCTTGAATAAGCAATCCAAAAATTTCTTTTATACGACTGATTATTAAATCGAGAATAGTTAGTCTTTTTTTGGAGTTCTACTATTTTAAAATATTTTCCATAAAATTCTTCAAAGTATTCCCTGCTCCATACGCGCTCTATTATGTTTGTCTCGGGCATGGTGTATGTGTCCTTTTCTTTTCCAAGATTTGATTTCAGAAGATTCTGTGCATTTTTATCGCCGTCTTTACAAAGTGCTTTTATATAAAACCAACCACTAGGTTTTAAAACTCGATTTGTTTCCTGTATGTATATGTCTCGCTCCTCTTCAGTCAGTGAATTTGAAGAAGTTACATCGAGCACGATATCGAACGAGTTATCCTTGAAAGGCAGATTCTCCCCCATACTTTTGTGCAGGTATGTAATGTCTAACCCTTTATCTTTCGTTTGTTTTTCCGCTTCTCTTAGTGCAACAGAAGATATTTCGATACCAGAAACATGAGCACCAAGTTCGGCAAAATAGATACTGTTGCGCCCTGTTCCAGATCCCAGATCTAAAACATGAGTGCCAGAAATGGGCACATTTTGTTTCTTCAAAAATTTTACAAAATCTCTTGTATCAGCTTGGGGTTCATTTCCACCTGTGATAAATAGACCGCGTGTATATTCTTGGTCCCAAACTTTCTCTTGAGCCATACTAGATTCCTTCTTCGCGAAGTTCTTCTATGAGACCCTTAGCTTTTTTAGAAAGTTTTTGAGGTAGTTCAATTTTGACTTTTACCATCATGTCGCCACGATTATTTTTTCCTGTTGGCACCCCTTTGCCTTTAACTCGCAAGATTTCACCATGCGATACTCCCTGAGGTATCTTGATAGTTACTGGTTGTTCATCGACTGTTGGAATCGTATAGTCTGTACCTAAAAGTGCATCTGAGAGCTTCACATTGAGGCTCATGAATATGTCAGTACCTTGTTTTGTAAAAGTGTGATCTTTTGCAACATGGAGTTTTACGTAGAGATCGCCTGGCTTTCCGCCTGATACCGCTTCACCAGCTCCGGAAAGACGGACCATTTCTCCATTTTCAACGCCTGCGGGAATATCAATGGAAATTTCTTCTTGTTTCTTTTCTATACCAATACCTTTGCAGGTGTGACACTTTTCCTTCGGAACTTTTCCGGTTCCTTTGCACTGCGAGCAGCGCTGTTCTACAGCAAGAGAGCCGAAGAATGATTGGCGAACCTCTTTCACGCTTCCTTTTCCATTACATACAGTACACGTTTCCATGTCTGTGCCAGGTTCTGCTCCTGATCCATGACAGGTGGCACATTCTGATGTTTTATTGAGGAGTACCGTGCGATTTACTCCAAAAACGGATTCTTTAAAAGATAATTCGAGGTCGATAGATATGTCGCGGCCGCGAGGTGTTCTATCTCGTCCGCCTCCAAAAAAGTCACCGAATATGTCTCCCAAGTCAAAGTCTTGAAAGCCACCTTCTCGTGCAAATTGAGAAAAATCAAATCCTTCAAAGCCAGACCCTCCTTGTCCGCCGGCTCCGGAAAATGTACGTCCGTATGTATCATACTCGGCACGTTTTTTATCATCAGAAAGAATGCTATATGCTTCGTTTACTTCGTTGAATTTAGCAGGGTCACCTCCTCCTTTGTCCGGATGGTATTTATGAGCAAGCTTTCTGAAAGCCTTTTTAATGTCGTCTTTTGAAGCCTTTTTATCGACTCCGAGAATTGAATAATAGTCTTTACTCATAGGTAATTAGGTCTTAGGTACTAGGTATCAGGTTAATACGTAATACAAATGAACGGCTTGATTTTATACGAAAAACAATGTTAAATCAAATTAGGAGGAAAGGTTCGTGAGTCTTGAAATCGGAATCGCTGTTTCAGCAGGTCTCGTCCTCGCTTTGGGGATCGCGTTCTTTTGGGGAGGCAAGAAAGCTATGGAAGCTCTTTTTGGTGATCCAGATACGTACGACGAGGATCGCTAGACACACACCGGCGGAGGAATCCGCCGGCTCGTCTTATTCTTCTTTTCTATCTCCCTCTTTATTCTCTTCGTTTTTTACTTCTGCGTCGCGAACAGTTTCATCACCGTCTTTCTTTTCTTCTGTTTTAGTTTCTTCCGGCTTTACGTGTTCACCAATTTTTTGAATCTCTTTTGAGAGTTCTTCTGATGCTTTTTTAATTGTTTCAAGATCTGCTCCATCTTTTGCTTTCTTTAGATCTTCTACTTTTGTTTTAATACTATCTTTCAGCTCCTGAGGCAGTTTCGCATCATGTTCAGAAACTGATTTTTCACTGGTGTAGATAAGCTGTTCTGCGAGGTTTTTCGTTTCAACGAGTTCACGCTTTTTCTTGTCTTCTTCCGCGTGTACTTCTGCATCCTTCTGCATCTTCTCAATCTCTTCTTTTGAAAGGCCAGAACTTGCTTCGATACGAATAGACTGTTCTTTGCCTGTTGCTTTGTCTTTCGCCTTTACACTCAAGATTCCGTTTGCATCAATATCAAACGATACCTCGATCTGAGGCACTCCGCGTGGTGCAGGTGCAATACCATCGAGCACAAAGCGTCCAAGGGATTTATTGTCTCCAGCCATTTCTCGCTCGCCTTGAAGTACATGGATCTCTACCTGTGTTTGGTTGTCTGCCGCTGTTGAGAAAACTTGTGATCGAGATGCAGGG
>PCXL01000011.1:59281-243543 GCA_002787695.1 Candidatus Zambryskibacteria bacterium CG10_big_fil_rev_8_21_14_0_10_42_12 | reverse complement strand
ATCCTTCACATCACCCGAAATAATACCTCCTTGGATTGCTGCGCCGAGTGCAACCACTTCGTCTGGGTTAATAGATTTGTTTGGTTCTTTACCAAAGAATTTTTTAACTTCTTCGATAATTTTCGGCATGCGTGTCTGTCCTCCCACCAGAATCACTTCGTCAATATCTTCTACTTTGAATGGCGATGCTTCGATAGCTCGCTTGGTAATATCTATTGATCGTTTGATAAATTCATCGGCGAGTTCTTCTAGTTTTGCACGTGAGAGTTTGATTAAAAGGTGTTTTGGACCCTCTGCTCCTGATGTAATGAAGGGAATGTTGATTTCCGTCTCCGAAGCGCTTGAAAGCTCAATTTTGGCCTTCTCAGCGGCCTCATCAAGACGTTGGAGAGCCAAAGGATCCTTACGAAGATCGATACCGTCTGATTTTAGAAATTCATCTGCGAGATAGCTGATAATCTTTTGGTCAATGTCTTTACCGCCGAGGTGACTGTCTCCATCTGTTGATTTTACTTCAACAACGTCATCCCCCACTTCAAGAATAGAGATATCGAATGTTCCGCCGCCGAAGTCAAAGACTGCGATTTGCTCGTCTTTTTTCTTATTGAAACCATATGCAAGTGCTGCAGCTGTTGGTTCGTTGATGATGCGCTTTACTTCAAGACCAGCAATTTTACCTGCATCCTTTGTAGCTTTTCGTTGTGCATCATTAAAGTATGCGGGTACAGTGATAATCGCTTCTGTAACTGGTTCACCAAGTTTTGCTTCTGCATCTGCTTTGAGTTTTTGAAGAAACATTGCTGAGATTTCTTCTGGTCGATAATCTTTTTCACCCATTTTTACGAGTACACCACCGTCAGCCCCTTTTTTAACTTCGTAAGGTACAGCATTTTTATCTTTCTGTACCGCTTCTTCATCAAATGTATGTCCGATAAATCGCTTGATTTGAAAGACTGTGTTTGTTGGATTTGTCACTGCTTGTCGTTTTGCGAGGAGTCCTGCGAGGCGTTCACCTGTTTTTGAAAGTGCAACAATAGAAGGTGTTGTTCGATTACCTTCTGCATTTTCAAGTACGCGAGGTTCTCCACCTTCCATGACGGCTACTGCTGAGTTTGTTGTTCCTAGATCGATTCCAATTATTTTTCCCATAGTAATTTTGTTTAAAAGTTATAAGTTAATAAGTTTTGAAGTTTAATAAATGTGCATTGTATCAATCTTTCCATTTTTCCTTTTTTCCATAATTAATTCCTTTTGTATTCACCCACTTTTACTTTTGCTGTCCGTATAACTTTGTCATGCATTTTGAATCCTTTTTGTATGACCTCGAGTACCTTGTGATCATCTGACTCTTTATCTGTCTCTATTGCCCCAATCGCTTCGTGATATTCAGGATTAAATGGTTCATTGATTGGATTAATAGTCTTTGCACCGTATTTTTCGAGCGTACTCATAAGGTTTGCGTGAATATACTCTACTCCTGTACGCCATTCTTTCGGTAGTTCTTCCCAGGCTTTTTTGTTGGCGAACGCCATATCAAAGCTGTCTATTACAGGAAGAAGGTCGAGGATAAGGGTCTGTTCTGCAAATTTGAGACGATCAGTCATTCGCTTCTCATCCTCTTTACGCAGGTTTACAAGATCGGCTTTCGCCTTCTGCCATCCTGTCAGATATTCCTGCGCTTTTTCTTCAGACACTTTTAATTTCTCACGAAGTTTTTTGACTGATCCTTTGGCATCCATCTCAGGATTTTCATCGTCGTATATTACTTCATCATGTTGTTCATCATTCATATACTTTGTATTAAAAGTTTCTAATAAATCTGTATAAAATTCTTCCTGAAGGTGATAGATAGTGCATCACGTGTCTCCCTTGGGGCTGTTTTTCTATTAGTTGTGCATCAGAGAGACGCTTGGTGTGTTCCGCAATTGTCTTTAGGTTACATGCGAGTTCAGAAACTATACTCTCGAGTGTTGCACCATCATGTTCTGCAATAAAAATCAGAATCTGAATCCTTCTATGATTGGCGATGCCTTTGAAGCGAACCTCAAGCATCTGTGGACTAATTTTTCTTAATTGACCCATATGTTTATATCAAAACATTCTGGTATTCTCAAGAATGTAGGAATATTGTAAGACGGTTACCGTTTCTTTGTCAACCAAAAACAGCTCGTTCGAGCTGTCTTGGATTAGCGCTTACTCCATCTGTGGATCTGGGAAACCCACGGTTTTCCCAATCCTTCCTCCACGGAGAAACACCCAGTTTCCCCGATCCCTTTCTGACCACAATGTCGTGGTGCTAGCGCTTACTCCATTGTGGGGCCTTGCGAGCTTTTTTGAGACCGAACTTGCGTCGTTCCTTAGTTCGAGGATCTCGTTTAAGGTACCCTTCTTTTTTGAGTGGTTTTCGGAGTATTTCGTCTTTTTTCACGAGCGCACGTGCAATACCATGTCGTACCGCTTCTGCTTGTGAGTGAATACCACCACCAACAACTTTAACAGTAACGGCAAACTTTTCAGCGACTCCTTCTGTATTAAATGCATCCATGACAACCGCGCGAAGTTCCTGTGTTGGAAAATACACGGTATAGTCTCGTTCGTTCACGGTTACACTTGCTGATTTTGCAGGTGTAATACGTACACGAGCCGTAGATGTTTTACGTCGTCCTGTTGCCCCTATGTATTTTTCGTTTTTCTCTACTGCCATAATACTATTCAGAAATTGTTAAGTTTTTCATCATGCGAGCCTGAAGCTTGTTCTTCGGTAACATGCCTTTTACAGCTATACGAACTAGCTCACTCTTGCCTTTCTTTTCTACTACTTGTTCCATACGTGAAATCTTGAGACCTCCTGGATATCCAGAGTAGCGAGTGTATGTTGTGTCCGTCATCTTCTTTGGTGTAATAGAAAGGCCGCCTGCGTTTACGATTTCAACTGTATTGCCACTTTCTTCGTGTCGAGCGTATGTAGGTGTATTTTTACCCATAAGCAAAGTTGCTGCTTCAGTAGCTACTCGTCCTAGTTTTTTTCCTGTTGCGTCTATGGTGTACTTCATATCTTTATACAAGTTCAATTATAGCCATGGGACTACCGTCACTCATTCGTCGAGGTAGTTTTACAATACGTGTGTATCCGCCCGCTCGTTTTTCGTATCGTTCTCCAAGTTTTTCAACTGTTTTCTTTGCTGCACGTTCTCCGATTTCGGCAATAAGTATGCGAGTGTTTGCTAGTGTACCCTTTTTTCCTTTTGTGACAAGCTTTTCAACATAAGGACGAACTTCTTTCGCTTTCGCTTCAGTAGTTTCAATTCGTTCATGAATCACTAAAGAACGCGCCAAAGATCGCAAGAGTGCCTTTCTCTGTCGTGCTGGTCGTCCGAATTTTCTATTTGCGTTCCCGTGTCTCATAATAAAATATAATTACTCCTATTCCTTCAAAGTGATTCCGAGAGATTCTAGCGCATCTTTGATTTCTTGGATACCTTTTTCTCCAAGACCATCAATTGATAGTAGATCTTTCTCTTTCTTACGTGCAAGGCCGCCTACAGTGCGAATGTTTGCATTCTGGAGTGCGTTAGCTGTTCGTGATGAAAGAGATAGAAATTCGATGCGTGTTTTAAGCGCCTCTGTATCTGGCTCTTCTTCACCATTGTCTGTCTCTGTTGAAACTTCAGGAGACTTTGTGCTCTCGGCAATAATCTTGTCACTTTCAAAACCAATGATTGCGGAAAGTTGACGGATCATGATTTCAATTGATTTTTCAAGCGCCTCACGAGGAGTAACCGTACCGTCTGTTTCGAGTGTGAGTCGAAGTCGGTTAAAGTCTGTTCGGTCTGCAACGCGCATATTTTCAACTTCATATGTTGCACGTCGAATTGGTGAGAAGTTTGCATCAAGTGCGATCTCGCCAATGTTTACTTTCTCTTTCTCTCGCTGATCTCGTGCAACAAAACCAAGTCCTCGTTCTACAGTCATTTCAATCTCGATCTCACTATTTTTGTTAGACAAGTGACAAATAATCTGTTCAGGGTTCATGATTTCTACCTGACCTGGTACGTCAATGTCTTTTGCAGTCACGACACCATCACCCTTCTTTTTGAGCGTAAGTGTTTGTGGTTCATCTGTGTGCATCTGAATGCGCACTCGCTTAAGGTTAAGTAAAATCGTGATGACATCTTCCTCGACACCATCCATAGTAGAAAACTCGTGTGCAACTCCGGAGATCTTTACGCGTGTAATTGCGTTACCTGGGAGTGATGAAAGAATAATACGACGGAGACTATTACCGAGAGTGTGTCCATACCCTGGGTATAGACCATCAATTTCATATACACCATGGAAATCTTTTTCATCCACGATACGAGGTTTTGACGGAAGAATTATTGAGTGAGTTGACATAAGCGCTTTATATAACTAGCAACAGAGGGCTATTTTACATTACTTTCTAATAAATTGCAATGGTTTTGGTAACAACATACGGCTTAAAACAAAGGATTATTTACTGTAGAATTCGATAATCGTATTAAGATTGAAGAGAAGATCCTGTGATTCAGTGAGTTGTGGCTCCTCTTTAACTCCACCTTCAAATTTTGCAATATCAAACGTCATCCAGTTTGGCATTGTGCGTCCCGCCGATTCTTCTGCTAGATTTGTAAACAATTTACTTGTTTGGGAACCTGCTCTTACAGAGAATGCGTCGCCCTTGGTTAGAATATGTGAAGGAATAGTGATTCTGCGTCCGTTTACCATGATGTGTCCATGAGATACCATTTGGCGTGCAAAACGGCGGGTAGATGCAAGTCCAGCACGATATACGATGTTATCGATACGGCGCTCGAGTTTGCTATAGAGATATTGTGTGGCCGGCACTTTCTTTTGATCGATTGCTTCAAGAACGTAATTTCTAAACTGTTTTTCTGAAAGTCCGTAGACATATCGTGCCTTCTGCTTCTCATTAAGTTGCAAACCGAAGTCTGATTTTGCGCGACCTCGCTTTCGAGTTTTTGTTTTTCGCTGTTCAGACAGTGCAAATTTTTGAGTTTGTGTTTTCTCAAAAACAGGTGCACCAACGCGACGAGCTATTTTATATTTTGGTCCGGTACGCATGATAATAAGTAAAAATTAGAAATTGAAGATTGAAAATTTATACACGACGTGGCTTCTTTGCCTTAACGCCATTGTGTGGCACAGGAGTCATATCCTTAAGGGATACAACATTAAAACCTTTAGAGGCAAAGCTTCGAATGGCAGATTCTCGACCGGATCCTACGCCACGAACAACAATTGCTACATCCTTTGTACCCATGGCAGCAGCCTTAAGTGCTACGGTTTCGCCTACTTTAGCAGCAGCAAAAGGAGTTCCTTTCTTTGCACCCTTGAATCCGAGTGATCCACTCGTTGCCCAAGCAAGCGTATTACCCTTTGTATCTGTAAATACGGCCTTTGTATTGTTGTATGTCGCTTCTACGATGAAAATACCAGAGTCAACTTTTTTCTTTGACACATACGCCTGCTGCTTCAAAATTTCAGCGTCGGTTCCTTGTTGTGTAATGATACGTTTCTTTCCCATAGAATTATTTTATGTCTTCTCTACCTTACGTCGTCCAGTACCCATAGTCTTTCTTATGTTGCCGCGCTTTGTACGAGTGTTTGTCTTTGTTCGTTGTCCTCGAGATGGGAGCCCTTTGGCATGACGAGTTCCACGATATGCCTTGATATCTTTGAGGCGTTTGATATTTCCAGAAACTTCTCGGCGTAGATCTCCTTCAAGACGATATTTTTCAACGAGTGAACGGATATTGTTTTCGTCATCAACTGATACGTCTTTTGGCTTTGCGCCGAAATCTACGTCGGCATCTTTTAAGATCTTATGTGCACGTGCACGTCCAATTCCGAATATAACGGTTAGTCCGATTTCAAGTCTTTTTTCTTCTGGAATAGTAATACCGAGTATACGCATGGTGTATATAAATTAGCCTTGGCGCTGCTTATGACGTGGGTTTGCACTACAAATGACATACAGGTAGCCCTTACGTCTAACTGTTTGACAGTGTGTACACATTTTTTTTACTGATGCTTTAACTTTCATGACAATAAAAAAGGGACGCCCTTAAGCACATCCGATCGGCATAAGACTACAATACTCTTAGTTTTTTTACAACCAAAAGATTACAGTCTGCGGCTAATACGAGGTTTGCCCCCATATGGATCCCGTTCCATGAGCACCTTGTCGCCAAGAAGTACACGGATACGATTATGCTTCATCCTGCCAGATAGGTATGCAATTACCTCTTCACCATTTTCGTCAGGCATAACTCTGAACATTGCGTTGGGAAGGGTTTCAACCACAGTTCCTGAAAATGTATTTTCATTATTTTGCATTACCTTTTCTTTGTGGATTGCGCGTTATGTTATCAAAAGGGCTTAATTTGGTCAATAGGCGTTTCTGTGGCTAACCTATCGTATAACAATGTTAATTTTAGACCCGTCCTCAGGGAATGAGCTGATCCAGAACGGACTAATAGATGCTTCTGCTGAAGCGATAGCTGGAATGCCGGCGAGTGTATTGGCGAGATCTGATTTTTGTTTTCCGCCAAGAGCGCTTCTGATCTTGCCTTCATCTAGTACAGCCACAAACTTTACGGGTCCAGCAATACTGAAGGTGATCTGTCCATCAGAAGCATCGCTATCTACATAATCTACAGTGACGCCTTCAAATGATGGAATCGAAAGTTCGATGTCAGTTGGAACATTGTGTGCACGAGCGATCTCTTTAGCTAAAGCTTTGTTTTGAATAAGTGGTGCCTTGATATGGCCAATTCTGCCGATTGTAGTCATATCACCATTGTCTTTCTGAGGAGCATCTTCATACGTTATGGTCACGAGCTCTTCAAGGACAACGAGATCTTTCGGTACTTGTGCCTGTATCGCACCCAATAAGTTTGCACGGAGTGTCGTATCAAGTTCTTGATGTGCATCATTGAGTACTCCTTCGGCAATTTGTTTTCTTTGACCTATAAAGCCACCACTAATAGATGTTTTTGTTTCTGCATAAAATGCGTCATAGCGAGGGTCACCTTTAAAACCTGGGATAGTGAATGTGGCGTTACTGATGTTGTAATCCTCTCCAGGCTCATCGGCATACACGATTACTTCAACACTTCCAGGTGTATTTCCTTGCTTTCCTGGTACTACAATAGATTCTCTGATGCGATATATCTTGCCATCTGGTGATTCAAATCGAGTATTTGTGATGAGGCGCTGATCATCTTCGTCAAAATTGTTATAAACGACAACGGTTCCGCGAGCTTGTTCCTCTACATACGCTTCGTCAGTTGCCGGCACTTGTTTTGTGAGCGTATCTTCAAGTTCTACCATTTGAAATAATACAGGTGTACTGTTGTCTGAAGACGCGGTTATTTCAGTGTTCACGCTTGCCTCCGCCTTTTTAGGAGTAATAACGAGAGTTGTTTTTCCAAACACGGTCATAATCCCCCCTATGGCGAGGATAAGAATGAGAATAAAGCCTAAGACAAAGACCTTCTTGCTTTTAGTTTGCCGTGGGGGTGGTATTTTGCGACTTCTACTTACGGTTACAGGTTCATCTGGCTCATCATCATGAGGTTTAGAAATCTTTGGTCTTTTACTGCCAGGAATAGGGATATTCCTGATAGAGCGTTTATCCTTTGGAATAACGTCTTGCATTACGTTTTTAGCCATTCCGTTAGAAGCAGATCGCGATCACTCGCTTTCTGCTTGAAATTTTAGTTGCTAAATGATGTGTGTCGACCATAAGTATTAGGATTATGTACGCGATCGCGGCTTCTAACGGGACCATATACTTATTTTATGATAGTCATTTACGTACGTAAACACAAGATCTTTTTGGGGACAAAGAAGATTTAAAATGTAAAAAGCAAAATGGAAAATTAGTACAAATCCACTATTAAGATAAGCTAATTACTCAAGAATAGCCTTAATGCGTCGTACACCTTGTGCGACGGATTCTTCTTTTGTAATGGTGAAGTGACCGAGAACTCCTGTTCGCTCAACATGTGGTCCACCACAAAATTCTTTTGAATATGCGTTTTCTAAAGAGTCACCGATATAGTACACGCTTACCTCATCTCCATATTTGTCTCCAAAGAAGTGATGCGCGCCAATTTTAAGCGCTTCGTCTTTTGGTAAAATTATTTTATGTACCGGTAAATCCTCTGCAATTTTCTGGTTTACAATATTCTCCACTTGTTTCTTCTGTTCATCTGTCATTTTTTCAGGATGTGAGAAGTCAAACCTGAGACGCTCCGGCGTGATGTTGCTCCCCTTTTGTTCCACATGGTCTCCCAGCACTTCGTGGAGTGCTTGATGAAGCAGGTGTGTTGCCGTGTGATACTTGACCGACATTTCACTCGTATCTCCCAATCCTCCTTTAAACTTCCCCTGTGCTCCTTCGCGTGATAGGTCTTGATGCTTCTTCATCTCTTCTTCAAAACCTGTCTTATCTACCGTCATTCCTTTTTCTACTGCCATTTCCTCTGTGACTTCTATAGGGAAACCGTATGTAGAAAATAGGATAAATGCATCTTTGCCTGAAATGTTGATATTTCCTTCTGCCAGCTTTTCAAATTGTTTGAGTCCTTGTGTTAAGGATTTTTTAAACTTGTCATTCTCATCTTCCATTACCTGTTTAATAAAAGTTTTTTGTGTAATGAGATTGTTATAAAATGCACCATACTTATTTACAACAGTATCAACCAGCACAGATATACCTTCTGCATCTAATGCGCGATTCGGATATTTAAGGATTAAACGGCGAAGTAGTCGACGCAAGATATACCCTCTGTCTGTATTAGCAGGAGTGACACCATCTGCAATGAGAAAAACTGCAGCACGGATATGATCGGCTACAATACGTCGAGATCTCTCATCTCCTTGTGGAATAACAGCAAGTATTGGTTCAAATAAATCAGTATCAAAAACAGACTTTTTGTTTTGAAGAACTGCTGCAAGACGTTCTAGTCCTGCACCTGTATCTACATTTTTATATTGTAGCTCTCCTACAATTTTTCCATCTCGTTTTTCATATGCCATGAACACATCATTCCAAATCTCAACAATTTTCTGCTCATCATCAGCTTTGTTGTATTCTTCGGGAGTTAAATCACCCAACCCTTCTTCTGTGAGGTCATAAAACATTTCTGAACAAGGTCCTGTAGGACCAGTCCACGTATCTTTTCCTTTTACAGCTGGCCACCAGTTCGCATCTGCTCCTTTGAAATAGATTCTATGCTTTGGCATACCAACAGATTCCCAAATTCGCGCAGATTCTTCATCTCGTAGTACGTTCTCGTCTCCGGCAAATACTGTTACGTATAGACGATTAGGATCTAAACCAAAACCCTCTTCTTTTGATGTAAGAAGTTCATAGCTCCATTTTATTGCATCTTCTTTGAAATAATCTCCTAAAGACCAATTGCCAAGCATTTCAAAAAAAGTCAGGTGAGTGTTGTCACCAATCTCATCAATGTCGCCGGTTCTGACGCATTTTTGAACGTCAGCGATACGTTTCCCCGCTGGATGTGGTTCGCCCATGAGATATGGAACCAGTGGTTGCATACCCGCAGTATTAAAAAGAACGGTAGGATCATTTTCGGGTACTAAAGGTGCTGATGGGATTATAGAGTGCCCCCTTTTCTCAAAAAACGCTAAGAATTTTTTTCGGATCTCATCAGATTTCATAAGTGTGATTGTACGAGAAAATGGCTAAAAAGCAAAACTATACAGTAAACATGCCATCTTTATAAATCACTTTTTCTGTACCATTTTTGAGTGTTGCCGTAACCGTTCTCGGAGTAGTTGAAATGATATCTGTATGCACAGAAGAATCGTTGAAGCCAAGTTTCTGCCAATCTTTCTGCTTCATTTTGACCCTGTCTCCCGTGTATGTTTCGTGATATGAACTGCCGAGTGCGATATGGGTGTTGCCATGTGGTCCACCCATATTCTCGTCATAGAGTGTTTCTGCCATAAATTTTGTGATGCGAGAAAAACGCGTATCGGTGAGTGAAAATTCACCGACTTTGTTTGCTCCTTCTGTTGCGATCATTTCTTTAAGCAGTTTTTCGTTTTTCTTTGCTTTTGATTTCACCACTATGCCGTCTCTGAATTCAAGTTCAATGCCTTTGATTAGGTTGCCGTATCTGTACAGCGGCTGGTTAAACTTGATCCGTCCATTTGTGCCACGCCAATCAGGAGAGGTAAAAATTTCAAAACTTGGAATATTAGCACCTCCACCAGATACCCATTTTCGCTTATCGCCAATGGTGATGTCGAGTGACATATCAGGTCCTTCTAGGTGAACTTTTTGAATATTTAGTTTGTCTAATTTTTTAGCCGTACTCTTAATTTCTTGGTCAACCTGTTTCCACTTTGCTACAGGATTTGTTTCATCGAGAAAACAGGCTTTAATGATCTGGCTCCAATATTCTGTAAGATCGAGTCCTGCCTCCTTTGCCATAGCTTCGGTACCATAAAGTGCGCCGGTCCAGCTATATTTTCCCTTGTTTTCTTTATCGAAAAACCATTCGTATACGTGTTTCCTCGCCTTTTCATGCATGAGAAGTTTTTTAGGATCTGCTTTTTTAAGTGCTTCAGGATATGTATCTCCCCACACGGTAATACTGTGATCTACCTGATCTACAAGCCCTTTCATGTATGTTTTTGGAAAAAATGATAGCTGGTCTTCGCTTGCAAGGGTAAAAAAATCTTCTGAAAAGTTTGATTCTTTCGTATCATCAGGTTGATAAAATGGAATAATGTGGCCCCCCGCTTTTAAAATAGCTTTTCTAATTTCTTTGTAGAGTGGTTTTGTTGCTTCGTTTGCAACAACGCGTACGACGTCACCCTTTTTAATACCTTTGCCGTGTCCTATGGCAAAATTAACAAGCACATCCGCATATCGTTCAAGCGTTTTTTGTGACGGTGTAAATGACATACTATTTGTTCGTGAGTTTCTCTAGTTCTTTTACTTGTTTTTCTATCTGCTTGAGACCTGTTTCGAAAAAATCGAGCTTTGTCACATCAATACCGATTGATTTGAAGATATTTTCTGGTGAGTCTGATCCACCAGCAGATAAGAATTCGATCACTTTACCGATAAATGCCGGATCTTCTTTATATTTTGCATACATCGCGGCTGAGACAATTTGTCCAAATGCATACGAATATACATAGAAGAAATTGCGAATATGTGGCCATGAGACGAAGAAAAATCCATCTTTGTCTTCCAAATCAAACACGGGACCAAGATACGCTTTCATGTGTTTGTTCATGAGGCGTGCAATATCCTCTTTTGGTAAGAAGCCTTTTTCACGAATGGTGTTATGGAGCTCTACTTCAAATTCAAAACAGGCCATCTGTCGAAAAATTGTTTGAATATCGTCTTGTAATTTATCATGGAGAAGAATAATTTTTTCTTTATCCGTCGCTTTTTCAAGGATGGAATCAAAAACGAGCGCTTCAAAAAACGTGCTTGCTACTTCTGCTGATGCTGTTGAACAATCTTCGTATAAAACACCTTGTCCCTTTGAATACTCTGCGTGCAAAGCATGCCCCATTTCATGGGCTAGAGTACTCAATGAATTAATGTCGTCAGTATGGTTGAGCATGACAAATGTTGGTAAACCGTGCGTCCATGCACAAAATGCGCCCCCAGACTTTCCTTCTTTTGAATACACATCAAGTTGACCATTTGTAAGCATGTTCATAAAGATTTCTTCAAACCTTGGGTGGGTCTTCTTGAATTCTTCTTGAACAATTTTAACAGCGTCGCTAAATTCAACCTTTTTAGATACTTTACCTACACGAGCGGCACGATCTCCGTATATCAATTTCTTTTCATTCAGTAACTTTGCTTTTATATTAAAGAATTTGTGACTCGTTTTATTGAATTTCTGTACGGCTTTTCGAAGGGTTTCCACGGTTCTAAGATCATTTTCGTAGCCCCTCACTGTTGCTTCATAAGGAAGTTTATAACCACGAAGTTCATCATTAATTTTTTTATCTGTAACAACCGCATTCATTTCACTTTCGGCAAAATCGGCAACAGAATATAGTACGTCGGCCATTTTTCTATACAATTCCCGTCTTTCTTTTGTAGGAAGTGTCGGCATTTTCCCGGAAGCTTCAGGGAGCGGAATTTCTTTTCCTTTATGTTTTACAGTCTGTTTATTAAGGAGACGTTCAAATCCGGATGTCCACATACCGCGAGATGTAAGGTACTTTACCGTCATAATTTTTTCTTCAGGTTCTGTGAGAAGAAAATTTGCATTATCAAAAAGAGTCTTCAATGAGTAGTGGTATTTTTTTAGTTTCGGGTCACGTAGATATTTTTCTTGTTCTGCTTTTGATATTTTCCCTAGTTTTAATGTAAAAAAGACAACCTCATTAGAAAGCTTTGCCCCAATTTGTGATAGTTCATTGAGACGCGCTTCCGCTTCTACATCTTTTGCATTCAATTCCCTACGAAAACCAAAATAGCGCGCGATTTTACTTAGTTCGTTTTGTTCTTCGAGTTTTTCATGATCTTGTAGGGCGGATAGTAATGACTTGGTATCTTTTGTAAAATCTTTATTTTTATATTTTTTTGCAAAAGCCATAATGTCTCGCTGTGCTTTTTCCAGGTCTTTTGCAATCTGTGGATCTTTTGCAGATGTATAAAAAAGTGAGAGATCCCACTCTGTTTTATAAGATAATTTCTTTGGTGTTGTTTTTGCCATGATACAGAGCCTACACCACAGCTCCACCAAGGACAAGTCGAGTCCAAACTTCCAATATAAATGAAAAAATGATGAGAAGAATACCGGCCACCATATATACCCTTTCTGTTTTCATAGAGGTTAATACGTCCTCGTCTATCTTCCGCTCTTTGACAATATGTTGATGAACGCTGTAAACCACAAAAGCGATGAGTATTGCACCAATAACTTCTGAGAGAGAGGCAATACTGAGAATTAAATTCGGGTTTTCAAGAATGGTAAGCATTATACGTATTTCTTTAGGGTAGTAAAATCTTTCTTAAGTTCGTCCTTTGTATTTCCATTATACACGGCTACTGCCGGATGGTAGAGTGGAATAACAGTAAATTCTCCTATATCTGTCTTTGTTCGAAACTCTTTCCCGTGAATTTTTGAAATCGCATCTAGTTCAAAATCCAAGCCATATCGCTTCATAATGTATTGCATGGAGAAACGACCAAGTGTCGCTATTACCTTTGGTTTAATTATTTCTATTTGGCGATCTAAAAATGGTGCATACAGTTCTATTTCTTGTGGTGTAGGATCGCGATTTTCTGGCGGACGGTCTTTAACTATATTTGTCACATATACTGTTTTACGATCAAGATTAATACTTTGAAGTAACTCGTCTAAAATCCTGCCAGATGCACCACAAAACGGTTTACCGGTCATTGCCTCATTTTTACCTGGTGCCTCACCGATAAATATGATCTCTGCATCATGATCCCCATCTCCAATAACAGGAAAATATTTATTTTGTGTCCGATACGTATAGAGAGATGATTCCCTCAAATTTAGAACCTCATCTCGAATCTGTCGCATAAGGTCTGTTTTTGACATACCTATATTTTATACAACTGGTACAAAAGAAAACCCTGGAAATGATTGTAGTACCTCGTACGAATCATCCTTCTTTTGAATTCGCAGCATTTCTCCTTTTACGGGACACACTAAAATACCACCATCAGTAAGTTGCCCCACAAGTTCAGATGGAATTTCTGGAAGATCTGCGGAGACAAGTATTTTGTCATACGGCGCATCTTCTATGAGTCCCAACTCCCCCGTTGCAGGCATATTGTGTATTCTTTTGGAAAGTTCTGGGTATTTTTGAATATTTCTATCTGAGAATAAAAGTAATTCTGTATTTATTTCAGTGCCGTATACATTTCCTGCTTCACCAACGATATATGACATGAGTGCAAGTACAAACCCGCTCCCCGATCCAACCTCAAGTACCGACTCTCCGGATTGAAGATCAAGAAGCTCAAGCATAAATGCAACTATTGTTGGCTGTGAGATTGTCGAGCCTTCTGTCATGGGAAGCGCATAATCTTCATATGCCTCGATTTTATAGTCACCAAAGACGAAATCTGCACGATCTACGGTTTCAAACGCTTCTTTGATACGCGGATTTTTTAAAACACCACTACTATGCTCTAGTCGATCAATAAGTTTCTTTTTGCTTGCAAAATCTTCTTCCATTATGTTTATAATGCACCTTCTTGTTTTAAAATTCTCTCCTTCGCTTTCTTACCGCCACGGTTGTAGTTACCTATAGCACCATTACCCTTAATAACTCGATGACATGGGATGTGAGGATCAAAATTTTTACTCAAAATACTGCCAACTGCTCGATATGCACGAGGACTTCCGGCCTGTTCCGCCACCTCTTTGTATGTACGTGTTTGACCTTTCTGTATATGCTTTACAACGGCATAGACGCGATCTGTGAAGGAAATTTTATTGGATGTCTTCTGATCCATGTGCCAAATTAGATTTTTGCTTGAGGTGTCGTACTCTATCTTCAACAAACCATAATGCTGTAAAGGCAAATAGTGTAAGAAATGTAGCAAATGTCGCAATCATATAGAGACCAAATCCGCACGCAATACCAATACCACATGCGACCCATAGTCCCGCTGCAGTCGTGAGTCCACGCAATTTATGCTCTCGAAACAAAATAAGTCCTGCACCGATAAAACCAATTCCAGTAATAATACCTGCTGCAACTCGTGTCGGATCAAAGCTTGTAAGCCCGATAAAATCCTCAAGAACAATATTCGTTACCACAATAAATAATGCCGACCCCATTGAAACCAGTCCATAGGTTCGAAGTCCCGCTGTCTTACCTGCAAATGTACGTTCAATACCAAGGAGCATACCGAGTACGAGGGCAAGTATCATGCTGGTATATGGTATGAGACTTTCTGCTATTTCCATATTTTTACTATTCTAACACAATCTCTTCACTTCATTAAGGATGCGCCCCACCTTTTGTTTGTTGCGTATACCCACATTAATTAAAGCCTGCTCAGTTACCGCTTGGCACAAAATATGCCCTTTATCCATCAATAATTTTTCCTCAGAGCGATTAAGTGTGGTGAGACATGTAATAGGATGTAAACTAGCGCCTTCAATCATGTCTTGGAGGTTGCCTTTTTCCGGATAGCTCCAACCAACCAAGCGCATATGGCCACCGCACTGTGCGTATTCGATCGCTGTATAGCTAAACTTTGTGTTTGTTAAGAGCCACCCTTCAGTTAAAGTTTGTTTCTTTCCTCCAAACGAATATTCTTGCCCTCGTATATCATCAAAACGCGCTTTTACATACAATGCATCTTTCAGGTCTGATTTAGTACCAAGCATATTATGGAATTTAGCTTCAACCATAATAAGTTCTGTATCGTTCCATGCAATTACATCTACCTCATGTGCTGCACATTTTCCTTGAACAATTTCTCCTACTTTTGTTTTGTAGCCTTGTCTCTCAAAAAGTGCTGCAAGTAAATTTTCAAACGGAAACCCCGTTGGTCCCAAATCCATAATTGCTTTTTTAAGAGAGTAACGCATTGCTGCTGTGTGCGATTTTTCTCGAAGCATCTGAAATGCATTTTGGTAAATCTCTTTTGTTTTTGTGTGAGGCTTTAAACTGTTCTGAATACGATCTACAATCTCTTCTGATATTTGTTTATCTGCACCAGAACGACGAAGAGATTTTTCAAGTTTCATCGGATCAAAAACTTCTACCGTCCCATCGTTCTTTATCACTTCTATATGCTGCATGCATCTATAGTAACAAGATTGTAAAAAAACACCTCTGGATTACTCGCCTATTGAATAGATTCGATAATACCTCCACCTAAACACATACCATCCTTATAAAACACAACAGACTGGCCTATCGCTGGAAATTCTCGACTTATATCATCAATAAATGAAACAGTTCCTCTTTTTCCATCAATTAAGACACTACATTCAAGTAGTTTACCGCGGTGCCTTATCTTTACTAAACAGTTAGTTTTATGAGTATCAGACAACCAATTCACATGTGTGAGTGAGATATTTTTAATAGGTTGCTCAATACGATTCTTGGTTGATACGGTAATTGTATTCTTGTCTATATCCTTTGCGATTATGTAGTGTGGAATACTATATGTCTCCTTGTTTTGGAGCGTAAAGCCGTGTCTCTGACCAATTGTGTAAAAAAATGCTCCGTCATGTTCTCCAATTATTTCTCCATTTTCAGTAAGTACACTTCCCTTTTTTGTCTCTACATAGTGTGAGAGTAGGTCACGAATGGTCACATCGCCAAGGAAACAGAGACCCTGACTATCTTTTTTGGCTGATGTAGGTAGTTCAAATTTCTCTGCCAGTTTTCTCACTTCCGGTTTTGTCAGATGACCTATTGGAAACAATACATGTTCCAAATCTTCAGGTGTTAACGTCCACAAAAAGTATGTCTGATCCTTGTCTGTATCGACTGAATTTTCCATTTTCCATTTTCCATTTTCAATTTTCCTTTGTGCATAATGCCCAGTAGCAATGTAGTCGGCCCCATGCTTTTGAGCAAAATCCCAAAATGATCCAAATTTTACATAGCGATTACACATTACGTCTGGATTAGGAGTCTCACCATTTTTATATGTTTCAATCAAATAGTCTACGACCTCTTTTTTATATACATCTTCAAGATCAAGTGTTAAAAACGGCACACCAACTGTTGCACAAACACGCATGGCATCTCGCCTTTCACTACGCCAATCACATCCTTCTCCTAACCAATCTGGATACCAAACTTTAATAAAAACGCCGGTCACGTTATACCCCTGCTCTTTGAGCAATGCCAAAGAAACAGAGCTATCTACTCCTCCTGATACTCCCACAAATACATTGTTACCGACTTTTTTCACGCGCCTTAACATAACATAAATAGACGCAAGATCCATACCGTAGTTTAATCGACGTACAATCTTTTTTTGCGCAAATGTTCTTCGTATGTTTCGGAGAAATATGTTCTATATCGACGATCCGCTAAAAAGAATAGGTAGTTAGTCTCTCGCGGATTCACGGTTGCTAAGATTGATTCAAGCGAAGGATTTGCGATAGGTGTCGGTGGAAGCCCCTTGTTTACGTACGTGTTATAAGGATTGTCTTCAAGAAGGTCAGCCCGAGTAAGATTATATGTATGTTTTCCATTGATATATCGAAATGTAACATCAACCTGGAGTGGCATACCAATTTCTAAACGTCTCCATATAATACCAGCAATAGTTTCTCGATCTGCTTTTTTATTTGCTTCACGCTCAACTATTGAGGCAACAATTAACACTTCATCAAGCGGTTTTCCAAATTCTTCGATCTCATCAGCAATGTCAAAGATCTGTTTCTCAAAATTTGATCTAAAGAGATTCAAGGCTTCCTCGGCAGTTAGATTGGGGTATACATAATAGGTATCAGGAAAGAGATAACCTTCGTATGGTTGCGCGATTGATAGAAAATCAATTGGATCAAATGTTTGGTATGTTTCAGCAAGTTGTTCAGCAATATCGTATACATCTGACCCCTCTGGTATAACTAGCTTTTCAGGCTCAATACCGTAGTCTCCGGTAGCGATTCTCCACATCAAAGAGAGTGAGTTTTCAGGATCCCTTAGAAAATATTCACCCGCAATCACACTCTGTTCTCTCCCAGATATTTTAGCAGCATATGTAAATAGTCGTGCTGACCGAATAACACCTTGATCACGAAGCTGTTGAGCCGCCTCCCTCAACGTACCTCCCTCTTTAATTGTTATAAATGAATGGAGAGGAAAACTGCGTGGCGGACGGAGCCATGTACCATAGATGAAAACACCTGAACTGATAATGATGGCAACGACAGCAAACAAGAGTGTCGCACGCGGGTGATATTTGTGGATCAAAATATACTCGCGTCGCTCTTCTGTTAACCACGCATCGAGTTTCTTTTGTAATTTGTGAATAAATCGACGAATACGATGCATATTAGATCGGCAAGTTTGAAGGTGCTTCTGCTTTGCGAGACGGGATACGAGTAAATGTTGGTGTTGCGACAGATTGTCCTGGAAAATGATATAAGGTGGCTACTTCTTCGTTTGTTAACACAAAAGAAGGACTCGCAGCAGGTAGATGGAAATACGATCGTCTCTTGTATGCATCGAGTAAATCTGCCTTTTTCTTATTTTTACGTATATCAGCGTAGTCTTGCCACGGATAATCAAAACCAGTAAGGCCACGTGCTGGCTTAAAACCGTTATGATCCTGCGAACTAAATGATTTAAATGCACCGGTTAAGCCCGTAATATTAATAGGATTGAACACATCCTTGTCTGCAATATATATACCGCGAATCCCACAATCAAATGGTGTTTTACCGATACTACGTTCAATGGCAGCAATGGTATCTTTGGTACCCTCAGTAAGTACACTCACTCTAGATTTTTCTCCTTCTGAATCAATTATGGATTGTTTACGTAGTTTCTCAATTTCTTTTTTTGCATCATCAGTCCAGTCAACAGTACCAAACCAGGTACCTGCCTTTTTACGTTCTTTTTTATGCGCACGAATAATAATCTGTATCCAAATTTGTTCACCTCTCCCAATAGAGCCAAGATATTCTGTAAGAGACGCTAACGGATCGATCTTAAATTCCTCATCAGGATCTCTGTCTAAACCATAATCTATGTATGTCTTGATAGGATATGCATCTGGTTTTGTGAGATCAAATTCACAACCCCACATTGTGTTTGTACTAGGATCCGAAACGACTGGTAGTGCATAATCAGGCACCTCATGGATTTCAATAGATGGATATTGGGCATATAGTTGCGCTTCGATAAGATTGCGTAAATTTTTTCTACTCCAAATAAAGAAACGTACCTGTCCTTCAATTGATACGAGCTCAAGTGAAAACCATGCACGTGTCTTACCATTTATATAACGATCAATGAACGTGGCTTCTCCAGCTGTTTGATAAAAATGGTTTAATACTGCTTCCATTGCTGCCGGTGATTTGCTGATATCTTTAGGTAGTCGCATCTCAAGTAACACAAACCCTTGGTTAAAGTGAAACTCACGCCGTTTAAAATTTACCCATATATGCCAGAATCCCATAATGAACATTGCGGGGAGCCATATGTACCAAAAAGAAAAGACGACTGTTAATGTCGGCAATAAATATATGCGAAGCGGTTCTAAAAACGCATCAAACATAACCCTAATCATAGCAAAGTGCATGAAAGGGGGCTATGTGAAGAGTGAGTATTACTTGACTACTGAGTATCGTCCGTTTTTATCCTTTTTGAAATAGTCCGAATTTTGTAGATTTACGAGAATAGTATTCTCCTTGACGTATCGCTCCTTCAAAACTTTTTCCATTATTTCTTCACGAGTGAGAGGTCCTTCTTTTTCAAGAATTTCCTTGATCACATCTCGAACTGGACCGGAGTTATAACCCCATTCTTTGAGTGCGTAGAGACCACGTCCAACAAGTACGAAACGTGGATCTTTGATAAGTTCGTTATGAGTTGTCGCAACGTGCGCTTTTTTATTGAAATATTGCTCAATGAGTTTTGCCACTTCGCGGAAATGAACAGGAGATCCGTGACGACGAATAACAAGAAAGGCGTAGTCGCGCATACCCTTTACTTTGATGTTTGATGAATCACTTTTGCCCCACTCACCCAATGGGTTTTTACCAATACGCTTTGAAACGGTGAGCCATCGTTTCAAAATTTCTTCATTGCGATATGTATCAGAAATATTTTCAATATGCTGCAAGAAAGATTCGATCATCTCTGATTCAGGAATAAGCGCATCATCGGGTATTGTTTCGTATACTTTTTTCAGTGCATCTTCAATAGATTTGGCAAGTTTTTTATCAACATACCATCGATGATGAAACTGTTCGTTTTCTTTTTCTTTTGTAAATGCGTCCCCTACCACAAGGAGAAAGTGAATATGATTTTGAATAGATTTATCATCAGACATGTGTTTCAAGAGCTCGTCCTCAGTAATCATTGTGCCCAAATCTTCAATGATTTTCGCCATTTCTTCAAAAACAGTAGCCTCCTTCTTATATGCATCTGACTTACGAATATTGGTAATTGAGTAGTTTTCAATCTGTCTAACACGTTCACGGGTAATTCCGTACTTTTCACCAATCTTTTCAAGAGTCATTCTTGTAGTAGTTGTTCCTAGACCAAATCTACCGGTAACAACGTCCCGAGCACGGTCAGGCAACGCGGCAAAGAGTCGTTTTACAACTTGTTTCGGTTTAAATGTGATGATTGTCTTTTTCTTAGGCATGATTTTTTATAACACATTAATTCTTGACAGAAAATACAATACCATACATTTGTTATTTTTGTCAAAATTGTTATATTTCGATAACAAAGTTTACTAATCGCCCTTTTACGAAGACCGTTTTCAGCACCTGTTTGTCTCTTATTCTTTCCTTTATACCCTGGATATCCTGTGCCATCGTAACCACGTCTGACTCTTCTGTGTCACGCGCCACTCGTAGTTCACCACGAAGCTTGCCGTTGATTTGTATCGCATATGTGACTTCATCTCCAATAAGTTTAGAGGAATCATATTGAGGCCATGATTCAATATGAATAGAGTTCTTGTGTCCCATCTTCTCCCAGAGCTCTTCAGTCAGATGTGGAGCAAAAGGTGCAAGGAGCTGTAACAATGTTTTATATGTATGTTTGGATATTTTTTTTACTTTCTCTACTTCATTTACCAGAATCATCATCTGACTAATACCCGTGTTAAATTTGTAGCTTTCGATATCTTCAGTAACTTTTTTGATTGTCTGGTTTAGCAAAATGTGTATCTCTTTTGAATCCTCATCAGTTGTAACTATTTCTTGCAACTTCCATACCCTCTCCAAAAACCTGCGTACACCTGCAATACCACCAAGATCCCATGGGTACTGCCCTACTTCATTGTAAGGTCCTATAAAGGCCAAGTATGTTTTAACCGTATCCGCACCAACACGCTCGACATGCGGACCAGGATCAACAACATTGCCTTTTGACTTGCTCATTTTTTGACCATCTGGTCCCAAGATAAGCCCACGGTTCATACGATTCTTGAATGGCTCACTTTCATTCACCAAACCTAGATCGTAGAGTGCTTTATGGAAAAAACGTGAATAGAGAAGATGCATCGTCGTGTGTTCTGCACCACCAGAATATCGTTTAACAGGCATCCAACTCTTCTGCATATTTTTATCTGCAAAAGATTGATCATTATGAGGATCTGTATATCTCAAGAAATACCATGAGGAATCTACAAAGGTATCCATTGTGTCGATTTCGGGACGCCAACCTTTACCAAAAATTTTTTCCGTTCGTTCAACAAGCTCCTTTGATGAACCAAGAGGCGAAGTGCCTTTGGGGGTATAGTCAATATTGTCTGTTGGTAATACCCATGGTAAATGCTCTTCCGGAACTGGATGTGGTTTACCCTCTGGATCATAGACAATTGGAATCGGACAGCCCCAGTAGCGTTGTCGCGAAAGAAGCCAATCTCGGAGTTTGTAGGTTATCTTTTTAGTTCCGTATTTTTCTGTAATTTTTTCCTTTGCTTCTTCAGATGTTAGACCATCAAATTCATGTGAATTAATCACTGTGCCATATTCTGTTAAAGCGCGCCCTTCTTCACGATCTGCAATTACATCTGTAATCGCTAAATTATATGTTTTGGCAAACTGAAAATCTCTTTCATCATGCGCGGGAACTGCCATAACTGCGCCCGTACCATATTGCGCGAGTACATAATCTGCAACCCACACAGGTACTTCCTCACCTGTTGCAGGATGTATTGCTTTAATGCCTTGTAGTTCAACCCCAGTTTTTTCTTTCTTAGCATCAGTTCGCTCAATCTCAGTTTTTTTCTTTGCCTCTTCAACGTATTTTTTAACTTCTTCCGCATTCTCTACTATTGGCTTTTGACTATTGACTAATGACTGTACCAATTCATGTTCAGGAGCTAATACAATATATGTCACACCAAACAATGTGTCCGCACGCGTAGTAAAGACTCGCACAGCTTCTAGCTGTCGGCTGTGAGCTTCCAGCTTTTCACGATACCATTCATTTCCCTCAAGCATGCCTCTAATACTTGAGAAATTTGCTTTTGCATACTCATTGCAAAGCTGTAGTAATTCCGCTTCGTTAGCCTCGTCCCATATAAAGCGTTTTATTTCCCCTGTTTGATCTTTGAAAATAAAAACTGTCTCATCGGCAATATATTCATTCCAAAAACCAGGTTTTAATTTTTCAGAAATCAGCCCTTCAAAATCCCTAAGCTTATTTTTAGGAACTGTAACTTTATAATCCCCGCTTGGAGTTTTTTCAAAAATCTCTACCCCAATTTTTTTTAAATCGGAAGTTATATCATCTACTCCCATTACATAGCTCAGGGCCGATGATTGATTTTCCTGAAAGCTGACACCTGACAGCTGAAAGCTAAATTCAGCTCCTTCACTTTTCCCTATCCAATTTCGTTGACTTTCCTTAATAGGTTCTGGCCAATCGAGACCATCGAGATCTTTCAATAGTCTTTCTGCATAATCTGTTATTTTGAAATACCATTGTTCAAGATCTTTTTTGGTGACTTCTGTGCCACATCGTTCACATGTTGCCACTTGCTCTGAGTCCGTCGAATGGGTCAACACTTGTTCATTAGCAAGAACTGTCTGACAAGAAGGACACCAATTGACCAAACCTTTCTTTTTATAGACGAGACCTTTCTTGAAAAGCTCTATAAAGAGCCACTGGGTCCATTTGTAATATTCTGGGTCACTCGTCACAACTTTGCGTGACCAGTCGAACATGTTACCCATGCTCTTCAGTTGTCCTGACATATAGTCAATATTGCTATACGTCCATTCTTTTGGATCAAGCCCACGTTTTATCGCCGCATTTTCAGCAGGTAGCCCAAATGAGTCAAAGCCGATCGGATAGAGCACGTTATAACCTCGCATTCGCCTGAATCGAGCAAATATATCTGGTACCGCAAATGCATACCAGTGACCAACATGGAGATTTCCTGATGGATATGGGAATTCTACAAGTGTGTAGAAATTTTCCTTAGGAGAACCGTCTGCGGTTTTAGCCTGATCTTCTGTTTTATAGAGATTATCAGCTTCCCACTTTTCCTGCCATTTCTTTTCAATTTCTTTATGATTGTAGCCTTCCATACAAAGCTACTTTACTAGAAAGATGTCGGCTCAACAACCGCACGAGGTTTAAGCGGCGTATCTGTAACATTGCGCGTAAAACATGAAGTACCTTCGCTGTGGAACCACGGATCTTCATAGGTAGATGATGAAATCCCTTGTGAAGGCAGGTTGAATGTTGCACAGAGTTCAAATGAGTCAGCATCGACTACGCGATATGAAAGTCCTTCATTTGTATATGTGTTTGGATTGCCATATGTATATACAGATTGATACAGATCATCTAGACCAGCGGGTAGCATGCCTGTATTTTGTACATAGTAACGAATATCTGAATCAATAGACTGCAGAGTCTGTACTGTTTGACCATCTTCTCGGATCATTCGCTGTGTACGTGGTGAACCAAGTGCGATAAACCCAAGCACGATTGCAACTAGCACCATTATTGTTGCTGTGATCGCCCAATTCCTCCTTGCCTTATCACAGAGTGTATCTTTCATATCTTTTAAATAGTAGAAAAACACAAGTCCTGCTACCAAAAAGATGGTAAGTGCTTTAAGTAAAAATCCCAGCGCAAGTTCACGTCCATCGAGGAAATAGTAGATCACTGTTACCAAGTCGCCCGCAAATACGACCCCTGCGATAAAGAGTGTGATGTAGAGAAGCCATTTACGCACCTTGAGTTCTTTTTTTTCCGCACTCTGTTCATAACTTCTGTACACCAAATGTGAAAAATAGAGAAAGAGAGGGAAAAACACAATAAGAGTTGCGACAGGCATACTCACCGGTGAACCTACGCTGTAATAATACGAATAATCGAGCTGAGGAAATTTAATGTTAATAATACGGAATAAGAGATTTACGAGCGCAATTACACTCGTATAAAGAGAAACTATGAGCCCTAAATGAAGAAAGAAGTCTTTTGCTCCTGAATGATCGTTAGACATAAACTATTGATTAGATAATAAAGTTGTTGTTTGTATTATAGCTTACTTATTGTATAAATGGTATAATATATAAGATCCAACAATGAGTAGGGGTAGGAGGTTCTATCCCCTCAAACCAGCGCTGGAACGGATCTTCTGAACCTCCGGGGCCGGACGGGTGACTGTATGTACCGTCGCGGCCTATTTTATTTACTGAATTTTAAATTCAAGATATATTCCTTACTTGGAGACCCGGTTTCCAAGTAGGATCTAAGTAGTCATAGAATTCAAAATATAAAAGTTATTATATTTTGAATTCTATGACATCCCCATCCTGCACAATGTATTCTTTTCCTTCTGTGCGGAGCAATCCTTTTTCGCGCGCCTTGGCGTAACTTCCGACCTCAAGCAGATCATTACTTTTGATTATTTCGGCACGGATAAATTTGTCTTTGAAATCCGTATGGATTGCTGTTCCTGCCTCTGGCGCCGTTGAACCCTTGGCAATTGTCCATGCTCGCGTTTCGTCTTCTCCTGTCGTGAAATAAGTCTCAAGACCCAAAAGTTCATACCCGGCCTTAATCAAATCATTCACTCCATCATGTTCCCCACCAAGTTCTTTACGGAATGTTTCTTTTTCCTCCCCCTCAAAATCTTTCAACTCATGCTCAATCCCGGCATCTACCACAACCGAAACAGCTGTACGTTCTTTTACGTAATTGTTTAGATCTTCCCAACGTTTATCTCTCAATTCGTCTAAATTTTTACCTCCGCCTTTCTTATTAAACACAAACATCATGGGTTTGTGTGTGAGTAAGTGAATAGATTTGAGCAACAAACTTTCGTCTTCTGACATCGTGGTCACCAGAGCCAATTCTCCCGATTCGAGCACACTTTTAACCCGTTCCAGTAGTTCATGCTCCTTCATCGCTTCTTTGTCTCCCTTTTTGACATCGCGTACCAAGTTTCCGAGGCGTTTTGTTACGGTTTCTAAATCAGCAAGAATCAATTCTGCATTGATTGTTTCAATATCAGAGAGTGGATCAATAGCACCGTGCACATGAATGATTTTGTCGTCTTCAAAAATACGTACGACTTGCGCTATCGCATCAACTTCACGAATGTGTGAAAGAAATTTGTTCCCTAAGCCTTCTCCTTCGGCTGCGCCCTTTACAAGCCCCGCAATATCAACAAACTCTACGACTGCAGGTATTTTCTTTACTGATTGACTAAATATCGAAAGCTTATCAAGGCGTTCATCTGGTACGGGCACAATGCCAACAGACGGATCAATCGTACAAAAAGGATAGTTTTCGGCTGGAACAGCTTTCTTTGTCAGCGCATTAAAAAGTGTTGATTTACCGACGTTCGGTAGACCCACGATACCAATTTTCAAGTTCATAGTACATGCGATAATACCATACCGTTATATAACCGCTACTCGCCCAGCACTTATATCCTTTAGTGCTTTGGGCCGACGTTTGGAAGTCCGACGATACCAATTTTTAGATTCATAATGAATGAATACTACACGAAAACTAAAAGAATAAAAGAAACCCATTCCAACATGTGAAATGGGCGATCGGGGTGGTCACGAGTAGCTCCGCGCGACACTTGCAGTAGTCTACCGAGACCACCCCGTGTGAGTGGGCCGAGTCACTCAACCAATATATATTATCAACAAAAAAGCCGGACTGCAAATGCCCTACGTTGCGTCCCCTTCAAAGTTACTTTGCTTTTTTTCCGTACGAATACACGCTTCGCTTGATGCGTTCACGTCTGCCGGTAGAACCAAAATGCTTTAAATACCCAATTTTACGAACATGCACAGGAGAAAATCCTGCAAACCATAAAATGCCACGTTTCAACTCATTAGTGGTATCACCAAAAATAATTCTTTGAATTAGAGGCATCGTATCGGAGGTAACAAACATCGTAGCGCTTCTACCCTTAAGCAACTTTTTCCACATATTGCCTCCATGAGTAAATTGGTATGCAAAGCCTGGCAACCAGCTTCGATCAATAAGTCCTTTAAGTAGAGCCGGCATAGTCGACCACCATGAAGGATAAAATATAACAAAATGTTCACACCATTTTACATTCTCTTGGAATGTAACCAGATCAGGCTCGAGTTCTTGAATTTCCCGATATCCTTTGTGCAGAATAGGATCAAATTTCATGTCACCCAAATTCATACGACGAACATCATGCCCTGCTTCTTCCGCCCCTCGTCCATATTCATCTGCCAATGTGCAGTTGAAACTGTCTTTATCAGGATGAGCAAGTAACACAAAAATTTTTTTCTTTTTTGGTGTAAAAAACATACTCTAATGTTGTGAGAGTTTTTGTAGTTCAGACTGATATTTTTTCATGACATCCATCGTGGCGTAGAGTTCTGGTTTGCCAGCTTTTATCTTGGCCTCAATCTCTTCTCCAATTTTTTTAAATAAATCAGGATTCTTGTCAATAATACTCATGATCTGCTCCTGCTGTTCTTTCGGTACATCCTTGAGCTTTCGCTCCATCATTTTGCGCACAAAAAAATCTTTAATTCCCATGTTTAGTTAGGTTTTAGGTGGTAGGTTGTAGAAAATACACTGCCGACCAATAACCGCTTTTATTGCATTAATGCAAGGATTGTAACACGACAACTATTTCTTAAACAAATTGCCAGGACTCCATGGAGTGCCTAAATGTGGTAACACCACACGATCTAATCCTACATATCCAGCTACTCGCCACGCAAGCACTAATCCTGTGCCAAGTGCAAAGAGTATCGGATTGATCGATATTGTGCCGGCAAGCATAAAGCTCATGTTCATAAAAGTTCCAAAAAACGCTGCGATACCCGTAAAGAGACCTACAATAAGTGCTATACCGACTAAAACCTCACCCCACGCAATTACATGCGCCCACGTATCTGCATATGGTAGTACGCAATTTTCTAAAAACCATGCATACCAGCCTGTTACATCTGGATGGTCACCTGCGGTTTTAGCCAATGCGCCATTTACAAATCCAGTAAGAGCGGTGCCCGCATCTTCCCCGGTCCAAGCCGGTGTTCCTACTTTATGGAGTCCGGCTTGAAACCATGCCCACCCAACATATACGCGAATAATGAGCCACACGACTGCCATTTTTGTATTGGCAAATAAAAATTTGGAAACAGGCGATTCCTCAATGTAGTTTTTCATTCATACATTATAAACAGACTCGCCTTCGGCGCCTGTTAATAAAGAATATTATTCGTCACTCTGTGAATTCTCCCGATTATCTTCTTCATGCTCATCATCAATCGCTGAATCACTATCTATAAGAGGTATGGTTGTTGATGCAGAATCTGACTTTTCATCTTCATGCACTTCATTTTGAGAAGTATCTTTTTTATCAGTTTTAGTTTGATCTTGTCGCTCATCATATTCGGCTTTATTTCTCGGTAATTTTTTATTCAAATTGATAACCTCAAGACCACTTGTATACGTTTCTGCTTCCTGGGCTGTACTGATTGCTTTCTGTAACTCAGAAAATGCCACATCATAATCCTCATTATCAAATGCTTCCTTGCCTAACTCAAAATAATTTTGAGCAGATTGAAATTTTTCAGACACTTTTACATAATCGTCACCATTGTCACCATCTATTTTTTTATCAATTATCTTTTGGGCTGATTTTATTTTTTTCTCAGCAAGTCTCATTTTTTCTTCGACCGATTCCTTTATGACATCTTTTTTCTGTGTTAATATTTTTGACTCTGCTTTTTCTCGAGCTTCTATTGCCGTGGTTACCTGAGACCCCACAGAATTAAGTATCTCTGAAATATCACTATCAGTTTTATCAACAATTTGCGATGCTTCAATGAGTAACTCTGAATGCGCTTTCAACTTTGCTTCAACGTCTGTGCGACCTCGAATCACATCATCGACATCACCATCATCAGCTATTCGAATGAAGAGTGCGTCGGCTTTCTTAACATGCTTTTCAAACTGTTCTTTGATTTCCTCTTGAATCTCTAACGTCAATGCACCTTGTGCAGCTAGTGTAACCGCTTCTTCTATGCGACGTTCTGCTACACGAACATCCCACTCAGCCTGCGACCTGCTTGTCACCGCTAGGGCATCGCCAATACTTTCATTCACGTTTACTTTTATTGGATATAAAAAGTCTCCTGGCAACGCTCCTTCTGCAGCTGTAGTTGTTGCACCAAAAGCTATTATTAACAGACCTGCAATCATTGGAGTAGTATGTTTTCTCATGAATACAATTACTGAAAAATTAGAAAGTAATCCCTGCTTTGATGCAACAAGGGGATACTGAGAGGACACACGTTCAAGAGAGGCTCTGATAGCTGCTTTTTTGTCAGCGGAAAGTGCTTCATCCTGTAACATATGCAATGTATGTTTTGCGTTATTTGTCATGGTTTTGTATGTGGTCTAACTTCTCTTTCAATTCCTGCATTCCTCTATGTAGTCTCACCGAGATAACATTTTCAGTTTGATTAAGCATGTGTGCAATATCTTTTGGACCATACCCTTCAATGTATCTCAAAATAATAACTTCTTTATGAATATCCTTAAGATCCATGATGACACGTTTGACCTTTTCGAGGGTATACGTCGCGTCTATTACAATATCTTGCGGATCAATAAAAGCAGAATCATCAAATTGCATACCGTCATCAGAAAGTTGATCCAAAGAATCTACTTTCGCTTTGCGGTAATAATCAATGATTAGATTGCGAGCAGTTTGGTATAAAAATGCACGAATATCTTTTATTTCATTTCCCTGTATTCCATATTTCCACGTGCGCATAAACACTTCTTGCACAAGATCATGAGCTACGTCACGGTCTGAAACACGATAATAACAAAAGCGAAATATGGGGTCAGCATATTCATCGTATGCACTTAAAAAATCGTGTTTATACTGCTTGTATTGATCCATATACATAGACGAGGGGAGTTTCTTTTTCTTACCACGCAAGCATATTCACTATAGCAAACTATAAAATTATAAGCCTAGTCGCATACAATCATTTATGATTTGCGACTAGGCCGTTGGTCCTCAGATGGTTTAAATTGTGGGGCTGACGGTGCTACAGAAGACAATGAACTAGCGCGTGCACCACTCACTCGCGCCCCTTGTGGAGGTTGCGCATAAGGTTTTGTTGGCACAGACTTTCGCGCTTCTCGTTGTTCTTGAGCATAAAGCTCTGCTTCTTTTTCTGCTCGTCTTTTCTCTTCATGCACCTCTCTTCTGCGTTGCTTCTTTTTAGAACTCATCGTTTTCTCCTATTGATCAGGATATATATTTGGTCAAAGTTGTCAATTACAGTTTTATATCAGTGTATAAAAATATTCTCTTCATGTTACGAAATAATCGTATCGGTGTTTTGTGGGTATATCCAAATGGTAATAGGAGATGCATGAGTGCATCTCTTTTTTCTTCACCAGTTATATATACAACAGCTACATCAACTTGTTCCTGGAGAAAAGTTTTTGTAACGGTAATTCGCAAAGGGTTTTCACTTTTGTTTCCTACGTCATACCCACGTACCCATGCCCCATTTTCAAAAAGCGCATGGAATTCAGGCTCGTTTTCCGGATATGGGAACATGCCGGCAGTATGCGCGTCAGCCCCCACGCCAAGTACAGCAAAAATTGCGCCATACGGATTTTTTCTTCTCCAATTTCTCAAGAAAGATTCCTGATAGAGAACAGTCTCTTCGAATGACAAGTTGTTATGTAAAACAGGCTGAAATTTTAATCCTTGATCAAGCACACTCCGGATTGAATCATGCTCTTCAATTAACGTAATATTTTGGTGCTTAGGATCAATCGTAAACCTTTCATCGACAAGCGATATAGTGGTTTGTTGTGGGTTCGGAATATCAATATGATTGAGTACATTTGCTGCAGAACCACCTGAAAATAACAATAAAACATCTCTATTGTGCGCCTTATATAACAGGTTCATCAGAGATCTGCCGGCCGTTTCGAGCGGATGTTCGCTTTGCATTACAACATATCCCATATAGGGTTTGTTGTATCATATTCGGGTACTTGCGCGCCTTTGTTATATGTTTCAATATTTTTTTGAGCAAACGCTTTCTTAACATCTGTAATAATGCGCCACTCATGTTTGGCCTCTTCTGGTGTGACAAATATAGATGTTTTTTCTTGAAATGCCTGCTCGACGATAGTTTCATATGCCTCCTGTGGCTTTGGGTAGTTTTCAATTATTTTTGGGTACGTTGCATGTATACCTTCTCGTGGTTTTAATGTAACAGTGATATGGGAACCATCTTCAAAGACAGCGACCATATCACTCTGATACGAACTGAAGCCCTTTCCGCCCGCAAGAATAATTGGCACGTCTTTCAAATAAGACAACGTGGATGAGAGCGTGATCTCAAATGCAGTTTCAGTTTTTGAATCTTTATGAACTTGATCTGTTTTCTGGTACCCCTGGTATTGCATGGGGACAACATGCTGTTTATTAACAGACAATGATGCAAACAATTTTTCGCTTTGAATTTTTGGTCCTCTAAGAGGCGCAACGAGAGATGCAAGCATCTGCAACTCGTGGTTTGCACCGACATCTATAAACGCTCCGAGTTTGTCATAAAACTCTCCACGACGATCAGCAACATTATTTTCAAAGAGTCGAATGACTATATGCTTAAGTTTACTTTTAATTTTTGTCTCTAGTGCTTTATTGGGTACGCGAATTTTCTGTATTGCTTGCATTACGTCTTTACCAAGATAATGGTCTACAAGAAGTGCATGTTTCCCGATCGTATCGTTGATTGTTTTTATAAGTGCACTAAACGATCGTTCGTTGTCTGCATAAGGTTTTTCGAGGAGAACTCTGACCTTCTGATGTTCTCCCCAAAGTCCCGCTTTGGCTCCATCGGTCACCATAGCTTGAAAAAAATGTGGTGCAACGGAGAAATATGCAACAACCCTTTTTGTCTTCTGAGTGTTTATATAATCTTTAATTGTTTGATATACATACACACCCTGTTGAATATCTCCGGCAACATACATTATTGATGATAGAAAATCATCAAGATTTTTTTGATCTTTTACGGTACGTTGTGCCCTCTGTAAAATTGGAAGCTTCGCTTCTTTGAGAACAAAATCACGATAGTCGCTACTGGTCCAATTTCTCCGTGAGACAGCAATAATGGTTAGGTTCTCAATGATTTTTTTTGTGCATATAGAAAATAGGGCAGGCAGAATCTTTTCTCTCGCCAAATCCCCTGTCGCACCAAATAGAATAAAAATGTTCTTCTTATCGTTTTTCATGAGAAGCTCTAGTATACCAAACCCATGGAACATGCTGACATTCTCAAGAATGTGAGAATGTTTGTGTGTCAGAATTGACAAATATAAAATTTATATTATACTCAGTCACCGTACAAGGAGGCTCATGCAAATTTTTTTGTATATACTCGCAGTAATATGCGGGTGGCTCATGTTTGCTCGAGACATACGTCAGATGCAAACAGGGTTGGCTATTATCGCAGCCCTGCTTGTGATCCTTGCATATACGACACCGCAATAAATTTGTGGTATGTGCCACCGCTACGATTAAGCACTCGTAGCGGTTTCTGCATTTGATACAAGAATGATCACTTCACTATTTTGGCGGATTTCTAAGACGCCTTCACCTATAGCGTAGATCTGCTCACCATCTTCAGTACGAAGTTTTGCATGACCACCATCTATTTTTGAAATCAGAGGCGCATGGTTTGGAAGGATAGTAATTTCTCCGGCACTTGTCATAATATTAATACTTTCTGTATCACCACTAAATACCACACCTGTAGGAGTTATGATTTTTGTGTTTATGTTTTGATTATTTGACATATAAAATTATTTATAATTTTATTAACTTGGAGGCCACAATGACGATCAAAGTGATCTGTGCAGGTATAGCAGTCATGCTAGGCGTGGGACTGATGCTGATCGGAATACTATTTGCAACCAACCCAAAAAAGAGAGAATTGCTCATTTGCGGAGGTGCAGTGGTTCTAGCTGGGGGTATGATTTACCTCATTGGGTAACGAGTTTGTTTCGAATGGCAGCAGCTTCGGCTGCCCTTTCGCTATTTTACTCTTTCAATTTACTTAACTTCCTCAATTCCCCCCTTCATATAGAAAGCGCTCTCCGGTTTATCATCATGCTTTCCTTCCAAAATTTCCTTAAAGCCACGTACGGTTTCTGATACGGGTACATATGTTCCGGCAACACCAGTAAACTGCTCTGCCACAAAGAAAGGCTGAGAGAGGAAGCGTTGGATCTTTCGAGCACGTTCCACCGTTTTCTTATCATCATCTGAAAGTTCGTCCATACCAAGAATAGCAATGATATCTTGCAAGTCCTTGTACCGCTGGAGCACACGCTGTACACCGAGCGCCACATCATAGTGTTCCTGTCCGACAATTTGTGGATCAAGCACTGTTGAACTTGAGTCGAGCGGATCAACTGCCGGATAAATACCGAGCTCCGAAAGAGCGCGCGAAAGCACTACGGTAGAATCAAGGTGGGCAAATGTTGTTGCGGGAGCTGGGTCTGTAAGGTCGTCAGCCGGAACATACACCGCCTGCACTGATGTAATAGATCCGTTTTTTGTTGAAGTAATACGCTCTTGGAGCATACCCATTTCGGTAGCGAGTGTTGGCTGGTAACCCACAGCACTTGGCATTCGTCCGAGAAGAGCAGAGAGTTCTGAACCTGCCTGAGTAAATCGGAAAATGTTGTCGATAAAGAGCAACATGTCTCTGTTTTCTTCATCACGGAAATATTCCGCCATGGCGAGCGCCGTAAGCGCAACACGCGCACGTGCTCCCGGCGGTTCATTCATTTGTCCGAAGACAAGCGCTGTTTTATCAAGCACACCCGACTCTTCCATTTCTTTGTAGAGGTCATTTCCTTCACGAGTTCGTTCTCCCACTCCAGCAAACATAGAATATCCGCCATGCTCACTCGCAATATTGTGAATGAGTTCCTGAATGATAACCGTCTTACCCACGCCAGCACCTCCAAAGAGACCGACTTTCCCTCCCTTCAAAAATGGGCACATGAGGTCAATCACCTTGATACCCGTTTCAAACGTATCAGTTCCAGAACCTTGGTTTTCCAAAAGTGGCGCACTTCTGTGGATCGGATATTTTTTCTCTGTCACCGGAGCAGGCTTTTCGTCGATTGGATTTCCTACCACATCAAACATGCGCCCGAGAACTGGTGCTCCTACTGGAACAGAAATAGGTGCACCAGTTGCTTTTGCCTCGTCGCCACGTTTAAGTCCGTCAGTTGAATCCATGGCAACCGTGCGCACTTCTGAAAGTCCGATATGCTTTTCTACTTCGAGTACGAGTATGGAGCCGTCTGCTTTTTCTATGTGGAGTGCTTCATAGATTTGTGGAAGTTTATTTTCAAAACTTACATCTACGACTGGGCCCATGATCTGAGTGATGGTACCGGTGTTTTTCTTTTCTGCAGTGTTATTCATAAATTTTAACTAAGTTGCTTATTATAATTCAAAATGTAAATATCAAAAATCAAAATTGATGCCGATGCATTATATCTTTAAATTTCAATTTGTCATTTTGCATTTTGATTTTTACACTTTACATTTGCAGCGCGTCCGCTCCCGACGAAATCTCTGCAATTTCTCTCGTAATACCTGCCTGACGCGCCTTGTTAAAAGATATCGTCAGTTTATCTTGTAACTTCCCTGCCGAATCAGTTGCATTCTTCATGGCAAACATACGCATACTTTCCTCACTCGCTTTTGCTTCTAAAAGCACTTGGAGAATCTCTGTCGTGACTAAATGTGGCACAAATGCTCCTAAGACTTCTTCTGCATTTGGCTCGAGCGTATAGAGTGAGAGGTTTCTTGTAGTCTCAGCTATATTGATTCCACCATCTTCGTCTCCCGCCCGCACGATAGTTTCCTCCAAAGTTTCAGCACTAATAGGTAAAATAGTTTTTACTGTTGTCACCTGTTTGAGTGATGAAATAAAGTTCGTATAGATAGCAACTACTTTTTTATATTCTCCCGACAAAAAAGCCTCGGTAACTTTTGTGCTAATTTGATCTGCAATATCTGTCGTAATACTGTCTCCGAGTGGTGTCACGGCATACAAAACTTTTTTTCCTGTTTTTCGAGCCATATTTTCCGCACGACGACCGATAACAATCAAATCTGTATGATTTCCTTCGTTCAATACTGAATGATACTTACGAAGTATATTTGTATTGTACCCACCACAAAGTCCGCGGTCTGATGCGACGAGCACCACGAGGTTTTTTTCTCCTTTGCCCATATTCAAAAGTTCGTGAGAGATTCTTTCTTTACGAGTCAAATTTACCAAGAGTTCACGTGCATACACAGCATAAGGCCTGGCAGAGAGCGCATTATCAATGTTTTTCTTCATCTTGGTACGCGCGATCATTTCCATGGCACGCGTCATTTTCTTAATGCTTCCGACTGTTTTTATTTTTCCCTTGATAACTTTAGAACTCGACATAATTTCATTATACTAATCTACAAATGGTACGAATGATAACGAATGGCTACGAATCAGAAATACAGTGGAATTATTTGTAGTCATTTGTAGATTTGTATTATTCGTATATTAGTATATTTACATTTGTATCTTAAATTTAGCCACTGCTTCTTTTATTTTTCCTTCCACCTCTTCGCTCCATGTGTTCAAAAGTTCCTTTAGCAATTCTTTTTGATTTGATTCGAGATACGTGTACAAGCTTTTCTCTATAGCTGTCATGTCGACAATATCCGCATCATCAAACAATCCATTTGACACTGCATACATCCAGATAATCTGGAGTGGCGTATCGATCGGTGCGTTTTGTCCCTGCTTCAACGCTTCTACGAGTCGTGCTCCGCGATCAAGGCGTGCTTTGGTCTCTTTGTCCAAGTCTCCCGCAAACTGTGAGAATGACTCAAGTTCTCGGAACTGCGCAAGGTCAAGCTTCACCCGTCCTGCTGCTTTTTTCATACTCTTGAGCTGTGCTGAGCCTCCCACACGAGATACAGAGAGTCCCACGTTGATAGCTGGACGAATGCCTTTAAAGAAAAGGTTCGATTCCAAGAAAATCTGTCCGTCTGTAATAGAAATGACGTTTGTTGGAATATACGCAGAGACATCTCCTGCCTGCGTTTCAATGATAGGCAGTGCTGTCATAGAACCTCCTCCGTGCTCAACATTGCGGCGACATGCACGCTCCAACAGGCGTGAATGAATATAAAACACATCTCCTGGATATGCTTCACGTCCTGGAGGTCTGCGAAGAAGCAAAGAAATTTCTCGATATGCAACTGCATGTTTTGAAAGATCATCATAGACTACGAGCGTGTCTTCGCCCTTGTCCATAAAATATTCAGCAATAGTTGCCCCTGTATATGGCGCAAGGTATGTAAGCGCCGCACTCTCAGACGCTCCCGATGCCACAATGGTGGTGTATTCCATAGCTCCCGCATCTTCGAGGCGCTTCGCAATACGAGCTACGTTTGATTTTTTCTGACCAATTGCTACATAGATACATTTAACTCCTCGCCCCTTTTGATTCAAAATTGTGTCAATCGCTACTGTGGTTTTTCCGGTTTGTCTGTCCCCGATAATAAGTTCTCGCTGTCCTCGTCCCACCGGCACAAGCACGTCAATTGCCTTAATACCAGTTTGGAGCGGCTGATTAACCGGTTCACGACTCATCACGCCTGGTGCTTTCTTTTCAATACGTCCGTGTTCTGCTGTATCGATTAATCCTTTACCGTCTATCGGTTCACAGAGTGGATTTACAATACGTCCCACAAGCGCTTTACCCACTGGTACTGAAAGAATCTTTTTGGTTCGAGTAACCGTTGTTCCTTCTGTAATATGTGCAAATTCTCCTAAAATAACCGCACCAACTGAGTCTGCCTCTAGGTTAAACGCAATTCCAGATACACCTCCAGAAAACTCAAGCATTTCCATACTTTCGACTCCCGAAAGACCAGAGACATGTGCAATACCATCTCCCGCATCAACCACGCGTCCGATTTCTGCATCAGTTTCTTTACGAGAGAATGAATCTATTTTCTTTTCGAGTTGTTCTATGAATTGCTTTGAGGACATACCTTATAAATTATTTTGTTAAATGCTTTTTAAACGCTTCTATATTTTTTGCGAGATTAATACCGATTTTTCTGTCTTTATATATAGCTTCGAATCCCCCAATCATTTCCTTATCTACCGTTTCTCTGTGAACAACTTTTTCATCCGTAAGTTTTTCTACAATTTCATTTACCGTACCGGATTTTATATCGTGTGATGATGTTATTTCTGCAGAATGTCGTGACACATTCTGCTCATAGAGTATTTTTGTGTATCTGAGCACGAGCAGATACAGATCAGATCGATTCACTTTCTCCAGATAAGATTCCATGTGTACAAGTACTTCTTTTGGATCTTCACCACTCTGCACTTTGTGTAGCACGAGACGTGCTAGATCTTTTGCCTTTAGACTATTTGCCATGGCTCGTCATTTTTTTAATGATGCGGTCGTTTATCTCTGGTGTCATTTCCTCTTGGAGCATAGCGCTCACGCCACGTGAAATAAGTTCTGCAGACTTTTCACTAAGAACACGCTCCATTTCTGCTTGTTTTCCTTCAATTTCCAGTTGTGCCTTATGAAGGATATTCTCTCGTTCTTTGAGAGCCTTTGTTTCTGCATCTTTTAAAATGTTCTTTCTCTGCTTCTCTGCCTCTTCGAGCATAAGCACTGCGTCTCGCTTTGCCTGCGCAAGCACTTCATCCTTTTCATCTTCTGCTTCTTGACGTGCAATCTCTGCCTTATGTGCTTCATTCAAACCTTTTTTAATGGCAGCTTCTCGCTCCACTATTTTTTGCTTAATTGGTTTAAATGCAAATTTATAGAGCACGAGGAAAATAATCCCAATGTTGATGAGGTTCGCAAGCGCGAGTTTCCAATCGAAACCAATTTTTCCAAGAATTTCTAAAATTTGCATATTGTGTTACCTAAAATTAAACAACTCTAGTCTAGGGCGAGAAAATGCTTTGGATGCAAGGCGCCGATGAGCACTGCGACTAAAATGTAGTCCTTTCTACATTGCAGAAGCAGGCGGAATCGGCAACGCCGCAAACAGAATATTTTCTCGTCCTAGATAATGAAGAACATGACCAAAGCGTAGATGGCTGTCGATTCCGCCATAGCCACACCAATAATCATCTTTGAGAAGATTGAGCCGGTCTGATCTGGATTGCGTCCAATAGCTTCGAGCGCCTTACCGATCAAATAACCTTCACCAATACCTGAACCGAACATAGAAAGAGACGTGAGACCCTTTGCAATGAGTCGTGCTGCCTCTACATTATTCATGATTTCACCTTCCATATAAATAACTTAAATTAATAATCAATAATAAAACTAACTCGCTGCTTCCCCATCGGGGGGTGGCATAGAGATAGAATAGTATGCCGCTGACAATGCACCGAACACTACTGCTTGCACCACTCCAAAGAGGATTGAAAGAGATATCCAGACAGATGGGAGTGCGTAGGCGAAAGCGCCAAGGAGAATAACCACCAAAACTTCGCCGGCATATATGTTACCAAAGAGACGCAAAGAAAGCGATACTACTCGTGCACCTTCTGAAATAATATCCAAAAGACCAATGAGAAAGTTGATGATCGCCATAAACCCATCTCCCATACTTTTTTTAAATCCTTTGTAAACTTCATGGAATTGAAAGAACTTACCGAGGTACTGGAAGAAACCACCCTTAACGATAGATTGCATCTGAATAAAGAGAATCATCACAAGCGCCATGGCAAATGTAGTATTGAAGTCTGCCGTCGGCGTTCGAAATATTGCGACACCGTCATAGGTGACTGTATTGAAAATTGGAATCAGAGAGAGCAGGTTAGCAACACCTATAAAAACAAACATACCAAGAATTACAGGAGCGAGAAATACTGCTACGTCGCGTCTCCCTGCCACCTGTTCGAGTAAATCTTCCATACCAACATACACCATCTCCACAACCGTTTGAGTATGATTTCTCGGTGTAATAGAAAACTTACGTACCACAAAATAAGAAAAACTGAGTACCATAAGCAAAACTAGTGTAATCCCTAGAAATGTATTTGATATAGGAAAGCTAAAGACAGTAAATATGATGTCTGGCTCAACTTTTGGTATGTCTCCTCCTATTTGTAAAAATCCCATATTATTTTTGGCTTTCTTTAAACTCTCTCACTTCTTTCTCTGCTTCCGCGAGCTTTTTAGACAAAGTTTTTGTCCGCCAGATAATAGCAACCCACGAGAGTACAAATGCAATTATCAAAAAGATGAGCAGGTATCTGTGCCCTGTGCCATATATGTCATCTATGTAATTTCCCAAGAAAAATGCACCAAAGGCTGGGATACCAAACCACAGAGCGATTTCAAGTATTAGGAGAAACATGCGGTGACGGAGCGCGTCACGCTTCTTAATCAAAGGTTGTATATCAGGTGTTTTTTCAGTGTTCATTTCCATACACAAAGATGGGTATCATATCGCGCTTCATATATAGAGTCAAAGTGGATAAAAAAGTCGCCTCGGTCAGACTAGGACGACTATTGGAGAGCAGCGGTTCTTACAAGAATCTCTTTATAAGTCAATCAACTTTTCAAGCTTCAAAATACGCGCAAGAGATTCCACCTTTCCCACCTGTGCAAACGTTGGGAGCCCCAAGAGACACGATTGGGACGTGAGTACTGCTGCACCACCAGAATTACCTTGCTCGATTTTGGCAGATGTCACATAGTAATCATCCTCAAAGCCGGCAATAATTCCCTCTGTTACAGTGGCGCTATTTTTGACACCCGTGATCGGATATCCAAGGATGACAATAGACTCTCCTTGCGACACCGACGAGCTTCGACAAATATGTTCGTTTACGAGTTTCTTTTTAAATACATTTTGTGGTCCAGAAAATGTGTTATACGCAAAATCAAGAGACACATCTACACGTGTTTTTTGCAGATCAAGTGCAAAAAGGTCTACTCCGTTTTGACTCACGGTACATTTGTCCAAAATTCCCGGATCTTCAGGGGTAAGCACATGCTTGTTTGTCATAAAAATAGCGCTGTCGCTCAAATTAAACCCGAGTCCAGATCCTGTTTGCGTAAATGCAGTGCCTCGTGAGGTTGTGTAACGACATACCACTCTATACACTGCACTATTCCAAGAATTTACAATATCCGTCGTGCTATTTGTCTTAGGTGTTGTTTGCAGTGTTGCTAAACGACTTGAAAGGTCTTGTAGACGTTCATTTTGTTCTTGAATCTCTGTTTCCTTGAGGAGTGCCAGCTCTGTACTTTCTGCACGCAAATCTTCGAGTTCCTGCTGTGTAGATGCAAGATTTTCTTGTTGAGCCACAACCAGGTCTTGAATGATAGAGACAATCTCTTGTTTATCTGATTCATACTTCACAATCACCATGCCGAATGCAGCAATGACCGCAACCAGACTAATGTAAAAGATACCTGGAGAGAAAGGCAATTTCATATCTTTATGATACTACAGACGCATGAATTTTTTATGGAATGTTTGGTGGTGATAATATACAGAATTGTTTATTGTCAGAAATAGACAATATATGTATACTATGTGCCAGTTTCTAACGGGCCCTTAGCTTAGTTGGTAGAGCGCCTCATTTGCAATGAGGAGGTCAGGAGTTCGAATCTCCTAGGGTCCACAAAAATAATGAGCTCCATGCGAATACGTGGAGCAATTATATTTTTGTAGGGCACTAGGAGATTCGAACGGCGGAACGACCAAAGGCTGAATTGAGCACAATTCAGGAGTGAGCCGGTGCCCAGACCAAAATTTTTTGACGAAAAAATCTTGAGTCGCGGGCGAATCTCCTCTGTCGTGAAATTTTACGAGTGACGGCGAGGACTACGAGACAGCAAAACGTCTTCGACCTTGCACCCAAATGGCTCCAAGGTCAATAGCGCAAGCGGACCTTTTTCCGAAGCGCCGGATGAACCCCGGCGCTTTCACTTTTATACCTCTTTTTTCTGAAGGTTACATAGCATATTTACGTATAAAAATAAGGGTATCGTGAAACCTACCCATTCTCTGCGTGTATAAATGATACTGAGGTGCCCCTTGAACTACTTTCTGTTTTGATATACGCACTTAATTGATTCGCCAAAGCTTTTACAATACTGGTACCCAATCCACTACGCTCTTGTTCTGAATATTGTTTACGTCCGACACCATTGTCCGTGACACACAATACCCATCCTGAATTTGTAACTTCATAGGTAACGAGCACCTTACCTGTCTTATTGGCAGGAAATGCATGTTTAATAGAATTGATGACAAGTTCTGCAGTAATGAGACCGAGACTAATGGCGGCTTCGGGCGACACAATTGCTTTCTTTGCTTTGACTGAAAGGGTGATAGGTTTACGATTCCCAATCATAGATCGTGCAAGGCTTTTACATAAACTTCTTAAATAGGGACCGATCAATACTTGTTCACCCAACCCGCCAGCATTAAGCTGTCTCTGCACTGTTGCAACTGACATAATCCTCTCGTGAACATCTTCGAGATGAGCTTTTGTTTCTTTGGATTTAACAATATCAGCCTTAATCAATAGAATGCTTGCAATCAACTGCAAACTATTTGCGATTCGATGACGCATTTCCTTTAATAGTAAGTCTTTTTGCTGTACGAGGTTTTCTTTTTCAGATTCTAAGTCTCGTTGATTAGTTATGTCAAAAATAGAGAGAAGCATTTTTCTTCTGCCGTTTTTATAGATCACTTCTTGTGCATTTATACTCATAGTACGTTTGCCGAGTAACGTAAAATCAGCAGTTACTTCATATCCGTGAAACCGTATGTTTTGGAATAACTTCTTCAAGTAAAATTCGTAAAGAAGGGATATTCCATTCTTGATTACCCAGTTCATAAAACAAACGATCATAGGTACTATCATGATCAAGACCGAACGCATCACAAAAAGAACGACTCGTCGCAACAACACGCAGATCGCCATCGAGAACAATAAGTGGTTCGTGGATAGTGTCAATTATTGCGCGCGTCAGAATATGGCCGTATTCTGGATCATTTAAAGGATCAGGGGTATCCCCTTTTTTTATTTTTTTGTTAGTCGTAATTACAACAATACACTAAACATCATGAAGAAGCCATGAATTCAAAAAGGGGTTATGCCCCTTTTTGAATTTTTTATCTATTCATCTGTCCGAACTTCATCTGCGCCATCCTGCAGAGTATCCGCTGTCCCTTCGCGTATTTGCCTCTCGAGTGTATCGAGCTCAATATTAAGCTCTGCAAACGCCTCATTTATTTCTGCCTGCACCTGCTCCTCAATATTTACACCAGTTCTATTGTATGCAACCCAGGCGAGGATGAGAGCAATAATTGCAATAACAAGCGTCGTCCACACGAGACCATTTCCTTTTTGATAATTCATATTTTGTTTAAAAGAAACATTAGCGAGACTAATAATACTAACTCCTTTTAAGTATATGAAGATAATCATTAAGAAAAGATGAATTCCTGATTTTTAACTCGGCATCATTTTTATTATATAAATACACAACAATCCATATTCTTTGCAAGACTTAATTAATGAGATAATCTGGTTCTATGATATTTTCAAAAATACAATTGATTGTCGCCGTAGTTATCTTGTTACTTATAGGTTTAGGGGCACATATAGTTTCTAAAAATAACAAACCAATTGAAGCATCTGAAAAAACAGAACGGATACAAGAAAAACAGGATAACAACCTTGTAACTAATACAAAAGTATATGAACATGATGCTGTTCTAGAAACGACTACTCACACAGAAAAAATAAAAGATAACCTAGAAACAACATCTAAAAATCAAGTTACTCATGCTCCCATTTCATACAACACAGAAGCATTGTCAATGACACGCTGGCATGCACCAGGCGCACACGATGGACTCAATCCACACGAACACGGAGATGAACCGCCGGCATGGGCAAACGAATGGAGTATAGAAAAATTTGGCCACCCCGTCATTTGGGGCGGAGATGAATCAACTCCAAAAGAAAACGAGATGAAACACCAGGCATACAAGGGTTACTCAATGACAGCCAGCGGTGTTGAGCTCTATATCCGTTTCCACGCACAAAGTAATCCACACGGAAGAAGTGGTCCGCTTCACTCATATGAGGTGTACGCAAAGGATCAGTCTGGAGGAGTTTCCTTCTGGCAAGGATGGATGTTTTTTGGATATCCAGAAATGCGCAATCAACGAATGACGCGCGCAGGAGAATTTGGTGGATACGACGACACGTATGGCATCACATGGCCTGGCCGTGACCAATTTATTATTGCATCACCCGACCAAGAAGACTGGAATGATTATAAGAGATGTGAACAATGGTATGGAACGGCAAACAGTTTTCTTTCATGGGATTTTGGTTTAACTATTTGTGAAGCATCCACATTCTTTATTCCAGATGAACACAAGGGGGATATTATGAATAAGGACACATGGAACAAAACTGGTGCCTTTGGTCTTAAACGGCGATTAGAAGTGAGTCACTACGGTCCTGAAAATCCCACTGCACGGAACGAGCTGTCTGTGCCGATCGGCGCATGGTACTGTGTGAAAAAGGTTCCTAATGAAAATAGAGCCGCTGGTGAAATTCCAACATGGGATCATACAAGTGCAGTTGTAAACCAAAACAATTGTGATAATGGCTGGCTACCACAATACATAGCTCCCACATTTCCAAAGGTGGGTATCTACTTCAAGACTGGTAACACTGAAGATAAACTGTTCCCTGGCGAAGACATCGTGTCTCTACCAAACTAGCTTAAAATAATGTCACCGTTGTGTTTGAATTTATTGTATTTTGTATACAACATCCTTGCGCTCAACTATCACTTCGGCACCTGATTTCTTGGCCCATTTATAGAGGAGTGCATTTGGATTAAAACAGATTGGCCTATCGACAAGCTCCAAGACCGGAATGTCACCCTCAGTATCTCCTACGCCAATAGAATCTTTTAAAGTAAGGTTCTCTTTCTCAACTGCCCGCCAAACTATATTGGCTTTATTCCCTATCAAATGTTCATCAACAACACGCCCCGTAAATGCATCCATGGGTCCAGTTTCATAAAATCTGCCATACACTTTATCGAATCCTAAATGTTTGCAAAATTTATCAAGTATTCCTTTCGGAGACTGCGATATTGCCAAAAGAAAATACTTTTTCTTTTTTAACTCAGCAATAAGATCTCTAGTGTATCGATATACGGTAAATTTTTCTCGTTCTACAACTTCTTCAGCAGTATTAATAAAATCTTTATAGTACACACCTTTTATATGTTTTAAAAAACTTGCAACTACTTTATCAATATAATCTTCATAACTACCGGTACGATCATGCCACGCCTTTTGTGCACGAATATATGTTTTTCTGGCAGTATCAGGAAAAATACCCTTATCAATAAGTGCCTCTACTACTTCGATCAATAAACTAGACCGGAAAATTGTTCCGTCTATATCAAATATGGCAACTTTTTTCTGATTGTTTGTTTTGATCCGCTTCATACGAAGTGCTACAAATGTAATACTAAAAGAGCAAAACTAGGTAAGCAAGTACACTAAACTGCTCTCCAAAGGATTATTCCTAGATCTGATATACAATATGAGCATGATTAAAAAAGGGATTTTGTTGATTCTCGTGTGTGTTTTACTCGTAATCATTGTACGTAGCAGTACGTCAAAACAAACTGATTCGGAGGTAACACTGCAACATACAAACGAAACAGCTACTGTACAGGCCGAGTCAGATGACCCTTTGATCGTAGCCAAAATACCAAACGCACAATTTTCAACTATTCAAGAAGCCCTCGATAATGCCAAGCCAGGTGATACGATCTTAGTTCGAGAAGGAGTTTATAATGAAAAAATTGAATGGAACACTAGTGGAACCAAAAATGCACCTATTACATTAAAGAATTTTACAGATGAAAATCCGATAATCGAACCTCGTGGAACGACATACAAAGATTTTGTTGCTCTAAATGGAGAGTGGCAAATAATTGACGGATTTGAAATTCGAAACGGATGGGATGGAATCGTTGTAAACGGTTCACATAATATCGTAAGAAACAACTATATTCATAATAATGGAGACTCATGCGTAGTAAAAGAATTTTGCGGACAAGGCATTCTCGTTGTATCTGCACACGACATCCTTATTGAAAATAATCGTATTGAACAAAACGGTTTAACCAATTACAGTCCATGGCATGTTCACGGAATTTATCTGTCCGATTATTACAAAAAAGTATGTCCGATATTGTAATTAAGGGAAATATAATACGTGAACATGCGGGTGCCGGTATACACGCTTATAATGCACATGAACGTATAAAAGATATATATATATTGAGAATAACATTCTTGAAAATAATGCTCTTGAAATATTACTAACAAATACAGACAATGTTTTTATAACTGAAAATACGGTTCGCCACATGAGTACTCCTGAAACGGATGCGCCACGTACTACCCTTTTATGGTTTGAACTTTCTAATGACGTTGTTATACGCAACAACACGTTTACATACAAAACTGATGTTCGAAATAAGAATTCATTTATAGTGTACACAAGTAGTCAGGAACTACAGGAGTTGACCTTTACTGATAATTCATGGAGTCAATCACTTGATCAAGCCATTACTGACCAAAATGTACTCAATATTAGGTGAGAACCCTATCTCACTGCTAAATGTATTACATGATCTAGAAACTCGGGCATGTTGGACCCAACAGCGGTGAGTGATTTTGGTAAAAATGAATGGTCAGTTAGTCCAGGAAGTGAATTTGTTTCTAAAATATAAACTTCTCCCTTAGGGGTCAGTATAAAATCGGATCGAGAATAATGTCGAAGTCCAAGCACATCATGCGCCAAGATTGCGGCTTGTTCAATTCTCTGTTTTTCTTCGTATGAAAAATTACCCGGACAAAATGAATCAGCACCCGTATCGTATTTTGCTTCGTAATCTAAAAACTTCTTATGCGGATGACACACGATCTCGATTGGTAAAAGTGCGTAATGACGACTGTTTCTAAAGTCCTCAACGATACTACATGTTGCTTCACGTCCTCTAATAAAATGTTCAATTAATACACTATCACTAAATTCAAATGCATCATCAAGTGCTTTTGGAATATCGTGATAATTAAATAAAATAGTCATGCCGACAGACGAACCTGCGGCTACCGGCTTGATCATAAGAGGTAAAAACATTGTTTCAAAGACTTCTCTAACAAGATTATTGCGAGGTTCTTCTCTTTGCACAATTCTATGTGATGGAACCTTAATACCTGCTTTTTTAAACATTTCTTTTGCCTGTGCCTTGTGCATAGAAAGCGCTGCTCCTATAGCATCAGAGCCAGTAAACGGAATGCCGATATCTTCAAGCAGTCGTTGTACCTGACCATCTTCCCCATATTCACCATGGAGCGCATTAAAAGCAACATCTACACCACGAAGTGCATCCATTGGTTTTCTCACAATGCCATCAATATGCCACTCGCCATCTTTGGAGATAAAAATGTCTACTGGTCTATATGTATCGGGCATATGCTGAAGAACTGTTCTACCAGTATTGAGAGAGACTTCGTATTCATGCGATGGTCCACCACGTAAAACACCGACGGTAAGTTTTGACATATGCTTTATTATATATCACTTGAACAATTTTCGTGATGTGGAAGATTATCTTTTATAAAATAAAATAGTAAAAAAATCAATTGAAATCTGTGGTACATGTATATATCATCTATGTTAGCAGATTTTAGTTCGCCTCTTGGTTCCTCCTCCTTCGCTCTCGCGCCCGGCGCGTGTCGGAGACCGAGAGGCAGCGCCGCACGATTAGTATTTCACACCTCCCCGTGAAGTTAGTCGTGCGGCGCCTTATGTTTTATTTTATTTTTCCTCTTTTATTTTTATGAAATGCGAGTGCGAATCGGTGCGCTTCTGCGTTTGCAAAAATAATATCGTCTTCTTGATTTTTTATCACTTCTTTTGAACCGCCAATAGTTCTCGGTCGATGAAATTCATCCTTTGTCACACATACAACTGGTATCTGCACACCCGCTTTTTCTAGTACATCTTCTGCCGCATTCATCTGCGGTTTTCCACCATCTACCACAATAAGTTTTGGCATTGGCCACTCAGTTCGTTCCAGGCGCCTGTTTAAAATTTCTTTAAGCGCCGCCACGTCGTTATTTCCCGTACCACCCTTTATATTAAATTTTCTGTATTGACCTTTGTCCGGCTCACCGTCAACAAGCACGGTCATGACCCCGACAACGTCTTTACCTGCAGTATGCGCAATGTCGTATGCCTCGATCCTGAAACCAGTTTGTGTGCGTGTCTCGTCTGCATAAAAATCTCGTTTTATGAGTGAAATATCACGAATATGTGTAAGAGCAAACATGGTATGTTTTGCTCTCTCTGCTTCTTCAAATTTTTGCTCACGCGCCAAACTTTTCATCTCTCGCTCAAGCTCTTTTATCAACGTTTTCTTTTTACCTTCAAAAAACAAGATGATGTGACGAATAGTTCTTGCATATGTTTTTTTTGCTTCCGCACCATCAATGTTTGGAGACAACCCTAGTGTTCGATAAAAACGTTCATTGTGTGCGATTACTGCTTTTTCATCACGAAATGGAAAAATTTTCCGAATAATACGAAGTGCCTCTTTAAGCGAAGATCCGTAAGGATACGGTCCAAATTTCTTTTTAATTTTGTACGGCAATTCATAGGCACCCATTTCAGCCTGCATGAGATCATTTGCACGCACGAGCACAACACGCGGAAACTCTTCATCAGTTATCACCACATACTGGTAGCTCTTGTCATCAATGCCAAGCGTGTTATAGAGCGGCTTGTGTTTTTTGATAAGAACCGCTTCTAAAATCATCGCCTCAAGTGCAGACTCTGTTTTTTCAAACGTAACATCATGTGCCTCTTCAATCATTTTGACTATCTTTGGCCCGCGACGCTCAAATAGATCAGAAGCAAAATAACTTTTAACACGACTCTTGAGAGACGTTGCTTTGCCGATATAGAGGATTTTAGATGACTCTGTAGACAAGTTTTTCCCCGAGCCGCCTTCACGTTGTTTCGGCGAGCCAATGAAAAAATAAACACCAGGAGTATCTGGTAAATTTGCTGTTATTTTTTTAAATTGAGCAGTGTGCACATATTGACAATAAAACAAAAAATGATATAAATCAATACAGGTAGGTGACATATGCCCGAAACATCAAAACAAGAAGACTCATTCTTGCGCACGATTCAGCGCGGAATGGCTGGGTGCTAAAGCGCCCAAGGAGGCACAAAGGTGGGTGCCAGCTCGGACGATCCGGCATCCATTCATTTAAAAAATATGTTATCATCTTTCCTTGGACCCCTGACACTTCGGGAGGATAGAAAATGTACTTCATCGGAACAGCTGGCGTACCACAACCCCCCTCTGACACAGATCCTGATCTGGTCGCGCGATCCAGTCGGCCACGACCAATTACTGTTCAAAGGGAAATACAGGTGGTGCCTTCTCACCCAGCACCCCCAAAAGATAAGGACCAAACTAACACATCTGGAGAGTAAGTTTGCTCCTAACCGGCCGGAGTTGCCCGAAACTCCGCGCCGGCTTGTTTTTTGTTACAATGTGGAACAGTCTGTACAAAGGAGAAAGAGAGGTATGCTATCTCTTATACTACGCAAACTTCAAGATCTACGGTTGTGGTACTTAGTGATGCGCAAGAAGGTCAATCTTTACTTTCTCGTGTATCTCGGTGAAAACACCGTGGTGACGGCAGTACACAGGGCGGGCAGATTGGGTGCACGGCTGACCTGGACAAATCGTCCCTATGATTTATTTGAGGAAGCCGACAAAAGATCGTTCGATCGGATACTCAGCAATCTCATGGAGGAGAAAGCTCTCATACGAATCGAAGAGTTTGTCGGGGAACAAGTCAAGCACTTCCCCCTTCCCTGTGAATCACCTCTACGGATAGTGAAAATCTACACAACGGCCAACTTGTGAAAATGAGTTGGCTGTTTCTCGTTTATAAAATTTTCTTTAAATACTGCCCTGTATAAGAATTTTTATTGTTAGCTACTTCTTCTGGAGTACCCTTTGCTACAATTTTTCCACCACCTTCACCACCTTCTGGTCCAATGTCGATCACATAGTCCGAACTTTTTATAATATCCATATTGTGCTCGATCACGATGACCGAGTTGCCTTTTTGTACGAGACGATCAAGAATCTCAATCAATTTCCGTACGTCTTCATAATGAAGACCGATAGACGGTTCATCGAGAATATACAAAGTCTTTTGCATGTGTGGTCTATAGAGCTCTGAAGAGATCTTCACACGTTGTGCCTCACCACCAGAGAGTGTGGTTGCTGATTGACCGAGCTCTAGATAGCCGAGACCCACTTCCTCAAGTGTTTTGAGTCTGTCATAAATAGCAGGAATGTCTTCGAAGAATGTAACGGCTTCTTCGACAGTCATCTTCAAAACTTCAAAGATATTTTTCTTTTTATATTTAACCTCAAGTGTATCTTTGGTAAATCGTTTTCCGTTACATACATCACACGGCACATACACCGTTGGCAAAAAATGCATTTCAACGGCAATCTCTCCATTGCCCTGACACGTCTCACAACGACCGCCTTTGGTATTAAATGAGAATCTTCCAGGTCCCCAACCACGCACACGCGCTTCACTAGTCTCTGCAAACAGTTGCCTGATATAGGTCCACGAACCCGTGTATGTCGCCGGGTTACTGCGTGGCGTTCTCCCGATCGGCGACTGATCGATCAAGATAGAACGACTGATATATTCAGTCCCGGTAAAACTTGAACAATTGTACACATCATTTGAACGATATTTTTTCTCAAATCGTGCCTGTAAGTTTTTGTAGAGAATCTCGTACACAAACGAAGACTTACCGGATCCCGACACACCCGTCACAGAAACAAAACGGCTGAGCGGTACGTCTATGTTCATATTTTGAATATTAAACACCTTACCCCCTTTTATTTTGAGTGATCCTTTATCTTGCATTCTTCGTTCGTCTGGGATAGGAACTTCTTTTTCTTTACGGAGGTATTCAAGAGTAAGTGATTCTTCACCTTTCTCTAATTTCTTTTTTGAAAGCAGTTCATCAAGCCACCCAGAAACTACAACTTCTCCTCCGTGTACACCTGCACCAGGTCCAATATCGACAATATAGTCTGATGCATAAATAGTATCTTCATCGTGCTCAACCACAATAATCGTATTTCCTAAGTCACGCAGATGTAGCAGCGTTTCAATAAGTCTATCGTTATCACGAGAGTGAAGACCAATCGTTGGTTCATCGAGCACGTAGAGCGCTCCTACGAGCCCTGAGCCAAGCTGACTGGCAAGCCTGATACGCTGAGCCTCACCACCTGAAAGTGTATGGGCGCGCCTGTCGAGCGAAAGATACTCAATACCGACGTTCAACATAAACTCCAGTCGTGATGTGATTTCTTTCACAACAACCTTTGAAATTTCCTGATCTCTTTTTGAAAGGTCGAGTTCTACGAAAAAGTCATATGCATCCTTAATGGAAAGAGATGCAAACTCCACTATATTTTTCCCGCCAATAAGTACCTTGAGCGCCTCAGGACGAAGTCGCGCACCATCACACACAGGACATTTTTCATCACCAAAGAAATACTTCGTACCAAGCCCATTACATTCTGGACATGCGCCATATGGAGAGTTGAATGAGAAGAGGCGAGGCTCTATTTCAGGGAAAGAAAAGCCATCATGCGGACAAGAGAATTTTGACGACATGACAAAACTCTCTGGCACATACTCTTTTTCCTTCTGGCGAGTCATTTCGTTTATGACAATCCGTACGAGCCCTTCTGATTCTTCCATTGATTTTTCAAGTGATTCAACAAGACGCTCTCCGGCACTTTTTTTGTCTTCTTGCCATTCCTCAATACTGATCGCATCGATAAGCACATCAATATCATGTCGTTTAGTTTTTGAAAGCGTGATTTGCTCACGCAGTTTTTTGCGCACCCCGTCCACCATCACTTCTGTATATCCAGAACCCAAAAGGTCATAGAGTAATTGATAATATTCACCTTTGCGTCCACGTACGACAGGTGCCCATAGTTCAATGTATGTAGGGAGAAGAGTTTTTTTAGCCGCCACGTCCTTAGAAACTTTTTCAATCCGCTCTACAATAAACTTTCTGATTTCATCTGTTGAAAGTCGCTCTATTTCACGTCCACACACTAAACAATGAGGCTTCCCTATACGCGCATAGAGCACACGAAGATAATCATGAATTTCAGTGATGGTTGCCACTGTAGATCGAGGGTTGTTTGATCGAGATTTTTGATCAATAGAAATAGCAGGAGAAAGTCCCACGATTTCATCTACATCTGGTTTTTGCATTTGTCGCAAAAACTGACGAGCATAAGAAGAAAGTGACTCAACATAGCGCCGTTGCCCTTCGGCAAAAATAGTGTCAAATGCCAAAGACGACTTTCCACTTCCGGAAAGTCCGGTAAACACCACCATTTTATTTCGAGGCATTTCTACCGTAATGTCTTTTAGATTGTGTGTGCGAGCACCTTTTACGATAATTTTATCCTCGTTTTCTTCTTTCTTTTTATTAGGTGTCATAAGGCAAAAACTCCCCGTCTCTGACGTATAGGGGTTATTAGGGTAGAAATACTATACCATAATTACAGTTTATTTCGTTTTTTATCTCGTTCCCCCTCTGCTTTAATAACCTTACCAACTTCTTTCTCTTCTTTTTTCATCATCCCGCACAAGCGGACATGTGCGGGACTTCGTTTCACTTGTCTCTTTACAGAGTATTCCTTTTTTGACTCCTTTCCTTCTCCTGTTTTATCACTTTATTACTTTCTTTTTCCTCTTGTTTTAGTTTTTGCATTATCACTGTAATTTCATCACGCAAGAGCGCTGCCGTTTCGAAGTCCAAGATTTTCACTGACGCATTCATTTGTTTCTCTTTGATGCGAATCAGTTTTTCTGGATTTTTCTTATAGATTTTTTCATCACGCTTGAGATCTGCCGCGACCGCCTTATCATGATCACTTTTCATGTGCTCGGTGATATCGGCAATTTTCTTGATAATTGTCTTCGGCGTAATATTATGTTTTTTGTTATACGCAATCTGAATATCTCTGCGACGATTCGTCTCGCCAATTGCCCTCTCCATTGAACCGGTTATGTTGTCGGCATAGAGAACTACGCGCCCCTTTATATTTCGCGCCGCTCGACCAATGATTTGAATAAGTGACGTCTCACTCCTCAAAAATCCTTCTTTGTCTGCATCCAGAATGCCAATAAATTCAACCTCGGGAAGATCGAGGCCTTCTCGAAGGAGATTCACGCCAACCAAACAATCAAACTTTCCACGGCGAAAATCGGTCAAAATCTCAATACGCTCAATGGTTTTAATGTCGCTGTGTAGATACTCTGCTTTTATTTTTTTCTCTTTCAAATATTCAGAGAGATCTTCTGCCATTTTCTTGGTGAGCGTCGTTGCGATTACTCGTCCATCCCCTTTTACTACCTCAACTGTCTCTTTTATGAAATCTTGAATCTGACCTTTATACGGACCACTCTCTACAACACCGCGCACAAAAATAGGCGGATCAATCAGTCCTGTCGGACGAATAACTTGTTCCACGACCTGTCCGCCATCGACTAAGCCTTCAGGCGCTGACAGGCGGGCTTGCCCTGCCGGATCCTTTGAATGTTCTTTCTCATATTCTCCAGGTGTAGCACTCGTATAAATCCGCTGTCCTAGCCTCTCTTCAACTTCTTCAAAGTTAAGAGGTCTGTTATCTCGGGCACTCGGCAGACGGAATCCGTGATCTACCAAATTTTGTTTACGAGACTGATCCCCCGCATACATGCCACCGAGTTGCGGAATAGTGACGTGCGATTCATCAATGATGGTGAGGAAATCCGGACTCCCATCCGATTTATGTGGAAAATATGAAAGGAGTGTATAAGGTGGTTCACCAGGAGCTCTGTTATCAAAATGGCGAGAATAATTTTCAATACCATTTGTATATCCAACTTCTTTGATCATGGCGAGATCATAGTTTGTCCGACGTTTGAGTCGTTCAGCCTCCAAGATCTTTCCTTCTTTTTCTAAAACCGCAAGCCTATCAGCAAGTTCTTCTTTAATACTTTTTATTGCACGCTTTATTTCGTTTTCCGGCGTCACAAAGTGCTTTGCAGGAAAAAGGAAGAAGGATGGCACATTATCTTCGTACACACTTCTTGTAATCGCATCGATTATTGTAATATGTTCTATATTATTTCCGGCAAATTCTATGCGATACACGATTTTCTCTGATACCGGCATAATCTCAACCGTATTTCCAAGCGCGCGAAATTCTCCTGGTGTGAGGTCGGCATTCGTTCGTTTATAAAAAATATCAATGAGCTTTCGTGCAAAGTCATTACGAGAAATTGCTTGTCCGACCTCAATCCGCATATTTACTTTTTCGTATTCAATAGGAGAACCCAAACCATAGATACACGAAACAGACGCGACAATAATACAGTCTTGTCTTGTAAGGAGTGCTTGCGTTGTCGCATGACGAAGGCGCTCAATCTCCTCATTGATCATCGCTTCTTTTTCGATATATGTATCAGTAACCGGCATATAGGCCTCCGGCTGATAATAGTCATAATAAGAGACAAAATAATGCACTGCGTTTTCAGGGAAAAATTCTTTGTATTCTTGAGCGAGCTGCGCGGCGAGTGTTTTATTATGTGCAATAACAAGAGTCGGTTTGCCAATATTTTGAATCACGTTTGCCGCCGTAAATGTTTTACCCGACCCGGTCACACCCAACAGCGTCTGGTGTTTGAGACCAGATTTAACACCTTCTGTCAGAGCCTTTATAGCCTGCGGCTGATCTCCAGAAGGCTTAAATTCAGAGACCAAATTGAAAATGTTCGAGTCTGCCATAGATATCTACATTACCACGTCGCGCCCAGCACTTTTCCGATAGTGCTTGGGTCACCTGCAGGCGCAAATTCACTTTTGATATTACAAACAGACATGGAAGTATGAAGTGTTTTATATAAGCACAGTTACACTCTATCACAAAACATATTTAAAATTGCTTATATAAAACACGGAATCCCGCACTTAAGAACACGTGGATATAGATCATTAATATAGTTCCTTAAGTGCGCGGACTATATCCCGAATGGTGCCGTGGTACAATGCTCGTATGGCACACAAATTCATTTTTTTAGATACGGAAACAACAGGCAACGAACCAGAAAAAGATCGCCTTGCGCAAGTTTCTTTTGAGGTTGAAGACACGATGTACAGTGGCATGTTCAAACCACCGCTCCCTATCTCGGTTAAATCAATGAGTATTACTCACATTACCAACAAGATGGTTGAAAACGAGTCCCCATTTCAAGGAAGTGATTTATACAAGCAGTTAGAAGAACTCCTCAAAGATCATATTTTTGTTGCACATAATGCACTCTTTGATAAAGCAATTATAGAAGCGGAGGGATTAGAGGTTCCACAATTCATTTGTACCATGCGTGTTGCGAGATATTTAGATAAAGATGCAATTATTCCTGAATATAATTTACAATTCCTCCGGTACTATCTAGATCTAGACGTGAAAGATGCTATCGCCCATGACGCCACAGGAGACGTCAAGGTACTCCGTGCACTTTTTGAAAGACTTTTTACAAAGATGCAAGCAGAAACAGGTGATGAAGATTCTGCGGTAGCAGAAATGCTTCGTGTTTCCATGGAACCATCACTCCTTAAAAAATTTACCTTTGGAAAATACAAAGGAGAAAGTATTGAGAATATTGCGACAAGAGATGCAGGATATCTCGAGTGGCTTTGGAATCAAAAAGAATCAGACGGCATCGATCCTATGGTAGACGACATGATGTTTACTATCAAAAAGATGCTCGGGAAATAAATTCTTCAGTGTGTTAAGTTAATTGAAGAAGAGGTGCCTATATGGACATAACCTACATGCAAATGGGGTGCCTATACCTCGTTATGGTTGCACTCACATTTCTTACTTCAGTTCTTTCTGGAGAAAAACATCCACTTTTTCAGGCGCTGTTCTGGCCGTACACCTGGTTCAAATGGATGAGATAAGCAAAGCGCGCGTCCCTGGACGCGCGCTCGCTCATTTTTATTTTTCAAAATCTCTTCCTGCCTTGCGTGCCGTTTTGTCAGCATACATTTTTTTATCTGCATGAGAGATCATATGTTCTGCCATAGTATAGGCCTCATCACGTGATAGGCGTTTTTGTTCTCTAAATTGTCGTGTATGTACTCCAAAACTAAATGATGTGCCACTATTTTCTTGAATCCATGCCACACGATTTTCAAACGATTTAGGATTCATTGTGGTAACAGCCAAAAACTCATCTCCCCCTAAGCGAGCAAAGGTTGCAATCTCACCATATCGTCTAAAATAGTGAGGAAATACGTCAGCAAAACTCTTAATGTGTTCATCTCCTGCAGCATGGCCTTCTGTATCATTTATTTTTTTGAGTCCATCAAGATCAATAAATGCAATCGTGATAGAGCCTTTCGCATCTGCCGCTTGTGCTAACTCAATACTTAATATCGTAAGTGCACCACGTCTATTGTCCAAGCCTGTTAAAGGATCAGTGTTGAGACGAGCAATATCTTTCAGAGGATCATTGCCCTGCAAAAGCGCTTTGGTTATATACCAAATTGATTTTACCCAGACACCTAGTTTACTCATATAGTGTTTTTACCATATTTTTTAAATTTTGTAAATACAACTGTGGATACGCCTACAATAAGCCGTATTTTTGCAATATCTCCTTTTTATGTTCTGTAAATGTTCCTTCTTTTATAGATTCTCTTATTTCATCAGTAAATCTGATTATGAATCGTAAATTGTGAATAGACGCGAGTGTGGCCGCTAACATTTCTTTTGCTCGAAAGAGATGGGCTATATACGCACGCGTATAGTGCGCACACGTATAACAATCACAAGTATCCATTATGGGAGTAAAATCTTTTTTAAACTGTGCATTCAGCAGATTTATTTTTCCTCCGTCAATATATACTCCACCATTACGCGCCATGCGTGTTGCTGCTACACAATCAAATGTGTCACACCCTTGTTCTACTCCTTTCAAAATATCGAGTGGCTCACCAATGCCGAGCAAATGCCGCGGTTTATCTGCGGGCAAGATTTCATTTACCCACCCAACCGCAGTATCCATATCCTCTTTAACAAACGATCCGCCGACACCAAATCCGGCAAAATCCATTTCACTCAATACTTTTGCACTCTCTTTACGCAGTTCTTCAAATCTTCCACCTTGTACCACAGCAAAAAGACCTTGTGTTTTGTCTTGACCGCTTTCTTTGTGATACGCAATACATCTTTCTGCCCATCTGTGCGTCCGTTCCATTGCTTCTTTTTGGTACTCCTTCTTTGCATGCGGAGAAGTACACTCATCAAATGCAAACATAATATCTGCTCCAATATTGTGTTGAATACGCATGGAGTCTTCAGGGGTCATACGATGTTTTTTGCCATCTTTATGTGATACAAACGTAACCCCCTCTTCATCTATTTTCGCCCTCTTGTTTGTAAACTCATCCGTCCGAGCCACATCACCCGCGTCCGTTACTGCTTCACCAGTCGCTACTTTTGAGACACCTTTGCCGAGCGCCTCACCGAGTGAAAAAACTTGGAACCCTCCGGAATCAGTAATCGTTGGTCCTTTCCAATTCATAAACGCATGGAGTCCTCCTGCTTCTTTTACTATCTCATCGCCAGGTTCTAGATATAAATGATACGTGTTTGCAAGCACCACCTGCGCCCCGAGGTCTTTAACCTGTTCTGGCGTAAGAGACTTTACCGTTGCTTTTGTCCCCACAGTTACAAATGCCGGTGTCTCGATATCACCATGTTGAGTATGAATAATACCCGCGCGTCCTAACGCATCGGGTATATCCTTTGTTTTTGTAAACGAGATAGGTTGGCTCATAAGAGCTCCATACTAGACGATTACTGAATGTCTAGCAATTCGACTTCAAATACAAGCGTCTCGTTCTGCAATTCGTGTCCCTGCGCTCTGCCATACGCTTTCTCAGGCGCAATAGTAAGTCGTCGCTTTTCACCAACTTTCATACCAAGTAAACCTTCTTCCCAACCAGCAATAACACTGCCTTGACCAATTACAAATGTAAATGGCGTACCTCGCGTAACTGAACTATCAAACACGGTTCCATTTGTGAGTGTCCCTGTGTAATGTACCGTAAGCTCATCAAACGCACGCACTTCAGCACCAGTACCCTCTGCAATTGTTTCTATAGTGAGTCCTCCGAGCGACTGAGTATTTTCATTATCCATAAGTTCCCCTTGATTTTCTAAATTAACAAGCGAATGATCGTCTTCAATTTTGAATAGATCACCAAACACCCCTTCTATTACTAAAAAAGCAACCACCGTGATGGCGATAATAACGCCAATCCATTCATGCGTATGTAATTTTCTCATCCCGTTAGAGATAGGACGCGGACACAGTGTCCTTAATCCTATCTTAATTAAGTTGATAATGTACTTTTAATATATTCACTGTCTTTATCCTTGAGCGTCCGCTATCTCTAACGGGACTCATACGAGAGCTATTGTATCACAAAACCGTGCATAACTGTTTTGCTTACATGAGCACTTATCGGTACAATAAATAGACAATTTTTAACGTTTTTATGGAAGATATTAACACTCCACTCGACCCAAAATACAAACCTCTAACTGTTGCCGAAATCCATGATGCAACACGCAAGCGAGTCTCTCTTATTACCAAAGAGTTTAAAATGGGTTTTGATTTTTTGGTAAAACACCCTAAATCGGTTACGTTTTTTGGCAGCGCTCGAACACCAGAAGACAATATGTATTACAAGAAGGCAGAACGTCTTGGTTATAGACTTGCAAAAGAACAAGGGTTCTCTGTTATCACTGGCGGTGGACCAGGCATCATGGAGGCAGCACACAAAGGGGCTAAAGAAGCAGACGGACATGCAGTTGGTTTTACGATTCGCTTACCTAAAGAACAGGCAACAAACAAATTTGTCACTGACGAAATCATGTTCCACTATTTCTTTAGTAGAAAAGTAATGCTGTCATTTGCAGCTGAAGCATATGTATATTTTCCAGGTGGATTCGGTACGCTTGATGAATTATTTGAGATCCTGACACTTGTTCAGACGGGTAAAATACCTCATGTACCAGTCGTGCTTGTCGGAAGTGAATTTTGGGATCCTCTCGTCTCCTATATTAAAGACACTCTTTATGAAAATGAGCACAATATTTCTAAAGAAGACCTCGATTTGTTTACAGTCTTGGATGATGAAGATGAAATTGTTGAGCTCATTGGTAAAACTCCGGTAAGAAACGGTCTCAGACACGGTAGACACGGTGAACTCGAACGCGATAGTGCTAGTGCCAGCCATCCATTTGATCTTGAAAAACAACATTGTGTACCGTGCGAATCAGGTGGTGAACCTCTCACTCGAGAAGCATGCGAAGACTACATGGACAATATTTCTGGCTGGGATTTGATCGAGAATAAGAGACTTCATAAATACTTTGTATTTAAAAACTTTGAAGAAGCAATGGATTTTGTCGAAAACATGGCAGATATCGCAGATGAAGAAGGACATCATCCGGATTTTTCAGTGCATGATTGGAATCGTGTAGACGTAACACTCTCTACTCATGCGGTAAAAGGCCTCACCGAAAACGACTTTATTATGGCAGCCAAAATTGATGCAATAGAAACGGATATCTTTTCAGGTAAAAAATTAGAATAAAAAAAGCGCCCAGCACATGCTGGACTTTTTTCTTTCGAACGGAAAGCTTCTGGTGCCGGTGGTCGCGGCTAGGCGACCACCGGGCTTCGTTAGTGCCGCAGCTTAAACGCTCGTCCCACGATGGCGCTGAGAACCCACTCTTGGAGCTTCGGGTCATCCGCCTTCGCATCTCTGAAGCTGCTCGGTGCGCAAAGACTTCCCTTTGCATCATCGAGTAACAACAGAGGTGGCTGATCAGGCGCACACACTGCATCTTTCGCCCCTTGGACTTCGAATCCAGTGAGTACACACAGTACGCCACAGATCTTAGGATCGAGCCATGCTCTCACCTTCCTTCCATGACGCGACCGAATGTGTTGAAGCAGCGCGATGAGATCTCCAATGTCGCCGACTTCCTGCCGAAACACCGGAGGGGGAACAGGCCTGTTCATCCTTCTTCCTTGCGAAGGATTAAGACGAACGACCTTGCCGTCGCTCTGTGGCACACGACCTACATGTGAATACAACTTTCGTACCTCCATTGCTTCCTACCAAGGTGACTCCTGGCAGGTACCGCTTAATACCGTACCGCTATTACTGTTAGATGTCAAATAAAAAAACAGAGTACTGTGTATTACTCTGTTTTTTCGCCCTCTTTTTCTGATTTCTCTTCTTTTTCCTGCTCGTGCACCCGAGCACCTCCTGGCGCCACCGGTACAATAAGTGCACCGATAATATACACGACTACCCCTGGCCAAAAGCCGCTGAGTAACACCAACACCACAAAACCGAGTCGCAACAGTACAGGGTCAAGATCAAAAAATTCACCAATACCCCCAAGAAGCCCTGTGAAGACTTTGTCTGTCTGTGACCGATAAAGTTTTTTACCTTGTATAGTAACCATGGCGATATCATACCACACAAAACAACCTCCGACTATCCCTCCTGCACAACTTTCATAAAACGTTCACGCGGCTGTTTCTCTTGCCCTTCGATAATGTCGAGTACTACGCTGTAGAGCGGCGGAATACCACCTTTTATTCTCCGTGCCAAATGAACAATGGACTGCATACCCTCGCTTCCTTCCCCACCTTTCAAAACCTCGACTCCTTCTTTGGCGATTTTTTCACCAAGTGTTCTATTGCGGGATGTAGGACTCCATCCGGTGACGATCAAATCTCCAAGACCGGCGAACGAGTAGACTGTTTCTTTTTTGCCGCCGAGACTTACAATAATCTGTTCCATTTCGTGAATCGCCCTCACAGCAAAACTTGCTTTAAAATTTTGTCCGAGATTCAATGCGTCGGTAATACCGAGACCCAGAGCATATACATTTTTTAAAATACCAGAAAGAGCGGTCCCTGTAATATCTGTTGTAAAAAGTGCCGTCAATGCTGTGCCCTCAAAAATATTTTCATCCCACACATGCTCCGTAGCACAGAGTGCAACCGAAGGTTTTTCACCATCCATCTCCTCTGCGATCATGGGACCAATAAGCAATGCGTATCTTCCTGGAAATCTAGTTTCTAAATACTCATTAACAAATAAATGAGTTGTTGGCTCGATTCCTTTAGTGAGTGCGATGACCTTGGTGTCATCATCTATATATGATGCAATTTCGTCACATGCCGCCTTTAGAGCCCAGGATGATACACACATCAGAACATACGCGGAGTCTCGCAAAGATTCTTCAAGAGTCATTGGTATTTCTAGTTTTGTAGGATCAACATCCCACATGCGAACATCATGATCCTCACGCACCGTGAGTGTTTTATAGAGCGCATCACCTATGCGTCCACTACCGATGATTGTGATAACTGCCATATATCTATAGTACAAATAATAAAGCGCCAATTGTGATTAAACTAGCACCAAGACCAGTTTTCCATGTAATGGATTCTGCGAGAAATAAAGCGGCAAGAATCACGACGAAGACAACACTTAGCCTATCGAGTGCTGCTACTCCAGAAGTTGGGCCGATTTTAAGTGCCAAAAAATAGCAGAGCCATGATAAAGCTCCTGCAATACCAGAGAGAATAATAAAGGTGAGTGCTTTAGAATCAATCGTGCCAAGAAGTTTTATCTTGCCTAGACTAACTGCGGTAACAACCAAAAAACCGGCCATAACAATACTACGTACTGCGGTAGCAAGTGTTGAGTCTACATTTTTAAGTCCCACCTTTCCAAATAGTGCGACAAGTGCAGCAAACAAGGCTGCAAGTAACGCATAGACAATCCACATATTAATTATGATGAACTAGAGCTTGCTGCTTGGCGGACATTGCCACCAACAAGAACACACATAAAAATGACGAGTACAGCAGTAACCCAAAATGCCCACTGTGTGTAATATGAGACGAGCAATGTAATCGCGTTATCAAACCCTCCTGCCGTAGGTAAAACTGTTATAACATCGAGTACAAATCCAGTAATAATCATCAGGATTCCGAGCAACAAACCTTGTCCGCGACCTTGGGCCACATGTGATCCTCGAAAATACCACGTAGAAAAAATCCATGCGAAAACAATCGGACCAAGCACGCCAACAATCCACAATACCGGATGAATCTCGTTTGGATCTGCCGTTCCTGCATTAAAAATAAATGCACCAATAATAGCTACCGCAAGTGAAGCGAGGTATGTATACATACTAGCGAGAAATGCTCTTTTAATTTTCATTGGTTATAGTTTTATTTATAAATGTACGTGTAGACTCACCAAAATAGCCAGTGCCAGAGGTTAACCCGAGTGGTTTAAGAATAACATCTCCATAAAATTCTTGGAATGTCTTGAGTGTATTTTTTGTTAACAACCCAAAAAACGTACTCTCATTGCCTGGCGAACCAATCCCTGATTCTGCAAGTACATACCCATTATTATTTAAATATTGTTGTAAACAACGAACATCCTCCCCTTGAGATCCTACATATAAGTCTTTCTCAAACAGACACGTAGATGAATTATTAATTGTATCTGATAAATTGCTACCAGATAGAAGAGCTTTCAACTTTTCTTGGAGATCACGGACCTGCCTTTCCATTTCTCGCAATAGTGTCCGTTCTTTCTCTTCTTCTGCCGTGTACAGTGCGCCAGCACCTCGACCACTTTCGACTATGTCAGAACTTGTATTTGAAACAGTGATTGAAATTGATGTAGATGTAGCAGTATTTGTACCATCGGACGCTACTGCTATCAGTGTATATGTACCATCAGAAACAGTTGTGCTATCCCACGTAGTTGTATACGGGCTTGAAGATAAACTCGAAGCAATGTTTGAACCATCCAGTTTAAACTGAACCAAAGAAACGGACACATCATCAGTTGCAGACGCAGTGAGTGTAACTGTTCCACTCACAGATGCGGCATTTGTTGGAGCAGATATAGAAACAGTTGGGGCAGTCGTATCAACAAATTCAACAGCACCTACAGTAACACCGTCATGTCCTGCGTTGCGATACGCTGCGTTGGTTGGTGAATAACCATATCGTACCCACTTCATGAGCGTTTCAATAATACCGTCGTCTGTAGCCCCAATCGTTGTATCAGTATATGTATCTTGATTGGCAACACCTTGTCTTACCCAGTACAGTGCTGACCACTCCCAATAACCACGCCAATTGGCACCTACACCTGGTTCATTATCAGTAGAAGCAATATGTGTTGATGTGGCACGAAAATTAATAGTCCTTCCTGAATAAACGGTTGAGTCTGAATGCGACACAATATCGCCTACACTATATGAAGTGCCCGAAGACCACGGTGTACCTGTTGCCTTACTTAGATATCCAGTGTCAAAGTTTACAAAACTTCTTGTTGGATCAAGAAATTCTGGGTCAGCTGTAACATCGTTAGCACCTACACCGGAGGGTGGCCCCATATCAAGAGCACTCCACGCAGCGAGATACCCATTTTCTTCATTGGTATAATTAACTGAACCCGTTGTTTCTTTAAAATTATATCCAAAGTTATAATCACAAACACCTTCGCTTTCACAAAGATCAGTACTAGGTGTTCCACCTACATTGTTATCAAAAATCTTTGCAGTAGTCGACGCAAAGCTATAGATCATATTACTTCTCAAAGACGTTATACTCCCAGAAGGGTTATTTCCGCCTGCGGTCGCAAGAAAGAGAATGTTGTTATTCATTGCAGTATTGTGGTTTCCAATAACTCTGTTATTAGTCTTACCACCATACATAGTAATAATGTTTGCAGTAGAACCTTGTACTCCTGATGTTGTTTCAGAACTCGGCAAAGACAGTGTATACGAACATTCCATAGTCACCAAGCTTGATGGATTTGAGGAAGGGTCAAGACAACCATCGCCACCACTAATTGCTTCTTCCCCAGATAATTCAAAAATATTGTACGTATGTGTCACACCAGACGTATACGTAGCTGGCGTAGCAAAATAATGTGGATCCCCATTATCATGGTCATTGATCATATAGGTCCAACTAATATTTCCGCCAGCAGTTATACCACCAAGAGAACGAATGAGGTTTCTTGTAAATTCTGTCCATCTAATAGTATCCCCGGTAACAGATATACTAGGCGCAAACGCAAAATAATTATCTGTAACCGTAAAACCAGTCCAAAGAGATGTTGCATTGTTTATACTTTTTCCTACTATCTTATCAAAAACATTGCCTATCAATTCTCGAGTACCCGTTGTTACGGTTGCACTAGCCCCAAAATAAAGACTGTTGTCAACAAGACTATTCGTATGTACATTATAATTGTGTATCATGTCTTCATCTGCCTGCGGCATTGCTATGAGATAAATGCCACCTATTGAATCAAATGTGGAGTTTGTAACATTCCAATTAGGCTTACCGACTGCACTGGCAAAACTCCATGCTTCAAACGCGTTTACGGTCGCAGTACCCAACCGAGAAAAATCAGTATAATGAGCAATGACTGTGCCCCCATAGGCATTTCCTCTCATACCAAACATAGCATTTGCTCCCCCCGCATCTGATGTGACTGTACATCGTTTAGCGCTCGTACAATCAGCAAAAAATTCTCTATACCCAAATCCAGTATTGTGCTGTCCGATAACATACCTATAATTTGTTGGGTCCGCAGAGTCACTTGCATCAAAAATTAAACTGCTACCCGGATTCATATAAAAATATGTATTTTGCACACTGCCGGTTGTGTAGGCAATATCACCCTTAACTGTTAAACTTACATCTTCCGCAACATTAATCCTCCCTGTACCTGACAAAGTGATAGCAGCTGTTCCACCATAATTACCGGATGGATCAAAAGTCGGTTGTGTGGGCGTGCCACCACAACCCGTACAACTAATAGTGATTGTAGGATCAGAAGAATACCATGTGCCACCAGATGTTAGAGTCACCGTTACACCATCGCCATTGATAGCACATGATGCCGTAGCACCTGAACCAGATCCTCCACTAAATGCAGCAGAGCAAGACGATGCCCCCGTATAGCCCGAACCAGAATCCTGCTGACCCACTGTAGTGAGCGAACCTCTAAGTGCCGCTCCACTCGCCCCTACGATAGTATCAGTATTCACCGTCACTGTATGTCCATTTGAAATAGTGACTGTATCTCCATCACCTGGCACCACACCACCGGTCCACGTCGACGTATCAGACCAGTTTCCAGTTTGTGCAGATGTTATCGCCGCCGCATGCGCAATACGAAATATTGTAAAATAAAAAAATAAACCACCAACGAACAGTATACTAGATATGATCAAAAGCATTTTTTCTCTGGTAGTGCCGATATACATAAAAAACAGTATTTTAAATACTAAACAACTTTATATTATAATCTATCTAAGATTCAAAAGCTACCTCAATCTATATTGAGAACAACTTACATAAAAAGTTCAAATAAACCCTCAACTCCCTGTGCATAAATAATATTAAAGATGAAATTGCCCACAAGGACTATGGGGAAAATTTGTAGATACCTATAACCCAAAAGCGCGAGCGGAATAACCATGAGTTCGTTTGGAAGCGGGGCTATAATTGAGTAGAAAAAAAGAAAAATGAGTGGTGCATATACATGCTTTTTCTTTAATATAAGAAGTTTCTGAAATATCGATCGTTCCCTTCTGTATTTTTCATTTTTCATAAGCATGTCATGACCTATGCCGCCGATTAGATACGCAAATGAATCAGCTGCTGTAATACCAACAGTAATGAGCATAATCGTGACCCAAAAATCGAGTCCAGATTCCAAAAAGAGTGGCATAAAAGCGATAGCCGGAATAGGTACCACCAGATTAAAACCGGTAGCAAAGGCAAGTAGAAAAATACCGACGTATCCATAATCAAGAACGATTTGTTGGATCGTATCACTCCCTTGTGCTAGATACGCTATGTAGAGCGCAAATATTAAAATGAGCGCGACTGCAATAATTTGCAGAAAAATTTTTCGTGTCGCATGAGTCATACCAGTTACTTTATTGTAACAAATAAAATAGGTACGGCCGCAACCCGTAGGTTGCGGCCGGCCGTCTGTGAGAGCTACCAAAACAAAGAGAGCGCCATCAAGCCTGCTCCGATAATCGCACTGTTTGCGACGAGCACACCTGAGAGCAGTGCCTTCTTTGCGGCGCCAGATTCAGTTTTCAACCCGCTGAGCCAGTAAGGTGGCCAAACGAAGAGAATCACGAATCCTCCTAGCTCTCCCGCAATTTCATACGTATCGATTTTCAAGCTTCCTCCTAGATCAAACCCAACATATTTTTACCATATTTAAAAAATAATTCAAATTTTAGATAAATAGTGTTATACTCGCCTCTTATGGAACCGGAGAAATATCCCATGCGCATAAATAAATACCTAGCCCATACAGGTATCGCGACTAGACGAGAGGCCGATAATCTTATTGAAAAAGGATTTGTATTTGTGAATGGGAAAAAAGCTGTCTTGGGTCAAACAATCTCAAAAACTGACAAAGTCGAAGTACGAAGGAAGCAAAAGAATAAATACGTATACCTAGCCTTTAACAAACCGGTAGGAATCGTAACTCACTCTCCGCAAGGATCTGAGCAAGAAATAAAAGACATACTTGATATCAAAGGAGTATTTCCAGTTGGCAGACTCGATAAAAATTCTCACGGACTCATTATCCTCACCAATGACGGGCGTCTTACTGACAAATTACTCAACCCAGAATCAGGACACGAAAAAGAATATCTCGTCACAACCAAAGATAAACTTCGCTCAAGCTTTAAAGAGAAGATGGAAGGCGGCGTAAAAATCGAAGGATATACTACAAAACCAACCCGTGTAGATATACTCGGTGAAAATAAATTCAAAATTATACTAACCGAAGGCAAGCGCCACCAAATACGACGCATGGTCGTTGCTTTGTTTAATGAAGTCAGAGAGCTCTGTCGCATTCGTATTATGAACATCAAGCTGGGCAATCTAAAACCTGGTGAATACCGATACCTTGAGGGTGATGAACTTTCTCGTTTCCTCACTGCCCTCGGAATTTTACAAGGATAGACATTTACGTATTTGGTTGTCTAATTTACTTGAGAGGTAATATTTATATTTCTCATACGTCTTTACTTTGAAGGGTGTGTATCCCTCTCATTATTATTTTATTATTTAAAATCTTATATGACATATAAAAAAATTCTTATATCAATAGGAGCTGCTACTGCACTGATCGCGGGTCCACTGTTTGTGCTCGCCGATCATAGCACCACCACAGTAGTTTCTCCGGACAACATGAATGACTGGTGGTTTTATGAGGAAATAGCAGAAGGTAACGGCTCATTTGAGCTCGGACCTTTGACAGCGCCTGCAGGCGAAGGTAGCGCTCATATGAGTGTTGACGATACAGGCCGTCTCCTTCTTGGTACATTTTCATTCCAAGGAATACGACTTGATACTATTGAAACACTTGCGTACAACAGCTACCGCGCAACAGGTACAGCCGCACTAGCTCCATCACTCCAGTTAGATATTGACACGGACACCACAGACGCAACAACCACATGGCAAGGTCGTCTCGTGTACGAACCATACTTTACGAATACCGTTAACACAGGAGAATGGCAGACATGGAACACGCTCGACAATGCACCTGACGGAAACTGGTGGTTTTCAGGCGCCCCAGGTGACGCAACATGTCCTCAAAGCAATCCATGTACATGGACTGAGGTACTCACGGCATTCCCTAATGCAGGCGTACGAAATGCAGGCACAACAACAGGCGCTATTCAATTCAAAGCAGGCGGACCCTGGGCAGGAGGATTTGAAGGTAATGTAGACAATTTCATCATTGAAATTGACGAGCATACCAATATCTTTGACTTTGAGCCAAGTGAAACGATGATTGAACCAGTTGGCGCTATTACTGCTCCCACCGAAAATCAACATGTTACTGGCACAACAACATTGTCCGCAACATATGATGATGGGGATGATATAAACGACGACGCAGTGCAGTGGGCCGTACGCGCAGGAACTTGTGTAGCAGCAACGACGACAGTCTTTGGAAACGTAGATGGTAAAAGTGATGTATTCTCATGGAACGGAGCATCATTCAGTGCAACGATTGATACTAGCACCACCACTCCTGGTACATATTGTTTCATCTTTAATCCAACAGATGATGCGGGTCAGCCAGATCTTCGCCTCACTCGTGAATTCAACATCGACGAAACAGTTGTAGAGGAAGATAACAACATTGACCTTGCTATCTCAAAGACAGCAACAAATACAGTAGAAATTGATCACAAATTCACATACACCATTATCGTTACAAATAATGGTCCTGAAGAAGCGACAGACGTTGTAGTGACAGATGTATTACCTAGTGGTCTTGAATTCAAGAGTGCTTCATCTACGAAAGGTACATACACGGCATCTACGAGCAAGTGGATAGTTGGCACACTTGCCGATGATGAATCTGCAACACTTCATATACGTGTACTAGCAAACGCAACTGGTACTATCATAAACACTGCAACAGCAGATAGTAGTGATGACGACACTGATACGAATCTCTCAAACAACAGTGATTCTCATACCACTACAGTAGAAGATGATGAAAACGGAGATGACGATGATGACGACAATGACGACCACGGTGATGAGCCAGAGGACAAGGATGATTGTAAGAAAGGCGGGTGGCAAAACTACCCAGATCTAGGATTCAAGAACCAAGGTCAGTGTGTAAGTTATGTAGCATCTGGCAAAACCTCATACTACGCACGATATAATGCTAACAGGTTTGACCGATTAGATGACGCTTTCGATTTCATCAAAAAGATTAAGAAGCTCAATGATGATAATGACGGCGATGAGGAAGATGATGACTAATTAACTCAACTCCGTGTACACAAAATAACCCCTCACATGGGACCCATGTGAGGGGTTATTTGTTTTATGCTGCTTTATTACGTTTTGCCATGTCTTCTTCCTGTTTTTTTCTTTCCTCGTTTGCAACTTCTGTAGCAAGCTTATTTTTACGATTTTCTTCTTGGATACGATCTTTATCCATTTTTAAAATTAATTGTTTGATCCTGCTGACTTCTTTGTTGTGCTTATCAAGTTCTTGAGTTTGTTTATCGATTTGTTGTTGCACCTGTTTCTGTTTATTTTCTTCAGCCTCCAAATTAAATTGAAGCTTCTCAATTTCTTGGACTAAACGCTCAATACGACTCTCTACCATTTTTAGTTCACTTTCTGCTGACATATACCAATAGTATACCCAACCTACCACAAACACTCAATTTTGTTTACCGACTATAGCGGTTTGCTGCGTGTCTTTGTGGTGTAAACTGCCTTTTTGGTCTGTCTCCTTGTGAATGTCTAGGTGCACGTTCTTCAACAAACGTAAGTGCCTTTCCTGTTTTACCACCACGACCAGTTCGTCCGATACGGTGCACATAGTCTTCATATGTTGCTGGCATATCAAAGTTGATCACATGACTCACATTTGGGATATCAAGACCACGTGCGGCCACATCCGTTGCAACAAGGATTTGCACATTGTTTCGTTTAAAGGCAAGGAGGGATCGCTGTCTTTGTGACTGTGCCTTATCACCATGAACAGATTCGGATTTAAAACCTTTCGCTACGAGTGATCGTGACAGATCTTCTACACCTCGTTTTGTTTTTCCGAAGATAAGTACTTTTTCAAATTCTTCTTTAATGAGCATTTCTGCCAAAGTTTCAAGTTTTGATGCACCTCCGTTAATACGCACCACGTCCTGATCAATAGTCTTTGATGTCTCGCGTGTCTTTACAGATACGGTCACATGGTCTTTCAAAAATCGTCCGATAAGTGCTTCGATTTCTCGTGACATAGTCGCTGAGAAAAAGAGTGTCTGACGATTCGCCGGCATTTCTTTAAGCATCGATTCAATGTCTTTAATAAATCCCATGTCTAACATGCGGTCTGCTTCGTCGAGTACAACTGTATTGAACTTTGAAAAATCAAGTGCTTTGCGGTCTCGCAAGTCCATGAGGCGCCCTGGTGTACCGATCACAAATGTATACCCGCGCTTCAAGAACGATATTTGCTTGTAAATAGGCAGACCACCTACACCCACAACAGAAAAGATATTAAGTCCTTTTGTAAACTTAAATAGCTCTGCTTCGATCTGTTGTGCAAGCTCACGAGTCGGCGCTACGATGAGCATTTTCTCACGTGGGTTTTTGAGTGCCTTATCCAAAAGCGGCAAGATAAACGCGAGCGTTTTTCCTGTTCCGGTGTTTGCAATACCTACGACATCTCTTCCTTTGAGCGCATGTGGAATTGTCTGATCCTGAATAGGTGTTGGCGTTACAAAACCGCTTCGTGACAAGTTTTGTTTAATCCGTTCATCAACCGCAAAGTCATTAAACGTATGTGTCGGTACATACGCTTCAGTAACAGTTTCTACTTCTGCACGATTAATAAGCTTCGATTCATCGATATACGAAGGTTTCGGACCACGACCGCGAGAACCATGATTCTGGCTGCCACGTCGTTTCTGAAATGAGCCGCGACCACCAAATGACCGCTTGCCACTTTTAAAATTGTTTTTTGTTTTATACATAAATAAGCACCCTTAGGGATAAGAACTTTGTTTAAAATTATTGACGTAACGAGAAGATGTAGAACGAGGCGAAAACTCGCTGAGAAAAGCGAAACATAACAGCGTTACGTTGAGGTTTTCGAAGCGCTGGTTTGCAGCCCGTTATACGAATTCGTAGTAGTCCAGAATTTTAAACAAAGTTCTGGTTAAATAAAGCAGTAATAGATATAAAGCTTCGATTATCTGCTGTAGGGCTTCTCTTTCTAAAATGCCCTAAGCATGTGGGGAGATTCCTTACGCAAGCCACAATAGCAAGTATTTAGATAAAAGTCAATATTTGTCTAATTCAATACTAGAATTCTTGTGTGTATAATCAACGCTAAACAACAAACAATTCATTAACTTCACGCACGATTTTTGATACTTCCGAATACATACTTTCTAGAGTTATTTTAATTTCACTTCCCATTATTATTCCAGGCTCATAAAAAGTTATGAAAAATTGGAAATCCATTTGTATCGGAGATTTACCCGGTAAATCAACGAAGAGTATATCTCCCTTCTTTACTGGAGAATTGTCAGAGGGAACAAGATAAAGTGGTCCCGTATTTTTTTGAAGTTCATCAAATTTTTTTAGATTTGTTATTGCGCCCATTGTCTGCAAAATACTAGGCATTATATCAACCCCACCATTTCTTGAACCAACCGTCACAGGTAAGCGGTGTTTATCAATATTATTTAGCTTATGTAGCTGCCAAAGTATAATATTTCCTTCTTTATACGGTTTATACACGTCAATTTTGTCTCTAATTGCTTGTGGCACACCTACAATTTTTTTATTCTTTTCAAGATCATATCCTTCTTTACTATCATTTATGGGAAAACAAATACGTGACCCATCCTTTTTATTATTTGCAGGATCAGTTTTAAAAGCTTTATACACAAGATGATCTAGTGAACTTCTTAAGTTTTGTATGACTTCACAAGCCAGTAATGTAATATCGACCGGAACAGGTACTACGTCACACAGGTAATATTCTGATCTATTTTCTGAGTTGGTACGCACTGACACTTTATATGGAGTCACAGAAAAATACTTATCGATCCAGATTTGAAGCTCATCAAGGCGTTTTCGTGCCCTATTTAACTTTATATTAGGATCCATAATTACGTTTTATTTTCTCCTATTTACATTTGATTATCAGGATGTGTCTATACTTCACTCTTCCTCTCATGCTTCTTACGCTCTGTTTCGGTGAGATATTTTTTACGGAGGCGGACGTTTTTAGGAGTCACTTCGAGATATTCGTCATCAGACATGATCTCAAGTCCTCGTTCAATAGTTATTTTAAGTGCAGGATTGAGATAAACAGAGCCGTCAGACCCAGATGCACGCATGTTAGTGAGCTGTTTTCCTTTCGTTGGATTCACTGTCATTTCTTCTCCTTTGACGGTGTTACCTACAACCATACCTTCGTATACTTCTGTTCCCGGTTCGATATAAAGTGTTCCGCGTGTCTGAAGGTTGTCGAGTGCAAAAGCAAGCGCCTTACCATTTTCCATAGATATCATAGAGCCAACTTGTCGTTTCTCGATAACACCTGCGTATGGTTTAAAGCCAATCACACGAGACGCAAAAATACCTTCACCTTTTGTATCAACAATAAACTGACCACGATATCCGAGAAGTCCTCGTGTTGGTCCTTCAAAGGTCAGGCGCACGACGTTTCCATCCTGCTTCATATTGGTCATGATAGATCCTCGCTTTGAAAGCTTTTCAATGATAGATCCTTCGACACCCGCTGGTACATCAATAGTCACTTCTTCAAACGGCTCTTTTCGTACACCGAGAATGTTTTTAATAATAACTTGTGGTTGTGAGACTTGTACCTCATACCCTTCACGGCTCATGTTTTCAAGTAAAATTGCAATATGAAGTTCACCACGACCCAACACCTTAATCCCATCATCTATGAAAAATACTTTGAGTCCGACATTTACTTCAAGTTCTTTTTCCAGTCGTTCACGAATCTGTCGACCAGTGACAAATTTGCCTTCTCGTCCTGCAAATGGAGAATCGTTTACTAAAAATGTCAGCGCAATGGTTGGTTCATCAACCGAAATAGCTGGTAGCGGTTCTGTGTTCTCGTCTTTTGAAATAGTATCTCCAATATAAACCTCTGGTATACCAGCGATCATTACAATATCACCCGATTCGACAGTATTAACTTCTCTTCGAGTAAGCCCTTCAAAGGTAAATAATTTCGTGATTTTTCCTTTCTCAACACCTCCAGAAACTTTGTGCCTAAATACCTGATCTCCGACGGAGAGTGTTCCTTCATAGACACGTGCAATAGCGAGACGTCCAAGGAAGTTATCGTATCCGAGGTTAAATGGTTGGGCACGGAGAGGCGCATCATTCTTACCTGAAGCCGCAGGAACTTCTTCAAGAATCACATCGAGTAATGGTTCGAGATTCTTTCGTTCATCGTCGATGTTTTTCATCGCTACACCATCGCGGCCAATAGCATAGACCGTAGTAAATTCTACCTGGTTCTCACTTGCTCCCAGATCAAAAAAGAGCTCTAGGATTTCGTCATGCACTCGTTTTGGGTCTGCGGCCGGTTTGTCTATTTTGTTAAGTACGACAATAGGCTTATGGCCGAGTTCAAGAGATTTTTTGAGCACAAACCGAGTCTGTGGCATAGGACCTTCCTGTGCGTCAACAAGCAACACGACAGAATCGATAGACCGGAGTACACGCTCAACCTCTGAACTAAAGTCGGCGTGTCCTGGTGTATCAACAATATTTATCTTCGTCCCTTTGTAGTTGATTGAGGTATTTTTTGAGTAAATCGTAATACCGCGCTCCTTTTCAAGCGTATTTGAGTCCATACTCACTCCTTCTTCAACCATTCCGGTCTCACGCATTAAAGCATCAGTAAGCGTAGTCTTACCGTGGTCAACGTGAGCAATAATGGCTATGTTTCTGATTTCCATAATGTAATTCACCCCTTAGTGCTTTTGCACAAAGAGGTGAATTAAAGCATATTTATGCAATTTTAGGAAGGAGTATATAAAAGCGGGGAGGTCACGCGTGGCGAACAACGCGTGACCTCCCCTACAAATTGCTAATTGTGTATATATGCACACCACCTTCTAAAACACCACACGCACACACCATAGTGTTTACGTATTTCATATTATATAAAGAATATTATAAAACCAATAAGTAATTTGGTAATTTATTAGTCAAGTAATAGATAGGAACTTACAGAGTGCACCATCTGTTCTGTTTCTTATTATAAAGATAGTGCGTGAAGAAAATATGAAACAAAGTTACGTATTGTGTGTATTATAAAAATCAACCGTAACTTCATTTTTCTGGTTAACTTTTTCCTTAATGCGTAGATGCGTAGCATTATTAATAGGCAACAGCACGTTAACAGTTGTACCTTTATTAGGATAACTACGAATTGAAATTCTACCTGAATGTAACTTTACAAGCTCACTCACGATTGTGAGACCAAGACCACTGCCGCCAGAACCTATATTTTTGTTTCGTGATCGCTCCGCACGATAAAATGGTTCAAATATATGCGCCAAATCATCTTGTGATATACCTACCCCAGTATCCTCCACCGAAATAAGTACGTTTTCTCCATAATACGGTTCCACCACTATTTTTATAAAACCACCATCAGAAGTATACGTAATCGCATTTTTTACCAAATTAGTCACTATTTGCTCAATTGCCGTAGCATTACCAAAAACAACGCACGATTCAACTTTATGTACAGTGATTTCAATATGCTTCTTCGCTGCCAACTGCTTAAGGTGTGCCACACTTTTATCGATTACGTGTCCCACATGCACCTCTGCAAACCGCATCTTACCTGGACGAATTAATTGGTTAAAACTGAGAAGGTTATTGATAATTTCTGATGTCCGGTCAAGTTCTTCAATATTACTTTCAAGCATTGCTTTAATACGCGGGTCAATGTTTTGATCAATGAGCGTTACTTCAATATTCGTCTTAATCACAGAAATTGGTGTCCTGAGTTCGTGTGCAATATCACTAATAAACCGTTTTTGCGTTTTGAGAGCAGTTCGAGCTGGCTTGAGCGTAATACGTCCGATCACATAACTAAATACAACTGTCAGTGCTATAGCAACACCAAAAAAAGAAAAGAGACTTTTTTTCATTTCTTGCCGCGATAATTCGATGATGCTCGCAGAATCAACATTTTGTCTCCCTTCTACAACAGAAATAATATTTTCCAATAATGACTCCGTAGTATCTTGAAAGAGACTATTGAAATAAATTGCAACAATGATGATTAAACATGTCGCAAATAATATTTGTAAACTGACAACATTAAATTCAGTCTTGAAAAATGGATCGGTGCCGTATTTATGCTTTAAGGCGATAACCCACCCCGCGAATTGTCTCCAATATGTCTTGGTTATCATCACCAAGCTTTTTCCTAAGGTTTTTAACATGGACATCGACTACATTGCTAAATGATGAAAAATTAAAATCCCATAAATGAGTCAATAGATCTTCTCTGTTTACGACTTCATTTGGTCTTTTCATAAAATATTCGAGCATCACAAACTCTTTTAGTGTAAGTGGCACTTCTTTACCATCCTTTTTGACGGTACGTGTCTTGGGATCTAATACAATACCTCCTACCACAAGCTTTGTAGGAGACATATGCGTAGGTCTACGTGAAATTGCCGCGATACGAGCCACAAGCTCATTGAATGAAAAAGGTTTAACAATATAATCGTCTGCACCTGTCATCAACAGATCAACCTTGGTGTCAATCTCGTCACGCGCAGTGAGAATCAAAATTGGTATCGTGGATCCCACATCACGAAGAGACTTACATATCGTTAAGCCATCTGCACCAGGCAACATTAAATCCAGGAGCATTACATCATAATCTGCATGGTTAACAGACATATGCTTAAGTGCTTTATCTCCGTGATGAAACACATCTACTGCATACCCTTTTTGTTCCAGTCCATTACTTAATACGTCTGCCAATTTTTCCTCATCTTCAACAAGTGCTATGCGCATACCTTTATATTAATGCTATTCATATGAATTTTTCATGAAGAAGTTAGGACTATACACCGCGTGCGCGGTGTATGGTTCTACGTTCTATCAACAACTTCAAAGACAAATGCGTATGTATCTTGATCAATCGTCACTCCACTTTCCGGCATGGGTGCAACCTGCACAAGAGTTACATCTATCGCATCAATTGTAAGCGTACTAAATGGTTCAAATATATATTCTGCAGATCCTGTATCACTCTCTACCACCGCTTTTACCCTCACTGTTCCTGCTTGAATACATTCAACATCTATTGGACACCTGCTGTCCTCTAGTACTTCCTGAGGAACTATTGTGATGCTGTAGGCGGATGCACCTTGATCAATCTTTGTTTCAATTATCTCACTGATATTAATAGTATCAATAATTGCATCAATATCACTCTCAGAGTTTACAGTCATATCAAGACGTGTAGACAGGTTTTGCAGTAATGTACCATATCCTTCATTAGAGACTGTTCGTTCAGCTGAAGAAATTGGCTGTTCTTGATCTCGAACAAATACCAATTCTCCCGCCTGAATCTCATAGTGGCCTTCAAATGTCTCCACGTCCTGAAAGTCAGCTTTTATCAATCCTGGAAATGCTCCTATAAGTAGCCCTGCATCAAATCCTTCAATCGGCATCATGCCTCCACGTACGCCAAGGGTTGTCATTCTCTCTGCAAAATATTCTGTTAATTCTGTCGTTATGTTCTGAGTATCGTCCCCAGCCTCCCTACTACCCAATAGCCAAAAACCACCTAATACTACGAGTAATATACCTAAAATAATATAAAATGTTTTCATACTATATTGATAATATCAGAAATCAGATCATAATACTTGTCGTATCGTAACCTAATTATTGTGCTCTTTTTACAGATTTCTCCACAAAATAAATTCGGTGATCATGACAATGATCGTTTTCATATTCATTATTGTCTATGAGTTTGCTGCTATCTGTTCGCGCCAGAGGGCGTTGTAAAGGCCGCCGCGTTGAACAAGTTCATCATGTCGGCCCATCTCTACAATTTTCCCTTTTTCAAATACGTAAATCCGATCGGCATGCATAATCGTTGAAAGTCTGTGTGCCACAAGCACCTTGATCATATTCGGATGCGTCTCTTCAATTTTTTTAATGGTATCGGTGATAGATTTTTCTGTGATTGAATCAAGGCTCGATGTTGCTTCATCAAAGACGATCAAATCAGGATCACGCAAAAGTGCTCGCGCAATAGCAAGACGCTGCTTTTCTCCACCAGAAAGTTTGATACCTCCTTCACCAATAACCGTATCGAGTCCTTCTCCGCGGTCTAGAATGCTCTGCGCTTGTGCCGCTTTCAAAACTTCCAAACACCGCTCATCTGTTGCGTCTGGTTTTACAAACAACAAATTTTCTCGAAGTGTTCCGGCAAACAACTGCGTTTCTTGCACCACAAGTCCCACTTTATGGCGGAGACTGGTGATATCAAGCTTGCGCATGTCAGTATCATTGATACGTATCGTACCTTCCGTAGGTGTATACAATCCTGCAAGTAATTTCACCATGGTACTTTTTCCGGATCCAGATGGGCCAACAAACGCCACCGTCTCTCCCGCTTTGATGTTGAGACTAATACCATCTAGTGCCGCTTTGCCTTTCTCTTCATAGGAGAGTGATACCTGTTCGTAAGCCACAGACTCCACGTGTTCGATACGCACCGCATCAGCCGGCACTGGTTCGGGCTTTATCTTAAATACTGCTTCAAGCTGTTCCAAACTCGCCTTGGCCTCCTGATATGAAGCGGTCACCTGGCCTATCATAGAGAGCGGCCCGAAGACGAAAAATGTATAGATCCACAGTGTCAAAAACTCACCGATTGAGACCACCTGTGTAAAGACAAGCCAGAGGATGACAAACAATACAAGGCTCCGGAGCGCATTGATGAGTGTGCCCTGGATATAATCGAGCTTTCTCACCATTTGCACTTTCTTGAGCTCAAGGTCAAGAATTTTTTCGTTTACAGAGTTTAGTCGTCCGATTTCTTGCCCCTCAAGCCCTAAACTCTTTACCAGCTCTACATTACGAAGTGTCTCCGTCGTAGACCCTGAAAGTGCAGCAGTTTCTTTCACGATCATTGCCTGCGCTTCCTTTATCTTCTTGCTCAAGAAAAAAATAATGAATCCGAGTGTTGGAATCATCAAGAAAAATACAAGTCCAATGAGCCAATGTATAGTCGCCGCGTAAATAAGCACAAAAACAATACCAATAACTGAGAGAAACAAAATATTCACCAAATTTTGAATGAGTGTCTGAGTATCGGTACGCGCCTTCTGCAATTTATTGAGAAGCTCTCCACTCCTCTCGTCTTCAAAAACGGAAAACGGAAGTGAAAATGCATGCGCAACACTTTGCGCGTAGAGGTTGGTCCCAACTCGCTGGGTCATGACATTCGTATAGTAGTCTTGAAACGCTTTTGCAGTCCGAGAAATAAATGCAACACCCATGTAGGCGAGGAGCATAAGGAGTACTCCAGTTAGAAATTCTTGCCTCGTAAGCTCTGTAACTCTTGTCGCATAGTTATCAATAATAATTCGGAAAATCTGCGGATCAAGCAAAGAAAAAACCTGGTTGACAGTCGCAAGCACAAGCGCGCCCGCAAGCGTCTTCTTATATTTTTTAACCTCAGCGAAAAGGAGTTGCATACAATTCTATTTTCCGTAATATTGCAACAACGCTTTGATTCCCGCTAAATTTTGATTCCATTCAATAGTCTCATGAGTTTCGAGCTCTACCGTAATCGCCGGGATACCGATTGATGCAAGCCACGCTTCGGCATCGCCCGTTACCGGATAGGCGTCGAAAACATCGTGCCCACTGTATCCTGATGCTGTTGCGTACAGATCCACAGCTTGTTTGGTTGCCGGCAAAATTTCTTCTTCACACTCCGCCCCATACACCGCTCCCCCTTGACTGTGCCAAAATGTTACGAGGTCTGGATTTGTCTCTAAAATATAGTCTCGCAATATTCTCGCTTCCGGTTCTGAAAATGGCGCATCACCAGCGCTGATAGTTGCACTTCGCCATGTTGCAGATGGCTGCCATTTGCAATCAAAATTGCGATTGAGATCAACGTCATTTGCATTGAACCTGCCCGAAACAGTTTCTTCTATAGAAGGCGTTGTGTTTGGATCAAAGCGCCCTTCAGCACCAATACCTATATATAGTCCGTCAGGGTTGAGATTCGGAATAATAGTAACTTGCACATCCGCTGGTACTATCATTGGATTTTCCTTGAGATAATCAATGGCACGATATGCCAAATACACACTATTCCACTCGTATCCGCCATGAATACCTCCCACAAAAAGTAGCTTCCTCTCGCCATTTCCAAATGAAATAGCTTCGATCTCGCGCCCTTCAACCGATGTGCCAATTACCTGTTCTGAATATGTCGGCTCTTCCACGACTTCCGGCACCACAATCGGCTCCGGGCGTGTATTTACAAACCACACAATCCCGCCAATTATTATTAGCAGGATTGCGACTACACCAAATTTTGTTTTAGAAGTAAGATTCATCTATTCTGCGTAATATTCTAAGATTGCATCAATACCTTTTTGGTTTTTACTCCATTCTGTATCTGTATGTGTGGTAAGAAGGACACTGATTGCAGGTACATTTTCTTTTGCAAGCCAGTTCACCATATCTCCGGTAATTTCGTAGAAGTTGAATTCTTCGTATGCTCTGTAACCAGAAGCTTTTGCAAAGGCATTGGTAAGTGCGAGTGTCTCAGGAAGAACGCCGTTGTGACAACTTGATGCAAACACCCCACCCGCTGCGCTGTACCAGACAATTACTGCATCCGGGTTATTTGCATTTACATAATCACGAATAGCGCGGCTTTCTGGTTCAGAAAACACACTGTCTCCCGCATCCACCGTTTTGTCCTGCCACGTACCTTTCGCCTGCCAATCACAATCAAAGTTACGGTTGAGATCTACATTGTTTGCATTAAATCTGCCGGGTACTGTATCTACGCCACTTCGTACATACGCCTTTGTGAATTGACTGCTGGTCCCTACGATTTTGTTAAGACCATCTGGGTTCAATACAGGGATAACTGTCACGCGAACATTGTCTGGAATATTATTTGGATTATTTTCAAAGTAGTCCATCGCCTCAAATGCAACGAGTGCTGTATTCCATTCGTATCCACCGTGAATACCTCCGACAAACAATACATTCGTATCAGGTGTTGTCGTTGCATCCGACGTATAGTGATATGCAACAATGTCACGACCCTCTACAGACTGACCGATAACAGTTCGTGTCTCATCTTGTACCTGTTCTGATTGTGTACCATTTTCAGTTGTAATTTCATTGCCCTCCGGTACGACCACTTCTCCATTATCTCTAGTAAACATATAGACCCCCAAGCCAATAAGAATAATGACTACCAATGTAATAATTGCGTTTTTCATATATTATATTGTACCAAACTAGAGCGATCAGTATCCAATAAGCCACAAAAACGGCTTCGTCAGGCTCTTTTTGTGGCTTAGTTCATATTGCTCATACTAAAGTTTCTCAATTTCGTGCCAATCGCCATCAGGGATATAAAGAATGATGAGCCCTAGTATAATGCCACCAATAGCTGTCCATGCATGACTACCTCCAAACAAGGCCAGATCTATTTTATCAAGCGTATACCAAATACCTCTCCAGATAAGTACAATTCCTGCGACAATAGAAACATTTTTACCAAGGCTTACAATTATATTTTTATTTTTTGTCATCCCGTTAGAGATAGGACGCGGACCGTATTGTCCTCGACCTAAAGTTAATTAATAACAAACTTTTTGTAATCATACATATCCAATATTTTACCTTCAAGCGTCCGTGATCTCTAACGGGACCATACTAGTTTACAGTGCCTTCCAACTGTTAAGGTGTTGCGACAAACTTTATACTCTTTACCAAATTTTCAAATCCTTGCTGATACACATCATTATTTGCAAGATGTGCGCCAGATATCACATATACATACCCTCCATGTGCAACCACTACATTGTCCGTCATATACAATCCATCTGCAGTATACCGAATCGTATTTGCTCCTCCCACCGTCACCTCTGCTACATCAAGTGCTGCAGTATTTATGTTTGAATAGATTGCATGATTTTGTGCCCATTGTAACGGAAACATGATTTGCGAATTTTCAAAAATATACATAGTGATTGCCGGCGGTCCTTCGCGTGGTTCTGTACTGTCGGTAAATTCCGCGTAGTCTTTTTCTAACATGAGAACATATATTTTTTGAAGGTCCGCATCATCACCTTCTACGAGTCCTTGCTCTACAAGTATGTAACCATTTGGTTCTGTTCGAAATTCATACTGTATTCCCCCGAAATCATCTAAAGTGACTCGGCGACGCATCTCGTCATTAATAGTATACGTTCCGTTTCTCATAAGATCGGCACTAGGAACTTCTTCTTGTGGCTCTGTAAATTTATTAAATGCTAATACCACAATAAACAGCACAAGGACTGTGATGAGATAATTCTTTTTCATGTATTTAGGATACAAAGAATTCGACATCCTGCAAAGGATACCGAATTCTTTAACGATGTAATACGCGTATTATCGGAAAATCACTGATCCGCTATCAAACTTGAGATCGAGGACCAATTCGCCACGAGACGTGAACGAATACGAAGATGTATTTTCAAGCATTTCTCTAAACTCCGTTTCTTGCGATCCTTCACAGAACATTAGTGTTGAAACCATCTCACCAAATGTCAGTTGTTGCCCATCTCCAGTTGTATAATTCCCGCCAACTCCGTTACAATCCGTCGTCGCAGAAAATGTGCCATCATCATTAAAAATAAGGGTAAATTCTCCTGCCGTGTCCGGCTCTACAACATCACCATTGTTGTATGTAGTTTGAATCCAATTCCACGTAGTCATTCCCAGAGTCATCACCGACGGATCGGCCTCACCCTCAAAACCTTCTTCTGGTACTATCTGTCCAAGATCTTCCTCGTTATTTTCTTCTTCACCACCATCACCCTCAATCGCTTCCGCCTCCGCTTCACGCTCAATCTCTTCTACATGCTCTTCAAACGTCTGTACTACTTCATTAAACGACTGTGTCAATCGTTCATCACTACGTCCCGCACTCTGGTCAATCACCGACAGTGTCTCAATATACTGTTCGAGCATGTTTTTCATTTTTGTAAGAGATGCTGCAATCTGCAGTCTTTGTTCGGTATTCAATTGTGTATTACGTGATGCGCCGGCAATTGAATTATTGATTATTGTCAGTCTACCTGAAATCTTCTCTTTAATTGCTGTCGCCTTATCAGTCGTCAGTGTGCCTGTACTGATTTCTTCCTGCGCATCTGCCAATTGCTCTCCAAGATCCTCAAGAGCACTATCTACTTCTGATATATACTTCGCCGAACCATTTGAAAACACAAAGAATCCAATCAATGTAAGAATAATTATCGCCCCAATTCCCAATATATAATTTATATTTTTCATATGTACATTATAAGACGCTGATGTTTCCAATTCTTACAATACATCCATTTTTTACCACTTCAGTCTTGCCCTTACTTGGGCAATCCCCATTGCCACTTTGGTTTTTCACCTTTTTTATATCCAATACGAATGAGTGTAATGGTGAGTAGCACAACAGGCAAAATGAAAGTAAATACTACCTCCGAATCTGATGAGGATTCATCAATGGTAAACGCAAATGCAAGCACTAGTCCTATATATACAAGTATAATCAACCAGCCTTGCCATGTAACAGGCGTCCAACCCCAGCCAAAAAGCTTTCTCTTAAACCAATACCCTTCCGGGTTATCTTTTACGTATTCGAGATATGTTTTGATGATACGCACAGCTTTATTATATCAAAACAGGGTCCGGCTTGCGCAGGATATTTTAACGGAATTTCCAAAACTATCATAAAGGGCAAACCGAGAACGGTTTGCCCTTTATGAGACACACAACGCTTTTTATATATGTATATTATTGATCCGTTGGTGTCATACCCATTATAAAATTTTCAGATTAAAATCTTATGAAGAATATTTTTCATCGTTGTGGCATTAAATTTATATATAACTCTATGGTATGTCGCGCATTTGGTTCAATATGAAGAGACGCCAGTGCTTCTTCTGCCGTAATCCATATATAGTCTTGCGCCTCTTCATTAAGTGTCACTCGTCTGCTGTCCACTTTTACTACGTTATCAATAAAAATATGCTGAATGCCTGATCTGTAATAGCCGGAGTTTTTTATTTGATCAAAGGTACAAACATGTCTATCAACTTTCCCAGAAAGACCAGTTTCTTCTTTCACTTCGCGCAACAAAGCATCTTTAAACAATTCATTTCGACGCACCTTTCCACCCACCATAGAATATCTGTCTCCCCATTTGTGTGTTTTTACCAAGAGAATTTCCTTTTTATCTGTCGTCTTCCTCGGTTCATATTGAATCATCGCGCCTGCTGCCACAATAGAACCTGGCACCATCAAATCTTCCCATAGTTTATGAAGTGCTTTTTCATTTCTTTTGATGAGAGGGTCGGGTGGTACACCTTTATCCAATATATATTCGGCAAGTTTTTCAGGCTTCCACACAGAATTTTTATGTACATAAGCCGGATGATCATTCGGGTTTTCCATAAAAAAACATCGTATGTTTGAGAGCTGTGCAATACCCAGTTCGTACGACACACTTTTTCCAATATACCCTTCCGGATTTACAAAATAACTAAATCCATTTTGTCCGAGATCTTTTAGATTGTGGAGATACAGAAGTTCAATCAGTCTTGGGTCAGCGTTTTCTTCTCCTTCAAGATATGCAAAACCATCCTTTTCTCCTGCTATATCAGACAGTTTGGGTGCGATAACCTCTATGCCTGCATCCGTAAAAACCTGGCGCGTTTGTTGAATGAGATCAAAATGCTTTCTGAAACTTCCATGGAGTACGCACTTTATGCCTAGTTTAGCCACTTTTTCCATATGTTCACTATACGAAAAAGATATTCGGAAAGCCATAAAGCACGAAAAAACCTCCTATTTTAGGAGGTTTTTTCGTGCTTTACATATTTTTATATTGCACTCACTTCAAAATAATGCTCCTCCTCTTCACACGGTAAAATGTATCCGTCCGGTGTTATGTCTCCCTGAACTCTCACACGATCTCCTGCTTTTACTGCAAACACATCATCAATACGAGATGCTTCACAGAGCAAAATTCCCATAGATGGAATCGCGATCGTCTTCACGTCGCCTTCCTCCGTCTCAATCATAACAAGCGCAGGACCATCTACTGCCACACCTTCCATATCAACTCCGATCACTACACCACTCACTACAGATCCATTTTCAGTCGCGTTTTCTGGTGTCGCGCTATCACCTCTACCCATGACATACCACAACCCGCCCACAACCAATATAAGTACAATAATTATAAGTATCTTTTTCATACATTTAACAAATTACGCACATATCCATTGTATGTAAGGTCTATTTTTTGTCTACCAGACTCTACATTTCAACCTCTGTTGTAAAGCCACCGTACGCAAAGCGCTTCATATCAAACGGCATCGGCATATTTTTACCTTTATATTTTTCATCAAAGTATGCCATAACTTTTTTGTTTATTTCGTTACGTTCTTTTTTTGACTTAAAAACAATAAAAGAGAACCAGACCTCTTCATCTTCTTTAGTCTTTGCCATTTTAGGAAATGTAAACGTGACCAACGGTGGTGTTACATCGTCAGCACGGCATTCTTTATAGTCGAGTGCGCCAAATTTTTTCCACACATCTTTCGCTTCACGCGCAATTTTCTTATACTGGTTTCGCTTATCTTTCGGTACTGAAAATACAAACCCATCTACGTATGTAGCCATATATATTAAAAAATTAACTCCCCCAATTTGTAAACACACCAACCGCAAGCTCTGCCCAGAGCCAGAGGAACAGTACGACAATCACACCAATCGCAATCAATCGATTCTTGCCCATTTTTCTTCTCGCCACATCAATCAAAAGCCCAGCTATAAATATCAAACCTCCCATAAACACAAAGTCATTCAGTTTCCAGTTGAAACCTTGACCATCTATACCACTACCGATAGTCAGTTGCAATACTAAAGGCACAAGCAATATGAGTCCTGTAATGAGTGTTACTCGTAAAATGTGCCGTACTTTCATATGACTATTATATCAAATACCACTTATTCCAATCTTTTGTTTTAGGCTGCGGGACTAGGACTCGAACCTAGATACCCAGGACCAAAACCAAGCGTCCTATCCGCCTAGGCTCACGCTTTGGCGAGACTGGCCATTAGACTTATTTCTTGCTTCTGTTCATTGCTGCGGGACTAGGACCGCTTCGCTTCTCTCCCTCGACTCTTGTACTCGTCGTCACTCATACAAGGTCTGGGCACCGGCTCGCGCCCTCGCATTGCTATGCTCGGACTTTGTGCGCTCCGCCGTTCGAGTCCTGTCTCTACAGTAAAACAATACTCTTGGGATATGTCATATCCCAATCTTTTGTTTTAGGCTGCGGGACTAGGACTCGAACCTAGATACCCAGGACCAAAACCTGGTGTCCTACCATTAGACGATCCCGCAAAATTTCACTGTGTCCTACTACGCCTCCGCTAAAGCTTCGGCGCACTGCGTTTTGTATTCAATCGCTTAGCTCTTGAACAAAATGGGAGCATTAGACCCGCCTCGACTCGCAAGCTCCTCGACGCGAGGCGAGCGATCTCGGAGCAATACAGATACGAGGCAAGTGTAGCAAAAATCAACGCTTTTTTCTATATCAACAGTTTTGTTTGACAACATACATGAAGAACCTCAATCTATTAGTAGGAGTTCCGCCATGTCCGTCAACGAACGTTACTACCCGCCAGTAATCGGCCGTACTAAACGCATCCTCAAAAACTTCCTTGCCTTCCTCGGACTCGTCTTACTGCTGCTGACGATGAACAACGGCTAAGCGCAATGCCCGGGACCACACGTGGTCTCGGGCACTCTCTAATTAACAAAAAATCGATTTGAATTAGCCAACCAAAAGAAAGCAAACCACATTGTGGCACCGATTCTACTTTTCACACAATTTTATAATAGCGAGTTCTATAGGGAGTTCAGGCACCGTTGCAAATGAAAGCATTTTAGAAGCATCGAGAAATGCGAGGAGAGTCTCTCCTGTAAATTTTAGATCTTTATCCTTTGCCATTTCTTCGAGTGTCTTTTGTTCTTCTTCTGGAACTGATTCTTTTAATATATTCCCCGTCTTTGGAGCATAGCGGATCAAGAGTACGAGACGAAGTCTCAAGAGCAGTAGTTCCATAAACACTTTCATATCTACACCCTTAACGCTCGCCTTTTGTATTTCACCAATTGCATCATCCGCTTTTTTCTCCCCAACATACTTGATGACATTCAGTACCAAGTCACTCTGTGGCGCACCAGTAACTTCTAAAATTTCATCAAGCGTTATCTTTGTATCTTTTGACGATTGAATCACTTTTTCCAAAATTCCGTACGTATCGCGGTACGACCCATCACCGAGGAGTGCAATATGTTCAGCACCTGCCTTGGGTAATGAATATTTTTCGGCTTTAGCAACTTTTTCTATCGTTTGTACGAGCTCGGCACGAGACGGCTTTCGAAAATCAAATACCTGACAGCGGGAAATAATCGTATCTGGCACTTTGTGTTTTTCCGTCGTTGCTAAGATAAAAATGACATGTGCCGGCGGTTCCTCCAGAGTTTTGAGAAGCGCATTCCATGCCTCTTTGGTGAGCATGTGCGCCTCGTCCACTATGTAAATTTTGTATGGAGAAGAAAATGGAGAGATATGCACGACATCACGAATGGCACGCACATCATCAATACTTCTGTTTGACGCGGCGTCAATTTCGTAAATATCCTCATCGCTACATCCTATTTCTCTGGCAAAAATGCGTGCCACCGATGTTTTACCTGTTCCACGTCCACCTGAAAAGAGATGCGCATGAGCGATCGTTTTATTTTTGATTTGCTCAGAGAGCTGTGAGACCACTACATCCTGTCCAATAACATCAGAAAACTTCTGTGGTCTGTATTTTCGATAGAGTGCGATATACGCCATGGGAATCATTATATCAGAAGACTTTTTTGATCTTTATGTGACAAAAATACGGCTCTACAAAAGCACTTTTATATATTATTATGACATATAGTTGACTTTTATACAAATATATGTAAAATTATGCCTTGCTTCTAAAATTTATTAATTTGAGATTGAGGCAATAAAATAAACGTTCATGAAGAAAAACAACGCTAAAATACAGAAAAACACCCACAAAGAGACCCTTTGGGTTAATGCAGTACGTCTTACAGGTATTCTTTTTGCCGTATCACTTATCTGGAACCTTAATTGGGCAATCTCAAACATAAATCACTCTTCTTTCTTTACTACTATTTACGGATATATATTCGTGTTTGCAATAACCCTGATCACTATTGGTGGTCTAGTCATGGTCATTAATCGTTGGAATTTTAAGTTTAAGAGACCTCTTAAATTCCTTGAAGACAAAGAGAAGCCACTGGTTGCTACTCTTATCCCAACATATGAAGAGCCTGTAGACATGGTTATAAACACCGCGAAGTCAGTAATCGAACAAGACTGGCCAAAAGAAAAAATGGTTATAGTAGTTAGTGATGACGCAAGAAATCCGGAACTTGAAAAAGCAATTCTCAAACTAAGAAAAACAACTGGTGCAGATATCCACTATGTTCTGCCACATGCAAAAGACCACCCGCAACGAAAAGGAGAGAGCAAGGCAGGTAACTTAAACTACGCTTTTGATTTCATAAATCAGAATTATCCAAAGATAGAATTTATTGAAACTCGAGATGCTGACGACCTTGTTGGTACAAAGAACTTTCTTTCGTATTGTCTACGATCACTTACAGATGATAGAGAACTTTCTTTCGTACAAACAATTAAAGAAACACAAACAACTAAAGGTGACCCGTTCCACAACATGGCAACCGTTTTTTACCGACGTATTATGCCATCAAGATTAGCAGCAAACGCTGCTTTCCCTTGTGGTACTGGACTTGTGTGGAGAAAATCAGAACTTGAAAAAATTGGTGGATTTCCTGCATGGAACCTTGTGGAAGATCTCCAATCTGGATATGAAATACTCCGAAAAGGCGGTAAGGGTGAGTACCTCTATACTGTAGGTACTGTTGCCCAAATCTCACCAGAAGATATTCCAAACCACTTTAAACAACGTGGTACATGGGCAATAGATACCCTACGTCTATTTTTCTTCAAAAATCCATTATTTGTTAAGGGGTTCTCTTTGAGACAAAAGCTGCAGTTCTTTGAGTTGCAATTCGCATATGTACAAAGCTTCTCATTTTTAATCTTCGCTATTAGTTTAGCGACAACATTAGGACTTGGAGTTTCTCCAGTAGATAGCACTTCCCTCTCATTCCTTATTTCATTAGCATTTCTTACAGTTGCTATGGAACTTTATTATTTAGCAGAAATATGGGGAATCTCTTACAAGGAACAACTACTCGCACGACAAACCTGGTTAGGCCTATCTCCCGTCTTTGTTGCCGCCTTTTTTCAGGCACTGTTCAATGGTCCTAATAGAAAACCGGCATATAAAGTGACGAGAAAGTTCCATCAACATGCGTGGTATTGGAAAGAAACTCTCGTCCAAAAGATAATTATACTTATGTTATCTCTAAGTATTATTGGAAGTATATTAAGATTAACGCCTGACCAAGTTACAACCAATATATTACTTTGGGCATGGTCTATCATTCTCATCTATGGGTTCTCGCAGACAGTTATCAATAGCTGGCACGGACTAAATGTTAGAGAAAGGGCACTGAAGCGAGTTACTACTTTAAACCCAATTAAAATTAAAAGCTCATACACAATACCGATATTAGTTCTAATAATTATTAGCACAATAGCGGGGAGTCTATATAGTATTAGTTCTAACACGGATAGCCAGATTGATATCTTGAGAAACACAAGTACAACAACATACCGAAGCGCTAATCAGGAACTATCTTCAGATAATTACAAATTTATCGCCTTCAACGATGACATTCTCGCGGTTCATCGTGTTGTTTATGGGGAAACGCTTTGGTACTTGGCAACTACGTATTACAACGAGGGTTCAAAGTGGATCTTTATTCGAGACAAGAACACAGACAAGATCTCATTCTTACCAAATGGTGAACAGGCACTTATCTCACACGATACTGAACTCATCATTCCAAAACTAGAAGAACAAACAGAGGCACTCGCAACTAACTAAACAAAAACCACCCAGCTGGGTGGTTTTTGTTTATTGACAATTGATAAAAAATATGTAAAGTTCTCTTTAGAGAAAGCTCGCCGGGCAATCGCCCATTGAGCTTGAGGTGTCGTATGACAAGTAAGAAGATATTGCGTGCCGTCATAATTCTCCTATGCTTAGGATTCGGCGTCTTTGTCGCCAGTTTGGTAACTTCGTGGCCAGAGTCAGCCGAGCGAACTGTCCGTATTGACGACACTCAAGTCGACGGGGTTCGCAAACCAGGCGGGACTATCGTGTTCAAATTTCCTGCGAGGCTCGAACCGGTCACAGGAGGTCCAACAGGTCCAGGAGAAAGTGTCGCGAAGACAGTGACCTACTCATTGACCGAGGGTCCGTCGTCGAGCAATCTCAAATCCAGCCACCTGCAAGCCGAAACTCAAACCTTGACAGTCTCCTGCCAAGGAATGCTGAAAGAAAACTGCTATGTCGTAGGCTGGGAACGACCTGCGACAATCCGTTTCGTGTTCGAACGAACGACGGAATGACAGATTTTACCAGAGTCAGTAGCGGCGCCCCCCGAAAGGAGGCGCCGCAATTTCTTTTTGTATTTCCCCACTACCTACAACCTATCATATTCCCATCCCTTCGCATCCATCGCAGCTTTAGCGGCAGCCTGTTCCGCATCTTGTTTTGATTTACCAGAACCCTCGGCAACTTTTTCTTTTCCTAGAAATACACCTACGGTGAAATGCTTGTCATGATCTGGCCCTTCCTCTTTTACCGTTCTGTATGAAGGTGTCGTTCCCACAACTTCTTGTGACTTCTCTTGAAAACGACTCTTGGCATCAATCCACGTTCCCTCCTTCAAAATCGCATCGATCAAGTTGGTAATGTGGTCATAAATAAACTGCTTTGCCGTATCATATCCTTGATCGAGATATATAGCCCCGACAACCGACTCAAACGTATTCGCCAAAATATATTGTCGCGCTCGCCCCGTATCCTTTGCTTCACCACGAGAGAGTAAGAGGAAGTCATTAAACCCAAGACTCTCAGAAACGCTCGAAAGTGTTTCTGTTTTTACGAGTGCACTACGATATGCAGTAAGCTCACCCTCATTTTTATCTGGATATTTCTCATACAGAAAATGAGTGATAACAAGCTCTAAAACCGCGTCCCCTAAAAACTCGAGACGTTCGTTGTGTTCGCGCCCCGTATCTTTGTTTTCATTCAAATATGAACGGTGTGTAAATGCTTGCTCTAAAATACTCTTGTCTTTGAATGTCACCCCTATTCTTTCTTCACATGCATTAGTATCAAACATATCTTTCTTTTAGTGATTAATCTTCTTTTGCAAGTTCCTCGATTGCTTTTGTAACAATCGGCATCATGTCATCGTAAAAATTGAGCTCTGCAATACCTTCAAGCGGAAACCATTTTGCGTTGTCTAGTCCGCCACTTTCCTTAAGAGACAATTTTTTAAATGTAGTCTCGGCCAAGAAATAGGTCACGTGTTTTTTTAGTTTCCCCTTGTCTGGATCATACGTACCATACTCGTTTTCCCCTATTTCCTGCTTTACAGAAACATCAATGCCGAGCTCATCTTGTACCGCTTGCACAAGTCCTTTTTTAAGATCGGTTACACCTTCTGGCAAATGACCTTTCGTCAGTGTCCAGTGGCCAAAAATATCATGTACGAGAGCAATTTTTATTTCCCCCTTGTCTTTGGCGTACACCACTGCGCCCACAAGATCTTCTTTGATAGGCGCCCTCTTTTCCTTGGGACCATCATCTTTGCCTGGCTCCCCCATCTCCTTATATACCGCACCGAGTACACCGTTTACAAAACGGCTTGAGGTTTCGCCTCCAAATGATTTAGCGATCTCGATAGCTTCATTGATAGCAACCTTAGGAGGCACCTCGTCATGTGGGGCAAAGAGAAGTTCGTAAAGACCGATGCGCAAGACGTTGCGATCGATATTTGAAATCTTATCAATTGGCCACTCAGGAGCAGCCTTAGTCACAATAGCATCCAGATCAATTTGTTTTTCAACAACACTATTGACCAGATTCTCAACAAACGAAGCGTCGCTTGCCCCAGGGGCAAATTCTTCAATGTTTCGTTTGATAACTGAGTCCAGATCTGATTTTGAGAGATTACGGAAATCCCACTCAAAAAGAGTTTGTAGTGCTATCGATCTTCCAAGGTGCCTGTTTGCCATAACTAGAGGTCTTCAAAAACAGTATACCTCCTTTAGGCAATTAACAAAAAAGAACAAATGGGGATATTATTTGCTCTTTTTTGCTTCTGTTTTTGTTTTTTTGTTTTGAGGTTCTGTTTTGGCTGCAGGTTCTGTCTTTACAACCTCCTTTTTACCTACAACCTTACGGCCACGATATGAGCCACAAGCCATACATGCACGGTGTGCCATTTTCGATGCTCCACATTCTGGGCACACAGAAACACCACCTCGGCTAATCGCATGATGCGATCGACGATTTTTTGTATGGGATTTGGTATGTCTCATTCGAATAACCATAGGCGCTATTCTAACAGGTCTCCGAAATTAATCAAGTATCACGGGCCTATCTCGATACGGGTCAAGAAGCTCTTTCTATGCACAGAGGATAAACCATTCTTTTTAATACTCTCTCTGTGTATTTTGGTCCCGTATCCTTTATGGATTTCAAACCCGTATTCCGGATATTTGAGAGCAACTTTCTTCATCCATCTGTCTCTTGTCACTTTCGCCATAATTGAAGCAAGCGAAATCACTTTTTCTTTCTGATCCCCTCTTATGATTGTTTTTTGGTGTACATATACCCTTGGCGCTTTTAATGACCCATCGAGCAACACCATTGTTTCTTCTGGGCTTACGCCACATTTTTTAAGACACCTTTTGATACATAGTTTTATGGCGTATGTAATACCTTTTGTATCAATCACATCTGCATGCACCATCGATACTGCGTACGTAAGCACGCCATCTCTATGCAGCTTCTTTGTCTCAAGAAATATTTCTTCCCGTATTTTTTCGGAAAGCTGTTTTGAATCTTTCGCTTTTCCAAAAAGCTTTTTATTAAAATTTACCGGAATGCACACAAGTCCAACCGCCACGGGACCCGCAAGTGGGCCACGGCCCGCTTCATCAATCCCGACAATATATGAAAAATATGTTTTTTTCGGCTTCGCCATCTTCTCTAGTATAATACTTCTGTTACACGCCTTATGTCTCAATTCGTACATCTCCATACACATAGCCACTACAGTCTTTTAAATGCCCTACCAAAGATCCCGGACTTGGTAAAAGCGGCAAAAGATGATGGACAAACTGCACTCGCACTCACAGACAATGGAGGTCTTTACGGGGCAATAGAGTTTTATCAGGAATGTAAAAAACAAGAGATTAAACCGATCCTCGGGCTCGATGTCTATGTTGCACCGCGCACCCGCCACGACAAAGATGGCAAAATCGACCGAGGGAGTACACGTCTTGTTTTGTTGGCACAAAACGAAAAGGGTTGGAAAAACTTGTTAAAACTTTCGAGTCTCTCGTACCTCGAGGGATTCTACTACAAACCACGAGTCGACAAAGAACTTCTTGCAGCCTACAGCGAAGGGTTGATTGCTATCATCCCGTCGTTCTCCGGTGAAATTGTGCAAATACTAAAAACCAATGACACTGTTCGTGCAAAAGAAACTCTTGAATTTTATAAAAAAACGTATGGAGAAAACCTATATTTCGAAATCACCCATCATCCAGAAATCGACATGCATGAGGAGCATATGGAACACATCATGTCTTTTGCCCAAGAAACGAGCGTCCCTATCGTTGCTGCACACGATGTCTACTATTTAAAACCTACGGATCGTTCTGCACGAGAAACTCTTGTCTCAATCGGCGGAGGAAAAACAAGTCTCGGCGGTTTTGATGAAAGTGAGGAAGATTTCTCTTTCATTACCCAAAAACAAGCAGTAAAACTTTTCAAAAAAAATCCAGAGACACTTGAAAATACTGTAAAAATAGCCGACTCATGCAATCTGGAAATCGTACTCGGACAAGAAGCGTGGAAATTTCCCGATCTCAAAACTGAAAGTGGCAAATCTCCTGACGACGAACTCCGTGACAAAGCATACGCAGGTGTTTCGTGGCGCGGAATGGAACTAACAGAAGATCTTAAGAAACGTATCGACTATGAGCTCGAGGTTATCAAAACAAAAGGATACTCAAAATATTTTCTGGTGGTGGCGGACATATTGGCACACGCAAAGAAAACAAAAATATTGAGCAATACCCGAGGTTCCGCTGCTGGCTCTCTCGTCTCATACCTTGTCGGTATTACTCTTGTTGACCCAATAGAGCTCGGGCTTCCCTTTGAACGTTTTCTAAACCCTGGTCGTCCATCTGCTCCTGATATCGACATGGACTTTGCCGATGCACGACGCGATGAACTTATCACCTATGTACGCGAGAAATACGGAAAAGATAACGTAGCACAGATCGGTACCTTCGGTACCATGGCGGCTCGTGGCGCAGTGCGTGACGTAGCAAGAGCCCTTGGGTTCCCATATAGCACCGGAGACCGTATCGCCAAACTGATCCCTATGGGTGCACAAGGTTTTCCGATGACTATCGACCGTGCAATGGACGAAGTACCTGAACTCAAAGAAATCTATAAAAAAGAACGTGACGTACATGACATTCTCGACATGGCAAAGAAAATTGAAGGCTGTGCAAGACATATTGGTGTTCACGCTGCCGGCGTGGTGATCTCACCGCGCCCACTAACAGAAGATGCAGCCATCCAGTGGGATCCAAAAGGCGAAGGTAAACTCATCACGCAGTTTGACATGCATTCTGTCGGTGAAGACGGAGTCGGTCTTTTGAAATTTGACTTCCTCGGTCTTAAGAACTTGACCATCATGGGTAACACACTCGAGCTCATTCATAAACTCAAGGGAGTTGAGCTCGACATCGATACTATTCCGCTCGATGATACAAAAACATACGACATGCTCGCACGTGGAGAAACTGCTGCAACATTCCAGCTAAACGGAGATGGTATGACTCGTTTTCTCAAAGAACTAAAGCCGACAAACATATTTGATATCAATGCCATGGTGGCTCTCTATCGTCCGGGTCCGATGGCCTTTATCCCAGACTATATTGAACGTAAACACAATCCCGAACGCGTTCGCTATATAGACAATCGTTTTAAAGACATCCTAGAACAAACATTTGGGATCCTCATTTATCAAGACGACATCATGCTTATCGCCGTGCATTTTGCTGGATACTCATGGGGAGATGCCGATAAATTCCGTAAAGCTATGGGTAAGAAAATTCCCGAAGTGATGATGGCGCAGAAAGAAAAATTTTCTAAAGGATGTCAAGAAGTTGGCGGCCTCACAGAAAAACAAACACAAGAACTGTGGGACTCTATCGAGACATTCGCCGCGTACGGCTTTAACAAAGCTCACGCCGCGAGTTATGGCCGTATTGCGTATCTCACGTCCTATCTCAAGGCAAACTATCCCGTTCTCTATATGACTGCCGTACTCACTGCAGAATCAGGAGATACAGAGCGCGTCGCAGAAATGGTTGCTGAATGTAAGCGTATGGGAATCGACGTCATGCCACCAGCTATTAATGAAAGTTTTAGTGACTTTACCGTAGTAAAAGATGAAAAAGGAGAAGATCATATCCGCTTTGGACTCACAACCATAAAAAACTTTGGTGAGGGAATTTCTGAAGCCATTATTGCTGAACGTAAACGCGGCGGAAAGTTTGCTTCACTTACCGACTTTCTCGAGCGTGTGCAAGACCGGAACCTCAATAAAAAATCACTCGAGTCCCTTATCAAATCAGGAGCCATGGATGAGTTCGGTGAACGTGGTGAAATGCTCGAGAACCTTGACCTACTCCTCGCTCATAACAAAGAGATGCAAAAGAATGCCGGACAAGACTCTCTTTTTGGATCTCTGCCAGGTGGCAATACACTCAATCTAAAACCGAGTGAGCAAGCAAGTATGGAAGATAAACTCTCCTGGGAAAAAGAACTCTTGGGTCTCTACATTTCCGGTCATCCACTCGATCGCATCAAGGATAAGCTCGAGAATGGAAAAGTACAACTCGCCGATCTGAAAAAAGAAGGTGAAGAAGAACAAGAAGTTGTTGTCGGCGGTATCATCGAAGACATGCGAGAAATTTACACAAAGAAAGGAGATAAGATGGCGTTTATCAAACTTCGTGACCTCACCGACACTATAGAATGCGTGGCCTTCCCAAAAACACTTGAAGAATACAAAACCGTTCTGGTACCCGAATCAGTCGTTGCTTTCAAGGGACATGTTTCAATCCGAAACGATGAAAAAACACTGAAGATTGATAAAGTAAAGAAGTTGTAAAAAAACAAAAAATTACAAGGGTGCCCCTTGTAATTTATCTACTGTAAAAAATTTATTCCCCATAAACATAAAACCTGATACTATAGCCATATATGAATCTTGAACCCATGAGACACAGTTTAGCCCACCTGCTTGCGGCTGCGGTTAAGGAACTTTACCCGGATGCAAAACCAACAATTGGTCCTGCTGTCGAAAACGGGTTTTATTATGATTTTGAATTCTCTACTCCTATTTCAGAAAAAGATCTTGCAAAAATAGAGAAGAAAATGAAAGAGATTTTGCCTTCATGGACGTCTTTTGAGGGTCGTGAAGTGACAGCCTCTGAAGCCAAAGAACACTTTAAAAACAACTCGTACAAACTAGAGCTCATCAAAGAACTCGAAGAAAAAGGAGAAAAAATAACTTTTTATACATCAGGTGAATTCACCGACCTCTGTCGCGGTGGACACAGCGAGAATCTCAGTAAAGAAATTTCTCCTGACGCATTCAAACTGGATCGTATTGCAGGAGCATACTGGCGAGGAGATGAAAAAAATAAAATGCTTACTCGTATTTATGGACTCGCATTTGAGAATAAAGAGGCGCTTGAAAAGTATGAGTGGATGATGGAAGAAGCCAAAAAAAGAGATCACCGAAAAATTGGAAAAGAAATGAAGCTCTTTACAATCTCTGACCTCGTCGGCCCAGGACTTCCCTTGATGCAACCACGAGGAATGACTATTCGACAAGAAATTGAGAATTACCTATGGGATCTTCACCAGAGCAAAGGTTATCAGAGAGTGTGGACACCCCATCTCGCAAAACAAGATTTATATGAGACATCTGGACATGCAAGCAAATTTGGTGATGAACTTTTCCGCGTCAAAGGTGGGGATGAGGAATTTTTTATGAAGCCGATGAACTGCCCACACCACATGCAAATCTTTGCAGACAACACATTTTCATATCGAGACATGCCGGTGAGATATTTTGAACCAGGTACGGTGTACCGCTATGAAAAGGCTGGGCAACTTGCAGGACTGACACGTGTTCGCTCAATAACACAAGACGACGGACATCTATTTTGTCGTGTTGATCAAATAGAGCAAGAAGTAAGTACTATCGTCTCTATCATCCGAGAATTCTATACCACCATGAATATGTTCGATGGTTACTGGGTGCGCCTTTCTGTTCGCGGAGATGACACTAGTAAATATCTGGGCGGAGACGATGTATGGGAAAAAGCAGAAGCGGCGCTTGAATCTGCAGCAAAAGCAAATGACCTCAACTATGTCGTTGGACGAGACGAAGCAGCCTTTTACGGACCAAAACTCGATTTCATGTTCAAAGATGCGATCGGGCGTGAATGGCAACTCGCAACCATTCAATGCGATTTCAATCTTCCAGAGAGATTCGAACTATCGTTTACAAATGAAAAAGGTGAGAAAGAACGTCCTGTCGTGATTCACCGCGCCATCTCTGGTTCACTTGAACGATTCATGGGTGTCATGATCGAACACTTTGGCGGACACTTTCCGCTCTGGCTCGCCCCTGTACAAGCCATGATTCTCCCTATTAGCGACACTCATCTCCCATACGCAGAAGAAGTCTTGAAGGAGATGAAAGAAGCGGGACTACGCGTAGAACTTGATGACAGAAAAGAAAGTCTTGGAAAGAAGATCAGAGCAGCAAAAGAAGAACGAACTCCTTATTTACTCGTCATTGGAGACAAAGAAGTTGAGGAAAAAACACTTACTATTGAAGGGCGCGAAGAAAAAATTGGTGCCAAATCTATCTCAGACACAATTTCATATCTAAAAGAAATAGTTGCAAATAAAAAATAAAACCTTATTATTCTAATCAGTGGGAAGATGGTTCCTCCATCTGGTTCAAAAAGATAAGTGGATGCCAGGTGATTTGCTCTCCTCGCCTTCCACAAGAAAGCTCCCTCGACAGAACGGCGCCAGGAGGAACCGTTGTCGAGGGACATTCTTTTTTATCTATAAAGTATTTTTACTAAAACCTAATAACTAGTACCTGACACCCGCCATCGTTGTCCCCATCTTTTCAGTTTCTATACACAGCATATAATCAAAGTGTAGTGAAAGTGTCTGAGAGTCTCACGACTTTCATACCAACTCCAGACGGCTACACACGTGGTCGAACCATTAACTCTTTTGAGTAAATATCACATCATGCCAGCAAAGAAAAAAGCAGCAAAAAAGGCAACTAAAAAGCCTGCAGCAAAAAAGGCAACTAAAAAGCCTGCAGCAAAAAAGAAAGCTTCTTCAAAGAAGAAGAAATAACAATAAGCCCCGCATTGCGGGGCTTATTGTTTTAGAGATCCAGATTCGCCATCTTGGCGTTGCTTTGAATAAAGCTTTTGCGTGATGGCACGTCGGTACCCATCAAGATATCAAATATCTTATCGGCGCCTTGTGCGTCGTGAATTGTTACCTGTTTAAGCACGCGTCGCGCTGGATCCATAGTGGTTTCCCAGAGTTCCTCTGCATTCATTTCTCCAAGACCTTTGTATCGTTGGATAGACGGTTTGCTAACTCTCTTGCCTTTTGTCTCTTCAACTTCTTCTTCGGATGTTTCTTCTACCTCCTCACCTTCCGACATATTTTCTACCTCTTCAATGTCTACATCATCACCAACAATCTTTGCTTTGTCTGCATCAGTATATGCATAATGAATTTCCTTACCCATCTTTATTTTATAAAGAGGTGGTTGCGCAATATAGATAAATCCTCCGTCAATCAGCGGTCTGAAATATCTGTAGAATAACGTCAAAAGCAATGTGCGAATGTGCGCTCCGTCAACATCGGCATCTGTCGCGATAATAACTTTGTGGTACCTAAGGTTCGCAATATCAAATGTGTCTCCAATCGCAGTACCAAGCGCCACCACCAAGTTCTTAATCTGCTCTGATGCAAGTGCCCTATCGAGTCGTGCACGCTCAATGTTCAAAATCTTTCCTCGCAGTGGCAGAATTGCCTGTGTACGACGATCTCGCCCCGTCTTTGCAGTACCACCAGCAGAATCTCCCTCCACAATAAAGAGTTCTGATTCTTCTGCTGATTTTGTCTGACAATCAGCCAATTTACCCGGAAGTGTCATGCCTTCAAGCGCACCCTTCCTGAGCACAGAATCTTTTGCGGCCTTAGCCGCTTTGCGTGCCTTGAGTGCAAGTGTAACCTTTTGGATAATTGCCTTAGCATCATCAGGGTGTTCTTCAAGCCACATAGAAAAACTGTCTGCAAAAACGCTCTCAACCATACCGCGTGCTTCTGTAGAGCCAAGCTTCCCCTTCGTTTGTCCTTCAAATTGAATTTCACGGAGCTTAACAGACACGACCGCTGTCAAACCTTCGAGCACATCATCTCCCGTAAAGGCGTCTTCACCATCTTTAACAAGTTTATTCTTCTTGGCGTATGAGTTGAGTGTACGAGTCAATGCTGTTTTGAAACCGGTGATATGTGTACCGCCTTCGAGGTTATAAATATTATTCGCAAAAGGTAGAATACGTGCGGAAATATCATCTACATACTGGAGAGCAACTTCAACGGTTTCGTATTCTGCCGTTTCTTTCTCAACATAAAAAATATTCTTATGAATCGGCTTTTGCGTGTGGTTGTAAAATGTAATGAGTGATTTGAGTCCTCCTTCAAAATAGAAACTCATGCTTGGCATATCAAGTCCAAGCTCACGAAGATAAAACTCTTTGTCCGTGTTGAGTTTTGAATCGGCGTTACGGGCATCTATCACGGTAATGCGAAGACCTTTAACCAAATACGCCTGTTGACGCAGATGATTTACCACTCGCTTAAAATCAAATTTTATTTCTTTGAAAATTGTCTCGTCGGCTTGAAACAGCACAACGGTACCATTGTGTTTTGTGTCTCCCACCACTTTGACCTTCGCTTTTGCTTTGCCGATTTCATACTCCTGCATGTACACACCGCTTTTGACATCCCCATTGCTTTTGTGCACCAACACTTTCATATGAGTAGAAAGCGCATTCACTACAGATGCACCTACACCATGAAGACCTCCAGACACTTTATACCCTTCGCCACCAAACTTGCCGCCGGCATGCAGTGTCGTCATGATAGTTTCAAGTGCAGACACTTTTGTCTGCTTGTGTGTATCAACCGGAATACCGCGACCGTTATCCACTACACGGATATAGTTATCGGGAAGTAGAGCAACCTCGACATCGTTGGCGTGCCCCGCCATTGCTTCATCTCGTGCATTATCAAAAATTTCCCAAATCAGGTGGTGAAGACCGTCAGGACCCGTTGTACCAATGTACATACCCGGACGTTTACGTACCGGCTCGAGACCTTCAAGGACAGTAATATCGGCAGCACCATAGCTGCCTGCTTTTTTCTCACTTTTAGCCTCCGTTTTAGCCATATTTTTTGTATTTTTTACCGAAGTATTATAGCAAATTTACAGCTAAAAATCTACCTATTTTTACTGTTCAAAACACTGAATAAGTGTGTTTACAAATATAGATAATATGCTATTATTGTACGCGGTGGTCGCCCACATTCCATTGCTCTTACCCGAGTCACTGATGCGGCGGCTAGACCGCTCAGACACCTGGGTAGCTTACCACTTGGGCGATCACCACCTATCGCGCGCTCCCTCTGGGGACGTGCGTTTTTTCATATTCCACAAGTTTTATTTTGTTAAGAAAATGAAGTGTGTTACCTTATCTGCTTGTATGGATGTAGGAAAAGTACTTCAACGATTCGCATGGCTACTTGTTGGCATCATTGTATTTCCCGCTTTTTTAATTGCAGCAGTTATATATCCCATCTGGGAAGAATGGGGTAAAAGCCTGTAAGCTACCTTACTGTCCATCCTTGTTTAATAAACACGGTAGAAATTTTTTCCATAATCTGATTTATTTCCTCATCAGTTAGCGTTCTCTCATGAGACTGAAAAACAAGATTGAAAGCATACGATGTTTTTCCGTCCTTTTTAAATTCATCAAACAATGCAATACGTACCAACAGCTCTCCTCCCTGTTCTTTTATAATGTCGTACACATCCGATTCCTGTGTTCCATCTGGAGTCCATACCGCAATGTCTCTGAGAACAAACGGGTATGAAGATACTGGCTTTGTTTCCACTGTGTCATCTGCGTGCGAAATAATGTCTCGTAGCTCACGCTCAGATATGTCAGCTGATTTCTCAATGACTTCCTGCAAATCTATTTCGACAATATGATGAGCAACCTCTGTGTCGAGCGTATAACCTAATTTTTCCGAAAGCATTTGCAATACCTCAGTAATTTTTTCACTCTCTTTCTTTTTATCTTTTTTTACATTTTGCACTCCAAGAGCAAGGAGTGAGTGTTCCCCGTCTTTTTTGACCACTTTACCAATCTCAAACACTCTCACGTCCGAAATACCAAGAAGATCAGCGTAGCGTGCATTGGATTGCAAGGTTTCTTCAAAACGAGTCTTGAGGTCTGCTCGCACCTTTGTTTTATCACTCGCCGCAGGATATAAGACTTCTACTTCTCCTTTATCACCAAACATATACGTCTGTACTTCTGAAAACCCTGCCTGGGCTAGAATATTTTTTATGTTTTCTATAACTTTATACTCCTTCGTACTCTGAGGTTTAAAATCCATATCCGCAATAGGTTGCGCTTGTATGTGTTCATACCCATACACACGACCAATCTCTTCAATCACATCCTCTTCAATCCGAAGATCGAGCCGAAGTTCGGGAATAGTCACGTCGTATGAGCCATCCTTCTTCTCGTATACAAATCCAAAGCGGTCAAAAATAGATTCAATCTCCTTTTGAGTAAGATCCACACCAAGCAGACTCTGTAGTTTTGAAACACGCATATTAACCACATGTTCCTCATCAGGCTTTGGATACACATCAACTGTTGCTCCGATGGTAAATCCATCCCCTCTCGCATGCTCGGCAATAAGAGCGACTGTCTCCATGAAACCATCCATGGCTAATTGGTTGGCAATACCATTTTCAAAACGACGAGATGAATCTGTTTTAATACCAACAGTCCTACTTGTTTTACGAATTGTACTACCATCAAAAACTGCAGATTCAATTAAAATGTTTTTAGTCTCTTTTGTAACTTCAGCACGAATACCACCTTTTACGCCGGCTATAGCGAGAGGGCTTATATCGTCTGCAATAACATGCATAGAAGCATTTAGAGCAACGTCTTTGCCGTCGAGAGTCGTAATATTTTCCCCTTCTTTTGCTATACGCACCACCAAATTGCCGACAACTTTATCTGCATCAAATGCATGCATCGGTTTACCAAGATCAAACATCACAAAATTTGTAATGTCGACAATATTATTGATTGATCTCTGCCCAATGGTCGCCAGTCTTTCTTCAATCCACTTCGGAGAATCGGTCACGGACACGCTGTGCATTCTCACACCCACAAAACGCGTACAAAAAATTGGATCCTCTACATCAACGGTAAACCCGAGAGCGTCTACACTTTGTGTCAAATCAAAAACAGGTTCCTCTGTGGTACGAGATAAGAGCACACCAATTTCGCGTGCAATTCCTCGGTGAGCTAAACAATCGTGTGATCTATTTGGCAAAATATCAACATCTATAACCGCATCCCCTCCGGGAATTTCATCAACGCTCTCGATTTCAAATGCGCGTGTATTAAGTATATCTGCCAACTCATGAGGACTTGGTAGGGATTCTTTAAAATAAGATTGGAGCCATTTGTAACTTACTTTCATATTCCCGGAAATTGATTAACAACACGCAGATCACCACTATACAAATCTCTCACATCTGAGAGACCAAATTTCATCATAGCTATTCGATCTACTCCAACACCAAAGGCAAATCCTTGCCATATCTTTGGATCAACCCCAGCGTTTTCCAAAACATTTGGATGCACCATGCCTGCCCCGAGTATTTCAATCCATTCATTACTTTTTTTTGAGTTACCTTTCTCTGGTCGCTTCATGTCGACTTCGATACCAGGCTCCACAAACGGAAAGTAACCGGGACGAAAACGAGTTTCCACATCTTCGCCAAACATTTTTTTAATGAATGCGTCGAGGGTAAATTTTAAATTTGCTAGTGAAATATCTTTCCCTACAACCAACCCTTCTATCTGATGAAACTGCATCTCATGTGTTGCATCTGTTGCTTCATTACGAAAGACCTTACCTGGAACAACTATTTTAAGTGGCGGCTCGTGACCCTCCATATACCTCACCTGTACGTTTGACGTCTGTGTTCGCAACAGGCGCCCCGGAAAATCTTTAAGCCAAAATGTGTCCTGCATGTCTCTTGCTGGATGATCATCAGGGAAATTAAGTGCCTTAAAATTGTAGTGATCTTCTTCAAGTTCCGGTCCTAATGCCACCTCAAAGCCAAGATCCATCAAAATACCAACAATGCGTCTCGATATATGCGTCACAGGGTGTAAATGGCCGGTGAATTTTTCGTGAACCATATAAACCCAAGTATATTGTAAATTTGGCTAAAAACAAGTATTATTGGCCACATGAGCGAAATGGTGGTATACGCGCTTTTATATTTGTCCCTCTTTTTTGAGGTGTTTGTTTTATTGGTGTTTTTAGAGCGTCGCCATGAAATTTCTCTTACAAAAAAGAAGGTTGCTCTACCTAAAAATCAGCTTCCATTTGCAACGGTAATGATCCCCGTATTCAACGAGGAAAAAACTGTTGTTAAGACGATTAGTTCGCTTTTGAATCTTGCCTATCCAAAAGATAAACTTGAAATTCTTGTAATTGACGACGGTAGTACTGACAATACACAAAGAGTACTTGCGCAGTACAAGAACCATCCACAAATTCGCCTGCTCTCAAAGAAAAATGGAGGTAAATTTACCGCACTAAACTATGGTCTCCAATATGCAAAAGGTGACATAATTGGTTGTCTTGATGCTGACTCATATGTTGAGCAAGATGCATTGCTACATATTGCAGCGGGATTTGAAGACAAAGAAACTATGGCGGTTATTCCTGCTATTAAAATAGGAAATGCCGAAACAATACTGCAACATACCCAAGCCGTCGAATACACACTGAGCATCTTTATCAGAAAAGTCTTTTCATGGCTTGGATCTGTATTTGTCACCCCAGGTCCTTTTTCATTCTTTAGAAAAGAAGTTTATGAACTCGTTGGGCCTTATAGACATGCGCACAATACAGAAGATCTGGAAATCTGCCTCCGTATGCAAGAAAAGCACCTGAAAATTGTAAACGCTCATGATGCTGTCGTATACACCATATCGCCTCGCACCCTTAAAACACTGTACAAACAACGCGTACGCTGGATCTATGGCTTTCTCAGAAACATGAAAGACTATTATCGTTCTTTCTTTTTTCGAAGTCAGCACGGTAACCTTGGATTTTTCATTCTTCCGATTTCTACCATATCAATTTATTCAGCGATCTACTTTGGTATTTCTCTCGTCATCAATACTGCAATCAAAGTCTGGACTCGTGTTGGTGAATATGTAGCAACCGGTTTTTATTTCAATATACCATCGTTTGACTTCAATTGGTTCTACATAAACACAAGCACGCCTGTCATTATCGGTTTCGCTATGATTGCACTCGTATTTTGCATGCTTCTGGCCGGCCTCACCATAGCAAAAGAGAAATTTAGAATATCTCGCGGACTACTCTTTTATACTTTCGTTTATGGCTTTATAGCTACATACTGGCTGCTTTCCGCCTCAATTAAAGCACTTCTTGCCAAAAAACCTGCTTGGAGGTAAGGTATTGCCAACTTATGAAAAGAATTGCCTGGCGCACATATATCATAGCTTTTGTTATTACGAGCACAATTTTTGCGCTTGCGTTTGGTTTGAGTAATACACTAAACCAAAAAAGGCTCGAGGAGATCCGCAGTATCGAAAGCAAGATCGCTGTAGACATCCTCTCTATTGAAACACAGTTCTCTCTTCTTGAAGATCTCTCATGTAGTGACATAGGATCAACATTCCTCTCTAAGGAGCTCGCCTCAATCGGGTCACAGCTTCAATTCATGGAACGCGAACGTGATCCTAATGATCCTGAATTTTTGAATCTTAAAAAATATTACTCTCTCCTCCTTATAAAAGATCAATTACTCACAAAACAAGTTGCAGAAAAATGTAATACCGACACAATTACAATACTCTACTTCTATTCAAACAAAGAAGAAGACTGTGAAGACTGCGGCAAACAAGGAGCGGTGCTGACACGCCTACAAGAACTCTACCCTGAAGTCCGTGTATATCCGTTTGATTACTATCTTGATACTCCTGCCGTTGAAGCACTTGTTTCTGTACATAATGTGGACCCTGAATTTCCAGCACTTAAAATCAAAAATCAGAATTATTATGGTCTCAAGACACTCACCGATTTGGAAGAGCTTATACCAGAGCTAGAGGAGCTCAAAAAAGCCCGTGAAGACTCGCCTCGCCAAGACGAAGTCGAAGCGGGAGCGGCAAAACTAGAGAGTGCGACAAGTACGGAGGAGAACTAGTTTTTAGTTTTTCTCGCAATAAAATAAAAGTCTATAGAAACCGCCGCCACCGCAGACAAATTGGAAATCTTACAGATTCTGTACACCTTTTGGACGGAGTACCGTCTCAAAAGGTCTTGCAATATGGGTCCCGTCCCATATCTCACCCACGGTTTCCCCAATCCTTCCCTGCCTGCCAACGCCTGAAGCCGCACAGGTAATGGCGGACAGGCTTCACGGAAAACTCCCATTTTCCGACCCTTTCCCCGTCTGGGAGGCACCTCTTCGTTTTACTCAGAGCCGCCTCCCAGACTCGAACTGGGGACCTTCGCTTTACAAAAGCGTTGCTCTACCAACTGAGCTAAGGCGGCTTATATTCTGCTTTTCAAAAACTTACGCCCAAATCCTGACTTTAAATATTTTTCTCGTGCAATTGCTTTTTCCTTTGATAAGCATGCTTCGTAATAAACAAGACTCAAAGGAGTTCTGGGTTTCGTTGCAATTACTTTACCAGAATTATGAGCAAGTATACGCGCTTTCAAATCATCAGTCCAGCCAACATATAAGTTATAATCTTTCTGACTTTTTAGAACGTATGTGTAGTACATACCCCATTTTATTTGAGCTAACCTGCCCGCCATTGTCTGCGACTTCAGGCGCTGGCAGGCGGGGGCGGCTTATATATTTTTTCAAACCTAGTCTTTCAGTGATCCGAACGCTCTCTCCAAATCCATTCGTCCGTTCCCGACAAGCTTCTTGCGTTCGCGCTCGCTATGATACCTGTATTCAAGAATAGATGCAATAAATTTTGAAACCTTAGCCCGTGGCAACAATTCTTTCTTACCTCTCCAGAAATGGACAAACCTATCTGTAAAATCACTTACGGCCTCAATCACAATCCTTTCAGTCGCACGCACTTTACTTGGAAACGTTTTATGCGTGTGCATTTTTACCCAATCTTCAATGCGTCTAAACACAAAGTAAAGCCGGAGCATCATACGCTCAAGTGTTTTATCGTAACGAGAAAAGAAACGTGTGATAAACGTCTCTTTTCTGTGCTTAAGCTCGTAGAGCTTGTTTGCAAAGATTAATATAATCCCACAAAGTGCAACCCCAAATGTCCATATAATGGCCATAATGTATCTATTGATTATACCGCGACACGTGAGAAAGAACCAATATCAATTTTCTCTCCAAATTTCTGTGTTCCGCGCTCAAGCATCTCGCTAATTGTTACTGCCGGATCCTTAATAAAGGCCTGGTTTAGAAGTGCTTTTTCCTTAAAATAGCTGTCCAATTTGCCTGCCAAAATCTTTTCTTGCATATCCACAGGCTTATCTTTCACCTCCTCTGTAAACACCTCCTTTGCCTTTTCTTTAGCGTCTTCAGGGATCTCATCGAGTGATTTAAATTCAGGTGCTGTAGCCGCAACCTGCATCGCAATATCGTAGGCAAGAGCCTTAAACTCTTCATTACGTGCCACAAAGTCTGTTTCGCATAAGAGAAGCACCATAGCCCCAACTGTACCCGTATTATGAACGTACGAAGCCACAGCCCCTGCTCCCAGTTCACGATCCGCCTTTTTTGAAGCAACCGCCTTGCTTTGCTTTTCTAAAATCACACGTGCTTTTTCTAAATCACCTCCTGCCTCTTCAAGTGCTTTTTTGCACTGCATAATAGAGATACCTGTTTCGTCACGGAGTTTTTTAACGTCTTCTGTAGTAATTGCCATAGAACGTTTAAAGAATTAAGGAACCGGAATGGTTCCTGAAATTAATAAAATTATTCGGTCTTAGTCTTTTCTGATTTTTCTGAAGCAGTCTTTTCAGGTACACTCTTTTTACCCTCTGTATACGCATCTGCAACATGAGTCAAAAAATATGAAATTGTCTTTTTAGATGCATCATTACCTGGAAAGGCAACATCTGCATGAGAGAGGTTGCAATCTGTACCACACAATGCAACAACTTTTACGCCCATCTTATGAGCTTCTGCAACTGCAATATCTTCTCGGTTTGTATCAATGACCACCATTGCTCCAGGTTTCTGTGTAAGGTTTACAAGACCACCAAATCGTTCTTCAAGCTTATCAATTTCTCTATCAATCAAAAGTCGTTCCTTCTTAGTATATTTTGCTAGCTCACCCTTTTCACGCTCTGACTTAAGTCGAAGCATGCGATCAATTCTCTTTCTGATTTCAGAAAAGTTAGTAAGCGTTCCACCAATCCAGCGCCCTGCAACATATGGCATGTCTGTCTTGTCCCCTGCAAGTACTACAGCATCTTTAGCCTCATTCTTACCACCAACAAAAAGAATCGTTTTCCCTTCTTGACCTATTTTCTTCACAAATTCAAGTACGTTCTCAAATTCTTGACTAGTTTTTTCGAGATCAAATATCTCAATGCGGTTTTTAGCACCAAAAATAAACGGTTTAGCAGATGGGTGTCTACGAGCTTTTGTAAAACCAAAATGAGCACCGATTTCAAACATTTCGGCTACGCGTGGGTTTTTGGTTTCTACTTTTGCTTCCATACGAGGGCGAATTGTAGCAGATAATAATAAGATGTGCAATACCTCCTACATACGTAAAATAAGTCTAAAAATATGGCTCATTAGTCACTTTCCTCATCTTCTCCCTGAACATCGTCCGGATGTTGCAGAGTGTCTAAAATGTCTTCAATTCCTCCCAGCATTATAGTCTCAAGGTTTCGCCACGATTTCTTAAGCCGGTGATCAGTAACCCGATCTTGAGGAAAATTATATGTTCTAATCTTTTCCGATCTGTCTCCTGTCCCTATCTGTGATGCTCGAGTATCTGAAAATTTCTTCGCCTCCTCTTCTTCTTTAAGTCGCTCAAGTTTTGCAGTCAAAATACTCATAGCCTTTTCTCGGTTTTTGAGCTGACTTCGCTCCGATGTAGATCTCACATCTATACCCGTTGGTTTATGAATCAGACGAACCGCAGTTTCCACCTTGTTTACGTTTTGGCCTCCAGCACCTCCAGAACGTGAAAATTCAATTTCAATATCAGCAGGATTGATTTCAATTTTACTTTTCTTACGAACAGGTAATATCGCCACAGACACAGTTGACGTATGGATACGACCTTGTTTTTCAGTCGCTGGGATTCTTTGCACACGGTGGACACCCATTTCATATCGAAGCAATTCATAACAACGTTGTCCCCGCACTTCAAACACAACTTCTTTATATCCACCCAGTTCACTTTTTGATTCATGGATCTTTGTAAAACTCCACCCTCGTTCTTCTCCATATCGCATATACATGAGCGACAATTCCTCAGCAAAAAGGGCAGCTTCTTCACCACCAGCGCCGGCGCGAATTTCTAGAATCAATTCATTAGGAAACTCTTCTTCTTTCTCTTCTTGTTTTACAATATCCTCCATTTGCGAAAGAAGCGCCTTTTGTTGATCACGAATATTTCGTAAATCATCCTCAACTAATTCTTTCATTTGTTCATCGCTCAAGAGAGCGGTTGTCTTTTCCGCTTCCTGCTCTAATGCCTCATAGCTTTGTACGAGATATGCCGTTTTCGGATTATCTCTAAATTTTTGTAGTTCTTCTTTCATATGCGAAAAGCAAGCCCGCGAAACCGCGAGCTTGCTTTATAATACCCGAGAACCGGTCTAGAATCTAGCTAGAAAACCGTTACGTATGCAGAGAGTTTGCCTGCCAAAATTTTCAAATTTCGGCTACAAATTTCTCATCACTCCTTAACGTATCTCGATACGTTTCGTCGCGCTTCGTAGTTTTCGCTCGAAATTTGGAAATTTTATCAAGGCACTAGATTCTAGACTGGTTCTATTTTTTATCTGCACGAGCCTGACGAGCCTTGAATTTCTCAACGCGACCAGCACTGTCAATTACGCGTTTTGTTCCTGTATAGAAAGGATGAGAGGCGCTTGAAATTTCAACTTTGCAAAGCGGGTATTCTTTACCATCTTCCCACTTTGCCATCTCTTCTGAAGTAGCGGTTGAACCAACAAGAAACCGTGTCCCGTTTGATACGTCTTCAAATATAACTTTTCTGTAGTTTTCTGGGTGAATTCCCTTTTTCATAACGCACACTACTCTATCAAATAAGTCAAAAAATGGCAATAAATATAAAATGGGGCCGGTCTCGAGCGGGAGGTGCTATCGAGACGGGCCCCGGGCGCGATCGACCCCGAAGTCACCGGAGGACTGCTGCCGAAACTAATATATAGCACGATTATAAATTTCTGTCTAGAGACCCTGAAGCGGATCGATCATGGTTGTTTGAATAGTTTGTGCATGATTAAGCACACTATTTGCATAACCTTGACCCAAACTTGCCCAGTTACCACCGGCATAATATCTAGCTGCAGCTTCGTGCTCAGCACTATATCCACCGCGCGCAGCACCGAGATCTGCAAGAAATGTTGCCGATGCAATAAAGGCATGACGCGGGTTCCATGGGTCAGGATAAACACCAAATGTTTGTTGTAGTCGTGGAATATAGGCATTCCATGTTGATGGAATAAACTGTGCTGGACCCATAGCACCTCCGTAACCAACAGAAAGTGGACAGGAAACTTTTGTAGAAGCCGGATCTCTTCCGAGTGTTGTCACAATAGTTTGAAGTAGCGGAAGATCTCGTGTCGGATGTATACCATTAGCAAATGAATTACCCGAATTTACGCTCTGTGTTGTGCCTGACTCAAGATCAGTGATCACACACGAACCAACATTCTGACCAATGTTGCTTTCCTGTTTCAATATACCAAGTAAGAATGCTGGGCGCACACCGGTGATCTGAAAGGCTTCATTTGCATACTCAAGCGCTTGCCCGAACTGAATAGAGGAAGTATCTCGGAGCGCAAAGAGTGCCGCACGTATTTCTGCCGCCTTTCTTTGTCGTTCTGCTAAAACTGACTCATATGCCCTTTCTTGTTCTTTATTTATAGAAAGCAATTTCTTTTTTTCATTTTCGTTTGCTTCGACTTTTTGCTTTTCAACCTCTATAGCTTTTTTAGCATCAGTCTCTTCGTTTTGTTTTTGAGACAACAATTCCTTTTCTACTTCTGCCTGATTTTTTGTATCCCTAATCTCCTCAAACGAAGATTGCATCGCAAGTTTGATAGACTCAAACGAATCAAGGTCGGTAAAGAAATCTGAAACGTTTTCATTTGAGAGCACGACTTCAACAAGTGAGAAGTCGTCTATTTCGTTAGTCTTTCGAATAAGCTGAGCGAGAGACTCCTTTGATCGATCAATTTTTGCATTGAGTTCTCCAATAGTTTCGTTTTTGCGAGTAATGTCTTTACCAAGTCGCTGAATTTCAATATTGCGCGCCTGAATTTTGAGTTGCTGCTCTTTTATACGTGCGTTTAGAATAGCAACATCACGCTCAATTGAAGCGGTCTCTCTTTGCTTATTCTGCAGAATGGCCTGTTGTTGGGCAATTTCCTTTTCAACCTGGGCAAGTTCTGCCTTGAGTCGTGCCTCTCGTTCTTCAACGGTTTCTGCAAATACCTGCACAGGTATAAACGACACAAAAAACGACAGAATCATTGCCAAAGCAAAAAAATGACTGAACACTTTTTTCATGTCTTCCATTATATCAAAAATACAAAAAGTGCCCCACACATGGGCTCCATGTATGGGGCACTTTTTCATGAAATTTCTAGGATTACTCAGTAGACTCAGCACCCTCTTCTTCTTTCTTACCTTTCTTTTCAATTTCAATAGAAGATAGGTCAGCTGGAGCAACTTCTTCTTTCTTACCTTTCTTTTCAATTTCAATAGAAGATAGGTCAGCTGGAGCAACTTCTTCTTCAATTTCTTCGCGTGGTTCCTCAGCCATGGCAACCACTTCCTCCGGCTCTGTAATGAGAGTTACGCCGGTTGGCAATTTAAGATCTGAAACTTTAATCTGACTTTCAAAATCAACGAGAGATGAGATATCTACTACAATTTCGTGCGGAAGATCTTTTGGAAGCGCTTCGACAGTTATTTCATGGAGTACCTTCACCAAAATACCGCCAAGTGTCTTAATAGCCGGAGCTTCACCAACGAATTCAAGAGGTACTTCAACTTCTTGCTTTACATTTTTATCGAAAATATAGAAATCTACGTGTGTAGGTTCACCAGTCACTGGATTGAACTGTACATCATGGATAAGTGTATCGGTCTTTGTACCAGCAACATCGAGTGTCACCACTGTTGATTCTCCAGCCTCACGAAAAGCTTTAGTAAAAGGGACCTGTGCAATAGCAATGTGTTGTGGTTCAGTTTTTGGACCATACATAACAGCAGGAACAAAGCCGTTGCTACGGATTACCTCTGGTTTATCTGTACGAACCTGTGCTTCTAACGTAAGTGTCATAGGGAGTGTAGTATACCGTAATTTTATTTAAATGCAAATAAAATTATAGGTTGTAGGTAGTAGGAGTTGGTGAGTAAGTTTGATACAAAAAGCAACCGAACCCAGTATGCTTGGCTGCTAAGTCCGAGATACTCTAAAGCGAAGAAAGAGGCACGAGGCTCGAATTAATTCCAAGATTTGCTCAGGCGTACCCACAATCGTCAGAATCGGTACAGCTTCAGTACAACTGACTTGATACATTCCAGGAATAACAATTAGTCTGAAGCCATCCTTAATTAAAGCTTTGAGGGGTTATTTTTCGTTTTGAATTATCTACAACCTACTCGCTACCACCTACGACCTATGCCAGATACTTCTCAATATCCTCCTTTGTGCCACCAACTTTTTTTCCTGGATTAAATATATTTTGCGGATCAAAAATGTTCTTTGTCTCTTCAAACAGTTTGTAGACACGTTCGCCATATTGTTTTTTCACATATGGTGTACGGATAATGCCATCATTGTGCTCGGCCGTAATAGACCCTTCATAGGCAATCACCAAGTCATACACCCTATCTGCAACCGGTACAATCTTTGCACGTTCATGAGGATCGGTTAAATCCATGAGTGGAATAATATGAAAATTTCCATTCCCTGCATGTCCTGCAATATTTGCTTTAATACCTGCGCCTTTCAAAATTGCCAAAAGTTCAGGAAGGAATTCTGGAATATGTCGCGGAGCTACACAAAAATCTTCAACAAACGGAGCGGTTCGCTTCCCTTTCACCTTTTGACGGAGCAGGTTGAAACTCTCACGCCTCATAACCCAGTATTTATCCTGTTCAGTCTCTGCTGTAAGTGTACGGAAATTTACTCGACTCTCTCGAAGCATGTGTTCAATTTTTTCCTGTTTTGCAATAAGTTCATCTTTTTCTTTTTCAGCAAGCTCAACCAACATAACGAGCTTTGGAATACCAAACATGCGAATACTAATAAGTGCCTCTGGTAAGAACTTCAATGCAAATGAAAAGAAATTGACACCCACCTTTCGTGCAATTTCGGGCATAAAACGAATACCGAGTTTCATAGTCGCATCATCAAACGTCTCTAGGCTCTCTGGCTCAAACGGAAGCAACTTGTTTACCAAATCTGGCAACTTATTCCAATTGGGCAGAAACAGTGCGATAAGAGTCTTATGTGGCGCTTCCTCCACTAAACCAACTTTCGCTTTGGTCATAATGCCGAGAGTTCCCTGACTCCCTACAAACAACTGTGACAGATCAAATATTTTTTTCTTTTTGTCCCAGACACGAGCGAGTGCATATCCTGATGAGTTTTTTGTTACGCGTGGTGTTGCAGCCTCAATTGCATCATAGTTCGTTGTAACGAGTTCATGCATTCGTCGATAGATATCTCCTTCAAATGTCTGTTCCCTCATCTTCTGCTTCATCGCTTCTTCATCCAGTGGTCCAAAATTGTATTCATTGCCGTCTGCAAGCACCATAGAAACACTTCGAACATGTTCTCGCGTCTGCCCATAACGCAGTGTTTTCTCACCAGCAGCATTATTCATTACCATACCACCCCACGCACAGAGCCCTCGCGACGCGGGGAACGCTGGATATACAAGCCCTAGTGGTTCTGTTTCTTTTTCAAAATCTCTATAAAAAACTCCTGGTTCTACTATTGCCTCTTTTTTGTTTTTATCAATGGAGAAATGATTCAAATGCTCCGTCATTGAAAGCACGAGCCCCGTTGTAAGAGGTCCACCGGTCATATCGCTCCCACCAGAACGTCCTGTAATAGAGAGGTGTGGTTCTTGTGCCTTATGCGCCACAACAGAGCGAACAATCTTTTTGATCTCTTCTACATTTTTTGGAAAACATACAGCACTCGGCTCTACTTTAAAGAGCGAGGTATCTTTACTGAATGTATCAAGCGTCTCTTTGTCAGAAAGAACTTCACACCCGGTTTCCTTTTGCACTGCATCAATCGTCTCTTGCTTTATTCTCATGTTATATACGGGCAAACAATTTAATTCTTCTTTCAATTAAATCACTAAACGCCTCAATAGCATCAGTTACATATTTATAAGGCGCAATCTCATCAGGGTTTTGTGATAAGCCTTGCACAAGACCTTGTCGCCAAGCGAGTCGTAGCTCTGTATTGATATGAATAGTAGAAATTCCCGCCTCGATCCCTTTTATAAAATCTTCGTCCGTTATTCCCGATCCACCATGAAGAACCAAAGGTACACCGGCAAACTCACGAATCTGCTCAATAAGATCTGTTTTGATATGTGGATTACCCGATTTCACCATGCCATGAATATTGCCAACTGCCGGAGCAACGAGATCAACACCGGTTTCATCAACAAACATCTTTGCGAAATCAGGTTTCGTATACATTGACTCATTATGTGCCGCTTCTTCCGGAATCGAATCGCGCACCACTGATCCATGTCCGATATTGCCAAGCTCGGCTTCAACAAGCGTGTGTGCGGAGCGGCTTCTTACATACATGACTACCTCACGGGTCTTTTTTAGATTTTCTTCTGTTGAAAGTTTTGTACCATCAAAAATGACAGAATCATATCCGGCATCAATTGCCTCTTTCACACCTTCAACAGTATAGGTATGATCTGCATTTAAAAAAATAGGATGATCAAGTTCTTCCTTGATACTATCTACCATTGCGCGTGTCTGTTTAGTACCAACAAAGTTTCGCTCCCCTTCAGAGACTCCGATAACAACAGGGACACCGAGCTCTTTTGCAACTCGTCCAATCGCCCACATCATCTCAAGATTCGAAACATTAAAATGGCCGAGGGCTATTTTTTTTTCTTCAGCCTCCTTAATACACTCATCAAGCGTACGTGTATGTGACATCCTGTGAGTAAAAAATGGCACGGCTCTAAACGAGCATGACACTTTCCAATTTAACTTTTATAAATTCGACCGAGTACATATTAAAATCAAATATCCTGAATTCTGTCATGCCATTTTTACTACAGGACATGTTCCAATATTTTAGCATAAGAGTAGACTCTTATACCGTGATATAATGCCGTCATATGGCACACATAGACTTTCTAGGCATTGGGGATATCGTGACCGATGCCTTTATTGAATTACAAGACGCGACCGTAAACTGTGATATTAGCAAGGAAAACTGCCAGATTTGTATGAGATTTGGCGACAAAATTCCATACAAAGACGTAACAGTCGTACCTGCAGTTGGAAACAGCCCGAATGCAGCAGTGAGCGCGCATCGTCTAGGTCTCAATTCAGCTATTCTCACCGAAATAGGTGACGACAGAACAGGAGATGAATGTCTCGAAGCCCTCAAAAAAGAAGGAGTTGGGACAGATTATGTAAATGTGCACACAGGTGAAAAAACAAACTATCATTATGTACTTTCATATGAAGCCGAGCGAACAATTCTAATCAAACACACTGAGTTTGCATACAAGCTGCCGAACTTTTCTGAAAATCCCCGATGGGTATATCTGTCCTCTCTCGGAGAAAATTCTCTTTCATATCAAAAAGAAATTGCTTCTTGGATCAAAGCAAATCCTGATATAAAACTCGCCTTCCAACCGGGAACATTCCAAATCAAAATGTCTGATGAACTTTCTGAGCTTTACGAAATCGCAGAAATTTCTTTCTGCAATAAAGAAGAAGCGAAGCGCATCTTACACAAGAGTCCTGAAAGTTCCGATGATATCAAAACACTTATTGCCGATATGCATAAAAAGGGACCGAGGATCGTCGTGATTACAGATGGACCAGAAGGAGCGTACGCATCTGATGGTGCTACCGTGTGGCACATGCCGATGTATCCCGACATCGCCCCTCCTGTTGATCGCACTGGTGCTGGAGACTCATTCTCAAGCACCTTTACCTGCGCTCTTGCTCTCGGTATGAGTATTCCTGAGGCACTTTCCTGGGGACCAATAAACTCTATGTCCGTGGTGCAATACATGGGTGCACAAAAAGGCCTTCTTTCCCGCGAGAAACTTGAAGAATACCTGGCTAAAGCCCCAGAGGATTACAAACCGAAAGAAATTTAAGATTGAAGATTATGGCTGATTGCCCATACTGTTCCGAACCAACAATCAAAGAAAGAATAGTAGTTAGTAATGAGCTTGCACAGGCATTCCCAACAAACATTCCTATTGTGCCGGGCCACGTACTCATTACCCCAATTCGCTGTGTTGCGATATTTGAAGAACTGACCTCGAAGGAACTCGAGGCAATCTTTGATCTCAGAAGTAAATTAAAAATAGCTTTAATAAATTGCTTTGGTGCAGAAGGTTTCAATTATGCATGGAATGAAGGTAGGCTTGCTGGACAATCTGTTCCGCATTTTCACCTACACATGTTGCCACGAAAATCAGGGGATACAGGTATCACAGAATACAAACCGAGAAAATTTCTGTATAGACCAGGTAGTCGCGAACAATCACCGCAATCCGAATTACTTGTTATTACAGAATTGATACAGAAACACTTATGATCTACAAGAGGCATCCCACAATTGACCATTACTTATATAAAGTTAGACTGCATACAGAACCGTACACCACAAACGTACTTGGTAAAGACATTATTGTGTACCCGTATGTTATGTCACCTAAATATGATCGATCATCGAGAATATTTATATCCATGATGCCTAATCAGAAAGGAAAAGATTTTTTGGAAATCGGATCGGGCTGCGGAATCGTGTCAGTATTCGCCGCACTGACTGGAGCTCGCCATATAGTTGCAACAGATATTAATGAATACGCCACTCAAAACACAAAAGAAAATTTTGAGCTGCATAACATTAGGAATGCAACAGTAATAAAATCTGATCTTTTTCAAAACATTCGTGGAACATTTGACACAATATTCTTCAATGCTCCTTTTCACGGCAATAAACCAATGGATATTTTAGAGAAAGGAACATCGGACAATGGTTACAACACCTTAAAACGTTTTTTCGGAACTGTAAGTCAATTTTTAAAACCACATGGAGAAATCTTATTAGGTTTTTCAGACATGAGTGATATACAACTTCTTGAACAACTAATTAAAAATAATAGTTTTAAAATTAAAGACTTGAAAAGTGAACAAAATGGTGATTGGACTGCTTATTTTTATACCATTATAAAAAGCAATTGAAACTATTTTTGCAATACAACGGTTAACCATTCTACACCAAGCAAATTTTGCGTATCCTCGTACATAATTTTGTACCCAGTTTCTCCGGCTAACGAGCGCCAGTCTTCTTTGTCGTAAAAATAAAAAACGCGTTCGCCAAAATCATCTGTTTTTATTCGCTCATGATACGTATCCATTTTCACAGAAATATAGAAAATGCCTCCAAGACTTAATTTTTGATATGTATTTTTCAATACATGCATAATCTCTTCTTTACTTAAATGGAGCAGAGAAGCAAAAGCAAAAATAATATCCGTATTCTCTGGAAATACAAAAGACTCAATGGTAGAAACTTGGAAATTTGTTTCGGGCACGTATTCTTTTGCTAAGCTAATCATTCCTTCTGATGCATCAATACCGATATAGTCATTCGTATACGCAATAATTTCCTTTGCATCTCTACCATTACCACAACCAAGTTCAACAACCTTAGGATTCTTTTTTGTGAAAAAAGAAAAAGCCCTTTTTACATCTTCAACGCGTGGTCCAATATGATTAAATTTTTGAGCTAGTGCTCGCGCACTTCTATTGTATGTATCTATTGTGATTTGTTTTTTATTCATGTATCAAAGCTAGAAGCTTAAAGCGAACAGCTAAAAACTGTGCTATACCCACGGGATTTCGTACTCTTGGAATTCTGGGAGGAGTTTTTGGTTACGGAGGAGGCGCGAAAATGCTTCTGCTTCATACAGTGCGCCATTTATCGCAATATGTGGTTTTGGTTCAGCAGGTAACCCGCAATATTTCATAACTCTATCCGAATTAAGTTCAGACTTCCCATCTTCCATCGGAGGCTCAAGCCCTTGGAGCATCATGTGTGTAAAACAAACAGTATGAAGATCAATAGTACGTTTCGGAAACGGAAAGTTTATATGATTGCGTCTGCATGTGGCTTCAATAAAATCAAAATCAATTGGCATCAAATTATGTCCTGCAAGCATAATACTTTTCCCTTCTTGCGCCCACACAATAAACTCTTCTACCATTTCTTTGTCAGTCATTTTTGACGGATCAGTAATCTCTTCCTTTGTATATCCATTTACATCAAGTGCCTCTTCCATGATATGGGCACCGGGAAATATCTTACATTCGCGATAATACCTTCTTTTTGGATCAAGAAAATCAACTGCACCAATTGAAACAAGTGAGTGCTTATCTTCTTCAGTTCCTGTGGTTTCGACATCTATAACAATCATACGTGTTAGTACTTAGTATATAGTAATTAGTAACTAGAAAATCATAACATGCGTAATAGTGTCTCCGTCTAAATACTAAGTACTATTTACTGTATCATTCCAGTCCTGGACAATTACCTGCAGGACTGTAGCCTGCAGAGCGCGCTTCTTCCACTGAATTAAAAAATATTTTATTAGCATCACTGATACGTTTCGCACCCGAACACCACGGATAATGGTATTTATCAGAATTCTTCGAACCTACCAGTGCACCTTGCTGCGGTACAGTTTCGACTGATTGAGAAACAGCAGCAACACTCGCCGTATTTGTATTTTGGAACATTGGCACTTGCTCTATACGTATTGATGAATTCTCAGCATCCATCTGAGACATCTTTCCAATTCCAAAGCCAAGCGTACCAGTCAACACAATTATAAGAGCAGTTAGAGCAGTCTCCAGACGTTTCGGCTCTGTATCCTTGATTTCTCTGAGCTTTTCTTTTATACTACTCATCGCTTTAATTGTATCAAATAGAAGACTATGGCACATAAAAAGGCGGCCGGATCGACAAAAAACGGCCGAGATTCGAATCCAAAATACCTCGGTATCAAAATAAACCACGGAGAACAGGTTAAGCCGGGCGCTATTATTGTGCGTCAGCGCGGAACCAAGTTTTTGCCAGGCCGAAATATCGGTATCGGTAAAGACCATACACTCTTTGCACTTACAGAAGGTATCGTACATATTGGTGAGAAACGACACGCTCGTTTCAACAACACAACGACAAAGAAAAAGATTGTTCACCTCGTGTAATAACAAAACCACCCGCATCTGCGGGTGGTTTTGTTTTATCTTTATTTATTTTGCCTTTATTTCAAGCACAGCCTTCGCCTCTTTCTCTCCAAGAGAAACTGTAATATTGTGATCACCAATTTCTTTTATCGGTTCCTTGAGACTAATCAGTCGCTCGCTTATCTCCATACCTGTCGCTTCACTTATTGCTTTTGCAACTGCTCCTGCATCAACTCCTGCAAACAAATGGCCTTTGTCGTTTGCTTTTGCTTCGATAGTTGCACGAACTCCTTCAATCTTATCGATCTGTGCCAGCAATGCTTCAGTGTGAGCCGCTCGTTTTGCTTCAATTTCTGATTTCTTGGCTTCGAGTGCCTTCAGAGCAGCAGGCGTGGCGCGCTCTGCAAGCTTCTGTGGAATCAGTTGGTTCATTGCAAATCCTGGAGCCACTTCCTTCACATCATATGCCCGCCCAACCTTCTGTACATCTTTGAGTAAAATAACCTTCATGTTGTTTTTGTAAAAATAGTAAGTCGTAAGATTTTTATCATACTTACGAGAGTCTCGCAAATTTTTATGAAGCAATCAGTACTTCAATTGCTTTATCTAGCTGTAAATCTCTACCTGCTTCGAAATCCTCCTGAGTCATCTCAACCGGATAATCGGGCATGAGTCCGTCAAGAGAAATCGACACACCACCTGGTGTAAACCAACGCGCAACCGTGACCTTGAGTGATGTATCAACAGTAACCGGTACCAATTCTTGCACCGATCCTTTGCCAAACGTCTGACTTCCCACAAGCACTGCTCTATCATGGTCACGCAGCGCACCGGCTAAAATTTCAGATGCTGATGCTGATCCTCCATCAATCAATATTGCGATATCATACTGATCACCAAAGATATTGTAACCTCGTGAGCGATAGGTTTTATTCTCTCCTTTACCTCCAGCATCTTCCACTACAATCGTGGTTCCTTGTGGCAAGAACCAACTCGCTATGTCAACCGCAGCCTCAAGGTATCCACCCGGATTGCCTCGCAGATCAATCACGAGATTGTCTCTACCGGAAATTAAAAACTCGCGAAGTGCACTCCTGAACAAATTTGCCGAAACAGCAGAGAAATTATAAAGCTCAATCACAAATACATCATTGTTTGGCCCTACAATTTTCGTATCAATTGTTGGAATATCAATAGAGGCTCTCGTGACCCGTATCTCAAGTGGCGCGTCTTCACCTTCGCGAACTATCGTAAACGATACACTTGTTCCGCCTTCACCGCGTATTTTTGAGACCGCCTCATCGATTGTCATATTGCCAGTTGATTCTCCATCAATACCGATCACTTTATCACCCGCCATGATTCCAGCCCTATCAGCAGGCATACCCTTGAGGGGCGCAATGACAGTCAACACACCGTCGCGCACGGTCATTTCCATGCCTACACCCTGAAAATTGCCGCTAATATCTTCTGCAAATGTCTTTGCTTCTTGAGGTGGGAAGAAGACGGTATATGGATCTCCGAGCGATGATGCAAGGCCTGCAATAGAACCCCAGATTTTTTGCTGATCCGTCACCTCAGTAGTAGTGGTTGAGGTCGATACATATTTCTCTTCAAGAATCCCCCACGCCTTCCAAAATGGCGCAAAGTCAACGGAAAGAGCCTCTGGGTCTCTGTTTAAAATATGTTGCGTAGAACCTTCTATTTCGCCACTCGTGTGTCCACGAGAATATCCCACTGAGTAGGATCCAACCATAAGGATAAGGGCGAGCAATATGGTAGAAAATTTTTTAGAACCATCTGTTTCCTGCATGTCTGTCTATTTTCGCAAAAAAGGGTTACGCCGTCCACCTGAGGATGGACGGCGTGGGGTTGATATCGAGGGTACACTCTACAAGGTAGAGTAAAGAGCAGAGTGTTGCGAGACAATTCTCGCAAACAGTTTGATACTCTCCTTATCATAGCCAATACTAAATTTATTAGCAATATCAGTCGGTAGCAAGTTTATAAATTTTAAGAGAGTTGCGAAATTCTTGAAGATCTTTTGTCTGCATAAGTTGATCACGGATTTCCTTTGCGCCGAGGAAACCGGAGATATATGCCTTCACATGTTTTTTCATGACAGCAAAACTTTTAGTGTCTCCCAAAAATTCATCAAACAATTCTGCATGTTCTAACAAAGTTTTCAATCTGTCTTCCTGGGAAATTTTAGTATTACTGTATCGCACCTTATCTCCTTCTGTCTGACCACGAACTGGTAAAGCAACTTCATCATCTGAAACTAATTCTTTATTAAAAAACCATGGATTACCAAAAACTCCACGACCAAACATGACCCCATCTGCACCAGTCTCTTGTATTTTCTGATCCCCATCACTAAGTGTCCCCAAATCTCCATTACCAATAATCAAAGTTTTACTTCCCATCTCGTTTCTGATATCTACCGCATCTTTAATCCTGTTCCAGTGTGCAGGAACTTTAGACATCTCCTTTCTTGTTCTCGCATGAATTGTTACAGCTGCCGGCTTTTCTTCCAGAAGTACAAGAAGCCATGTATCGAGTTCATCTTTGTTGTACCCAAGACGCGTTTTTACAGAAACAGGGATTTGTTTGTCTCCCTGTGTAGCCTGCCCGCCATTGACTGAAGTCGTAGACGATGGCAGGCGGGCACCTCGTTTTACAGCACGAATAATCTCACGTGCCACCTCAGGAGTTTTTATCATCGCAGCACCTGCACCTTGTTTCTCAATAGAGCGATCTGGGCAACCCATATTGATATCTACTCCATCAAAACCGAGCTCTAACGCAAGGCGTGCCGCTGCTTCCATATGATCCGGATTGCTTCCAAAAAATTGTGCGACAATGGGCCGTTCAATCTCGGAATACAGTAACGCTTTCATCAGTTTCTGTCTCCCTTCTTCGGGAGCAAGTGCAAGACCGTCTGCTGAAACAAATTCTGTCCATGAGACATACTCCGCACCTGTATTACCGCCTTTTTTATCAAATTTACTTTTTCGTGCGATGAGTTGCCTGAAAGCTGCATCAGTAACATCCGCCATCGGCGCCAATGCATAAATCGGTTTTTTCAGTTTTTCCCAAAATCCCATATAGTAAGACATGGATAACAAGGTAAACTAAAACTTAAATTTAGCAAAGCCTACAAAAGATCCTTAGCAGAAATATGTATGGTGTCCCCCGTCTTTATTTTCCCTTGGAGAATATGTCGTGCAATAGCACCTTCTACCCGTTCAGATATAGCACGTGCAATAGGGCGTGCACCAAATTTTGGATCACTACCTATTTGCACCAATCGATCTACGAGGTCCTTGCTGTATGAAAAATGATACCCTTGATCTCGCAAACGTTCTGAAAGTTTTGCAAGCATTCTCTCTGCAACTTGGCTCAAATGAGATTTCTCAAGAGGGTGAAAGACAATGACCCCGTCAAATCGATTGAGTAATTCTGGGCGAAATATTGCCTCATCAATAATATGATCTATCACTGTCTCACGCATATGTGCGGGCGGTGTCTGTTTCGCCATCAAATTCCAAATAAGATCGCTTCCTGCATTTGATGTGGCAACAATGATCGTGTTGCGCGCATTCACCTGTTCCCCTTTCATATCTGAAAATACTCCCTCATCAAGGATCTGAAGAAACAAATCGTGCACATCTTTATGTGCTTTTTCAAACTCGTCTAACAAAATAATGCTGTATGGTTTTTCACGAAGTTTTGACACAAGTAATCCTGGCTTACCAGTTTTAAAATCACCCAACAACCGTACGAGTGCGTCTGCACCACTGAATTCAGTCATGTCAAACCGAACCATATCGCTTTCACTACCAAAAAATACATCTGCAAGTGTCCGCGCTGTTTCCGTCTTTCCCACACCCGTTGAGCCCAAAAACAGGAATGAACCGATTGGTTTGTTAGGGTTCCCAATACCAGATCGTTTTTTCCGCAGAGCATCACCAATCGCACGAATCGCATCATCTTGTCCCACGACACGATTATGGAGTAACGATTCAAGTTCCAATAGTATCGCCTTTTCTTCTTTTGAGACATGACTACCTGGTACTCCAGTTTTTACGTGAAGCAAATCCTCAACATCATTCTTTGTAACAAAACCGTGTTTTTCATTTTTCGCCTTGAGTGCTAATTCAGATAGAATCGTATGAACACGTGTCAATTGCTCGCCTGTTGCAAACAATCTGCCGATTTGTTCCGATGCCACATGTACTGCAGCATAGGTAAAACGAACATCAACGTCATGTTCTATCGTGAGTACCTCCTGCTCAACTATCTGGAGTAACGAATCGTTTGTTTCTTTTTCGTCATACGAGACATGATCAAATAGACCAAGTATATTGTGATTCGTTCTCATAGATGACTCGAACACAGACTTCTCAACCAAACCAATAATCTGCACCAAGGGTGAAGAAATATACGGTCTCATAAACTCAATAAGATCGACTGAATAGCTTCGAGCAGTTTCTATAAATCCATTGAGATCCCGAATCACGATTATCACTTCTTCTGATCTGACAGCTTCTTTAAACATTTTATGAAGCAACGATTCAAGAGTTTGTGTATCTTTTGCTTCTGCAAAAATACGATCATGATACAGCACATACATGCGTTTGTGTTCAATCTCCGGATATGCGCTACCTTGTTCGATACGCCTACCGAGAGACGCTACCAGACCCATCATGTTGTGTTGATTCTCTCCTACCACGAGTACGTTTGCGTTGTTTGTTCTCGAGAGAATTGACTCAATTTCATCAACTGTCTTTTCTGAAGTCGATGTTATCGTTACTACTTTATATTCTGGACTCTCTGAAAGTGGATTGCCTAAACGAGAAAGTTCAGATACATATCCAAGGGACCAACTCTTGCCAATACCTGGTATTCTCGAGAGCTTTTGTCTCGTCCACCATGCTTCTTCTTGCAAGGTGATCATATGAGTTTTTGAAACCCAATCTACTGCACCGACAAATGTTTGCGGTGTAATACCATATCCCGCAAGAAATTCCTTGAGTTCAGCATCATATTCAATAACAGCTTTTGCGAGCTCTCTCGCTGTTACATTGTCTCCTGTATATTCAAGAATATGCGAACCAATCGGTCGATGGCGACTTTTGAAAAACATGTCTACATCTTGCGTCTTGATTCCGAGTCGAATTATTCTTTCTTTTCCAAGTTCAGAAAAGAATATACCGCGCGCAACATCCGTACCTGCCCCCACCATGAGAATGTCTGCAATTTCATAAGTATAAAGATCCGCCTTACCTTTTCGATCAATAATTCCAGCAAAATAATATGATTTATAATAGGCCTCGAGCATAAACACGAAAAGCCAGATACTCGCACCTACAAAAAACACACCGTAAATAAATTCATTTCCCATATTCACTACCGGCAATGAGAGTGTTACGGAAATGAGCAATGCCACTGCACTTATAAAAAATAGGATTTTTCGTATGGCATGAGGAAATATGTGATTAAGCCACAAAACTCCTCGCCATTTATGTACTTTTTGTGCTAAGTCGTTCCACGTCATATTTATATAATCAAACGAATACCAACAATTAGAGAAAAGACCATCACTAATGGTGCGACAACCCAAAAGATCGTAAATACCAACCCACATAAAAACGTACCCACACAAAAGATAAGACCGATAGTTATCGTCACAAAGCGAATGATCGCACCTATCACACGCACCAAAAAATTTCCAAAAATTCTTTCAAATAATGAACTCAGTGATGTAAATCCTTTTGTTTTTTGTTCTGTCATCATTTTCCATGGCGCAAAAAACGTATGGAGCAATAATGAAATTGAAAAAAGATTATAAAAAAAATAAACAAAATTATTGGTGACACGCCACATTGAAGAGAATGCGCGCGTATAGTGCCACCTCATGTAATCTGCTAAAAGCAGCGCCTGTGTCATGATGTATATTATAAAGCATTCTCTCCACGTGCCTTGTAGAAAACTTTATTTCCATGACGTACATCAATGTACTCTGTATTCTCTAAAAACACCTCCCGACTCGAATTTTTTTCCGTTTCTTCTGCAAGCAATAATAGGAAGTTTCCGAGCATTTCATCTATATTACTTTGCATATCTATCACAATATTGGCTCCTTCTATGATTCGAAGTTTTACTTCTTGATCACTAACGACCGTAATCTCTTGTACAGACAATCCACTGTCAGCAAGCGCTTCTTTAAACAAAATTATTTTTTCAAAATTATTTCGAGAGATAACACGACTACCTACCACCTCATCACCAAATGTTACATTAAATCGTATATACGCACGCGTTTCCTCCGAAAGAATAGCTGGCGCAAACACATATCCTGTTCCATCAGCCAAATAACATCGAGAAGGGTCTGTTTGAGAGCATATGAGATATGTAGACTCGTATTCTTCAATAGATATTTCTAAATTCGAAATACCTTTCACTTCCACATCGACTGTTTTAATAAGTGAGAATTTCTCTTTGAGCTGCTCTTCAATACGTTTTCTCGGCGCCAAGATTGCATTTCCAACGTGCCACATGAGATACCTATGTTGTAATTCGTTTTGAGCCACATCTTGTATACTGCTAACCGACAGTGCGCGAGCACCAACAACTTCTACATGTTTTATAACCAGTGGTGACTTATCGGTGACCCACCATGAAAAAAGAATACCGAGCAGAAATAGGATACCGGCAAGCCACAGAAAAATCTTTGACCTTTTTTTATATTTTCTCGCATAAGAGCGAGAGTGCAGGGCGTCTCTTCCCAACATCATATACTTATTGTTTTTTATTTATGATCTCTTGACCACCAAGATATGGACGCAGTACTTCTGGAATAGTAATCGAACCATCTTCGTTTTGATTGTTTTCTAAAAGCGCAATCAGTATACGCGGACTAGGTAATCCTGTGCAGTTAAGAGAGTGCGCAAATCGCATAGTGCCATCATCATCTTTATATTTGATATTAAGTCTCCGTGTCTGAAAATCATGAAAGTATGATGCTGAACTAATTTCCCTATAGGTATCCTGCGAAGGTACCCATAACTCGATGTCGTATTTTTTAACCTGACCAAGCCCTAGGTCACCGCCACAATTTACAACCGTACGATACGGAATACCGAGTATTTCAATAAGCTCTTCAGTGTTTCGATTGATTTCTTCATGCAGTTTAACCGACACTTCATGACTCGCTTCACAAAGCACTACTTGTTCTAGTTTGAAAAATTCATGCACACGCATCAATCCTTTTGTGTCTTTACTATGGCTTCCAGCTTCACGCCTAAAACACGGTGAAAATGCCAACATTTTTTTTGACAACATGTCTTTTGGTAGCACCTCATTCATGTAGTAACCCATCGTAGAAACTTCACCGGTTCCAGCCAAGTAATCTTCGTCCTGCGTTTTATAGAGATCGTCTTCGCCTTGTGGCAAATATCCACTTCCATACAGAAGCTCTTTACGTACAAGAGACGGTACAACCATTGGTTCAAATCCTTTTTGGGTAAAGTGTTTAAATGCCAGTTGCCACAGTGCAAACGACAACGCTGCACCTTCATTTTTTAAAACATATCCACGAAATCCTGCGATCTTAGTGCCACGCTCGAAATCTGCCAAGTCATGCAGTTCACAGAGTTCGATATGGTTTTTTGGTTTGAATGAAAATTCTTTTTTCTCCCCCCAGTCTTTCACTTCTTTATTTTCTTCATCAGTTTTTCCTTCGGGCACAGACATATCCGGAATATTCGGCACCTGAAGCATGAGTGTCTGCCAGTCTTTCATGATTCCCTTTAGTTTTTCTTCTTTTTCCTTAAGTTCTTCCTTTACACCTTGCATCTCTTTGATAACAAAAGGACGCTCTGGTTCAGACACATTATTGATTCTGCGAGACACATCGTTTTGCTTAAAACGAAGCTCTTCAACTACCTGCAACACCTCTCGGCGTTCCTCGTCCACCTTCAACAGCTCGTCCACTTCAAACTTCACATGCTTCTTGCGAGCCGCTTCTTTAATAATGTCCTTATTCTCTCTAATGAATTTTATATCGAGCATATTTCTGCGTTATGTAAAGCCATTATATGTGTAAACTGTTATTGATACAATATATGTATGGCATACGAGATCAGAGAACTACCACAAACAGACTGGCCAGAACTTCTTCATGAGATACCAGACAAACCCAAGAAGCTTTTTCTAGCTGGATCTCTTCCTCATAAAAACAATAAAATTCTCACCGTTGTCGGCTCACGAAAGTATAGTCCGTATGGAAAAGAAGTCTGTGAATCTTTACTGGAAGGCCTTAAAGGATACCCCATTACTATTGTCTCCGGCCTCGCACTCGGCATTGATTCTATTGCACACAAATCTGCACTTAAACATGGTTTACAAACTATCGCAGTTCCCGGTTCTGGTTTATCACCAAAGGTACTCTACCCGAAATCACACGTACACCTCGCAGAAGAAATTACCGAAAGTGGTGGTGGATTATTATCTGAATTTGAACCAGACTTTGATGCAACCAAATGGTCATTTCCACAAAGAAACAGAATTATGGCAGGAATGAGCCACGCTGTGCTTGTAGTAGAAGCAGAAGAAAAATCAGGAACACTTATAACCTCACGTCTCGCCACGGAATACAATCGCGAAGTACTCACCGTGCCTGGATCAATTTTCTCATCACAAAGTGCCGGACCACATATGCTTATCCGTCTTGGTGCAACGCCAGTGACAAAACCAGAAGACATATTAGAAGCACTTAGCATTGAAGCAGAAGCACAATCACAAAAAGAAATTGATATGAGTGCCTTAAGCGAAGACGAGCAAAAAATCGTAAAAACATTAGGACAAAGATCGCTTGAAAAAGATTTACTCATTCAAAATTCAGGTCTCGAAATATCCCGAGCACAAATCGCCCTTATGAGTCTAGAAATAAAAGGATTCATCAAAGAAATATCTAGTGAAATTTCCCTCAAATTTTGATACTTGACTTTTTTATATAAATATATTATTATTTTAATCAGGTACCATCCATGGACCTTTTGGAGGAGAGATGCCGCCATTGCTATACTGCATCGGCTTTTTTTGTCTGCTGGTGCTTGTCGCCGTCCCTACGGGACGCTGGCTCACCAACAGAAAATGGAGTTGAGTTGCCCGCACCGGCGCACGGTCGCGAATGTGTTCCATTCGCGACCGTGCCGGGGCGTTTTCTTTTTTCTAAATTTCACTTGTGAATTGCAATTCATTTTCATTTAGAGTATTAATGTAGTCCAATGACTTCTACAAAAAACGCAACGGGCAAGAAACTTTTAATAGTTGAGTCCCCTGCTAAAGCAAAAACAATCGGTAAATATCTCGGTGGAGATTTTCTTGTAACCGCGTCTGTCGGCCACATTCGTGATCTTCCTAAAAGCAACAAAAAAGCAGTTGATATTGAAAAAGGATTTCTCCCCCACTACGAAATTTCTAAAGGCAAAGAGAAGGTAGTTTCTGATATCAAAGCACTCGCAAAAAATGCAAGCGAAGTCTACCTCGCAACCGACCCCGACCGAGAAGGCGAAGCGATCGCTTGGCATATTGCAGAGGCGGCAAAACTCTCGCATCCAAAGCGCGTAGTTTTTCACGAAATCACCAAAGACGCGGTAGCAGAAGCTATCAAACATCCACGTGATATAGATGAAAATCTCCGCCGTGCCCAAGAAGCACGCCGCGTTCTCGACCGACTCGTCGGCTACGACCTTTCTGGTCTTATCTGGAAGAAAGTTCGCTACGGACTTTCAGCAGGACGTGTGCAATCTCCTGCACTTCGTATTTTGATGGAGCGCGAACGAGAAATCCGCGCATTCATTCCAGAAACGTTTTATGTTATCGAGGGGTTATTTAAAACTAAATCAGGAGATGACATAAAGCTCACCTGTTCTGAAGAGCCTAGAGACAAAAAACAAGCAGAGGAGATCCTAGAGAAAGGTAAGACGCATGATTGGTCAATCACAGACGTAAAAGAAACCGAAGCGAAACGTAGTCCTCGTCCACCGTTTACCACATCAACGCTCCAGCAAGCAGCGAGTTCTCGCCTCGGCTTTTCTCCATCTCGTACCATGGGTATTGCACAAAAACTCTACGAAGCAGGTCATATCACCTATATGCGTACAGACAGCACAAACCTGTCTGGTCTTGCGTATAGTCAAATAAAAAAATACGTTGAGGAAGAATTTGGAAGCGAACTCTATCAAAACCGTGCATATAAAACTAAAAGTAAGAATGCTCAAGAAGCCCACGAAGCAATTCGGCCGACAAATTGTCTCAAGACGGGTGCCGGTAACACTGACGAACAAAAGCGTCTTTACAGACTTATTTGGCAACGCACGGTTTCTTCACAGATGCAGGACGCAAAGATCATGCGCACTCGCATAGAAGCAAACATCACAGATACTTCTATTCCTCATTTTGCCATTACCGGATCTCGTGTCATTTCTCCTGGTTGGCTGCTCGCCGACCCACAAGCACGTGGTGAAGATGTTGAACTTCCTAAGGTAACCTCTGGCGAACCACTCGCCCTACTTTCTCTTGATTCCGAAGAAAAACAAACAGAGCCACCTCATCGGTATACCGAAGCAGGTCTCGTGAAAGAACTTGAAAAAAGAGATATCGGTCGCCCTTCAACATATGCATCAATCATTAAAACTATTGTCGATCGAGGATATGTAGAAAAAAACGGACGAACACTTATTCCAACAGATACAGGAGATGTGGTATCTACCTTCCTCGAAAACAATTTTATGAAATATATCAGCGACTCTTTTACGGCTGAAATGGAAAATGAATTGGACGAAATTGCCGAAGGTAAAAGAGATTACACCAAAACACTTACCGACTTTTACAAACCATTCACCAAAGATGTAGAAGCTAAAGAAAATAGTCCAAAGATTACTGACCTTGGTAAAGCAGACAGTAAATGGAAATGTCCAAAATGTAGTAGTCCTATGATTATTAAGCTCGGCCGTGGTGGTAAATTTATGAGCTGTGAACGTTTCCCAGATTGTGAAGGTGCACGGACCATTACCGGAGAAGAGATTAAGGATGCAGAACCGCTTGGCACTGATCCAGAATCAGAGCTCCCTGTCTTTGTACTTGATGGACGGTTTGGACCATATGTGCAACTGGGTGAACTTGAAAAAGGAAAGAAAACAAAACCAAAACGCGCCAGCCTTCCCAAAGATAAAAAAATGGACGAAGTCACTCTCGACGATGCGCTCACCTACCTCTCCCTCCCTCGTATACTTGGCAATCATCCAGATACGGGAAAGGAAATTGTTGCGAACAACGGACGCTTTGGACCATATATTGTCCATGACGGCGACTTCCGATCTCTTAAGGAAGATGACGTCTATAAGATAGAACTTCCTCGTGCCCTTGAAATATTAAAGGAACCAAAGAAAACAAGACGAGGACGTACCAAGAAAAAATAACCGCAACAAAGACTGTCGCTAACGACAGTCTTTGTTAAAAATATAAAGCCGAGTACAATGAGGATATGTTGCCAAAAGATATTACAGACAAACTTTTAAACGCCACACCTCAAGACGTTGCACTTGTTGAAAAAGCATACTATTTCGCAGAAGGCGCTCACAAAGAGCATAAAAGAAACTCCGGTGAACCATATTTTGTACATCTCTACGAAACTGCCAAAACACTTGCTGAACTTGGCATGAGTGCCACCACAGTTGCCGCAGGACTACTTCACGATTCTATCGAAGACGCAGGAGTCACACCAGAAACCATCGAAAAAGAATTCGGCAAAGACATTTTGTTCATTGTCGATGGTGTTACTAAACTGGGTCACGTACGATATCGTGGATCAGACAGACACAACGAAAGTCTGCGTAAACTTTTTGTTGCAATGTCAAAAGACATTCGAGTACTTATCGTAAAGCTCGCCGACCGACTCCATAACATGCGCACACTCTCGTATGTTCCAAAAGAAAAACAGGAACGCATCGCGCGCGAAACTATGGAAGTATACGTACCGATTGCTTATAGACTTGGTATTAGGAAACTGCATCGTGAACTGGAAGACCTCTGCTTTCCTTTTATTGACCCAGAAGCTCACAGAGAAACAGAAAGTCTACTCAAGCGAAAGCGTAAAGAAATGGAAGAAAGTCTCGAGAAATTTTTAAGAAATTTGAAAAAAACTTTAGGGACATCCGGTATTACACAAATAAAAACTGATTATCGCATCAAAGGTCTATTCTCGTTATATCGAAAGTTACGACGTAAAAAAGAGATCGAGAATATTTACGATATTTTAGCACTCCGCGTTGTTGTCCCAACTGTTGGCGATTGTTACCGTGCACTTGGAGCAATCCACTCGACGTGGAGACCGCTCCCAGGTCGTATCAAAGACTTTATCGCTTTTCCAAAACCAAATGGCTACCGAGCGATTCACACCACTGTGTTTACAGGAGATCGAAATATCGTAGAAATTCAAATAAAAACAGAAGAAATGCATCGCGAATCAGAGTACGGTATTGCGTCCCACCTCCGATACAAAGCCAAAATAGCCGGCCGCACGTTACCACTTCCAGGACTCGACTGGATCAAACGACTAATTACTCCACAACCAATACAACATGGTGCCACCAAAGAAGATGGCGTCGAAGATGTGCCGAATTGGATAAGAGATTTAGTCGACTATCAAAAACATGAATCCGACGGAGAAGACGAATGGGGAGACCAAATCAAATCTGATTTTTTCAGTCATCGCATTTTTGTCTTTACTCCGGAAGGTGATGTAATCGATCTGCCGATCGATTCTACCCCAATTGATTTTGCATATGCAATTCATTCTGAAATTGGTGGTCATATTTCTGGTGCTCGCATAAATGGAAAAATGATTTCCCTTGGCACCACATTGCACAATGGAGATATCGTAGAAATTGTTACTAAAAAAAATGCAAAACCGTCTTCTAAGTGGCTCGAATACGCAAAAACTGCAAGTGCCCGAAGAAAAATACGATCAGCAATTCAAGAAAATAATAATCACTATAAAAAATAGGTCCGGGGGTGTGTGGAGCGTAGCGCGGGACCCGGACCTAATGGTCGGCATTGCACCGACTGATTTATCATATCACTCATTAAAAATAGGTGGCAAGCGTCCCCCGACAACTTGCCACCACCCATGAAGGAAGCGCGAATCTGTTGATCCTCATATATTATACAGAAAAATTCGAGATTGAATACATATCATCGGTGTCAAAATCCTGTTCTTTTTTCTCTTCAGGTTCAAAAGAAACATTCCGTGGATGCTCGCCGTCACTTTGTGATTCCTGATCTCCAACTTTTGCAATATGGTCGTTGAGCATGCCGTGTTCTCCTCTTTTTTCTCGATTTTTAAGTGCCTCAAGAATAAATCGCAGATCATCTGGTGAAAAATAGTCGATATGAATCTTGCCCCCTTTCTCTTTTGCTTCAATTTTAACACGTGTCCCGAGTGACTCTGAGAGCTGATGTTCCAGCGTTGCAATCTCCGGGTCATTAAGAGACTCTCTTTTTCGTGCACGTTCAAACGCAATACCGCGCGCTATAAGTTCCGCTTCACGCACCGGCATTTTTTTGTGAATAATTTCTTTAAACAATGTTCTTTGTTCATCAGGACGCTCAATGAGCATCAAGAGTGGCCGCGTGTGACCTTCTGCAATCTGTCCTTCTGCAAGTGCTGAGAGCATGTCATCTGGAAGAGCCAAGATGCGCATCGTGTTTGATACATATTCTCGACTTTTACCAATCTTTTTTGCAATATCGACATGTTTTAGTCCAAATTCTGAAGCCAACCGATCAAAAGCGCGTGCTCGATCAACTGCATTCAGATCTTCTCGTTGTACGTTTTCAATAATGGCAAGCTCAAGCTTCATGAGTCCGCTCTCTTCACCAGATTTAATAAGAACCGGAACCTGAGAAAGTCCTGCAATTTTAGAAGCCCGGAGTCGTCGCTCGCCAGCAATAAGTTCGTATTCAACTGCAAGTCCACCATCTTCACGCGGAACCTCTGTACGCGTTACCACAAGCGCTTGCAAAAGACCGTACTGACGAATAGAGTCTGCGAGACTCTTGAGTTCCGCTTCATCAAATTCACGACGCGGCTGATATGGATTGGGTTTTATCTTATCGAGCTCAACCCAAAATACTGAATCTTGAAAGAAATGTGACATGCCTGTTTTAAGTTACTCTGTCATTATACGGGAAAGATCTCTAGACTCAAAAATGTTGAGAAGAATATCCTTCTGCGCTAGACTAAACGCGCATGCTGGGGTGGCGGAATTGGTAGACGCGCACGACTCAAAATCGTGTGGAGCAATCCATGGGAGTTCGATTCTCCCTCCCAGCACCGTGTTTTCAAAGCCTGAAGCAGATCGTGTGGAGTGATCCATGAGGGTTCAATTCCCTCGCGTGGCACATACAATACAAATCCTGATTCACTTGATTTTCATAATATTAAGTGTTATAATATACTAATATGAAATTAAGCCTAAAGAATAAGGTTTTTAGCTCATTTTTAGCACTTTCTGTCATAGTGCCGTCTTTAGTTATTGCCGAAATTCCAAACGACACACTGCCCTATCCTGCCCCACTTTATGCTATGTGTTTTGATGGTATAGACAACGACGGCGATGGATATGCCGACCTTGAAGATATCGACTGTCCAAAATGCGCCGATGCATCAGACAACGACGGCGACGGCCTTATTGATATGGACGACCCAGACTGTCCAGAATTTTGGGCGAAACAATCTCTTGATCCTCGTTTTATAGCAGACGGCTATTTCAGAGAAGAAGCAGTTGCTGCATTCGATGAAGCAACAAATCGTGAAGGAAATGAAACACGAACACAAACATACGAAAAAGTAGACTCGTACGAATCAATTGCGTATGAAGACGCTCCGGCTTATGAGTCAGCGCCTCGATACAAGAATGTGCAATATTCACGTACATCATCGTATCGAAATAGCGGATCGTACCGTCGTGCACCATCATATGATAACGCACCAGACTATAGAAATGCGCCTTCTTATGGCAACGCTCCATCCTACCAATCAGCACCGAGTTACGGCAATACTCCTCGTTATGGTAGTGCTCCAGCATACGGCGAAGCACCATCTTATTCAGACGGTCCAACATACAATACTGCTCCAACCTACGGAAATGCTTCTACATACGATGATGCTCCCAACTATGGCACCGCGCCAACATATGGAGATGCGCCAGCATACAGCAATGCGCGAACGTCCGATAATGCCCCAACATACAGTGGCGCACCTACATATGGATCTACTCCGGACTATCAGTCAGCACCAGCGTACGGTAGCGCTCCTGCATATACGTCCGCACCAAGTTACGGAGATGCACCAGCTTATACATCTGCTCCCACATACGCGCCTGCACCCACATATAATTAATTCCTAAATGGCTCTCAAGAAAAAAACAAGACCGCGAGTAATTGCGATTGTCGGACCGACTGCATCCGGCAAGAGTGATCTCGCGGTTTTGCTTGCTCAAAAAATTGGAGGTGAGGTAATTTCTGCAGACTCTCGCCAAGTATACAAAGGACTTGATATTGGCACTGGAAAAATAACAAAACGCGAAATGCGAGGCGTTCCACACCACCTACTTGATGTGACAGATCCCAAAAAAACATACACCGTTGCACAGTTTACGCGTGATGCAAACAAAACCATTACGAATATTCTTGATCGTAGTAAGGCACCAATTGTGTGCGGAGGCACTGGTTTTTATATTGATGCACTCCTTTTAGGTCAAACATTCCCCGAAGTCTTGCCGAACAAAAAACTGCGCAACGAACTACAAAAACAAAGTACTGAAAAACTTTTTGAAACACTCAAAAAACTTGATCCGGAGCGCGCACAAACAATAGACCACCATAATAAAGTACGCCTCATACGTGCTATTGAGATAGTAAAATCTCTTGGTAAAGTTCCCAAGCAAAAAAATAACGTTCCTTATGATGTCACATGGATTGGTATTAAGTCGGAACCAGAAGAACTCAAAAAACGCATCCACGATCGCCTCATTTCTCGTATGAAAAAGGGTATGGTTACTGAAGCACAACGACTTCATGAGAATAGATTGTCATACAAACGCATGCGTGAACTCGGGCTTGAATACAGGTACCTCGCCGATTATCTTCAAAACAAAATATCAAAAGAAAAAATGATTGTTCAGCTTGAAAAAGCTATTGTCGATTATGCCAAGCGCCAAATGACGTGGTTTAAGAGGAATAAGGAGATTAAATGGATTGAAAAAAATGAAATCGCCAAGATCCTCAATCTAATCCGTTTGTGATATACTCGGGCCGTCAGGGTCTATAGTTTCAATGGTAAAACGTCGGTCTCCAAAACCGAAGTTCGAGGTTCGAGTCCTCGTGGACCCGCTAGTATAAACAAAACCCCATGTCTGGGGTTTTGTTTATTTCTTTGCTTCCTTGTAAACGGTGTGCTTTCGAGCGATTGGGTTATATTTTTTGAGCTCGATTTTGCGTTCAACTTTTTTCTTATTCTTAAAGGTATAGTACGTGTGACCTTTGCCCACGCCTTTTTCGTCGCCTTTCGTAACAAGTTTTATGAGTCTATCCTGTGACATAATTTTGTGTTTAGAACTTCTCTCGAAAATAACCAAATAAATCTTAGACAATCAAACCTGAAAATTTTGGCAAAAAATCGTGTTTCGTCAGTTGTTTTAGCGGTGCTAGAACTCCCTCCTCATCCTCTATTTTTTTCTCAAAATTTTCAGACTTGCTTAGCCTATTATTTTCGAAAAAAGTTCTCGCATACTTTACTACACTCTGGTTTGGAGATCAAGTCCCTGTCGCGAATCAAGATAATTCTGAACCAAACTCATAATCTGCCTCGTTTTTAAACCTTTTTTTCCGTCTTTAATCATCTTTCCATCTATCTCCACAATAGGCACAATATCTTTGAAACTGGAGGTAATAAATACCTCTTCAGCAGCAAATAGATCATCGACCGATACGTCTCCTTCTCTACAAACAATCCCTTCTTTCATCGCTAATACACAGACAAGTTTCTTTGTAATCCCCGGAAGCACGTCTTTGTGCGGAGTAACGAGTTCGCCATTCTTCACAATAAAAATATTGCTGGTTGCACATTCGTATACGTGTCCGTCTTTCACATAAAGTATTTCCACTGCTCCCGCTTCCTTTCTTCGTTTTTGTAGAAGTACACCAGTGATATAGTTTACTGTTTTATATTCTGGAAATTCTCGTTTGTACTCATGGGTGATAAGTTTTGCACCCGTCTCGTAAAATTCTTTCGGCAATGGTACAAAATTTACTGCTGTAAAAAATATAGTGCTGTTTTCTGGTTTAAATTCAATACCCGCGATAGTCGTACCTCCAGTTGCAACCGCGCGAATATTTGCACGCTCAGTTAGGTGAGACTTTTGTAGCATTTCGCAGAGTGCCTCATAGAGTTCTTCATTACTGTATGGAATAGCTATACCGAGCGCAGTAGCCGATCGCACAAACCTTTCGTAATGATTTTGAAAAAGAAATGGTTTACCCTCAAATGACGCAATGCCGTCATAGACAGAAAATGCCCGCAAAATTCCGATGTCTGAAAGAGGTAGTGATGCATCCTTTTCAGGGATAATCTTTCCGTTTAGAAAACAGTATGATTCTGACATAGGATTAAATATACCAAACAGAGCAATACAAAGTAAAACAGCTCCTTGCGAGCTGTTTTACTTTATTGTGCGCCAGGAGGGACTCGAACCCCCGTAGGCCAAAAGGCCGCGAGATTTACAGTCTCGTGCAATTGCCACTATGCGACTGACGCATTGAGATATTCCTGAAATCTGGCAGTATGTTTTGGATTTTTCGGTTTAATCTCTTTAAAAAACCTTTTTAGATCCTGCTTCTTTGTTATATACAAGCGAAAACCACTGATTTCAGACGTCCTGTATTCTAGTGTTTTTAGCATCAATTGTAAAGATTTCAGCATCGGTAGTGAACGGTTTGTTAGTCCAATTTGTATGCCGTGCCTCAATTTATAAACCGATCCATCAGTATCAAAAAACCCTCTTAAAAATCTTTCCATGAATATATTATTTTCAAATATCCACTTTGGAACATCGACTTGATTTTTCACTTTATTTTCTACTAAACCCTCAGTTTTTAACCACTGACTCGTTACGGTTGAACCAAAATAAACAGTATAATGCTTATTATCCGTTCGCTTAAACTTCCTTTCTGAGATTTTAACTGGCACTTTAAAAATTTTTTCCATTAACTTTTTTACATATTGCACATACACATATTCTTTTGTTCCCAATGTTACGGTTACTTGAAAATGAGAAAGGTGGCCGTCGCCCAACATGATGCCAAAAAATTCTGCCAAATTTGCATCATGACAATCTGGGATACGAATATCTTTGCGAACGTTTCGATAACCCTTCTTAAGATGAGGCACCGTGTTAATACGTAACCGGCGCAATCTATCAAAAACCGTAGCTGATTTTATATTCAAAACCTTTGCTACCTCATGCATGCTCAAGTTTTTGGAGTAATATAAATTTACTAATTCATCTCGATAATACTTCTCTTCTTCTTTTGTCCAGCGTCTAGCCATTCTTATATTTCACAATTGACCTGTTGAGTATTAATGTTAACAGTTTTGTTTCTATAAATAAAATGTGGGGCGAATCCTTCCCGGTTTGTGGGTTTCCAAGGTGTTCGCAGTCCTTCCCGGCGCACCAAAACAAAAACCGCCTCAGGCGGTTTTTGTTTTTTCGTAGCAATTTGTGTATTTATTCGTTACTTCGTATGAATTTTACACCGTCTCCACCAATGCCTTCTTCAAGATACTCCCCTTCCTCCCCTTCTTCACTTCAAAGACAAACTCATTATTTTTCCAATCAACCATAATCTCACCACCGCGCTGAATTCCTTTTGAAATAATAAGTGACGCAGCATGATTGAGAATCTTTGTCTGAATCAATCGTTTCAAGGGACGTGCACCGAACTCTGGGTTGTATCCTTGCTTACCGAGTTCCTTGAGTGCTTCATCAGTAAGCTTCAATGTAATTTCTTTTTCGAGCAATCGCTTCTTCACTTCATCAATCTGAATATGTACGATATCGCTAATCACCTCTGGTGCGAGGACATCAAAGACAATGACTTCATCGAGACGGTTAATGAATTCTGGACGGAAATGGTCTTTGAGCGCTTCAAGCACCTTCTCCTTCATGTCTGCATATTTTTCAGCTTCACTGCCACCATGGAACCCAATCTTTTCCATTTTATCAATATACTGTGCACCAATATTTGAGGTCATAATGATGATAGCGTTTTTGAAGTTAATCACACGTCCCTTTCCATCGGTAAGACGACCGTCATCAAGAACTTGAAGCAATACATTGAATACTTCAGGATGAGCTTTTTCGATCTCATCAAAGAGAACGACAGAATATGGTCGATGGCGAATCTTCTCTGCAAACGCACTTCCTTCGTCATGTCCCACATATCCAGGAGGTGAACCAATCAGTTTAGAAACCGAATGCTTCTCCATAAACTCAGACATGTCTACGCGGACAAGTGCTTTTTCGTCGTCAAACATAAACTCGGCAAGTGCTTTCGTGAGTTCTGTTTTACCAACACCAGTTGGTCCCAGGAAGATGAATGAGCCGATTGGTCTATTTGGATCAGAAATTCCCACACGTGAACGTCGGATAGTATCCGCGATTCGCGACACGGCCTCACCTTGTCCTACAACGCGCTTCTTGAGTTCGTCTTCCATTTTTTGAAGTCGCTCAGCTTCTTCTTCGAGCATGCGAGAAACAGGAATCCCGGTCCATCGTGAGACAATGTCCGCAATATCTTGTTCCGTAATTTCTTCTTTCAAAATGCGACGTGATTTCTGAAGTGTTTTAAGACGTTTGGTATTTTGATCAAGTTCTTTCTCGAGGGTTGGAATTTTTCCATAACGAATCTCTGCGGCGCGTGAAAGATCAGCCTGCGCTTCTGCCCCCTCAGCTTCAATGCGAAGTTCATCAAGTTGTTTTTTTACAGACTTAATATCAGTTACGATTTCTTTTTCTGTTTTCCAACGCATCTCAAGCTCACTCGTCGTTTCTCGGAGATCAGCGATTTCTTGTTCGATTTCTTTAATGCGTTTTTTTGCTTTTGCGTTACGCGTAGATGCACTCACTTCCTGATTCAAAGCTTCTCTTTCTATTTCAAGCTTCACAATCTTTGAGTGCGTTTCTTCAAGTTCAGCGGGCATACTCTCAAGAGAGATCTTGAGGTGAGATGCTGCTTCATCAATAAGATCAACTGCTTTATCAGGCAAGAATCGGTCTGCGATGTAACGACTGGAAAGATGTACGGAAGCGACAATTGCATCATCTGTAATACGTACACCATGATAGAGCTCGTATCGTTCTTTGAGACCACGCATGATTGTCACTGCGTCATCAAGAGAAGGTTCCTCGACAAACACGGGCTGAAAACGACGCGTGAGCGCCGGATCCTTTTCGATGTGTTGCTGATATTCTTTTATAGTTGTTGCACCAATAGCTCGGAGTTCTCCACGAGCCAGTGGCGGTTTGAGCATATTTGAAGCATCGATTGACCCTTCTGCAGATCCTGCACCAACAATCGTATGAATCTCATCGATAAATATGATGATGTTGCCGTCAGCGCGTTCGATTTCTTTCAAGATATTTTTGAGTCGCTCTTCAAATTCTCCACGATATTTTGTTCCAGCAATCAAAAGTCCGAGATCGAGAGAAACGAGTTCTTTATTTTTGAGTGACTCTGGCACGTCGCCTGTCGCCATGCGAATAGCGAGCCCTTCAACAATTGCTGTTTTTCCAACACCAGCTTCACCAATTAAAATAGGATTGTTTTTGGTACGACGAGAAAGAATCTGAATGATACGAGAAATTTCTTCATCGCGACCAATGACCGGATCAAGTTTGTTTTGCAATGCAAGCTTCGTAAGATTTCGTGTGAATTTTGCAAGAAATTTAAATTTCTTTTGCTGAGGAACCTCTGCTTCGCGACTATGCTTGATCTCATTGATGAGACGAAGTACATCAGATCGTTCGATCTTAAACTTTGCAAGAACTTCTGTAGCAGGACCTTTCACATCAAGGATAGCGAGGAACAAGTGCTCGGTTGAGACAAACTCATCTCCCATCTCGCGCGCCACCTTTGCTGAATGTTCGATCGTGTGTGCCAGTTCTGGCGTGAGATAAATCTGGTATGAAGGAGACAGCGTTCCACCCGCATCTGGTGTCTCAATACTTTCTACCGTTACATCAGAGAGTAGTACCGTGTCTATTTCTAATCGATCAAGAACAGAAATAACCATGCTTTCATCCTGGAGCAATAATGAGGCTAGGAGATGAAGCTGGTTTACGTGGTTTTGTCCACGTTCAATAGCAAGCTCATGAGCTCGTTTAATTGCTTCTTTTGCTTTAGTTGTGAAATTTCCAAATGGTGGCATATATGTATACGTTTTAAATTATCCAGTTGTCCCGTGTAGAAATGATGAAAAACAGTCAATGTGCACCAACTGATGGGCAAATTATACTTCAAAAATTGATAAAATGCAATAGGATTCTAACCTTCTAACTGGATATTTTAGCTATCGTACTTTGAATAACGTGAGCAGGAATATAGCGCACGCGTACCGTTCCATCTGCGAGAGTTTCGCGTGTACGAATACCTACAATATTACCCTGTAATGTAATAACAGGAGCACCCGCTATAGAGTCTTTTTCATCAATAGAAAGATCGAGTCTTGTTGGCACACCACTTGCATCTGTGACGAGAGACGAAAGCGTGCCAATAGATATCACGTTTTGCGATTCTCCACCAATCGTTATAAGTGTCTGTCCGAGTTTAAGTGCAGCTGAATTACCAAACGTCACTGGTGCATGAGTCGTATCATCAGTTATTTTAAAAGCAGCCAATTGTTCTTCTGCTGTATTTTGCACCCTTGTAACAAGCGTTTCGGTACCATCTGGATATTCGATTCTATAATTTGCTGACCCATCATACGGTGAAGATATGCCGGAAATAACTCCGCCCGGAACCATAATTCCTACACCATAAAAACGCTCGCTCCCAAGTGGTCGTGTCTCATAAATGCGTACCAAACTTTTAGAATTTTGTGCAATTGACTCAGTTACCAGATCTTCTTGGTTTACCACTACCGTAACCTCTCGTACCGTTTCAGTATTATTATTTCCATTATTTTCTGACGGACCTTGTACGACTGTCTCAATTGTTTTTTCAACCACGCGATTAACGGTAGATGTCACAACCGGAGGTGCTTCTTGGAGCAGAGAGACCGTAATGATTCCTGTACCTATAGAGGTGACAAAACTCACTAAGAGTACAAGTAAAATAAGTTGGTGTTGATTAAGTTCTTCCATGTGTATGTATTATAACAATATTATGTTGTTGTAATAACTTTTCGGTGGACAAGTTCTACAAGTGCATCACAAAGTGCATCAATATCTTTCTTTGTCGTTTCTTTTCCAAAGGAAAAGCGGACTGATGACTGCATACAATCATCTTTGCCCATAGCGGCAAGAACGTATGACGACGTGTCTCCGTGAATACTTTTACATGCACTTCCCCACGCAGCTGCAATACCAAGAGCGTCTAGTGAAATAACAACGAACTCAGCATCGCATGCAGGAAAACAAACACTCAAGATATGAGGACTATGGTGTGTTTTGCTTTCATTAAACACAACGTTTGGAATCACGTTTTTTATCTTTATTTTTGCGTATGCACGCACCTCCTCGACACGATTTGTCTCCACTTCTCTCTCTTGCTTTGCTTGTGTGAGTGCATGCGCAAATCCACATATTGCAGAAATATTTTCTGTACCTGAACGTAATCCTTTTTCTTGTCCCCCTCCCGTTAACACGGGTGCGAGTCGAATGCCGCGCTTAACATACAACAAACCTATACCGCGTGGTCCGCGACACTTTATACCATCGAGAGTCAACAGGTCTGTATGGAGTTTCAATACTGATATTTCGTTATAGAGTACCGCCTGAGACGCGTCCGTATGGAACAACGGATATCCTTTTTCATTTTTATGCTTTCTCACAAGCAATCCAATATCCTTTATAGGCTCGATTGTACCCACTTCATTATTTACCATCATCACAGAAATGAGTACAGTGTCTTCCTGTATAGACTCTTTTATGTCATCTACCGATATTCTTCCTTCATGATCTGGTTGCAGATATGTAGCGCGAATAACAGCTCGTCTTTCAAGATCTTTAATCGTTTCGAGCACTGATGCATGTTCTATCATTGATGTAATGACATGTGGCTTCCCCACAACAGAACGCGCCTGCTCTACCACACCTCGAATTGCAAGTACGCACGATTCAGTTCCGCTTCCAGTAAAAATAATTTCATCCGGCTGTGCGTCGATAAAACGGACAGCCTCACTTCGTGCTAACTCAATTTTGTTTCGAGCGAGAACACCTTCTTTATGAATTGATGAGGGATTATAAAACACTGCAAACGACTCTGTGAGTATGCGAGTCACAGAAGGGTCGATTGGTGTGCTCGATGCATAATCGAGATATACCCTTTTTTTATCTCCACGAAAAAACGGGAATTTCATACGTAAGGAGTATACACGATATTTTTCTCCACACCACATTTGTAAAAGGTCAAGGGATTTGCCATAATCTTCACGATGAACTCATTTACTGACACAGCAACATTCTATGGATCTGAGATTCTAAACAATCCCCTAACACTAGCGGTGACGCTTTTGATTATTATAAATATCATTCTCATCGGATTTGTAATATATCTATCTCGTCGTGTTTCGCGCCTTGTTCGAGGCAAAGGTGCAGTATCTCTTGAAAAAACAATTGTCGATCTCTGTGAAGCCGTAAACGAACTAGATGACTGGCGCGATTCAGCAACTGACATGTTTAACAACTTAGATGCGCGCATGAAAGGTAGTATGCGTGGCACCTCCCTTGTCCGCTTCAATCCATTTAAAGGAACAGGGTCCGGTGGCAACCAGAGTTTTGCTGCAGCCTTCGTAGACGAAGAAGGTACTGGCGTTGTTGTTTCTAGCCTCTATTCTAGAGAACGAGTCAGTCTCTTTGGCAAACCACTTTCAAAGTTTTCTTCGACGTTTGAACTCACCAATGAAGAGAAGCAGGCAATCAAAGAAGCCCGCGCAAAACTCTCATAAATCAAACATAAAACATATATATTACGTGGCATTAGCTGCTGTTTTATGGTAACCTCCGAATTGATCTTTTATGACAACAGAACCCGCACACAAATCAAAACGACCGCCTGTAGTTGGCATTTTTGGACACATCGACCATGGCAAGTCGACGCTTCTTGACCATATCCGCAAAACCAATATCACTGAAACCGAAGCAGGTGGTATCACACAACATATTTCAAGCTACGAAGTCGAACACACGGATCAGCACGGGAAGACCGAGCGAATCACCTTTTTAGATACACCAGGTCACGAAGCATTTTCTTCTGTCCGCACACGTGGAGCCAAGGCTGCCGATATTGCCATTCTTGTTGTCGCAGCTGACGACGGTGTAAAACGTCAGACATTGGACGCACTCAATTGTATACAAGAAGCAGGACTGACCTTTATTGTTGCAATCAACAAAATTGATAAACCGGGCGCAAACATAGATAACACAAAGCAGTCACTCGCTGAACATAACGTCTACGTCGAGGGCTACGGTGGAAATATTTCTTATGCAGCGATATCTGCTAAAACAGGAGAAGGTATTTCGGATCTCTTAGATCTAGTGCTCCTCACTGCAGAGATGGAAGATTTGTCCGGTGATACATCTATACCAGCAACAGGTGCCATAATCGAAACCAACCTTGATCCCAAAAAGGGCATCAGTGCAACACTCATCATTAAAAACGGCACCCTCAAAACAGGTCAGGCGATTCAGTCTGGCAACAGCTTTGTGCCCGTTCGGCGTATTGAAAACTTTTTAGGCAAAACAATTGATGAAGCGACATTCTCGAGTCCTGTCCGTATTGTTGGCTGGTCTGAATTACCACAGGTTGGAAGCACATTTACAACGTTTGATTCTAAAAAAGAAGCCCTTGTCGCAGCAGAGTCACACAAAGCCAAACCACATGATATACGTTCGGAATCAACCGAAAAAATGGCAGATGCATTGCAAGTTCCGATTGCCATCAAAGCAGACACTGCGGGCAGTATCGATGCAGTGATGTTTGAAATTTCAAAATGGGATGAAGAACGTCTGTTCCCAAAAATAGTTCACACAGGTATCGGCACAATCACTGAAAATGACATACGTCTCGTAACTGGCAAAGTTCCTGGTATCGTCATTGGCTTTAATGTAGCAATTGATCAGGCAGCCAAAAGAACTGCGGAACAATACGGTATCATAACTGAAAGCTTTGATATCATATACAAACTCGCAGAACGCCTCGATGAAATACTGAACAAGCGTATTCCTCGTAGCGAAACTGAGGTCGCTTCTGGCAAACTCAAAATTCTCAAACTGTTTAGCAAAACTAAAGAAAAGCAGGTGATTGGCGGTCGTGTAGAAGAAGGCGAGATTCTATTGGGAGGAAGAGTAAACATCTACCGAAGAGATAATAAACTAGGCACAGGAGTCATCAAAGAACTTCAAAAGGCCAAGCAAAAAGCAAGCAAGGCAGAGACTGGAGACGAATGCGGCCTCATGCTCGAATCTCGTGTTGAAGTTGCAACAGGTGACACGCTCGAAGGGTTTACCATTGAAATAAAGTAATGCTCACACCTGAACAAAAAGCAAAAAAGGATGAACAGCTGACTGAAGCAATTAGAAAAAGTGCAGCCCTTTTCTTTGAACAAGAATCAAATCGTAAATCTCTCATTACCGTGACGCGCGTACTCTTATCAAGCGATAAGAAAAAGGCTTCTGTCATGTTTACCGTCTTTCCTGAATCATACGAAGAGCAAGCCTCATTATTTGCGAATAGAAACAGGAGAGATTTTGTCACATTTCTCAAATCAAAATATAAAGTTGCGAGACTCCCTTCTATTGATTTTCATATCGATCAAGGAGAGAAAAATAGACAGCGTATCGACATGCTTCTTTCTAAAGAACATGATAATCTGGAGTCCGATACAGATACAATGGCGTAGTGGTGAAGTGGTAACACGACGGTCTGCAAAACCGTTATGCAGGGGTTCGATTCCCCTCTACGCCTCCAATTAATATTTCTGTGGGCAAGGGGAGACTCGAACCTTACAGGTTCAGTACCCGTGTTTGGATATTTTGTTTCGCCAGCTCACAAAATATCTCAAACAGGCTTCGAGTCAGACTAACGCTTGTTATCACAAGCTAGTCCTTGTCCTCGTTCGAAAACTCACTGTGGGCAAGGGGAGACTCGAACTCCCAAGCCTTGCGGCACTAGTTCCTAAGACTAGCGCGTATACCAATTCCGCCACTTGCCCATTGTTTATATTTTGCAAACTTCCTTTGTAAGCATAAGTTCGCATGGTCATGATACATGATTTTTCCAATTTTCAAAGTGTCTGTCTTACCAAAGACTAAAACATGGGTTGATTTATTTTTTTGACTATAAATCCAACCTCCTTCAATACTATATTTTATTTTTAATACCTGTAATATCCATTCTAGAAATGGTTTACTCGCAGATGCAAATCTAAATCTAATTTGCATATATTGACTTTGTGCATGTTTGTATAAATCAATATTACCATCGCCATCCAAACAGCCACGTAAAAAATGTGGAAAATATTTATTAGGTATATCAATCCTTTTTATAGTTTTGGATTTAGCCTTATAAATCCCTATAGAATTTAGAAAGTTGTAAAAATTCTTGTTACCAAATTGTATACAAAAACAAACTCTGTTTGTGCCGCTCTTCTTAATACCTATTTTATTTGAAAGTTTCAGACAATCTTTAAAAATTTTGATAAGCTCTAAATCTTTAGATGTAAAATCAATATGACGCTCGTCAACAGACAGACTTCCATCTGTTGCAATAAGTCCAATTATATATGCCAACTTTTTACTCCACTGATATGTTTTGTAGTATTTAATATTGTAAGGCATATAGCGTATACCATATATTAATATAAAAAACATTAGCACGAGAGTTAAATTACATCCGCCCAGTAGGATTCGAACCTACGACCGTTCGCTTAAGAGGCGACTGCTCTACCAACTGAGCTATGGGCGGTTAAAACAAAAGAAATATAACAAAAAGGACGCCCCCAGTCTACATATGAAGCATGCATGAATGCGTTATGTTGCATATATACGAGGATATGATAAAAATACTCTCGGCCCGATCTTTCGTATGGAGTAACAATATAAATGAAACCTGGCGTCTATCCTGTTAACGATGTCATTGACGTCCTGGTCGCCATGAATCCAGGAGCCCTAATCACGCTCGCAAATTTCACCCATGTTGAAATAGGTAAACGTGGTGAACTCAAGCCAGTCGGGCCAAAACTTATTTTGGCCCGAGAGACAGCCAACGCTGCATAGTCCCCCATAAAGCCCCTCGCATCCGCGAGGGCATTTCCTTTTTATATGATGCCCGGGGCGGGAATCGGTCACAACTCTCCTGTTTCGATAAACCCAGCACTTATGTTATAAGTGCTGGGTAAATCTTCACGACGGAGGTCGCGACCCCGCCTCGCACACGACCTACGGTCGGCTTCGCGCGCTCCGGCTTTCGATTCCCGCCCGAGGCGAGAATAAAAATCACGAGACACATTCGTGCCCAGTTCTTTTATTCTTGTGCCCGGGGCGGGAATCGAACCCGCACCCCTTTCGGAACACGATTTTAAGTCGTGCGCGTATACCAGTTCCGCCACCCGGGCATTCCAAATTATTAAACAACACTCAGTAATTTTTCCTATGTTACCAACCCGTCCCGTAGTAAGCTTCGCTTTGCTACTTGGGATTCCATCACCCGGACAAGCAGTCCCTATTGTATGCTTATTTTTGCTTTTTTGACAAACATTAAAAACTCGTCGAGGAGCGCTTCTCCTCGACGAAAGTCGCTATTGCGACAAAAATTGTTCACAAAACTCCGCAGGTGACAGGCGAACACGCTCCGCACGCAGCACAAGATCCGGATCATTGCTGTATCCAAGCACACAGGCAGTCCGAATCCGGTATGTATGCATTTGATTTAATTCCTGTATCTCATGCGTGTTGTCATCGGTCACCTGTTTTATACGTCGCACATGGTCTTGCAATTCCGCCAAAGCACCTTTGGCTTCAAGAGCAAGTTGCAGATTTTCTTGCACACGACGACTGAGATCGAGCACACGTATAGCGAGCTGCTTGAGACGATCTGCCAAGATACTCGCTCTTGCGTCTATTTCCTTTTGGACTTCCTGTCGAGTAGTGCGCTCGGCAATCAGTGCCTTCTGAGTTTCCACCTCCTTCACTATCCGCTCTAGTTCTTGTCGATTCTGAGCCAACTCTTGTCGCAGTCCACGCATATCGGTCGTGTGTGCTTCCGTCAAAGCCTGTGTCTGCGACGAGACAAAAGCTTCTATACGTGATTCCTGTTCCGATTGTTGTATATCCTCTCTCAACCTACGTATCTCTCTGTCGACTTCCTGCGTGACCTTGGTCGTCTTCCACCACAACCATCCAAAAACAATGGTTGCGACAAGAGACAACAAGATAACCAGTACTACCCCTTTCCGCATGTGAGCCTCCTATACCTATATATATTGCAGAGCTGTGTTCCTTATTAATAATACCATGAGCATTTTTATGGCTAATTTTAAACATTTTTCGAAATTAAAACAGGCCGAGCAGTACAACGTGGTACTACTCGGTCTGGATTTGGAAACTGATCAGATCAGAAAGGATCCGTTTGCATGTCTTCGCAGACTTGCTTCGGTGTCTTCCCTTCTCGTTTGGCAACCGCAGCAAGTGCGGCGCCATTTTCTTGCCGTGTGCCGAAACCGGCACAGGCGTAGAGTACCTGTGAGCGCTCGGTGTGCTCGAGCTTGCCGAGTCGCTCTTCTGTCTCGCCGACCCTGTCACGAAGAGCAACGACTTCGTCGCGCACCTCGGCCATGAGACCGGTATTTGTCCTGACTCGTTGCTCGTTTTCTTGGACACGAGCTTTGAGTTTCTCTACCTCCTCACGGAGCGGGTCAACTTTGTGCTGGTCGATCCGGTCGATCTCAGCTTGGAGGACCGCAGTGATTGCACTGTGTGCACCTCCAGCCTCCTGCTCACCAGGATGCAACCGCATCATGAATTCGATCGTCTCAGCTGCCTGACGTGGCAGCGTGAAGAATCCGGCGATTCGCCTTTCCACCCCATCACCGTAGTGGAGAACGATACGGTCCTCCTGAATGTGCGAACGAGGACCAGTTTTCACCTGCAACACCAGTTTGTCTTTGGATGTTGCAGTTACAGACACGTGGTCAGACGTACCCAGTCGCGCAGACTTCACCTTGTTGCACGACATGTTCGCCGTGCAACTGATCGTGACAGTCGACGTCGTGTTCTCAACAACGGCAACCGGCTCGATGTTTTGTGGGTGAAGCACAGGCTCGTTGGTCAGCACTGCCGCCGACGCTACACCAGCGTAAAGTCCCAAGAACAAGACCAGTTGAGGTCCTGACTTTGAACCTTGGCGTAATACATCCTCGAGTAGCGTCAGTTTACGATACGGTCCGCCGGAAGTTTCGGTACGGTGATACTTATGATCACCGAACACTACCCGCAACTTGCGCCATACCGATCGCATTCTTGATTTCAGATCTGCTACTGGGTGCGGAAATTGCGACCATCCATACCCTAACCCCGCTACCGCCAATACAGCCAGGATAATGAGCAAAATCTGCCAGAATGTCAGATCTGATGCGGCTCTGACTATCCAGTAGAGACCACCGAGCATGTACTCGACCAACCACTCGCTTGTCGGGTTGTCAGGTATGCCTGTCTGAACCGCGACATCCTGAGCCGGCGCAGTCGGTTCAGGAGTCACCGCCGACTGATCGACAGGTGCCGCCACCTGAGTCTCTTCGATCTGCTGCGCCTGTGGCGCAACAGCCTGGATTTGCTTCTGCGGCTGCACCGCTGGTTGCTCCGTGATTTTGACGACCTCCTCGCGGTTGTCGTTCGTCTGAATGACACCCTCGAACAACGTCTGGCCCGAAGCCAGCATCGTGCACATCATGGCGAGCACGCTCGCCAATACGATAAGTTTCCTCATCATTTTCTCCCTGTGGGCCTCACCCACATTCTCTATGTAAAAGGTCGAATGGCTTTAGAGAGCCGTTCTAGCACTTTATTATCATAATTTAAGTTATTTGTCAAATAATTACATTGACAATTCACCATTTTTTGTTATAATATATGAGGACTTAGGTCTATCACAATCTAGAGTATCGGCGCATCTCGCGCCAAGGAGAGAAGAAATGTTACGAAACATACTGCGGAATATCAAATCCGCAGCAAAAGGCATGTTCTCTGCGGTGAAAGATGAAGTCCTGTACGACATCATCATCAGCGTGGGGAAAAAGGTGGTTGGCGGCTTCGGGGGCGACCCTGACAAAGCCGCCGAAGTCATCGCCAATATCGTCATCAAAACCTTCCGCGGCGAATACGCCAAGGAAGCCAAGATGATCCTGGCCGATCAACTCAAGAGCGGCTGGACACGTGCCCAAGACTATTTCCACCGCAACCCATCCGACGATCGCGAGAACGCGATCGGCCAGGCGTGGCGTGCGGCCAAAAATGGGTTTGACGTGGCAACACGCAATCCCGATGGAACCATTACCTGGATTTCTGCTGGAGATCCGGTAAAGCTTTTCGTAAACATCTTCCGGCGTATTTTTCGGAAGATGAAAGAGGGTGAAACGGTACAAGAATACGATGCGTGGGTTACGTCCCAGCTCGAGTTCCTCTACCAAGCCACTCGCTGGCAAAAATTCACCCGGTTCGCAGAGAGCTTAATCGCTCGACGACCCGGATTAGCGTCACTCGGACGAATGGCCGGTTCTGGGAGAATGGTTCCCGTGTTCACGCCAAACGGCCCAGTGCCGTTTGTGATGCAGGAAGAAGCACCTGCAGACAGAGTTGCCCGAGCACTGTGGTACTTGGCATGCACCGTTTTCGCTTTCTCCATCATCATCTTCATCGTGGGTCCTGCGCTTATCGTATACTTTGGGTATAAATTGGCACTAGGACTCGTTGTGAGTGGTAGTGGAGCGGAATCTATTTTGGGGCAATTGCTTATGTATGCAATCCCCCTCGTGCTCCTCTTCGGAATAGGAGCACTCATGCTTCGCCTCATGGGTTTCAAACCCGCACGGCAGAAGTATTGGGCCGTTCTCGGATTTCTGATGGTCGTTGGTCTCATGAGCGGAATGCTTGCACACTTACCGCTCAAAGACCACTCGACACTTCACACCATAATGGCGGTCGGTATCGCTATTCTGACCTTTAACGGAGTGTACCACCGGATAACCGGTTCTCGCGTTGTAGGTTCATGGTTTACCACACTGGCATCACTAGCCACTGTGGGAACGGTACTCACCATTCTCACTCCCTCCTTTATCACTTCGCTTCCTGGAGTAATCCATACGGCAAAGCAGATGAGGCAGGATTTTGAGGACAATATCCTCTTCACAAAAGAGGGGGTTGCCCTGTACTGTCGCCCTGAGGGAGATACGTCTCCTACAGGTGAAGACGGAGATTGGTGGATGGTGCACGTCTATGCGTGCGTTGCCAACAATCCTGGTTCTTCGAGAATTGGAGTTCCAGGAAAACCGTTAACCTCGGAGGAAGGTATCCGCTGGCTGCAGTACAAGCAGCAGCTCGAGCGCTCTGAGAATAAAGGAGGTTGGTTGGACTGGTTTGGAGGATCTGACGATGCTCCGAAACAAACTGAACAAGCCCTTGAGCAGCACAATCTCATACCTGCCGCTCAAGCAGAGGCGATTATCCAACAAGTCTTCGACAGCGAAGGTCCGGAAGCAGTCCGGTGGATGCTCGCCATTTGTCGCGAAGAGTCGGGCTTACGTCACTACAATGACGACGGCACGATCTTGCGCGGTTCGGACAATGAAGACATAGGCTTATGCCAAGTCAACGCCGGGTTCCATGGTGGAATTGCTCGCAATATGGGCATTGACCCGTATGAGCATGACATCGAGGAGCACGTACGCTGGGCACATGCCGTCTATGTTGCTGCCGGGAGGAGTTTTTCTCCTTGGCAACGAACAATCGACAAGCTCGAGGCAAAAGCTCGAGCAGGGGGATTCCAAAGAAAAAGAGGAATCATGTTTGCCGCCCCAGGCAATGGCGTCTGGGGAGAAACGATAGATGTTGTCGAAGAGCTCCGCTCCTATGTCTCCTCCGAGCTCGAACGGCTCGGTATGGAGAACGGTAAGGCGCAAGTCGACAGCATCATAGCGCGCTCGAAATACACAAATCTCGAGCGACTGATGATGGTTGATGATCGACTTCTCATCTCTCTAGACGGCGGAGAACCGTTTAGAGTCGGTCAGTCCGGAACTGTCCTGCGAAGTAATTTCAGGACCATCCGGATCATGACCGAAAATGCAGAGCCATATGTCAATCGACTATGGGTTCTGTTTCCGGAGGTAGACTGATGTCGCCTCCACAACCAAAACCGCCTGACGGTCCCGCAAGGGATCCGTCAGGCGGTCTTTCGTTATCTGAATCTTATTTTTCTACAACCCTTGCAGATATTCCGGTGTATCGATTCCAAATGTTCCTAAGAGCAGGTTGATAATGCCGTAAACTCCAAACATCACGACAAATCCGATAAGTCCATAGAGCATGTTTCTCTTCCCTTTTGCAAAATCATCTCCACCTTCTTTTGATCCTTTGACAACCTGTATAAGTCCGATAAAGAAGAAGATAAATGCAACCGCAAAGAGGACGTAGATAATCGGATTGATAATGAACTCGTTTATCTTACCAAGCAATGTTCCGAAGCTATCCATGGAATCTTATAGCACTCTCGTTAGTTGACAGTCGGAATAACATCGATAGACGGTGCGTCTACTCGACTTACACCAACAGCATCTTGCAAGAAGAACACAAGTCCCCAGATAGATGCCATTACTGCAATTGCTACAATACCCCAGATCATCTTCTGGCGGCCTTCTGCACGTGCGGTTTCGTCTCCTGAAGCCAAGATAAATTGTGCAAGTCCCCAGAAGAAATAGAGGATAGCGAGTGCAAACACAATAGGTACCAAAAGGTCGATAATATCACCAATTGATACAACAATGTCTTCAATGTTTTCAAGCTGGGCACTTGCAATAAACGGCATTGCGCCAAGCATCAAAGAAGTAATAACTGCTTTTTTCATTTTGAGTAAATAAAACTTTATAATTAAGGGCGTTTAGCACCTATGAGACAATGCTACTACGGAAGTGGCAAGGATACAATGTGGATTAGTTACCACTCCAAAGCTGGAAGAATTGGAATATTCCCGGCGCAGCTTCGTTTGCAGAAAGACCAAGTTCAATCTGTAGCCATCTCACAATACCCCAGACAGTTGCAAGAACAGCGAGCGCAACAATACCCCAGATCATTCTCTGGCGACCTTCTGCTCTATTGCCAGCATCATCTGCCTTACGGATAAATTCTGCAATACCCCACACAAAAAATAGAAACGCGAGCACAATTGCAATACCAATAAGTAATGTAATCGTATTTAAAACTCCATCCAATAAACCTTGTGATTGTGTTAAATAACCACTAGATGGTTGTGCCAATACAATGAGTGGTGATAATGCTAGCAAACTTATATATATACTTTTTTTCATAATTTTTAATTGTAATATGTTTAATGCTCAAATGACTACTATTTATCAACAACCCACTGTTATTGTGGCAATTTAGGAATAACCGGTACGCCAAAACCAAACTCTCCCAGTAAAAATGAAATTATGGCAACAAGTGATGCTGCAACAAACAGAGCGAGAATACCCCAGAGAAACACTCGACTCGCAGATGAACGTGTTTCTTTACTGTCTGCATGCAAAATAAACTGTGCTACACGCCAGACGAAATACAAAAACAAAATAAGAGCAATGATACCCAACAGTGTCGGTAAAAACGCATTCACCAGGCTCGTAACAAAACTTTTAAAGTCTGATGTAATTAGTTGGGCAAATAGCAGGTGAGGTGCAAAAAGTGTAGAAAGTAAGACGATTTTTTTCATAATACGTTTATAACGTTGGGCCTCCTAGTTGTGAGACAGTGCCTGAAATTGCCTGGGCAATCACCCATGATCCTAAAATAATAACTGTACCAATAACCGCATTGAGGAGTGCAGTTTTTGCTTTTGTCACTTTGTCTTCGCTTCCGCGCGCTGTCACAAACAGGAAGCCTGCATAGATAATAAAGAACACAGATACGACTGCTCCTATCGGAACAACAATATTTCTAAGGATTGACTCAATAAATGTTGAGATGGTTGCATTTTCTCCAAGCGAGAGCGGGTTTTGAAAGTTGATTTGATGGGACGCAGGACTGCCACCTGGGGTGCCCGGTTCAATACCTGTACCACCTCCACTAGGGGTGCCCGGTTCAATACCTGTTTCCGCAAAACTTACACTGGATATCATAAACATTCCTATGAAAACAGCCTGTATCACGGTAATGAAGATATATTTCATAATGTTAATCCAAAAAATTAAAGTCGCCTTGCAATAACGCACCAACAATCGTATTCACAATCAGTCCTGCTGCCAACATAATCATAACGCCACCTACTATTTTAAGCATCATGGTTTTAGCTTCACTACGTTCTGTGACTGAATCTCGTGCTGTCAAAATCTTGAACCCAGCAACCGCAAGGGCGATAGCTGCGATCGGTATTGAAAGCTTCAACATAAACAATAAAATATCCTGTATGAGATTTATTAAATCACCATAATCACAGCTAAATCCTTCACAGCGCTCATCGGTTATCTCTCCTCTCATTGCGTCTTGTTCTTGAGCATACAATAAAAGAGGAGACGCGGTGATAAGGGTTGTAACTGCTATGTTTAGAAATTTCATATTGTTAGTTGCGTCCGAGCGCACGATTAAGTGCATCACTCGCAGCACGAATCGCTTCACCCATTCGCAACCGCCCACTTGTAATAGATTCCACCATATCTCTAAAAATACTATCAGTGGTAGCAGGATGTGGCGAAAGCCACGCCTGAGAGATTAAAGCACTCTCGTAGAACACAGAGAGATATGCATCCGACGGACGGCTCACCAGCACATCTCGGCGAACAGGAGGCAGTTTGAGTATGTTTGATAGTGCAGTCACCGACTCTTTACTAGTAAGCTCTTGTATCACACGATATGCGCCAGAGAGTTTTTGCGACTGCTTTACAAGCGCCAAACCTTCCATGTATCCATATGTCATTTTATTTGTCGCTTCACGCGGTTGAGGAAGAAGAGCTACGTCAAAGTTTAAATTTGGATTACGTGATTGAATTGCAAACAAATCTGACGAACGTGCAAACAGGATTCCCAGATCGCCTGATGCAAAAATGTTTAATGAATTATTAAATGAGCGATTCCATGAGTAAATATCTTTTGCCGGATTTGCAAACTGTGTATAAAACGTCAGTGCCGCATCTGCAGGCATAGTTGCAAAATTAAACGTACTACCCAACACGGACTGGAGACCCAATGAAGATTGTTGCGTAATAGGCGTACCGGCTTGCATGAGTAATACGGAGATAATATCTCGTGCCCGATATACATTGCCGTATTCTCCAAGAGCAACAGCGCTTTGCGTAATATTTTTGAGTGAATCACGTTCTACCAAGCTCAGCGCAAGTGATGGAAATTCATCCCAATATTGTGGTACTTGTGCAATGCCTGCATTTCGGAATATATCTCGATTCCAATACATAACTAAAGGATCAATGATGATCGGAAGTGCGTAAGATCCATTTGGTCCAAGAAAAATCTCTGTCCCTTCAACGAACAAATCTCTGAAATTGCGTTCTGAAAGGGTATCGTACGGAATCGGATAGATCCTGTTGCCGTGTTCTAAAATTTTCTCATGAGGCAAAAAGATGATATCTGGACCTCTTCCGTCTGCAAGCGCTTCAACAAAATCTTGGTCAAATGTATCCGGATTCTTATACACATATGTGACCGTAATATTATTATTTTTACTAAGTGGTGTACTGCTATACCAGCTATAGAAATCAACCTGTGGCAGAGTACCCCACATCGTGACAGAGATCTGTTGGTTTTCACCTGCACCTCGGAACGTTGCAAACAGAAATACACCAAACACAGCAAAAAAGGCGAAGGCTGCGATGAGAATGATCTGAAAACGGTTCATACGGATAGACAGAATAATTTAATAAGCCAAGCACTTAGTCCTCGATACAGTATTTTATTAAAACATTCTACTTCTAAGTGCTCGGTAAACATGTGGCTTCATTATACGATAACTCGTGGGACTGGCATGTTTATAAAATGAAGCTTATTGAGACTTCTTCTCAAAAATCAGACCATAATGATTGCTCCCCGCCTCAAATTCTGATCGAAGCGAGAGCCCAACTTTGTCCGCCAGTACTACAGCATCATCTCGTGTCACCACACTCCCTTGGTGTGGCCCAAGATTTCCAAATGAATCAATCCAGTCGATTAAAATCACTTTTCCATACGGGTGAGTAACACGCACGGCTTCACGCAAGAGTCCTTCTTTGTTACCGACCTGAAACAGAATGTTAGAAATAACTACTGCATCAAGTGTATTGCTGGGAATGTTACTACCCTCAACTTTTTCAAGATCTGCCCAGACTGGCTCAATATTTCTTAATCCCTCTCTGCCCGCTTCTGCAACCAAATTATTGAGAAGCTCACGCTGAATATCAACGGCGTACACTTTGCCATCGGGCCCCAAGAAATGGGCGAGCTCTCTCGCATAAGTACCTGAACCAGAACCAAAATCTGCAACTTTCATACCGGGCTTCAACCCAAAGCGCGGTACATTTTGTATAGGATTTGAAAACATAAAGATAGATATTAGGTGTCAGGTACTAGGTATTAGATTTATCCAATACATGCATTATACGATAATATATGACTGAAGTTATACACAAAGCAGTACACCTTTCGGGCGCACTGCTTAATTTTCAATCTTCAATCTTTAATTTTCAATTCCTATTACAGGCACGTAAACGATGCAATGGCGTCCCCTTCACGAAGTTTCATTACACGGACTCCCTGAGTTTGCCTTCCGAGCTGCGCGATTTCGTCTACTCCTGTGCGAATCACCTGGCCCTTTGTAGACATTGCCACAACTTCAGTTTCTGGGTCAGTAATAATCATAGATGCGATCAGATCTCCTGTTTTTGACGTAAGTTTTACTGTCTTAATGCCAGAACCGCCACGTTTTTGTATTTTATATTCCTTGAGTAGTGTTTTCTTGCCATATCCATTCTTTGTAACTATCAAAAGTGTTGCATCTTTCATGCCGGCCGGTGCCACTTGGGCTGCAATAACTTTATCTCCCTTACCGAGCTTAATAGAACGTACACCGCCAGCAGTTCGTCCCATCTCTCGAATATCATTTGCTTTGAAATGAATCGATTGGCCTTTCTGTGTAGTTACCAACACCGAATCCTTCTCAGCCAACAGTGAAGCTGCAATAAGTCGGTCATTCGGTGCAAGCTTGATAGCAATGATTCCAGATGTACGCACATCAGAAAATGCATCTGCGGATACACGCTTTGAGGTGCCGTCCTCTGTTACCATAATGATAGACATGTCTTTTTGAGCTTTTTCTTCTTTTGAAACTGGGAGCACAGACGTAATATGTTCATCCTGAGCAAGTGGCAAGAAATTCATAACAGATTTACCTTTTGTTGCTCTTTTTCCTTCCGGCAATTCATACATTTTTATCTGATACACTTTGCCCTTATCTGTAAAGAAGAGCACATTATCATGAGTACCAGCAGAAATAAGTCGTGTTACAAAATCTTCCTCCTTGGTATTGAGATCAATCACACCAACACCACCTCTTTTTTGTCGCTTAAATTCTTCAGGATTAGTGCGTTTGATATACCCTCCAGCAGTCATCACCAACACATTTTCAACATCAGGAATCATGTCTTCAACAGAAATATTCTTTACGCCTCCCTTCATAACCTTCGTTTGGCGTTCATCTCCGTATTTTTCTTTTATCTCCCCAAGCTCGTCTTTGATGATCTGAATTACCTTCTTTGGGCTTTCAAGAATTGATTTAAGTTCTTTGATCAATGCTTGTACACTCTTCAATTCATCCTCAATCTTCTTGCGTTCAAGTCCGGAAAGCTTCTGAAGTCTCATCTCAAGAATGGCGTTTGCTTGTCGCTCTGAGAACTTAAATGTCTTTATGAGACCTGCGCGCGCTGTTTCTACATCCTTAGATTTCTTAATAAGCGCAATGATTTCATCTATATGATCAAGTGCCTTTTTGAGACCAATTAAGATATGCTCTCTATCGAGCGCTTTTTCGAGGTCGTACTCTGTGCGACGACGAATAACCTCTTTACGGTGTCCGACAAATTCTTCGAGCACACCTTTGACTGAAAGCGTCTTCGGCACACCATCTACAAGTGCCACGAGATTTAAATGGAATGTGTCTTCGAGCTGTGTGTGTTTATACAAATAGTTGAGCACTTTTTGAGGCTGTGCGCCTGTCTTGAGATCAATAACCACTCGAATATCTTTTGTTGATTCATCGCGAAGCCCTTTGATACCTTCGAGTTTTTTCTCGCGAACCAAATCCGCAATTTTAATAACCATATCCTGTTTGTTGACACGGTATGGAATAGCAGAAATCACAATCTGGAACATGCCACCTTTCGTTTCAACAATATCCGCTACGCCGCGCGCCACGATACCACCTCGCCCAGTTGAATACGCATGGTGAATATCTTTTTCATTAAAAATCACACCTCCAGTTGGAAAATCGGGACCTTTTATAAATTGCATAAGGTCTTCCGATGATGCATCCGGATTATCTACCAAATGTGTCGTCGCATCGAGTACTTCAGTAAGGTTATGTGGCGGAATGTTTGTTGCCATACCAACCGCAATACCAAGACCGCCATTCAACAATAAGTTCGGTACAGCAGTTGGAAGAACGACTGGTTCTCGTTTTGTACCGTCATAGTTTGGACGTGTATCGACAGTCTTTTTTTCGATATCTCGTAGTAATTCCCCAGCCAGTTTGGACATCTTAGCTTCGGTATAACGCATAGCGGCCGGACTATCACCATCAACAGACCCGAAGTTTCCCTGCCCAATAACAAGTGGGTAACGCATAGTGAACGGTTGTGCCATCTTAACCATCGCGTCGTATACAGAAGTATCTCCATGAGGGTGATATTTACCGAGCACTTCACCAACAACAGCAGCAGATTTTTTGGTTTTTGCGCTTGAGGTCAAATTCATTTCTTGCATTGCAAAAAGAATACGACGATGCACCGGCTTTAATCCGTCGCGCACATCCGGCAGAGCACGGTCAGTAATAACGGACATTGCATAGTCGATAAAAGATGCCTTCATCTCATCGACAATACTCTGCGAAATGACACGACTCGCCTCTATCAAGCCTTCTCCTTCAGGGTTATATTCCTCGTTCTTTTTTGCCATAAATCCCTTCTATTTTAGCATATTTGAGTCCTTTTGGGTAGCCAAATTACGCCTAACTTTCTGCCTTATATTCCAATTTTGAGTCTAACAAATCACTCGAGTTTACTTCCGTTCCCCAACGCTCGAGCGCATTAATTGCATTTGCTGGTAACGATGAAATTTGATCTCGGAGCACACCAAAAACAGAAGGTGATGCAGCTGCTTTTTGTGCAGATTCATCACTCGTTCCCAAAATTCCGGGTAAAGCAAATATAGCCCACAGAGCAAAAATGGTCAGCGTGACTCCTCCTGAGAAAATCCATACAAATATGTTTTTGGTCCTTTCTGAAGACTCTTTAATTCTTGCAAACATACGACGTATTATTGAGCATCAAGTACGATAATCTCTCCTGTCTTGTCTGCCACATCTTTTGGTTTAATGGTGAGCTTATCAACCGGTTTTACACTTTCGCTGCCACCTTCTTTCAAAAATTGCTTGATATGTTCAGCAGTCATGTGAGCACCCATAGGAATAACCACTTTTGCCTCAAGTCCTACCGCCAACTTATACGCGTCGCTCGGACCAAGCTCTCCTTCACCATCGATTGGTACAAAGAGAATATCTACTTGGTTTACTTCTTCACTGGCTTCTGGTCCGATAGACGGACTCTTAAGTGCACCAGCAAAACAAATAGTCATACCTTCAAGATCAACCAGATATACCGTGTTGAGTCGCTCTTCATTATCATAGGTAGATTCTGTCTGGAAACCTTTGACGATCACATCCTTTATTTCATACGCTCCTGGACCATCTATCACAAATGCATCCTTGTCTCCCCGAGATGCCTGCTCAGCTCCATTCATATCCGGGTGCTTCGTAGTGATAAGCACCACATCAGCACCAAAGCTTGCTGTTTTGAGCTTTGACTCTTTAGATACAGGATTAAAGGCGAGTGTGAGATCGCCAAAACTGACTCTGAATGCCTGTCCGCCGTGATATGTGATAACCATGGGACTAGTGTAACCTAGTAACTCACCACTCGTCCATAGTCATTTGAACAATAGACAATACGAAGTTTCGGAGTTTGTTGGACTACGGTTTACCAAGGTTGAACCTTGGTAAATTGGCAAAATTATAATTTTAAGGTATAAATAAGCCGTTCTTTTGCCTGAGGCAAATGAACATATTATTAGCTTTGGAGACAAGCTGACACCTTTTGCGCGATTACGGCCATTCCGCCTTGGCGGATGTAAGAGAAATGAGCAGAGGAACTTGTCGCTTTTTGTATTTTGGGCTTTTCTCAAAAAGGCTCGTCAATAAAATTATGACAACAAAAGAAAAAGAAGTGGTTTCTAAAACAGACGAGATGGAAGGTGCCGAAGAGGCAGCTCGTCAAAACAAAAAAGATAGCGAGATGGGCAAGCTGTTTGCAGCAATTACCAACCCGCCCGAACTTGAAAGCCTTGTAGAAGGTACCGTGATCGGACTCGACAACAAAGCAGTGTACGTAGATTTGCCTCCATACGGAACAGGTATTATCTATGGTCGTGAATTCATCAATGCGCGAGACATTATCCGCAAGATGAATATCGGTGACACAATCTCTGCAAAAGTTATTTCATTTGATAACGAAGAGGGATATATCGAGATCTCTATCAAAGAGGCTCGTCAGGCGCTCATCTGGGGTGAAGCAGAAGAAGCAGTTCGCGACTCTAAGGTCTTCGAACTCCCTATTACTGATGCAAACAAAGGAGGTCTTCTCATCAATTGGCAGGGTATTACTGGATTCCTTCCAGCATCCCAGCTAAAACCTGAACACTATCCACGCGTACAGGATGGAGACAAAGACAAAATTCTTGATGAACTCAAGAAACTTATCGGTGAAAAAATCACCGTATCTATCATCACTGCACTTCCCCGAGAAGGAAAACTTATATTCTCTGAAAAGGGTATGGAAGAGAAAGGTAAGGGTGAGATCGTGGAGAAATACGCAGTTGGCGATGTGCTCGATGGTGAAGTTACTGGCGTTGTTGAATTTGGAGTATTCGTAAAAGTAGAAGAAGGACTTGAAGGACTCGTGCACATTTCAGAAATGGATTGGGGGCTCGTTGAAGATCCAAAACAACTCTACAAGATTGGAGACAAGGTAAAAGTCCGCGTCATTGATGTTAAAGACGGCAAGATTTCTCTTTCTATCAAACAACTCAAGGAAAATCCATGGGCAGACGCAGCCAAAAAATACAAGAAAGACGATGTTGTTGATGGCGTGATCATCAAATTCAATAAACACGGCGCACTCGCTTCTATTGAAGAAGGTGTTGCAGGACTCGTACACGTATCTGAATTCGGAAGCGATGAGAAACTCAGAAAGACACTCGAACTCGGCAAGACATATAAATTCAAGATCAATCTCTTTGAGCCAAATGAAATGAAAATGACACTCTCGTTTGCGGATAAAGATGATGACAAGTCATAAGTCCACAGTCATTAGTCAATAGTGGAATTCGGAAAAGAGCGAGGGCGCGACGATTACGTCGCGCCCTTGTTTTGTGAGCCGGTATTTACTCTTGTTCCTCCACAAGATTCTTCTCGAACACCGGCTTCGGAAAGAGTTCGTCCGTTTCCATCTCGTAGCCCAAGAGTTCGTCGGTGAGTGGTTCAAACACAGGAAGGATGAGTAGTTTGCCTTCCTGCATGACCCACTTTCCATTCTCACCCCGTACCCGAGTCAAAATCCGCACCTTCAGTCCCCTCTTCGGATCTATGAGGGTATGCGTTGGCTCAAGGAAACACTCCACTCGACTTATTGCATCTGGGCAAGGAGCCGAGATTACGCCGAATCCGTTTAGTGGATCAACAAAGTACTCGACATGCATCCGTAGTATCCCGCCGCCAACGTAAATCTCGCCCCCACCTGCCTTGATCTTAACCTTGCAATTACCCTCTTCCAGATCCACAGTCATCTTATTACCCATGTGTAAATCTCCTCAGCGTAAGAACCGCTAGAATCTTTATACTTCTTTATAGTTTGAAAAGCAATTAGACAAAAGTTCTTAAATGAGTAAAATCACCATTGGTCTTGTACCAATACCGGAGGAAACCATGGCAAGAAAAAAGATGGCTTCTCGTCGACGCACACCAAGATCCGTCTCCGAAAAGCAAGATTCGCTCAAGACGCTCATCGATGCGACAACTGTCGGAACCTTGCACAAAGCGGGCCTTTGGGGAGGCCATGGCACAATGCGCTTTCAACAGCTCTCTCATGATCTCTTTGCAGGACAATTGTCCCCCGAAGAGACGGACGAGCTCGAGGACCTCTGCAGGCGATTCGCGCCTGGGCGTCCTCCCACTTCCGAAACCCAAGATGAGTGGCCGGTACAGCCGGCGTAGTTGACCCAGACCAACATCCGGCGCGGAGCTTTGCTCCGCGCCTCTTCGTATCTCCCTAGTACCTACTATTAAATATCGTCTGCGCTTTCGCTCGTCCATCCCCCATAAACAATTCCAGTGCTTCAGCAACGCCTTTGCTGATTTTTTTTATTATTTTTAGTTCATCCAGAGAGAATTCTCCGAGCACATGTTTCTGTACCGCCTCTTCCCCTTTTGGTTTTTTTATGTTTCCTGCAGGTGTAGTTTTTGAAATTCCGATTTTAATACGCACATATGCTTTGCTACCGATCGATTTATTGATCGAAATCACCCCTTTGTGTCCTCCATCTCCTCTGTTGAAGAGCATTTTAGCGCTTCCCACTGGCATATCGAGGTCATCATGTATCACAATAGTGTTTTCTATCTTTTTCACGCCCCCTTTAAGGTGCGCAAGACTCTTGCCACTCTTATTCATAAATGTTTCTGGCAATATGTATTCAATCTTTTCTTTTCCAGTGCCACCAGATGCAACCAGTGCAACTTTTTTCTTATCTTCCTTCCATTCCCTCACACCAAAATACAGAGCCACGTCTTCAACAATCATGCGCCCAACATTGTGCCGCGTCTGCTCATATTCTTTTCCAGGATTTCCAAGTCCCACTACTGTAACCATAACTTTCATAGTACACCAAGAACCTGTTTAGAATCTAGCCACATAATAATACGGATTCAGAGAGCTTGCCTGCAAAAATTTTCAAATTTCGGCTACACATCACTCATCCCTTCTCAACGTATCTCGATATGTTTCGTCGGACTTCGTGGTGCTCGCTCGAAATTTGAAAATTTTATCAAGGCACTAGATTCTAAACAGGTTCTACTCTCTCAAAAACATTTTTTAACTTCGTCTACGAAAAATAACTTGTGTCAAACAACAGAGACGTATAAAATGTATCTACTATGCACGATGAAAAAGACAGCACACAAAACATTCATCAGCATGCGCCTCTCAAACCTCACAGCGAAATGAAAAAGGCTCCTTCTTTTCGCGAAGACGTTATTCGGTTTGCTTTTATTTTTCTCGTCATCATTGTTCCTTTCCGACTTTTTGTAGCACAACCCTTTGTGGTCTCTGGCGCATCTATGGATCCAACATTTCATTCGGGTGATTACCTAATTGTGGACCAAATCAGCCCTAAAATCGGTTCAGGTTGGCAACGTTTTGATGTAGTTGTATTCAAATTTCCCTTCCAAAAGAGCCGTTATCTCATCAAACGCATCATTGGTCTTCCAGGAGAAACAGTTGTCATCGAAAATGGTGTAGTGAGCATCGTCAATGATGAATTTCCTAACGGTATCAAACTTGATGAACCTTATATCACACATGAACTTAAGGATTCACATACCGTAACACTTGGCGAACACGATTATTTCGTAATGGGAGACAACAGATCAGGTAGTTACGATTCACGTCAATGGGGACCTCTCTCTGAGGACCTACTCGTTGGCGAACCACTTGTTAGACTTTTTCCTTTTAACGTAATTGACATTAAACCTGGACACACAACTTCCTCATGAACATACAAAAACATGCGTCATATTCTGCGACTGAGTATGAAAAAATAGCCGAAGTTCCAATTCATTACGGCTTTATACCTATAAAAACTCCGCGAATTACAAAAGATGACACCGCGCTCTCTGAGGCGTTGGAACATATTGATTTTAAAGATCCCATTTCTGAAAAAATTGCTCTGATGCGCTTCTTCATTAACCAAAAATTTCATGAGCAAGACGAGCCACGATTATTTTATTACAGCAAATCTACTCGCAAAAAAACGTCCGGCCACAATTTTTCTCTCGATATTTTAGGATCAAACGAGAGTATTGCTGACGCACTTCTGATTCAAACAGTTCGCGCGACACTTCAAGCAGAAGGCTTTAAAAATCTCACCGTGCATATAAATAGCATGGGTGAGCGCGATACACTGATGCGCTTTGAAAAAGAATTAGGAAACTACTTGCGTAAACACATTCACACCGTACCCGATAAATGGCGAGCGGTATTCCAAAAAAATACACTTGAAATTACTCGGTGCACTGATGTCCTTTGTGAATCATTTGTCACAACAGCACCTGCAATAGTGAATTATCTTTCAGAACCTGCGAGAAAACATTTTAAAGAAGTGCTCGAATATCTCGAATCAGTAAACATCCCTTACACGATAAATTACAACCTGCTTGCTAATAAAAACGTCGCTAACCATACAGTTTTTGAAATCACCAACGAAGATACAGGCACTCAACTCGCGCGAGGATTCAGATATGGCAAAATCAGTAAGAAATTTGGTGTAAAGAAAGACGTACCCGTGATCAGTGCCTCTGTTTCTTACGAAAAACCAAAGCCAAAGATCAGTCTCGTGATAAATAAGAAAAGCAAACCACTGTTCTATTTTGTACATTTGGGACCAAGTGCACGTCTCAAGGGCCTTCGCATTATCGAAACACTTCGCGAAGCGCGGGTACCTGTTCAGCATGCACTTACCTACGACAAGATCAGTGGTCAAATGCAGCATGCGCAAAAATCCGGAGCAAAATACCTCATTATCATGGGACAAAAAGAAGCCTGCGAAAACTCGATAGTGGTTCGAAATATTGCTACCTGGAAACAAGAAAATATCCCTGTTTCTGAGATTTCGAAGCTCATTAAGCAGTATAAATAAACGATATTGCCCAAAACAGAGCCTTGTGGTACTATCTTTGCCACTATGGTCCCGTTAGAGACCGCGGTCGCTCTCGGGAAATAGGACATGAGAATCTAAAATAATTAAATCAGTAAGTTATAAAATTAATCTACAGGTCTCGGGTGACCGCGACCTGTCTCTAACGGGATGGCAGTAAACGTAGAAGTCGTAAAAACAGGTAGCGAACATAACGGAAGTGTAATGCGTCGCTTTACCAAAAAAGTGCAACGATCAGGCCTCTTACAGGCTGTGCGTGGTCGTCGATATGCAAAGCGCAGTCCGTCTGCATACACCAAGAAAAAAGGTGCTCTCAAGGTGATTGCACGCCGCGCAGAGATTCAAAAGATGATCAAACTCGGCAAGATCACCGAGAAGACACGAGACTCAAAATAAAACATGGACGTAGGTTTGACATGTTCAATACGAAATATGACACGCAGCAGGGCTCCCGCCCTGCCGTATTCTGATATGGTGCGCCACGTACTCGGTGCCCGTTACGAACTCTCTTTGGCTTTTATCGGTCGCGATCGATCAAAAGATCTCAACATGAAACTTCGTGGAAAAAATAAACCAGCTGACGTTCTGTCATTTCCCCTTACAAAAACGACAGGAGAAATTACATTATGTCTCGAAAGAATAAAAAAGGAAGCAAAAAAATTTAACCATTCATACACGCAGCATGTCGCATTTTTGTTTATCCACGGTTTACTTCATTTGAAGGGGTTAGACCACGGTAGTACAATGGAGACTGAGGAACGGCGCATAATGAAGTTTTTTCAGATGCGATAAAAGTTGCCCACCCTCGGGCATTTTTTGTTTGAAATTTTAAAACATGGTCCCGTGAGAAGCCACGATCACGTGTATAATTAAGAAATGTATAGCTATATGGTCGACACGCACTTAACAACTAACACATCTAGTAGAAAACGAGTGATCGTGATCTGCTTCTAACGGGATGGCACAAGAAATAGCAGTCGGCATAGATGTCGGAACATACGAAGTTAAAGTTGTAATCACACTGGCATCAGAAACTGGTGGCAAACGTAATACACGAATCATCGGTACGGGCATTGCGGAATCAAAAGGACTTCGTCATGGCTATATCATAAATAAAAACGAGGTAGCACACAGCATTCGTCTCGCGGCTAGTCAGGCTTCCAAAGCAGCAAATGGATATCCGATTAAACGGGCATATATCTCTATTGGTGGTGTAGGTGTCGGCAGCTTCGTTTCTGTTGGTACCGTCGTTATCGGACGAGCCGATCTTGAAATCACCGAAGAAGATGTAAAAGAATCCATGATTGAAGCGGAAAAAGCCATTCCTCAATCAATCTCTATTAATAAAAAAATAGTGCACTCAATCCCCATCGGCTATCGCATTGATGGAAAGCCTACGCTTGGCAGTCCCGAAGGACTCAAGGGAACCAAGCTCGAATCTCGTGTCCTGTTCGTCATGTGTTTGGAGAACCACTTAAACGATCTTATTGAAGCAGTTGAGGATGCAGGTATTTTGGTAGCAGATGTTATGGCAAGTCCAATCGCGGGCAGTTTTGTAACACTCACGAAGACACAAAAGATTGCCGGTTGTGTCCTTGCAAACATAGGCTCAGAAACCGTATCTATTATTGTGTACGAAAATGGCATACCAATTTCACTTGAAGTATTTCCGATTGGTTCAACAGATATCACGAACGATATCGCCCTTGGTCTCAAGGTGCCACTTGAAGAAGCGGAGAGTATTAAACGAGGAGGTATCACCGGTGCCACATACCCACGCAAAAAGTTAGACGAAATTGTGAGTGCACGACTCTCAGACATATTTGAACTCATTGACTCTCATCTCCAAAAAATCGGAAGGAGTGGCATGTTGCCTGCTGGAATCATTATTACCGGCGGTGGATCTGGTGTCGGTCGTATTGAAGACATTGCGCGTGATGCTCTGAAGCTCCCTTCAAAAATTGGTAGGCTCGAGGTTGCAAATGGTGGAAAAATACAAGATTCTTCTTGGTCAGTTGCCCATGGCTTAGCACTCGCCGGCCTACTCTCTGAAGACGAGTCAACACTCGCTGGTATTGGTGTCGGTAAAATCGCAAAGAAAATCTGGGGCAAATTCCTCTCCTGGGTCAAACAATTTTTACCGTAGACTTTTCTATATTTTTGTGTTAATAAATATACAGTAGTTCAAGGAGCAAAAGTAAGATGTCACGATTTCAAGGAGCAGTGAGAACTGCTTCTCCCGGTATGATCCTCGGTTCTTTTCAAGGGTTCTGGTGGGGTGCAAATTTTTCGACCAGCGAAGGTACACGGCGACTCCCTCATGGAGCCCTCGTTCACATAGGCGAAGACATCGCTACGTACGAGTTGGTTCACAAGGGTCTCCGCAGAATTCAAACTTCTAGTGGAAAACCACAAGGAGGCCTCGTGCCTCTGGTCAATATCTCAGAAGATCTTCAGGTCATTAGCCTGCCCTGACCATGAATTTCGCCAGCCCGTCGCGTACGCGACGGGCTGTTCTCTTTCTCATACAAAGCATGTACATCAACCCGTATTGAAAAGATGTCAATATGGTAAAGCCCTATTTCTTTGGTACTATGGTCATAACTAGCGGTTTTTCTGTCTTTATAACAGTAAAATTCCCTTATATCTGGCCCTAGTTAGAACATATAATCTACACAAGCTATGCCTCAAATTAAACCGGATGTTGAAACATTTGCACGAATCAAAGTACTCGGTGTTGGTGGTTCTGGAAAAAACGCAGTCAACCACATGGTGAATTCAAAAGTGAAAGGGGTTGAATTTATCGTTGTAAACACTGATGCACAAGACCTTCACAATTCTTTTGCTAAAAAGAAAATCCATATTGGTAAAAATCTTACCCGCGGTCTCGGTACCGGTATGAACCCTGACATGGGTAAACGCGCAGCCGAAGAAACCAAAGAAGAAATCCAGGAAACAATCAAAGGTGCAGACATGGTGTTTATCGCGAGTGGCCTCGGTGGTGGTACTGGTACTGGTGCTGCACCAGTAGTTGCAAAGACAGCACACGAACTCGACGCACTGACAGTAGCCGTTGTGACAAAACCATTTTCATTTGAAGGAACTCAGCGCATGCGCCTTGCTGAAAAAGGCCTTGAAGAACTTTCAAAATCAGTTGATGCCATTATTGTCATTCCAAACGACAGACTCCTTGCCACTATCGACAAAGACACATCAGCCCGCAACGCATTTGCTATGTGCGATGATGTGCTCAAATCTGCAGTAGAAGGCATCTCAGATCTTATCACTACACCTGGTATCATTAACATCGACTTTGCTGACATACGAGCAGTTATGGCCAATGCAGGACCTGCACTCATGGGTATCGGCAAAGCCAGTGGTGAGAAACGTGCGGAAGAAGCTGCACGCAACGCGATTAATTCTCCCCTACTTGAACTTTCAGTAAACGGAGCACGTGGAGTTCTCTTCTCTATTGCAGGCGGTGAAGATCTCACTATGTTTGAGATCCAAGACGCTGCCCGCGTTATCACTGAATCAGCAGATCCTGAAGCAAAAATTATCTTTGGAACAGTAAGAGACGATAAACTTAAAAAAGGTGAGGTTAAAGTTACTGTCATTGCGACAGGATTCCCCGAAACTGCTCTCAAAAAGACACTCTTTCACGAATCTAAACCAGCAACCCCTGTCGTCCGTCCTCAACAACAAGAAGTGACTGATTCAGAAGAACCAAGAGGCATTGGACGCATCTTTAATACTGTTTCTCAGCCAAGAACAGAGGCACCTCAACAACAGCCTCAAAGACCTGCTGAACCAAAACCTCAACCAAAACAACCTGAGCCACAACCCGTCGATGAAGAAGACGAGGACGATGATGACGACTGGGGAGCTGTACCCGCATTTCTCAGACGATCGAAACTTAAATAATCAATAACAAAGAACATGCGCGCGACCAGAGGTCGCGCGCATGTTACGCCTCGTCAAGAATACATCGCGCATCAAATCCTCCTCGCTCATCTCTTTTCTGTTGCTTGATGCGTTCAAGACGATCGCGATCTATGCCCTTAAACTTCATCAACGCTTCAATAACCTCCATCACGTCCGCGAGTTCTTCCTCATGTAACTTCGCTAAAAACTCCTCTATCTCTTCTCGTAGTTTTTCCTTGAGTTTTACCTCATACTCTTCCTCTTCTGCAACATGAAATGTGCAGGTTTGCCCTTTATCTTGGATGATGGCGGGAATCTTGTCCCGTACGAGCTTATAGTACTTCATGCTAGAGTCAGTATACCTCATATCTCATACTAGATACTACGTACCAAGTACTATATACTGAGTTCCATGTACGATTTAATCATTATTGGTGGCGGGCCTGCAGGTGCCGCCGCAGCCGTCTATGCGGCCCGAAAACGCCTCAAGAGCGCTATTATTGCCGGAGAATGGGGTGGACAGAGCAATGTATCAGAAGGCATTGAAAACTGGATCGGAACTCCTACAATTTCAGGAGCAGATCTCGCTAAATCATTTGAAACACACGTAAAGCAATATGCAGGCGATATTGTGGATGTAAAAGTACCCGAGTGGGTAAAAAATATTTCACAAAGTGGAAATGGTTTTACCGTAGAAACCGATAAGGGTAGCTACGGAACAAAAACGGTTTTGATTACATCCGGCAGCAAACGTCGTCGTCTCGAAGTCCCTGGTGCGGACACATTCGAACATAAAGGACTTACCTACTGCGCATCGTGTGACGGCCCTCTGTTTGCAGGTCAAGATACGGTGGTCGTGGGTGGTGGAAATGCAGCATTTGAAACAGCGGCGCAGCTCCTCGCCTATGCAAAAAGTGTCACCCTCCTCAACAGAAGCGAGACACTCAAGGCAGATCCCGTGACCATCGATGAAGTTAAAAAACATCCAAACTTCAAACTCGTTTTAAACGCACAACCTAAAGAAATCAAAGGAGATAAATTCGTCTCAAGCATCGTATACACTGACACAAAAGAAAACAAAGACATAGAACTTGCAGCGCCGGGTATCTTTGTAGAAATCGGATTAATACCCGCAACAAACATCACCAAGGATGTGGTGAAGCTCAACGACTACGGACAAATTGAGATCGATCCATGGAATCAGCGCACGAGTACCCTTGGTATCTGGGCTGCGGGCGACTGTACGAATGTAAAGTACCACCAAAACAACATCGCTGCAGGCGATGCGGTAAAAGCTCTTGAAGACATTTACCTCTTTTTGAAAGCTGGAAAGTAACCATATCCCAACCTTACAAAGGTTCAACCTTTGTAAGGTGTCCTTTTAAAAAAACAGGAAAATAGCGTATTATTACAGGCAGAATCAATACCCCTGGAGGAAAGTTTGAAAAAAGAAATCGAACTTGCAAATCCTGATGAGCTGAAGCAGCTCGAGGAAAAACTGAAACATGTCATCGCCGTTCTGGACAGTAACGGACAGGCCGTATTCCTAACCAAGGCGCCCCATCACGGGGCGCTTGCTCTTATTGTAGAAGTTTAGAAGAACAGTGACATGCCATGACGATTCTCTCTTGGTCTGCCAACCGCATACATGACTGCTGCCAAAATAAAGAGTTTGAGTGATCTATCGTCACTTGGCGGGAATCCGCTACCAAAGGCTGATGCGAGAAACATGTTACCGAACCCAAATTGAGTAGAAGCCTCATCATCCGTATCTATTAAGCAACTGTAGAGGCTACACATCGGAGGGATCAGGGTTATACCGTATGTATCATTCATCGCCACAATCTGTCGTCTGACAGGCTGTACCACTGGTGCAGGAATCACTGGCGGTTCTACCACTACACCTGCTTCCAGTGCGACGATCGCATCGGCGGAAGATCGGATAACATCTTCGCTATCGGTAGATACTTTTGCAATGACTTCTGCAGTGTTTGTGTATAATCCCGGTTCCATATCACCACTAAAGATAGTTCCGTATGTAATGGTAATTTCCTCATTCTCATAGACGGGACCGAGTTGCCATACCTGCTCAAAAACAATATTTCCGTTCTCATCTTTGAGTGCATCGATCACTACCGCATCAGGCGCAAACCCACCATTATTTTTAAGCGTCACGGTATATTCCACTGTACTGCTTGCCACTGTTGTATGAGTACTGCTCGTCTTCACTACACTAAAGTCTGGTAATACCGGCACGACCGGTTCTTCTATGTTTGGATTTAGATTTACTGGAGATAGGTTTGCATCATAGTTATCTATAACAACAGAAAGATGCTCTTTGTTGTCACCACTGTCAGCATCCGTTTCAAACGACGTAACCTCAAACATGCTCTCAATACGAGTTGTACCACTTACAATTTCACGTGCACTTTTTACCACTGCAGGCAATGTTATTTCAACATGTTCGCCAACAGCGATCGTGCCAATATTCCATAGTGTATCTCTCTCATTCACCTTCTGAGGATTACTTGTGTCTACAAATGAGACAAATGGCACATCAAAACGATGTTTAAGCACAACATCTGTCGCATCAGAATCTCCTCTATTTACCACAACAACTTTATATCGAAGTTCAGAACCGGGTCCAATAGGACTCATTGGGTTTACGGGCTCTATTTTGCCACCTATCCAGAGGTCAGGTCGTCCAAAGGCCAAGTTTCCATTCCAGTCACCAAAGATGTTTACGATGGCAAGTATCCAGTTGCGGCCAATGATATTAGTGTTTGCCATATTAACCACATTGGCACCGGCGTACGCATTACCTGTTTGAATAGATGTATTACCTCCCCCTGCTTCATTTTCTCCCGTAAGAGCATACAGTTCTACGTTGTTTTTAATGTCGGCATTGTTCTGTTGGTTTATCGAGAGATTATTCAAGCCAGTACCAGATGAACCTGTCTGCGTCTGTCCACTTCCAAATACTTCAATACCATGCGGTGTCTCGCGCCATGAAAGCCCTGGCGGTAGTCCAAATACATTTCCCGACCATGTGCCATGCACTTTAAAGATAATAAATAGTGAATCCTGATTAAAGAAATTTTGGTTTACTACATTCGTTACGTTTGTTTGAGCTGTAGCATTTCCTGTTTCAATATTGGCTCCACTCTCTGTACTTGTTGCAGTGTTACCTCCTGTATCGGCAACTGTAGAAACTCCGTTTTCAATGTTCGCATTGTTTTCTGTATTCACCGTCACTGTTCCTGCGCCAGTCGTACCCATGCCATAGAGCATATTGATAAAGAAATCTTTTCCAGGCAACACCAAATCCCCCGACCAATCTCCAAAATTGTTGAGGGCAAGCAACATATAGTTCGAATCAACAATATTAGTATTCGCGATATTGACCACATTAGCACCCGCATATGCATCTCCTGTTTGTATTGACGCATCACCACCAGAAGCAGAGTTGCCACCAGTCTGCGAACGCACGATAACGGCATTGTTTATGGTTGTTGTACTGGTTCCAGAAATATCGAGCGTATCATCTCCTCCACAAACTCCGGTACCACAAGATGACTGCTGATTATTATTAAAAAGTAATGGTGCTATAAAATCTCTAAAATCTATCGTTCCAATATCTCCCATAAAACTATTAAGGAGCAACATGAAACCGTAGGAATCAATAATATTTGTATTCGCAATATTCAAAATATTTACGTTTGCATATGCATCACCCGTTTCTATCGTGGTCGTTCCTGTGCTTGTCGCAGTATTCTCGCCTGTCTGTGCAAGTAAATCGGCACCTGATTCCAGATGTGCTTCATTATCAATATCTATAGTTGTGTGTGTAGTAGTCGTGCCCGTTGTTGAAGCGACCTCCGTTTGAGCAACTGGGTCTGTCGATGTTGCCGTACTCGTTGCCAATTCATGCTGTTCCTGACTCAATAAACTCGGCGATGATGTGGCACCTTCGTCGTCCCCACCTTCTTCTGTTGATCCATCTGACTCGCCAGCACTTTGTTCCTCTACAGATTCAGGTTGTTCTTCTTCCTCTGCTGGATCTGGTTCTGGTTCAGTGTCTACAACATTGTTGTTCGCACTATTTGTTGCTTCAACCGAAACAGTCGCGTCTCCAGTGTTTATCTCCGCATCTCCACCTTCTTCAGCATACAGTGGTGCACCAGGAACACATACAAGCACAAGCGCGATCCATATCGCTAGCACTTGTTCACATATTGGGTCTTTTTTATAGCCACCAAAATACATATGTTTTGAAAAATACTTTAATGCGTGCAAACACGGTTACCTGTGCCTCTGATCTTGCCTCAACATCTTCTAGACGCTCCTCCGTCATCTCCTCCATTACTTCTTCCATAGCATCGACATCATCTTCATTCATCATTACTGAATCCTCTTTAACCTGTACAGATGTCTCCGTACGAGTTTCTGAAACCATGTCTATGTCCGTTGGTATATCTCTCCAATTATCTGAATATGTGATTTCCTTTTCTATCACTACAGGAGAACCGTCTGTGCTTGTCTTTGTCTCATCGATATCAGTTATCACCTCCCCATTTACCTCTGTGTAGATCTTTGTGTTGACCGTCGCCGTACCACCTCCGCCTCCTGTATTTGCCTCTGTTGTCACCGTATTTGTCACCTCTGTATAAGCCTGCGCAGGGAGTGCGAGTGCCCATAATATTCCCATATAGAGTATGTACACGATGTTTCTTTTCATAATTTTCGGTGTTCCTCCCGCAAAATCCCGAAAATATGGGATTTTGCGGGAGGAAGGGAACCTTCCTCACCTTGTACGATTATCGTCGTACGCGAACTATTGTCTGGTTTACGTAATTAGATACCACCGTACCACTTACTGCTTCTCCAGTATCAACATCTGCATCTCCTCCAGTAGCATCATTACCACCGTTGTTGCCACCATTTACCACATGATGTCTTCTCCACCATGGGCGAGTAGCGCCGTCTACATCATTACCTGCACTGCCGCCAACTGTTGTGTTGTAGCCCGTGTTTGCTTTGGTGTAAACATCGTTTGTAACCGTTGCGCTATTTCTAACGTTTACGTTTACTTCGTTGTCACCTTCACAACCACAGTCTGGACCAACAACGTTAATGTCAGTTCCGTTCACATTGTTGAGAACATCACTAACTGCTGTTGCATCACCAGTATCAACATCTGCATCTCCTCCAGTAGCATCATTACCACCGTTGTTGCCATACCCAGATACTGTGTTACCAGCACTACCGCCAACTGTTGTGTTTGAGCCAGTGTTTGCCTTTGTAGTTACTGTATTTGAAACTGTTGCAGAATTTGTAGTATTGATGTTTACCGTATTGTCATCATCATTCCATCCGCCCCAGTACCATGCGTTTGCTACGTTCACACTTGCGAGAAATGCTACTGTAGCAATAATTGCTGTTACTTTCTTCATATCTTTACTTTGATTAATTAATTCTTGTAATAAATTTCTCGTACGAGAATGATATCGACCATTAACTTTGAATTGCGATACGCATACTCCGTGTAAGGGATATACGTAATGGCAATCCAAATATCAAAACACAAACACGTTCTGTGCTCTGTCATTTGGATTGTCGAGGTTCTCGACTAACTGGTTTCAAATTTTACGAAAAACCGACATACCTCTTCCCCGGGTTTGTCGGTTTTATACTGCTATGAAAAATTTTGGAAACCAGTTGTATTGCATAGTCGGCGACCGAGTACTGGTTTCCCATCAGTTCTCGTACTTCTAATGGTACGACGTGACCATGAAGAGTCAACGAACTTTATCCACATTTTGTGGACAAGAGATACATTTTTTTGAGTGTCAAACCCAACAGAGCCATATATTTGACTTTAGCTTGTAAATCATTAAAATGCCCGCAAGGCATTCATGAAGGTGAAAGCACGTTAAAAACCCAGAACGGAGCGTTTGTCAATCCTTTTTAAGGGTTGTTTCCCCAAACGCTCCGTTCTGGGTTTTTGCAATACAAAAACTGCATGTAAGAATGCGTCATGTTCAGAAGATGATCTTCTTTCAAAAACTGAGAGCCTGAAAACCGGCGAGTCTACCTATGCGTGTACATTATATAGAATGCTCAGACAAAAAAGAACAAGGGTCACCCGTGTTTCAGGTGACCCCCATTTTCAGACATGACGTCGTTGTCGCGCCCTCTGTTCACTGACGCACGCCTTGCACGTCGCAAACAATAAGCGCTTGTTGTCTTTGCTTCGCGTCGAAGCGCGATAAAAGAAGAATTCATCTTCAAACCAAGGCTCCTTACAGGTCCTACAAACCTTGTCCGGTTGCTTCCTCAGTTGTTGGATAAGACGTGTGCGCCTCGCCCGAAATTGCGCTCGACGCGCCTCTCTGATCTCTTGGCCATACAGAGTTGCCCGACGTGACGCGCTCCGCCGATACACAGCAGATTTGAAAATCTTGTTACGATCGACCCGTTGACCTAGTTGCTTACGCCAGTACTCGACACTAGCAAGCGGCACTTTGAGCTTCTTTGCCACGAGCTTGTTCGATTTCTTTGCGCCGTCACCTTCGAGATATTCGATCAGTCGTTCCTTCTCGTCCTTCGTTAGGCGACGCGCACGCTTTCGTTGCGCGCTCCGCCTTGGATCCGTGTACCCAAACCGAGCCATCGTATTTTGGATCGCACGCTCGGTGAATCCAGTAAGCTCTGGTCTTTGCAGGGCAAATATTGCACGTGCAGTAAGACCTTGCTCACTCGCAAGTTCTCGAACCACAGCCAACCTGTCATCAGTCCACTTCGTATGATTCGGCATCCTCTGCCCTCCATCTACTTAATACTACTTAACACGTAATGTGTCAACTTACCTCTTCTTTTTCAAAATACATAGCATCCTGACTGACCAAAGTCGCCCCGGTATATTCCGCGATCTTTTTCGCAAGGGTAGATTTCCCCGCAAATCCCACACCACACATGATATAGAGAGTTTTAGATGAGTTCATGGGATTATTTATACTTTTTTAAAATTTTTGAAAAAACTCGTTGAAAATCTTCGGCGGTTTTTTGAAGCCATGCAAAATATGTTTCCCATTCGTCCGTATTATCTATAAGGCCTGAAGTTTCTACTTTTATACGACTCGCTTTTCTTTCTGGTAATTCCATCCACTCGAGCTTCATGCCAAATTCTTTTTCAATCTTATCTCTTTGCTTATACAAAAAATTATATATTTCTTTATTATCTGGTATATACAGCTCTGTTCGCATCACCTCATCAAATGAACTCATAGAAAGTGCCATATGTGCATGGCTACTCCCAATACTGACGTTCATCCAGTGATGTGGATAAGCTTTCTGCAATCTCAAATTTGTATTATGGTCCTTTGCATAATTCTTAAACTGTTCCCAAAATTGCAATTGCTGCGCCTTTGTTTCGGTTACTTTATTACTTCCGACTGATTGCTTTATTGTTTTAGCCCAATCATTTGGCTTAGAAATCATTTCAAACTTAGGTGCAAACGGAGACATCCCGATCTGCCACAATTCTATTTGTATCAAAAAGAATGCAAGATCCTCATCAGTATGCTCATTGAGCCAGTCGACCGCTTGTCGATGTTCCTCTCTCGCTTCCTTCACAACCCAAATGACAATATTTGCCTCGTAGCCAGACGCATAGGTAATAATTTTCCCAAGATGGTCATGGTTTGTCGCTTCGAGTTGATTTTCAATGACAATCTTCTTTCCTGTGTTTTCCTCTTCTGCCAGAATATCAACATTAAATTTCCCCACACTTGCTTCTGTTTGAATAAGTTTAATATCAATACCGATTTCATCACTCAAGAGGCGTAGGTTTTCTTCCTCCGCGAGCCAATTTGTAAAATCAGAAGCCTCATGATTCCACGCTTTCCTAAACTCCACTTTTGAAATTTTCCCAAGATTATTTGCTGGCATAATATAAGCGTTATATCACAATTCTCCGTTAAATGCTTCGTAGGATCACAATATAAAGACCTCCTATCGCGAATTTGTTCATGCCAAAGATATGTACCACCAATATTTTTACACCACTGCTAAAACCTCCCCTAAATTTATACTTGGTTTTAACCTACAAACGTTATCCCCATACCAAAATACCCATTACTGCTAAAATTGATACCAATTGATACTTTTACGAGCTTAGATAAAAACAATGCAGCCAAATTTTTACACAATAAAAGAAGCTTCTGATTTTTTAAATGTGTCTGAAATAACTATAAAAAGATACATATCTAAAAATATAATTCCTTCTATTAAAATTGGAGGTGCCAGAAGAATTGAAAAAGATTCATTAGCATATCTACTTACCCTCTCTAAAAAACCTAAAAAAGAGGCGAGAGATAAAATAACAAAAGACGGGCTCAAGAATAAGATTTTTAACGATGACTGCATAAAGATAATGAGCTCAATAGAAGACGAGTCTATAGACCTCATTTTTGCAGACCCCCCTTATAATCTCAGTAAAAGCAATTTTAAAATTAAATTTACAAAATCAGGTGGCAAAGACCTATATACTAATAAAGGTCTTTGGGACATAATCGATAATTATGAACTATTTACGAAAAAATGGATAGACGAGGCATTCCGTATTTTGAAAAAAAATGGAGCAATATGGGTGGCAGGAACTTATCACAGTATTTATACGACCGGTTATTTATTAGAAAAAACTGGCTTTGAATTATTAAATGAAATCTTGTGGCATAAAACAGATGCGACACCCAATTTGTCTTGTACTAGATTCGTAGCAGATCACGAAAATTTTATTTGGGCCAGAAAAGGAAAGGGGAATATTTTCAATTATGATTTAATGAAAAAAGACAATGATGGCAAGCAAATGAGATCTATTTGGCCAAAAGGTAAAACTTTTGGAGGAAAGAAGATACACCCAACACAGAAACCTGAGTGGTTACTAGAAAGAATTATTAAATCAACAACAAACAGCGGTGACATTGTTTTCGACCCTTTTCTCGGATCTGGTACCACTGCTGTGGTAGCCAAAAGAATGAACAGGTTTTACTCTGGATGCGAAATAGACAACGCGTTCTACAAGATGTCGATTGATAGAATAAAAAATAAAACCTAATGAAAAAGAACAAACACACACTAATCCTTGGAGATGTTTTTAACTCCCTAGGTAAAATCAAAAGAAAAGTTGATGCCGTTATTGTGGATCCTCCCTACAATACTGCCAATAAAAATACGAAATTATTGAAAGGTAGAAAAGCTCTTTCTTCTGATTTTGGAGAATGGGACTATTTTAAAGATGATGAATTCTTGGTTTTTACCAGAAAGTGGGTAAGTGAGATTAAAAAAGTTTTAAAGGAAAATGGTAATTTAGTTTTATTCTGTAAGTTAGAATATATAAGTGATATTAAGCGGATCTACGAATCGTTAGGTTTTTCACATCATGCAACAATAATTTGGCATAAAACAAATCCGGCACCACAAATTAGAAAAAATGGTTTTTTGTCTTCCAATGAGGCAATTGTATGGGCAACGAACGGTTTCGATAATAAAAAAATCAGCTACACTTTCAACTTTAGCAACCAAAGAGAGATGCATAATTTTATAGAAACACCGATATGTATGGGAAAAGAAAGAACAAAACACCCTACACAAAAACCTGAGAAAGTTATTGAATTTCTAATTAAAATTTTCACCAATAAAAACGATCTGATTTTAGACTGTTTTGCTGGTAGTGGAACAATAACAAAAGTTGCAAATGACCTAGAGAGAAATAGTATAAGTATAGAAAAAGATAGTGAATACTACGCAATTATGATCAATAGACTAAAAGAATTGAAAAACATAAAGAAAATCACAAATCAATAATTTGTAATATCGATTTCCGAAACATCAAGAGTATGCCAATCAACTCTAAATATCTTTTGTTTACCATCTATTTTAGTTAGAAATGTTGTTGGAACACGGTCTCCGTGCTTTTTAAAATGTGTTTGAAAAATATTTTTTATATTATCGAAATCCCACTGCTCATCAGCATACAACCAACATTTTGACCATGCGTTACTAGTATGATGACCATGATCAATATAATTTTTCCAATTATGCTCAAGCTCAACCTTTGCCTCAGATCCATTAACAAACTGGAGTGTCAGATCAACACCACCAGAACTTGATTCAATAATGTTACACACCTCCACATTATTAATTTTTATTCTCGGATTCCAATTCAAGAAATTCTTGGTAAACAAACTAAATTCACTTTCCCTTATTCTCTTATTTTTTGTTTCATCAATAACATATCTAATTAAAAATTCTCTTGGATCATACCCTATACGCAAATTTATATTTGCATCTCTTTTCGTAAAATTATTTATCGCATAATCTAATTTTCTTAATTCATACTCTTTTCCAATGTCATCAAAACATTTTTTGTTTAGTAAGTTTATATTTATAATTGCAGGTTTATTGATCCACAGTTCCTCCAAAGACAAAGCATAGATAGAACACCAATAGTCACTACCTCTAGGAACAACAAATAAGACATGAATATTAGCTTTTAAAATTTTTTTAGAAGACCATAAATCGACTATTCTATAACTAAGAACTTCATTTTTACTATCTACAAAATTATTAACAATTGCCCTCAAAAAACATACACCTTTACTGGTCTTTACTACAGAAGTTTTTGGAAACTCAAGATCTCTCCCAAAACCAATATGGTTATTGTTCTTTATAAATGTTTTTATATGTGCCTGACCTTCCCTGACTGACCTTAAGTAAATCTCAGCCTTCAATAATTTTAAAAGATTCTCATTCTGTGTATGAGCTTTGTCGTTTGTCAGATCAAGCATAATTTTTCCACTAGCAACAGCATTAACTATTTGTTCATTTCTGCCAACAGAATACGCATTAACTAATCTATTATCTTTTTTAATAACCCCCTTCCAAGTCAACAAAGTAGCGAGATTACCTCTAATTCCGCCGAAATTCGTGTCATTCGCAAAAGCATAGTGCTCCTTATCTTTCCTGGTGCGTATTATATCCTGCTTATATTTGTTTCCTAATATAGCTAAGTCATTAGTATTAAAATATGTTTTTCTATAATAAGAAGCAATGCTTAAAACGATCGTCATTATTCTGGGTAGTTTCACCTCATAATTTTTTTGATGTTGATTGGTATTCATCTGTATTATGGATATTAGTCCAAAAAATAAACTTTATCAATAAAAAAGACGACTCCTGATTTAAGCTCTTTATAATATATAAAAACAAAATTTTCTTTTATAAAGCCGTATTTTCAAGGTTTGGACTTATTCTAAAATTCCGAGCGCCTCCCTGATCGGGATGGAGAAATTGAGGTTTTGGATAGAGACGATATTGTCTTCGTATTCAAGAGACCACGATGGAATACCCACAAGCTCGCCATAGGTATTGAGCAACGCGCCACCACTATTCCCTGCTGAAATCGGATTCGTCATCTGGATCTGTATCCCTTCACCTCTAGACGAATAGTCACGGATACCACTGACCACACCCTCTGCAAACGAGTGATGAAATCCTTCAGGATGCCCGATGGAGTAGACTCGCTCACCGATCGAAAGTAGCGCACTGTCTCCTATCGGCATCGGCTGCAGATCGACACTATCGATCTTTATAAATGCAATATCGAGCGCTTCGTCGTATGCAACCACATCGGTGACTTTGACAATGCTGCCATCATAAAGTGAAACTGCAACTTTTTCTGCATCCTGCAATTGATGATAACTCGTGACAATCAGCCCATCAGATGACAGCACAACACCGCCGCCACTATATGGGTCTCCATACATATCCATCGTCTCGATAATCACCACACTGTCCTTGCTCTGTTCATACACTTCTTCTGCCGATAATAAGCTTCGATTTTCCTGTGTGCGAAAGCGCTGCGTACCAGTGAGACCAGTTGGCTCTGCGAGTAATGTCTGGAAATCTTGAGGTAAACTTTCCAGGTACGTATACATCGCAATATTATAATCGGCAACATCGTCCGGAAGAGTTGTGTCTACGTAGTCATACGGCAAGAGATAATACAAATGTGGACCAAAAACAAAGAGTGCCAGGAGTATCACAAGCCCATCTATAACATAGCGATATATTTTCATGAAGAAAATATATCATAATTATCTATCGAGAATATCAGTCCTGATGTGACCCTACGGGGAAACGTGAATACACTTTCGGTCACAGATAATTTTTCATTGACCCTTACGAGACCTTGGAAACCCACGGTTTTCCAACGTTCGAGGACTCACTGCCTTCCTCCACGGGGAAACACCCAGTTTCCCCGACCCCTTTCTGCCCGTAGGGTCACATGAAAAAGCTCCCTTGCGGGAGCCTCTTCATTTTTCATGTGACCCTACGGGGAATCGAACCCCGATTACCGGCTTGAAAAGCCGATGTCCTAACCGTTAGACGATAGGGCCAAAATACGGCAGAAACTATATCATTTTTGACCAAAAATGCAAAAGATATGATAGTGTTCTAGATTGCACGGAGAGGTGACAGAGTGGTCGAATGTGCCGCACTCGAAACGCGGTGTACGGGAAACCGTACCGAGGGTTCGAATCCCTCCCTCTCCGCATAAAACAAAGGAGTCCGATGCGTAGCATCGGGCGACTTTTGTTTTACGGATGAGGTGGGATTCGAACGGCGGAGCGTACGAAGTCAGGCACAGTAGTGCCTGTACGCGAGCCGGTGCCCAGACTAAAACTTTTTGACGAAAAAGTTTTAAGTCGAGGGAGAAATTCCCTCCCTCTCCGCATTAACAGATAGCATGAGATGCTAGTGATACAATAAGATTATGTTGAAATTCATCCTTAAATTTGGAGCTACTGGCTCAACCGCACGATGGGTAGCAAAAAACTATCTTAAACTAAGTTCTTCTGAGAAAACTATCCAAGATGTTATGAATGAGATGCTTAAAATTAGGTATGCAACATTTAATCCAAATGGAGCAAAAGAGGTAATGAATGAACGTATATCTTACTTGGATAATCTCACTGACTTCACTTTTTCAATATTACAAACAGAAGGTGCTATAAAAACAAAAGAAATGGGCATGAGTATGCAAATGTCTGTCATATCAATCATTATGGAAGAATTAAAAAAGAAAGGTGTGCCATCTAAAGCAATTATAAATCCTGAAACTATCATCTAGAGAGTTACGCACGAGACACTATCAAATTGAGTTTACAATGTCGTTGAATCCACCAAGCTGGACAAGGCCTCCCACAGTTCCAACTCGAGACGGCTTGTATATTTGCTAAAATCAATATATGCCTAAACTCTCAGATGGCGTAGCTCACAAACTCCCTGCCGATCTCCAGAAAGCACTTTCTGCTTCAGCAAAAGCACAAAGGGTATGGGAAGATATTACACCGCTCGCACGAAATGAATGGATCTGTTGGGTAATATCGGTCAAAAAAGCAGAAACACGCACACAGCATATAAAACGCGCGGTCAGTGACCTTGCCAAAGGTAAGCGTCGCCCCTGCTGTTGGGCCGGCTGCATTCATCGCAGAGACAAGCCGGCAAGCCCCTCGCAAAAATTTGTACTCTCCAGAAAATCAAAGAAGTAACTGGTCACATTCTTTCACCTGTATACGTTTATTTTATGCTATAGCATAAAATAAACGTATACAGGATGAAGGTGAGATTTATGTTAGACAGAAATGTTGGGACAAATCCCCAAATAGCGACCCTTTAAATTGATATAATATTTCTTATGGAAAAAATGTTAAAAACATCTCCGCATAAACACCATCTATTAACCGCTCTGAGGCTCACGCTCGCTATTATTTTCATATGGTTTGGATTGCTTAAAATATTTGGATTCAATCCTGTCTTTGATTTGGTTTACCACTCTATGGTGCCCTGGTTTTCAGACGGTGCAGGCCTCATCACGCTCGGCATCATAGAAACTATTTTGGGAATCATGATCCTCATCAACAAAGCGCGCAGCCTTACTCATGTACTTCTTGTCGCGCACCTTGCCGGGACATTCTCAACGTTTCTCTACGGCTGGCACGTCGTATTTGATCCATATTTCCCCGTGCTTTCACTCGCCGGAGAATTTGTTGTAAAGAACCTCACTCTCGCGTTTTCAGCACTTGTGGTACTTGCGTACGAAGATTAATACCATTTGAAATATACAGCCAGAAACGATACTATAGCCCCGTTCTGCGCGGTTAGCTGCCCGCCATGCATACGATCCTTTAGCTCAGTGGTAGAGCGTTTCGTTGACATCGAAAAGGTCGGTGGTTCGATCCCACCAAGGATCACCAGGCGTTGGCAGGCGGGTCAGTTGGTAGAGCGCAACATTGACGTTGTTGATGCCGGGGGTTCCCTGCCCGCTATTGTCTACGACTTCAGGCGTTGGCAGGCGGGGAGTCCCTCACCGCGCACAAAAAGTATGCAAAAAACTATTCTATCTATAGAGACAAGCTGTGACGAAACTTCGATTGCACTCATACGAACGCACAAAACAGATACGGGCATATCTGTCGATGTTTTGGCACATATCGTGCATTCACAAGCAAATCTACACGCCGAATTCGGGGGAGTATTTCCAGCACTTGCAAAACGCGAGCATGGATTGAACCTGGTTCCAGTAATGCTGAAAGTGATTGCGGAGAGTAAAGAAAAAGAAAATGAACTCTTTAAAACACAGATCGAAGCAAGCATCGAGACAAAAGAAAAAATTCAGAAAGTGCTCGAACGTGAACCTGATCTCTATGAACATATTGTGCAACACTTACTCGGGGTAAGTGGTGAGGGAATTGATGTGATTGCCATCACGCAAGGCCCAGGGCTCGAACCGGCGCTTTGGGTCGGTATCAATTTTGCCCATGCACTCAAAGTGCTCTGGCCTCATGTCGAAGTTATTCCGGTGAATCACATGGAGGGACACCTCGTCTCTGCCCTGTTTGAAAATAATGTCATCAAGACACCAAACTTCCCCATGACAACTCTCCTCGTCTCTGGTGGACACACAGAGATTATTCACATGGATTCTTGGGGTTCATATACTATAGTCGGCAAAACACGCGACGATGCGGTCGGTGAAGCCTATGACAAGACTGCGCGCCTCTTGGGTCTTTCATATCCCGGCGGTCCGGAAATCGGACGCCTCGCCGAACGAGCACGGGTAGAACAGATTCCTTCACCCGTAGAACTTCCTCGACCTATGATTGGTACACCTGATCTAGACTTTTCTTTTTCTGGACTCAAGACAGCAGTGCTCTATGCAGTGAGAGATAATGAATTTAGTGAGGATGAAAAAGCGGGCCTGCCCGCCAATCGCCTGACGGCTCAAGCCGAATGGCAGGCGGGTCTTGCGAGAGAATTTGAAGAAGCTGTCGCCGATGTGCTCACCACAAAGCTCTTCAAGGCTTTGGTCGAATCTGGTGCACAATCATGTGCATTTGGTGGAGGTGTTATGGCAAGCAAGTATCTTCGAGAAAAGCTTGCAGAAAAAGTAGCGGAAGCAGGATCAAACATCGACATATACATGCCTGCACACAACCTAACCGGAGACAACGCACTCATGATTGCACTTGCACTCGGCGTCAGACTGCACCATACACCAGAACATATCACTTCCACAGATTCGATACGCGCGATTGGTAATTTAAAGTTATAGCTACATAATCTACCCTTTTTTTCATCTTCCTCTATTACAAAGGTTCAACCTTTGTGTATGAAGGTCTACAAAGGTTGAACCTTTGTAATATTCATAACCTAAAAGAGACCCGTACGGGTCTCTTTTAGGTTTGTATGGTTTTTTGCTAGCCGCCGTTTTTAGAGTGAGAACTCTTTATTCATTTCCTCTGGTTTACTTTCCTTGCGTCTCACGAAATACCAGATGATAAGGACAATAAGGATGAGGATAAGTGGCAAGATGATGCATGGATATGGTGCGAGGAATGCAATCACGATCGCAATCACAACACCAATCATGAATGCAATAATCTTTCTTCGACGCACTACCTCCATTGGTTTGTTATCACTCATACCGTTTACAATCACTGTTCCGAGAACATAGATAATAAGTAGGATGATGAGTAATACAATGAGACATCCGAGCGCATCTCCAGTATCTGCTGGGAAGACAAGCGCTGCCGCTGCCAAGTTTTTGAGTGTTGAAGCAAACTGACTGGTTGATGTAGCTGTAGACGTTGCAGTATCTTCGCTGTCTCCGCCACCAAAGAGATCTTTAAAGAAATCTCCTAGACCACTCGTTGTTCCTGTCGTATCTGTTGCAAGACCATTATCGTCTCCGCCCAAATCTCCGCCGATACCTCCTTCAAAATCTGTTGTATCGATACCGCGTGCACGGAGAGATTCAAGGAATGCACGGAATTCTACAATTTCCTGTGCTTCTCCTGGTGTTACAGGGAATGCACGATTACAGAAGATTTCGTTTACTTTCTTCTTCGTCAGAATGTACACATATCCTGTAGAGTCTGTATGACCCCATGGCTCGAGAATATCGTTAAAGTATTTAACTTGGAATCGGCGCACGGCTGCATCAGTAGAGAGATCAAAGAATCCATCAACTGCAAGGCTTTCATTTTCAAATGAGTTAAGAAATGCTTGGAGCTTGATTACTTCAACAGGATTGTTGTTGTAACCATATCGAAGGAATTCTTTAAGGTACTCACACTGTGGTGCACTTACGTCGATATCACCGCTACCGCCCACAATATTCACTGTGCCACCTCCGCCGCCACCAGATGATGAGCCGCCACCACCTCCACCGCCAGACGATCCACCTCCGCCACCTCCGTTGTCATCAGGAATTGTAACTGTATGTGTGTCTGTGTTGTTGTCTGGATTGTTATCTGTCTTGCCGCCTGTTGATGTTGCAGTTGCTGTGTTTGTAAAGTCTTCGTCAATTGATAGTACCTTTACTGTGATAGTCAGTGTTGCAGATGCACCATTTGCAAGTGAATCGATTGTCCAGATGTGTGTGCTTGTTGCATATGTACCAGTCGTACTTGTCGCACTTACAAATTCGACAGCTGCTGGCAATTCGTCTGCTACTTCAATATCTGTTGCTGTCTCTGGACCACTATTTGTTACTGAGATTGTGTAGGTAAACTCTACATCTGTTTCGTCTACTTCGCTGATTGAACCTGTTTTTGATACAGAGAGATCAATACCTGTGTTGCCACCGCCACCGCCTCCGTTACCGTCAGTAACAGTAACTGTTGAAGTAGATGTGTTGTTGTCTGGATTGTTATCTGTCTTGCCGCCTGTTGATGTTGCAGTTGCTGTGTTTGCAATATCACCTGTTGTGCTTGCTGTTACGGTAAGTGTAAGAGTTTCAGATGTATTGTTTGCAAGCGTACCTACTGTCCAGATA
>PCXL01000011.1:58887-59127 GCA_002787695.1 Candidatus Zambryskibacteria bacterium CG10_big_fil_rev_8_21_14_0_10_42_12 | reverse complement strand
CGATACCAGTGTTGCCACCGCCTCCACCGCCGTTACCGTCGGTTACTGTTACAGTTACTGTGTCACTATTATTATTTGGATCTTTGTCTGTTTTACCATCTGTAGATGATGCCGTAGCAGTGTTTACAATGTCACCCGTTGTAGAAGATGCAACCGTCACAGAGAGAGTGAGTGTTTCGCTTGAACTTGGTGCAAGTGAGTCGATTGTCCAAACATTTGTTGTTGTTGAATAGTTACCAA
>PCXL01000011.1:0-58851 GCA_002787695.1 Candidatus Zambryskibacteria bacterium CG10_big_fil_rev_8_21_14_0_10_42_12 | reverse complement strand
TGTCACTTCTACACCCGTTGCAGTTTCAGGACCTGCGTTTGTTACTGAAATTGTGTAGGTGAATGATGCGTTTGCAGTCGTTGTGGCAACCGAAGCTGTCTTTGAAACAGAGAGGTCGATACCTTTGTCTCCATTACTTGGTATATCTGAACAACTGATAGGCGTGATGAGAAGCACAAGATCATTGTAGTCATTGTCACGCACCCATCCTGCTGGAATATCTTCAAACGCAACGATGTATCCATCTGCTACCTCAAAGACAATTGCATGATCTGAATTAGTATCGATGTTGAGATCATTTTCTGTCGCAAATGTCTGAATGAATGGACCATTTGGATCGTAGGCTTTGATAGCAAGACCAAAGGTATCACCATCCTCCATGGTAAATACTTGACCCTCACCCACTTGAGTTAGAGGTGCTGTTGTAGTTGCCGGTGCTGGAATAACACCTGTGCGTCCAAGAGCTTCAAAACTATCTAGGTCTCCTGCCTTATATACACCAAAGATGTCTTCGTAGTATGCCTGTTTACCGAGTACTCTTACTTCAAACGTAACTGATTTGTCGTTTGCAATACCCCATTTCTCATAAGGCTTTTGGTCGGCATCAGCATCAACTGATCCATATCCATTTTCATCAAGAATATCTTGCAATGTTTTTTCTGTAGATTCGAAACTTTCTCCTGTAGAGATTGAGCTATCGTTACCAAAAGGTGTAACGTAGGCAAGACACATATTTTCTCCACCACTATTATCCTCACCAACCACGACAGTTACCGTATCACTGTTGTTATCCAAATCTGTATCAGTCTTACTACTTGTTGAAGTTGCTACCGCCGTATTTACATATGTACCTGTTGTGTTTGCACTCACGGTAAGCGTAAGTGTCTGCGTATCCTGTGCGGTCAAATCTCCCACGGTCCACACGAGTGTGTTTTGGTCAAAGGTTCCCACAGTGGCATCCTTATTAAGAATAGTAAGTCCTGTTGGCATTGCATCATATACCGTTACGTCTGTCGCATGTTCAGGACCATTATTTGTAAGTGAAATTGTGTAAGTAAACGAAGTTCCTACTGTTGTTGTCGCAACTGATGCTGTCTTTGAAACAGAAAGGTCGATACCTTTTGGATCTTCTCCACCATTGTTGTCGTCACAATCTGTTGGACGAACAAGCAATACAACATCATTAAAGTCATTGTCTCGAGGACCATTTGCAGGAAGATCTTCAAAACCAATTATGTAACCATCATTCACCTTATATACGAGTGCATTATCGACAGTCATGTCGTCACTGTTTGCAGCTCTCTCTGTTGCATGTGTACCTCGATACACACCATTGTCATAAGATTTAATAGCAAAACCAAACTGCTTACCGTCACCGATTGTAAAACTTACCTGATCACCGACTGTCATATATGGCGCACTTCCCACAACCGTATTTCCTGTCTTACCGATTGCTTTGTATGTTCCTATATCAAACCATGAGTAGTAACCAATTTCGTGTCGGTATGCAGCCTCACGAGCAAGCAGTGTTACCTCAAAGGTAAAATCTTCAGCGGTTTCAAGTCTCCAGCGCTCAATAGGTAGCTGATCCTGATTTGCGTTGATTGTATAACCAAATTGCGCAGCAATTTCTTCAAGATCCTTTTCTGCTGTGTTGTAGCTCACACCGATTGTCTGGATATCACCATTTCCTGAAGTACTAATATCAGCTAGACAACTAAAGTCACATGAATTATTGAGTGTATATGATACAACTTCATGATTTTCTGAGTCTGTGCTTGAGTTTGTGTTTGTATTTGAGCTTGTGTAGTTATATACAGAAAGTCCACCTGACGAATAACTACCTCCAAAGTTATAACCGGGAAATTGATATGTGTTTTGTGTCTGAACAGTGTTTTCAGACGACATTGTTTCTATAACCTCTTCTGTTTTCTCCTTAACGACTTCTCCATCAGACACAGGAGTTTCTTCTACGAGTGTAGATGTATCTTCAGTTTGGTTCACCTTTTCTTCAGACGATTTGTTCTCTTCTATAACTTCTTCCGTTTCGTTTGCATCAGCAACAACTTCTTCTGAAGACTCGTCGACTGACAAATCTTCACCAGATGATGCATCAGTACGTTCATCTACAGACTCATTTGTTTCATCAGAAGAAGTATTTTCTCCAGCATCCTCTGACGTAGTTGCACTTCCATCTGCAGAAACAATTTCTTCTGCAAACGCAATCTGCGGCAAACCTGCAAAAACTGCGCTCTGTGTAAACAGCACGGTCATCATCAAGACTGATGCGAATGTATTTCTGAATTTCATATTTGTAAGTTCTTTAACTCAATCCTCTGCTAATCACTTCACTGTTAAATTTCGGTGAACCATTACCAAAAAATTTATGCCGTGATAATACTCTTATAAGTTTAATTTGTCAAGTTTTTGAATATGTGTTCTCATTAAAAATACCCTTATTTATAGGCATTTAATCGAATTTTTGTCTATTACAAAAAACTGTCTTTTATGAATGTCCTAATGTCGCTAAAAGACTCGCTTTTTTGACTTAAAGGACATTTTATTATATTAATGTCCTTTATACGTATAAGACAAAACATGTCTTATTTTCTCCTGTGATATGATATTTTTACTTTTAAAGAAAATATATGCGAGTTCCAGAAAAATACTTGAAGCCCTACGATCACACACAAGCAGAGCCTACTGTTTATAGGAAATGGGAATCTTCACGATACTTTAACCCCGACACATTAGCTGCAGGAGATTCTGATACACAAACCCCCTCTTTTTCGATTGTCCTTCCTCCTCCAAACGTAACCGGCACCCTTCATACAGGACATGCACTCGGTCTCACCATCGAAGACATCATGGTGCGTTTTCATCGCATGAATGGTAACAAAACTCTGTGGTTACCTGGTACCGACCATGCCGCTATCGCAACTCAATCTAAAGTCGAAAAAGAACTCGCGAAAGATGGTGTGCGCAAGCATGACCTCGGACGAGATGCTTTTCTTGAAAAAGTACGCGAGTTTGCACAAAACAGTCATGACACTATCGTAAATCAAGTAAAGAAGATGGGCGCATCTGTTGATTGGTCACGCGAAGCATACACACTCGATGAACAAAGATCAGTTGCGGTGAGAACGGTTTTTAAAATGATGTATGAAGACGGTTTGATTTACAGAGGCGAAAAGATTGTTAACTGGGATCCGAAAGGTCAGACGACAATTTCAGATGACGAAATCGTGTACCAAGAAGAGAAAACAAAATTTTACTACTTGAAATACGGACCATTCACTATTGGTACCGCGCGGCCAGAAACAAAATTTGGTGACAAATATGTAGTCATGCACCCAGACGATAAACGGTATGAAAAATACAAGCACGGAGATACATTAGAGATTGAGTGGATCAATGGTCCGATTACGACCACTATCATCAAAGATGAGAGTATCGATATGGAATTTGGTACGGGCGTCATGACGATTACCCCATGGCATTCCGCTGTCGATTTTCAAATTGCTGAAAAACATAAATTGGATAAAGAACAGATCATTGATCAGTACGGGAAACTCCTTCCGGTAGCGCAAGAGTTTGCCGGCATCAAGATAACCGAAGCACGTGAAAAAATTCTAGAAAAACTAAAAGAAAAAGGTTTATTCATTAAAGAAGAAGATTATACTCATAACATTGCAACCGCAGAACGCACAGGAGGCATCATCGAGCCACAGATAATGAAGCAGTGGTTCATTGCGGTTGATACACCTTTCACATTACGCACATCACATCTTGATGGTATCAAAAGTGGTGCAACCGTGACTCTCAAGCAACTCATGCGTCATGTAGTAGAAAAAGGTCTCACAGAGATTTTGCCCGAACGCTTTGAAAAAACATACTTCCATTGGATAGATAATTTGCACGATTGGAATATTTCCCGACAAATCTGGTTTGGACACCAAATACCTGTGTGGTACCGTTCGACTAACGCTCACGGCAGGCAGAACGGTACCCCGAGCGATAGTCGAGGAGTTGAAACATATGTTGGTATAGAACCTCCAGAGGGCAATGGTTGGGAACAAGATCCTGATACGCTCGACACATGGTTCTCTTCAGGACTTTGGACATTCTCTACACTCGGGTGGCCCCTCGACGACGCTCGGGGTAAACCCACATTGCAACCAGACGGCACCATTAATCCAGAAAGTGACCTCGGTATTTATCATCCAACGAGCGTACTTGAAACAGGCTATGACATTTTGTTCTTCTGGGTTGCTCGCATGATCTTGATGACCACATATACACTCGGCACTATTCCCTTCAAGACCGTATACCTTCACGGTCTCGTACGAGATAAAAACGGACGCAAGATGAGCAAGTCGCTCGGCAATATTATTGATCCTCTTGATCTCATAGAAACATACGGCACAGATGCACTGCGCATGTCATTTATCGTCGGTAATGGTCCAGGAAACGACCTGAATCTTTCCGAAGATAAAATCCGCGCATACCGTAAATTTGCTAACAAACTCTGGAATATCACTCGCTTTGTTCTCGAACAAACAGAGGAAACTGACGATACAAAACCTGATAACTTATCCGAAACAGATACGGCGTATATACAAGAACTTGAGACACTCACTGCGAACGTTACTAATCAAATAAAAGAATTTAAATACCATTTCGCAAGCGACAATCTCTACCACTACGTATGGCACACATTTGCCGATATTATTTTAGAGCAGGAAAAAAAGATTCTCTCTGAAGGAAACGAGACTGAAAAAACTTCAGCACGATACACGCTTCGCCATATACTTCGTACTTCCCTCATTCTTCTCCATCCATTTATGCCTTTCATCACCGAAGAAATCTGGCAAGATATAAAGAGAGAGGACGATCGCGATCTCATTGTAACGCGCTGGCCCCTTTCGAAGTAGATGAACGCACAACCAGACACATTGCTATGGGCTTTGACCCTAGGAACTATCCCAGCTGCAATCTGGTTGCTTTTTTGGCTGCGTGAAGACAAGAAACATCCAGAACCATTGCGCGTCATCATTTCTTGCTTTTTGCTCGGAGGTGTTGCCGTTTTCTTTTCTGTTGTTGCTGAGAGATTCGCACTACCGTATCTGAAAAATAATTTATTTCTCATCATTCTTGTTTGGTCAGTGATTGAAGAAGTTTTTAAATACTGGGGAGCCCTTCTTGGCGGTTTTATGAAAAGCTCTTACAACGAACCGATAGATGCCATCATTTATATGCTGACAACCGCACTCGGATTCGCTGCTTTTGAAAACACCCTCTACATCTTAAATTCACTTAATGGCAGTAGCTTGCTCGAAAGCATTGTCGTTTCCAATTTCCGCTTTGTAGGGGCTTCAATGCTTCATTTTCTATCATCTGTTGTGCTCGGATCTTTCATTGCTTTCGGCTTTTATAAAACTCCAAAAGTCCGAAAATTATATGCATTCTGTGGATTACTGACAGCTATTGCATTGCATGCAGTCTTTAATCTGCTTATAATTGAAGGTGCTCTAAGGCATACCACCATCGCTTTTATATCTGTCTGGATCTTCATCGTCGCCTTTATTGCAATTATTGAACGGATTAAAAAGCTCTCTCCTTTGTCAGAAGAGATTAAACTATAAATATGTTCCGAGATCGCAGATCATTTTTTGAAAGATTAACAGGCGCTGTCAAAGTAGACGACTACGAGTATGAGGATCCTGAAGAGGACGAAGTCGAAGTCGTAGAAGAAAAACCACGACGTGGTCGTAGTAAACATTTGGCAGTTAATACTGATGACGACTGGGCAGCTACACCAGCAGAAGAAGAACTCGAATCTGAAGGTGAACTCGCAGTTGACATGCATGACGCTGGGGACGACCTTATCATCAAGACAATGGTTGCCGGTGTAAAACCAGAAGATTTAGATGTTGCCATTACCCGAGATAGTGTAACTATCAAAGGTAAACGTGAGCATGAACGAACTGCGGAAGATAATCACCATATATATAAAGAACTTTATTGGGGTGCTTTTTCACGCACCATCTCCCTCCCTGCCGAAATAGATGTTGAGGCAGCAGAAGCTATTGAAAAGCATGGACTGCTTGTTATTAAACTTCCAAAGATAGATAAAAATAGGCAAACAAAACTCAAGGTAAGAGGAAGTGCGTAACCAAAAATTGTCTGGAATTAATTCCAGACAATTTTTGGTTTAATTTCTGTGCCCTTGCCAGGAATCGATCACGAATATTTTACTCGTCGTCACTCATAAAATTTCTCGACCCCGACTCGACTGTTTTGTGTGCTCACAAAACACAGTTCCGTCTTTCGACTCCTGACAAAACTGTATCAATACAGTTTTTACGAGGGCACACTTAAAAAGTAGTTTAAGTGTGCCCTCGTCAGGAGTCGAACCTGAATCGGCGCGTTAGGAGTGCGCTGTTCTATCCATTGAACTACAAGGGCAAATGAGGATCATAATACAGTAATTTATTTCTGTATTATGTCCGAATGGCTTACCTTGCATGGGAATTCTCATGCAAGGGCGCCGGACGAAAATACTCTATCACGAATATTGTAAAAAGACCCCATTTTTGCTACATTTGAAGTCGTGGATCCGATGGATAGAAAAGTGCAAGAACTGCTTTCTCTGACACGAGAAAACAACACGATGCTTCACAAAATGCGCCGTAGCCAGCGCATTGCTAATATTATGCGTGTGGTCTACTGGCTCATCTTGGCGGGGGCAGCGATTGGAGCATATTATTTTATCCAACCATATATTGAGGGCGCACAGCAATTCTATAACGATGTAGATGCACGATTCACAGCAGTAGACGAGGAGTTTCAAGGTAATCTTCAAAATTTCTTAGATTTCTTCAAGAGTGAAGAATAAATGTCAGGATAGCCCTGCCCGCCATTGGCTGAAGCCGCAGGCGATGGCAGGCGGGTCAGTTGGTAGAGTTTCTTAAGAAATAAATATGTCAGGATAGCTCAGTTGGTAGAGCATTCGCCTGAAGAGCGAAGGGTCGGCGGTTCGAGCCCGCCTCCTGACACATGAAATAAAGGAACGGAGTACGAAAGTGCTCCGCGACTTTTATTTCACGTCAGGAAAAGGTTCGAAAGCCGGAGCGCGCGAAGCCCTCGAGCTTGTCGAGAGGTGCGCGAGGTGGGGTCGCGACCTCCGTTGTGAAGATTTACCGAGCACTTACATTGTAAGTGCTCGGTTTATCGAAACAGGAGAGTTGTGACCGAGCCTGCCTCCTGACACCAAACTAGTTTTCAACTCCAATCAAATTTCCCCTCCACAACCACGTGTACCACGGACGTTTTTCCACTTTCTTTTGGACCGTTTCTTCAGTTGGCACCACTATCGCAACCTGCTCTCCCGGCTTTACCACATTAAATGAACTCCTGATTTCAGCTTCCCTACCTTCAATTGTTTGGAGGCTTGCGACCTTTGTCTCCACAGCCTGAATACGACCCTCAATCTCCCCAAACTCATCCGATACTGTCTCTTTTCGCTCAACACTCTCTTTATACGATCGATACATTTTCCATGTAGCATTCATAAGCAATAGTAAAACGAGAAACAATATTACCGATATTATTTTTTTTCCTATTGAACGAGAAGATTTTCGTCTACGCAACGTATCCATACAAGATATACATAAATAACTTGTTTTACAGTATACTGTGGAGCATGATGTTCTCAAAACGAGGCCGCAAGATCGCACACATACTATTCACTATTTTAGGTGTCTTAGTGGCGCTCAGCATGATCCTGCTACTCGTAGCACCCCTGTTCTAACTATTTGATCATCTTTAGAAACACATCGTGAGGAATATTGACCTTTCCTTGCTCCTTCAGTTTCTTCTTTCCTTTTTTCTGCTTCTCCCAGAGTTTACGCTTTCGAGTAATGTCTCCTCCGTAGAGATGTCCCGTAACATCTTTTTTAAGCGCTGAAAGTGTTTTAGACGAGAGAATTCTACCAAGTGCCTTACCTTGGATTTTCGTTATAAACTGTTGACGCGGCAAAACTGTGTAAAGCTTCTCAACCAGCTTTTCTGATTCTTCTTGTGCCAAACGTCGAGCAACAATACGAGTAAAGGCAGGTACCGGCTCATCTGCCACCAAGATCTCAAGTTTCGTCACATCTGCCACACGTAATTCCCCTATTTCATATGAGAGTGATGCGTAACCAGATGTCACACTTTTTACTTCATCAAAGAAATTGCGCATAAGTTCTCGAAGTGGCATATGGAAGACAAGTGAAATGCGATCTTCGCTAAAATTGTCCGTATCAACAAGTTCTGCTTCATGGTTATAAAGTAGCTGAGAAAGTTCACCCATATAATCTGAAGGTGTGATGATTTTGACCAACACCCACGGCTCATGGATTTCTAAAATATTTCCTTCATCTGGAAAAAGATGTGGGGAATAAACAATTTCTCTTTTATTATTTTTGAGAATTACTTCATAGGTTATGGATGGTGCGGTCACGATAATTTCTAAAGTAAATTCACGTCGGAGTCGCTCAGTAATAATTTCCATATGGAGCATACCCAAAAAACCACAGCGGAACCCCCGCCCAATCACACCAGAGACTTCTTCTTCAAATGAAAGAGAGGAGTCCGAAAGTCTGAGTCGCTCAAGTGATTGGCGGAGTAAAACAAAATCATCTTGGCTTTCTGGGTAAATTGATGCCCACACAACTGGTCGGGGCTCCATGTATCCAGAAAGCGGCGGTAGAGGACTTCCTTTGATAGAAACAGTATCTCCTACAGCAGCAACCCCCGGCTCTTTTATGCCAGTTACGATATACCCGATCTCCCCCGCCTTCAGAACATCAACCGATTTTTCTTCAGGCGTAAAAATACCAACTTCGTGTGCAACAAAAGAACTGTTTGATGCACGAAATACAAGCGTGTCGTTTTTACGAACTTCCCCATCAGTCACACGGATGAATACAATAACTCCCCTATGATTCGAGTATGAAAAATCAAATACGAGTGATCGAAAATTATTCTGAATTTCGATTTGAGGTGGAGGGACACGATCAACAAGTTTTTCTAAAAGTTCAAGAACACCTTCTCCTGTTTTTCCAGATACCCTGAGAACTGTATCCTTGGATACAGCAAGAAGTTTTGCCAATTCTTCCGATACCTCATCAACACGTGCGAGCGGAGAATCAATTTTTGATACAACAGGAATGATAACAAGACCTAATTCCTGTGCCGTCTTAAGCGTAGTAAGCGTTTGAGCCTGTACACCCTGAGTGGCATCAACCAAGAGAATTGCACCCTCAACAGCAGTGAGTGCACGTGATACTTCATATGAAAAATCAATATGACCTGGCGTATCAATCAGATTGAGCACAAATGTCTCATCCCCACGCGTAAGATTCATGCGGACTGGACGCATTTTTATAGTAATACCTCTCTCGCGCTCAAGCTCCATATTGTCGAGAACCTGATCTTTCATCTTTCGCTTCTCAATCGTATGCGTCACCTCAAGCATACGATCGGCAAGTGTCGACTTCCCGTGGTCTATGTGAGCGATAATGGAAAAATTCCGTATATTGTTAAGTCTATTCGACATACAGGCACTAATCTAGCACAAAATAGGCGTAGGCACTAAGGCGCCATCTCGCTCACATCAGTTGCTGGCAAGTCTACTTTTTCTCGTTTTGGTGTTAGGAAGAATATTGCATCTCGAACATCTGTATTGCCAATCACCCACAGAAAACCTATACCACTCATTATTCCCAATAGTCCTGCAAAAAGCCCTTGTGAGAAAATACCAACAAGCGTATCGGTTCCGAGTAGTGGTTCAAAAATTATAAGACCAATATATGCAACTGCACCCATGGTAAGACTGCCACCCACAACTTCTGCTACAAAACGGAGGGATACACCAACAAGTTTTTTTACAAAAAGTGGGATAGCAAGCAATATCACGGTTACCAATGAGCCAATAGCAAATGCAGTTGGCAGAAGTAACACGTGCGGATCGAGATCAGTTATCTTTAGTAGATATGACATTGTCTCCAAAAAACCCTCTGGACTCATACGTAAAAACAAGACACCGAGAATAATGGCAATACCAGAACCTGTGACATGAGCGATCAACGGTTTTTTTGTTTCGCCCTGCGCATAAAACGCTCTGGTAAAAAGGAGGCTCGCGCTTTGGAAAATAGTTGCAATTGCAAATATAGCAAGCGCTGCTGCAGTCAAACGAGTGTCTGCCCAACTAAACATTCCTCCACCAAGAACTGTACGGACAATCTGAGCTCGAAGGATGATCAAGAGTACGGCTGCTGGAATTGACCAAAAAAGCAACTGCCTAAAGGAGGATGTTAATTCTCTTTTGTATTCATCCCAATCGTTATCGGCTACCAATTTAGAGAGTGCTGAAAAAGCAGCGAGTGAATAGCTCACACCAATAACGCCCACAAATACAGACTGTAAATTATATGAAAATGTAAAGACGGCAATCGTCCCAGCCGCTAAAGAACTCGCGATCGCAACAAGTAGCAGTAAGACAAGATGAGATAGAGAAAGTGCAATGGTGCGTGACGCAGAAAGAGCAGCAAGTGATTTTGCATATACCCATGAAATACGCACGATTCGAGGCCACAATTTTACTTTGTAGACATATAGAGCTTGCGGTAACAGGTGTAGCAGTGCACCGATAATTACTCCGTACACTACTCCGGTAATACCGGAAAGTGGTGCAAGAAAAATGATACCGATAATTATTCCAACATTGTATAGCACCGGACTCAACGCATACAACACAAATCTATTTTGCAATTGAGTAACAGATCCGAAGACATTTGAGAAACCGAGGATAATCGGAGAAAGCAGTAGCCATCGGGAGAGACGGACTACTTCACCTTGTAGTTCCATATCAAAACCGATAAAAACAACTGGAACAACATATGGCAACACAACAAATAGTAGTACTGATGACACACTGATAATCACTGCGAAAAATGTAGTCGCCTTAGAAAGTTCAAAAGCTTCCCCCCCGTCTACCGCTTCCTTTTCTCGTTTTGCCAATAGCGGGATCAAGACTGAGACAGAAACTAATGACCCAACAGATACAAACAATAGATCGGGAATACGAAATGCAGCATAGTACATATCAAGCTCTGAACCCGCACCAAATGAAGATGCGAGTAGCCTATCGCGAACAAGTGCCAACAGAGAAGATACGATGGTAAAGGCACCCATGATATACGCCGCTGTATGCAGACTGCTAACCTTGCTTGCAAATAATTTTCCTATTCTTTCTACCATGACAAAATCACGTATCTCGTTTTTATAACCTTGCTATTATACTACCTCATTGTAATTATCCCTCATGTTAATTTCTCTTTATTAAAGCCGTGCATAGGGAAAATTGCTATATATAAATATCATGTTATAATTATATAGCTGGATAGTCGCCCAGCCTTACAGCTGGGAGGAAAGTCCGAACACTCTACCCAGCACCACTCTGTCACAGAGTGGTGCTGGGTACAGGTAGCGGGTAACACCCGTCTCGCCACACTTTTTGAAAGTGTGGCGAAGAGGTGCGAGCAGAGACGCCTGATTTAGAAATAAATTAGGACGCCACGCGTTTAATGATGGCGTAGCCCCTCACATGCGCGCATGTGAGGGAGTGAAACGGCAAAATCCTTACCCGAGTGCAAGGCCGTGCTCCATTTTTGGAGAGAGCCGCTTGATCCCGAAAGCAATTGAGGGACCAGATATATGACTATCGCCCAGCACCACTTTTGTAAGTTGAGTATACATCGAGTTAAGTGTGCTCGAATACAAAAGTGGTGCTGGGTACAGAATTCGGCTTACAAGCAACAATATCAAAAAGACACTGTATACGCGGTGTCTTTTTGATATTGTTTTACACTTTACAAGTTTACAAGGGGCACCCTTGTAAATTGGTATATCTCTCAAAGTTACAGATCAAACACTGCCCCTAAAGCTGATGTGCTCGCCTTATCTTTCTTATTTCCATAAATAACCTTCTTTGCCTCCATCATCAGTTTTTTGTAGTATGCCGGAGAACGATATGACTGCAGTATATGATCTGTCACACACATACCCCTATCTTTTGTTATATACTCCCTCAGACTACTCCACGCATATTGCATATCATCAGATACTAGCTGCGCAACTGATGGATTTGTGTGAATATATGCAGAAAGCCATAAAAGTTGTTCGTCAGATTTTACACATACCGCTTTGAATTGATCTTGAAATAGCGAGCCGACGCGATCATATTTTTTATTGAAATAGATCACATACCCCGTCATAACTTTCAACATTAACGCACTAATTGACACCTCTGTCTTTTGAAAAAACAAAAGATGAAAATGATTTGGCATCAAACAATAACAAACCAAATCAAATGAGCCTGCCGGCAAAAGTTTTCTCCTTATTTTATTAGACATACTTATGCTACTAGGAAACAAGTTCTCTTTGAGTCGAGTAAGAAAAAAATTGTAATCCTCATCGTCTAGAAAAATATTCATTTTACCAACACCGCGATTGTAAATATGGTAAAACTCGTTTGGTGCAAACTGCTTATAATCACGCGCATGCATAATATTCAAATCATATCATGAGATAAAAGCCCTACAAGGGGCACCCTTGTAGGGGTAATATAAAGGTTTACAAAATTACAAGGGTGCCCCTTGTAGGTTTATAGGCAAACTTGCACGAGTGTTCTTTTTTGTTTTATGAAGCGTCACCTACAAACGGTTCAGAAGTTGAATCTTCGCTAGAAGATGCTGATTGTTGTGGTTCCTCAACGTTTGGCTCAGTATTTTCTGGCTCTGGTGGAGAGGTCTCCTCTACTGACTCTTCTGGTTCTGCAGGAGCTACAACTGCTTCTTGTTGCACATCTGGCTCACTTACCTCTTCGTCTGATGATTCTTCCACTACGGTTTGTGTGCCATCAGTCACCGCTTCATTATTATTTTCTTCAGTTGCTTCTTCAACAATATCTTCTGTACTTGTAGCCATATCTCCCTGCTGTTCTACATCAATAATTTCTTCACCAGTGCTATTCTCAGTACCAGCATCACTCGCCGCAGGACTACTGCCAGAGTTTGCAACAGCAACAGTTTGCGCTCCTGTTCCACATTCGCCAGCATATGTAGTCGGTTGTCCACTTCTTATAACAAGACAGTACGGATTACCAGACACTTCATCATACAAGGTGATGCCCGTTGGCTTATCACTCGTACCGACGGTAAGTTTGTGTGCTACCAAATCCTTAATTGTCGTAAGACCATTAGCAATTTTCACGCCAGCATTTTCAAAGTACTGCAACAGTCTTCCGAGTAATGTCGACTGACCTTTTGTATTAACAGGCTCCATCTCATAAATATCCTTATAGATAGCTTGAATAGCACTTGCAAGCACCGGAGTGAAAGAACCGTAAGAGACTGCTTTTTTACCGTTTGGTCCGATAGTGACGAACTCTGGAAATACTTTTTCAACTTCTTGTGCAATAAAGCCGAGACGGAGCGGATTGCCAGAGTCTTCTGTCTTCCAGTGATAATTAACCGCATTGAGTGCTACGACATTCTGGAGCATCGTAACTGGATCAAGAGATGAAATATCCTTTTTAAGAGTTCTGTCTGATGAGCAAGAGAGCGCAGTACTTGTCGGATTAATCGTACAGGTGCCATTACTATCAGTGAAGCCTGCGACATCGGTGTCTGTGCCAACGTATACATGTAATTTATATCCAGGTGAGGTGGTGCCAATGCCGATATTACCTGTAGATAGTGTGGTACCTGTCCCGCCCAACCCTGTTCCATAAATTAAATTTCCAATATTTAAACCATTTGTCATAGTACTAGATGTTGCACCGGCTTGGTGACCAATCAAAATATTATTAGAACCTGTTGTAAGACTTCCACCCGTTACCCCTGCCTGATAACCAACTAGAATGTTCCTATTGCCCGTACTAACACCATAACCTGCTTGAAAACCAATTGCTATATTTTGTTGTCCACTTGTATTACTAAATAATGTACTATGACCAAAGGCACTATTACCAGAATTTGCAGACTGAATGAGGGACTGATAACCGACTGCTGTATTTTGTGATGCAGTACTAAGAGACATAGCATTCTCTCCTATAGCAACATTTTCGCTTCCAGTTGTATTTGCTTTTAGTACATTATAACCAACCGCCGTATTACTACTCCCTGTTGTTGATTCCATTGCCTCATACCCAATAGCCACATTTCTTTGTGCAGTCAGTGCCAACCGCAATGCACTATTTCCGATTGCAACAGAATAATCACCAGTAGTATTTGTATACAAGGCATTTAAACCAATACCAATATTACCAGTTCCTGTAGAAAGCATATTTAATCCAGCATTAGAACCTATGAATAGAGAATTATTCGACGTTGATGCGGTTAAAATGGTTGAACCACCCAATTGATAACCTGTAGAGGAAGTGGCATTAAAATAAGAACCTACAATATCCCCCACAACAGAAAGTTTTGCGTATGGAGAGGTAGTACCGATACCCACATTACCTGCACTAAACAGTGTATTACCCAGATGAGGATTTAATGTTATAGACCCATTTGAATTACTAAATGTAATGCTTGCATTAAAATATTTCATACCCACACCAGCCGCACCGGTAAATTGAATATCGTCAGTAGTCCTAATTTCCCCAGTTACATCAAGTGGATACGCAGGGCTACTATTATTTATACCAACTCTTCCGTTATCCAAAATAGTAAACAAAGGCGTATGATTCACATTTGTTGTTTGAAAATTCAATCCAGTACTCGTACCATCTCCTCTGATCGCAAATTTAGCAAACGGACTCGTCGTACCAACGCCCACTTTACCATCAGCCGTTATACGAAATAGATTTGCATTAATTGTTGGATTATCAAAGACATCAAAGAGAGGCGCCGTTTGGCCAACTGCACCATAGATAAGTGACGCAGTTTGGTCGGTCAGTGTATTTTGCACCGCGAGCTTTGCAGCCGGCGTTGAGGTGCCGGCACCGATCTCGCCTTCGGAAATCACTTTGTCTCCCACAGTGAGTTCGCCACCTTCGGTGATGTTGGTGTTGCCGTTTACAGTGAGGAGTCCTGTAATGGTTGTGGTTGCAAGGTTGGTTGTACCCGTTACGCCAAGTGTGCCACCGATGCCAACCCTGTATCCTGGTGTTGTTGTACCAACTCCCAGATTGGTTCCGTCAAAGACAAAGTTTGCAGAGTCGGTGAGAGTTGTTCCATCCGCACTCGTATAAATAATTCGACTAGCCGTCAAAGACGAGAGCGTGTCAGTAAGGCCTGTAAATGTTTGCGAAATACCGAGATCTCCGACTGCAACCCATTCTGTTGTTGTACCTGTTGTCCGGAGTACAAAGCCATTAGTACCTGCTGAACTATTGGCATCGTAGAATTTACCAGTCAAGACCAAATCACCTGCAATACTAAACTTCGCAAACGGACTAGTCGTCCCGATACCCACTTTTCTATTTGTATCATCTACTACGAGTGTATCGGTATCAAAATATGAATTACCGTTTGCATAAAGATTTCCGGGAATAGTGATTTGATCGCCATTCAAGCCATAATTATTTGCACCTGCATCACGATAGACAACAGAGCCACCGCCACTACTACCTGTTGGAGAATCTGCATATCGCGGGATTGTTTTGACCTCTGACTGCAGAGCGCCGAGTCGTGCCTCAAACTCTTCGCGCGTAATGGTGCCCTGCGATATAAATACGGGTTCGGTCACGCGCTCGATCACTCTCTCCGACTGAACCACCGTCTGAATCGATACTACACCATGTTGGTTTGAAATATTAAGAGGCTCACGTACGAGCGCCTCATCTTTTCGATCATCCTCAACAATAACATTCTCCTGTTCATGTTCTCGGTCACACCAAAAAAGACATACGACACTGTTTATAGAACGATAGACATATTGTGCAAATGTATCAAATACATTTGAGTCCATGTTTGCCTGTGCCAACAATAAAGATGTCTTCCCGTCATCAAATCGTTGATACACATAATCATCCATCCGTGATACTTTCTCAGAAACTCGCGTTAATACACTTTTCGGCTCAATAGTTTTAAGTGACACAGCGTCATACACGATTCGATCACTTCCTGCCTCTCCTAGGAAACTGATGACAGATCCCCAACCTTTCATGTCGTACGCATAAGCCAGTCCAGCACTTACAAATGTAATTCCTAAAATAACAGGAGCGACACGAGAAGCAAAAAATGAAGTATTCGTATTATTAGTATGTTTCTCTAAGTCATCCCTCTTATATTGATCACGATACGCATCTCGCTGATCATTCAAAATTGGTATGTTCGCATGAGAGACAGACCTGTATGAAAATGACTTGTTGGATATCTCGGCATCCGAGATGTCATTATGTATGGCAACATCTCGGGAACCAGTCAGAGTTGTTTTAGATTCCAGAACTTTACTTCTCTCTGAATCAAGATACTCATCAAGTGAGCTTTTAGATACAGACCAAATCTTACCAACTTTTTTTGCATCCACTCTTCCTTCACGACACAACTGACCAATGTAGTCGTTTGAATAGCCGGCATGTTGTGCCGCTTCTCTCGAGGTTATGAATTTATTATTTAGATCAAAAGATTGTTCAGACATCACTAGCAGGTCTCCACATGTTAGTAACCACTTGTATATAAGTATACGCTCGTGCAAGAACAGTGGTATACAAATACATGTGGATAATTAAAGACATCTCGTCTCGGGTAATACAAGGGACAAACTGTACAAATAACAAATAAATTAACCACTTACCAGCGCTTGGTAAAATTTTAGAGCCAGAACAAGGGGCACCCTTGTAAGATTTATTCTTCTTTTATTAGCGGTCAATATGGGTACGCTGAATCTCACCTTCAATCATGTACTTTGTTTTTCCATAGAGTATTCGTAACTAAATTGTTCAAAAATATATACGCACAAAATAAGCCATTCCACCTGCATATCTTTAAAGGTCCACTCTCATACCTAATCTAAAATGAACATGTGACACACGAACAATAGTAACATGCAGAGGGTATGTAACGTGAGATGATAACACATATGTATGTATAAACATTACTAATCCTATATACTTATACACATGTTTAATATCAATGTTTTGGTATGATAATAGTAATGTTTATATAGGTTTATATATTATGAATGAGCAATTTGTGACAATAAAAAAAGCAGCAGAGATCCTCGGCGTAACCCCACTTACCCTTCGCAATTGGGACAAATCTGGTAAGTTCCCGACCACAAGACACCCGATGAATAACTACAGGGTCTACAAAGTTTCTGACCTCATGAAGATTGCTGAGGATCTTGAATTTAACAAGAACACTACCAATAAAAGAAACGAGGCGCGCAAGTTGCCTATACGCCACCTCGACTACGAAAATTGAGAGCCTATTGAATTGCAGCTAGTAACGACTCTTTTGCCAATCCCGGGTTTGCACTACCTTGGGATTTTTTCATAACCTGCCCAACTAAAAATTGTAGTGATTGTTCTTTACCACTCTTGTATTCATCTACAACAGTTTGGTTTTCTTTGATCACCTCATGAACAATTTTTTTCAAAAATTCTGGATCATTTTTTTGTATTAAATTATTTTTTTCTGCAACTTCTTTTGCATCACCTCCCTCTTTAAATAAAATTGCGATCGTATCTTTTGCACCACGTGATGAAAGTTCTCCCGAAGCAATCATTTGTACGACTGCGACGAGCGCGTCTGGTGTCAACTTGCCAACTGACTCTTCAGAAATGTGTTCATCTGAGACCAATCCTGTTATATCAGATACGATATAATTTGACGCAAGTTGCACATATTCCTTGTCAGAGACCTGGGATGCTACAGTTTCAAAATATGCCCCCCACCCTCGGTTGCGCACATAGAATTCTGCGTGTTCTGTCTTGATACCATAGTCACCAACCATACGCTCCCGTTTGTGCCACGGCAATTCAGGCAATGCACTCTTACCCTTCTCAAGATCGAATTCATCCAGTAGAGAAAGTTTAAGCTTGGGTAGATCTGGGTCTGGAAAATATCTATAGTCGTGAGACTCCTCTTTTGCTCTCTGCGAAAATGTTTCCTGCTTCCCTTCGTCCCATCCACGAGTCTCTTGTGTAATGGTGCCACCCGCATCTAAAATTTCTGCGTGTCGCTTGATTTCATATTCAATCGCCTTCTCTACTGATTTAAAAGAGTTTAAATTTTTTACTTCAACCTTAGTACCAAGTTTGTTTAGATCATCACTAATAGAAATGTTCGCTTCAACACGCATTTCTCCTTTCTCCATATTAGCGTCCCCAATACCTAGATACTGGAGGAGTAGTTGTAACTCACGTGCAAAGTCTCCAGCAGTTTTTGCATCATGAATAACAGGTTCCGTAACCAACTCCATAAGCGGTACGCCAGCACGATTGAAATCAACTAGTGAATAATCACCCTTATCGTGAGATGATTTTGCCGTGTCTTCTTCAAGATGAATACGTGTGAGTTCCACACCGCTTATAGACCCACCTCTGACGAGTGGGTATGCAAACTGACTAATCTGATATCCTTTTGGAATATCAGGGTAAAAATAGTTTTTACGGTCAAATTCCGTAAAATCGGCAATAGTGCCGCCTACTGCTAACCCGATTGAAACCACATGTTTTACCGCTTCCTTATTGATAACAGGCAAGGTTCCGGGATGTCCCATGCACACCGGACAGATATTTACATTAGGCCGTTTTTCTTCCGTATCATTCTTAGAATTGCAGAACATTTTTGTTCTGGTTTTGAGCTCTGCATGTATTTCAAGTCCGATCGTCGGCGTATATTTCATAGAATAAGCCCCATTTTACAGGAAATACACCATTTTTCCAGTGTATACCAGCTTATCTGCCAGCCTCTTTGAGAGCTATATTTACAAGTGCCAGTACTGCCTGTTTACTGTCTGCCACAACCTTAAAACGAGCTCTATGCGCAAAAATAGCGCCATCTATTCCCGTGATAGCCCTGAGTTCATCTTCTCGTTTACCGGCCCAACTTTCAGGAAAAGAAATGCGGTTACTTGAAAATGTAGTCGAGTCATCACGCACAACTTCTGCAGACCAATTCACATCACTTGCCAAACTTGGATGTACAACAAAAAGAGTTTCTGGAAATGCACTTACTACTTTTTCCCAAGGTGCACACGAATCAAGGATTAATATCCTTTTATCTTGAGACATTTCGTATACAGAACGAATATATTCCTGTGCCTTAAAATCACTCTTTAGTTTGTCTATTTCACGAGAAATAATAAATTTAGCTAAAGAAACAGCCTTAAGGAATCCTGCGTATAACGTTTCTTCGCTTGCTTCCTCCCATGTTGGTCGGTACAACCACATAACATCAGAAATTGAGTACCTAAATGGGTAGCCATCTTTTACCCGACTGGTTGTATCAACACCATTATCAAGAGCGTCAATGGAAGCAACAAGGCGCTCTTCAATATCGGCCGCGACCGCTCTGTCACCACAAATTTCTTCTCCGTATTCCTTCCACACAAGTCCGAATGATGAATAAGGGATTCCGTTTACTCTCGCACCTGCTCCACCTTCCTGATGGTGATCAAACCTCTGTCGACTCGGGTCATATTCCATACCCACATCGACGACCATATCCGCCTTATCAACGACCGACTCATCTCTTGTTCGTACAATAGAAATTTGATCATCATGAAGAAGCATGAGTGTTGCAACTGCAAAAATATCATCCGCATGAAAAGTCCCATTATGGGTTACTAGGGTCTTTTTCGTCATTGGCACCATCCTCTCATGAGACACATATATACTCAAGTATCTGCTTATGCCGTTTTCTTTGATCGTACCCTCTTCTTCGGTTTAATCTCGCCGTAGACAAGTGGCAGCATCTTAAATAGAGCGTAGACCACACCGAGCAAGACAGGGCCAGCAACAAAACCTACGAGACCAAACATGTGAATACCTCCCAGAATAGAGACGAGGATTGCAAAAGGATGTAACCTTGTTTTGCCGTGTATAAAGATAGGACCAACAACATTATCAACAAGACCAACAATAAATATACCCCACAGTAATATACCGACAGCAGGCAAGGTAGCGCCAATAGCAAATTGATACAGTGCCACAGGAGCAAGTACGAACAAGGTGCCGATAAGTGGTAAAATAGCTACGATGATAACCAATGCTGTCAGAAGAAGAGGGTTCTCGATGCCAAAAAAGAGAAAACCAACATATGCAGCGAGTCCTTGAATAACTCCTACAAAAATTCTTCCCAAAATAACTGCCCTCATTATTGTTGCTATTTCATGACCAATCTTCTTATCTACAGCATCATCGAGTGGACTTATGTACAAAACGCCTTCATATAATTTGCTGCCATCTTTAAACAGATAATACAGAGCCACAAGCATGATAGCGGTGCTCACAAGCCACTCAAAAATATTTGAAAATATACCTTGTAGATTTTGAACAAACCACAATACACCATCCTCAATATATGTAGAAGCTGATTCAATAGATAATGTATCGATTTTATAGTACGGAATTACACGAGCAAAAAAATTGTCGATATTTTGTACAAGTCCTGCAAGACTCTCTCCCGAGTTTGTGATATTTGTCGCAAAACTAACCGTTTCTTTTACAAGGGCGACACCCAGGAGTGATACAGGGATTATGATTACTAACAAAACTAGAATGGTTGTCGCAAAAGAGGCCAAGCCAGCACTCGGAATAACTTTTCTTACATACGTATAGAGAGGATGCGCAACAATAGCAAGCACTATCGCCAAAAATATTTCAGCCAAAAAAGGTTTAAATACAAAAAAAGCCAGAATAATTCCTATGAGCAAAATAAGAATAACCCAAAAAAGACGCAGATGTTTTTCTGATGTCATTACCTATATAGTAGCAATCTACAGATGAATATGTATCTCAAAGCTGTGAACTAATTATTTTGTTTTACGCTGTGAAAGAAAAGAAATCACTGAGATCGAAAGAAAAGAAACAAAAGCCATGAGGGGGAGCGTGACAAATCCGAACACTTGAATTTCTGGAATACTACATGATTCAATGCTCCCCGGTTCACAAAAAAGTGACTGTCCAAATATGCCAGTCTGCAACAGTGATTGATACGCACTGATAATGAGTCCAATAAGAGCTAACGGGGTGACGTACTTCCACACACGATCATCTCTAGATATCAGGGCAACAAACAATAAAATTGGTAGTGGAAACATAAAGATGCGCTGATACCAACAGAGAGGACATGGTGGCAAGTTCCATAGGGTAGAATACGCAAGTGACCCTAGTGTTGTGATAAACGCAATACAGAAGGCAATAAGTAAACCTTTTTCTGAAATCATGCGCTTAATATCAGTCTGTTTTTGACCCAAGAGAATTACAGCAGTAGCAATACATAAAAGGATGGTGCCTATACTAGCGACAATATTAAATGTTTCCATATGATTGATTCTTTTGTTTTCTCTGATACAAACGCACAATTCCGTATATAAGAATAGCACCTATCATAACCCATATAACCTTCTCCCACCTAGCTATTACCATCGCATATTCTGTGTATACAGAACCAACTTGCCATCCTATCGCACCCAAAATAAGAGCGCGGATAAACGTACCTAAAACAGAAATTACGAGGTACCGCACAACAGGCATTTCAATAAGTCCCGCACCAACTGCAATCACTACTGCCGGAACCACCGGAATCACTCGTGCTACAAACACAGCAACATCATCTCTTTTGCTGTCTTTAAAATACGCATGCGCTTTTTCAACGTCTGACTCAGATATGCCAAATATTGTTCCCCATTTAAGTAACAGTGCTGTCCCAGCATATCGAGCGATTGAATATACGACTAAAGATCCGATAGCCACGCCAAGTGCCACCGGTATCGCAACATGCGTGACAAGTCTAAGAATACTCTGCAAGGCAACGGAGCCATCAACAAATAAGAATCCGCTTCCGAGCATCACGAGTGCCGATGGTATCGGCGCGATTATTTCTTCTATAAGAGAAGCTACAAAAACACCGAAGGGGCCGAGAGGTAAGACAGTTTCTGTAAGAAAGTGAAGAATTGATTCCAACATGAATCGTTTAGTCTATACGCACCCAACCGTCTCTTATATGCTCATCAAGTTTTTTGAATTTAATTTCCTTCTTCTCACCATTTCTCTCAACCATTACTTTTTCATTGCGTCCAACCTTTGGTTCACTAATGGAGCTTCCCTGTGATTCTGCAAGGATACGTTCTGCCTGTTTTCTCGCTTCTGCCATTTCTGTCTCCTCACGCGCCAATATACCAGCGCCAACCTTTGGCAACACTGTGCGCAACTGATCTTCAATAGACTCTTCCATAGCCTTAAACAAACGCAATCCTTCCTTTTTATATTCCACAAGAGGGTCTCTTCCACCATATGCGCGCAGATTTACACTGGACCGCAAGTAATCCATCATTTCCAAATGATCGACCCAAAAGAGATCGTTGGTTTCAAGAATTGCCCGTCGTGCCACATCTACAAATCGTTCTCCAAGTTCTTCTTTGTGCTTTGCAAGTGCTTGTTTATTCTCTTCTGTCTCATTTACAAATAATCCGTCGATATATGTAGTTACATCCTCATCACTTCCTTCAAGCATAGTACGCCTGCGCCCATACACTATCCGACGTTGATGATTCAAAATATCGTCAAACTGCAACACATGTTTTCGCGCATCAAAATTAAATCCTTCTATTTTTTGTTGCGCACTTTCAAGTGAACGAGTAATCAGTTTATTTCGAATTGGCTCATCCTCAGGAATGTTAAACCGACCCATCATCGCTTTCACTCTATCTCCTGCAAAAATCCTCATAAGCGAATCTTCGAGCGATACAAAAAACTGTGTCTCGCCAGGATCTCCTTGTCGGCCCGAACGACCACGAAGCTGGTTATCAATTCTGCGTGCCTCATGACGTTCAGTTCCCAAAACAAACAAACCACCGAGCTCTTTCACTGCATTCGCTTCTTCCGCTGTTGCTTGTGGTCCGCCGAGCTTAATATCAACACCGCGACCCGCCATGTTGGTTGCAATAGTCACCGCACCTTGTTTACCTGCAAGTGCCACAATCTCTCCTTCTCTCTCATGGTTTTTAGCATTTAAAACTTCATGCTTTACACCCTCTTTCTTCAAAAAATCTGCAAGTAACTCATTCTTTTCAATCGACACGGTTCCAATAAGTACCGGCTGACCCTTTTTGTTACGCTCTTTAACTTCACGCGCAATCGCCTTCCATTTACCTTGCTCTGTCTGAAAGATAAAGTCATCATTATCAATTCTCGTAATCGGTTTATTTGTTGGTATTTCAATCGTATCTAATTTGTATACCTTAAAGAACTCCTCTTTTGATGTAAGCGCTGTACCTGTCATACCGGCAAGTTTGTCATACATACGGAAATAGTTTTGATATGTTATTGATGCGTATGTTCGCGATTCCTCCTTGACCGCTACACCCTCCTTCGCTTCAATGGCCTGATGAAGACCTTCTGACCATCGTCTACCCGGTTGCAATCTACCGGTAAATGTATCAACTATGACAACTTCTCCATCTCGAACTACATACTCTCTATCATTTTTGTATAACGCCTGCGCTTTCACAGCGGTTTCCAGATGGTGAACATATTTAATACCTCCTTCAGAATAAATATTCTCCATATTAAGGGCTTTCTCTGCAGCACTGATACCACTGTCAGACAGCTTGATAGCACGATGTTTTTCATCAACTTCGTAATGCTCACCTTCTTTTAGCTTGCTCGCAATCTCTGCAAATTGAACGTATAGATCTTCTGATCTGCGTGTTGGCGCAGAAATAATCAAAGGGGTTCGTGCCTCATCAATTAAAATAGAATCAACTTCGTCGACGATTGCGTAATGATGATATTTCTGACGAATGTGTTCCGGATTGTATTCAAGATTATCTCTCAAATAATCAAATCCAAATTCTTGGTTTGTACCGTACGTAATATCTGCCTTGTATGCATCACCGCGACTCACGGGTCGCAAAAATTCATGCACCACTTTGTATGAACCCTCCTCATCGCGCTCTTCATCCTTTTCTACATGAGTCGGATCGTACATAAACGACTCCATATGATTAATGACACTCACCGTAAGACCAAGCGCATCATAAATCTGCCCCATCCACACTGCATCGCGACGAGAAAGATAATCATTAACCGTTACAATGTGCACGCCTTTTCCAGACAATGCATTCAAATAGGCAGGCAATGTTGCGACAAGTGTTTTACCTTCACCAGTTTTCATTTCAGCAATGCCGCGCTCGTGAAGTACGATACCTCCAACCAGCTGCACATCAAAATGACGCAAGCCAAGTGTTCGCTTTGACGCTTCCCGCACAAGAGCAAATGCTTGTGGCAACATTTCATCGGGCGTCTTTCCGTCTTGGATAGCCTGCTTAAGTTCTTGAGTTTTTTGTTTTATTTGTTCATCCGAAAAAGCTTCGAACACTGGTTCGAGTTTGTTGATCTCAGTAACTATATTAAAGTGGCGTTTAAGCCCCGATCCCTTAAAAATATTAGTTAAAAAACCCATATGGCGCTTTATTTTAGCATAAAATAGGGTTTTTTCTAATTTTTAAAATAAAACAAAAACCCCACATTATGTGGGATTTTTGTTTAAGACTATCGCTTCTTTTTCTTTGTTGTCTTTCGCTTTGCTGTCTTCTTTGCTGCTTTCTTCTTAGGAGCTGCCTTTTTCTTTGTTGTCTTTCGCTTTGCTGTCTTCTTTGCTGCTTTCTTCTTAGGAGCTGCCTTTTTCTTTGTTGAAGCTTTTCGCTTTTTTACTGGCATATTTATTTACACGCACAAATTACTTTAGTAATGAAGAGATCTGTATAAAAAATTTAAAACTTTTTTATATATTCGACCTATGTTAATTATCGCGTAAAAAAAATTTGTAACAATGAAAATAAAAATAATTTTGTGGATAACTTTTTTATTTTAAAAAAATAAAATTAAAAATTTTTGCAAAAAATTTTATCATTCTATTTTCTATACTGATGTTTTCCATCAAAAAAGTTGCAACAGATGTTGCAACTTTTTTGATTCCGTTCACACACGACTAACGGCGGCTAGCTCCATACAAATGTCTTTTGTGAGTGCGAGCCGTTAGTCATGTCTGAAAAGAATCCTATCTCTATGGTAACCAAAAAAATACAAAAGTAAAATCCCGCCGGAGCGGGACCTTACTTAGACATTTGATTGTACAGAGTATTGCACGTCTGCACTCACGTAGCCTATTATTGCATATTCTTTAGAAAATTGCAAGCCGTGCACATACTTTGCCATTGTGTTTTGTTGCACATCTGATGATAGTAATGAAAAGGGGTTTACCACTCCAGCCGGATTTTGCGATAAAGCACTTAAAAACACGTGCAATAATAGCAACGTACGTGCGCGGCGAGTTTCTGTTTATAGACGACCGGCTTGGATATCAGCAATATATTGCTCTCCTTGTTCTTTAAAACCAGGTTCAATATCTATCGCTTGTTGTAAGATATTAATTGCCTGCGTTCGATCACCCGACTCCACATATGCAGCCGCAAGTGAAACGAAATTTTGAATATTAGTACGATTATGTGCCAACCGTGTTTCCAACAATGCAATCACATCATTAATCCGCCCTGTATTCGCATACGCCTGAACAAAACGTTGATCTGTAGCAATCACATCTTCTGGTAACGATTGAAGTAATTCATTTTCAAGCATACGGTTGCTCGTATAAATCGCTCCGAGCGCATACATTTTTCGCGCTTCATCAAATTCAGGAGCCAATTCATATGTTTCCTTCAGTAAGGTCATACCTATCTCTGGTTCACCTGTATTGATATATGCAAACGCGAGTTCAAAAGAAATAATTTGTTTTGTTGGAGAAAGTTCATGCGCTTTGAGCAAATACTCTCGTGCTTTATCAGACTGGCCAATATTGTTATAGAACACACCGGCCGCATAGTTGAATCTTGCATTTTGGGTGTTACGTTTTTCTACCTCAACCAGTGAATCTTGAAGGATTGCAAAATATCGTTGCTTTAATTCTTCTGATATATTTTGACTCCGCAAAAAATCGGGTCCCTGCACCATCATTTGTTCTGTAATCTCATAATCGGCGAATGTATCTTTCGAAAGTGCCTGTTCAAATGCCCCGACAATATGCTCTGGTGTTTGGTTTGGAATATATGCAGTAATAAATTCTTGTCCAGCACGAAGCGGTTTAATGTTTGCTGTATATACAACGAGGATAAGTAGAACTACCAATGCTGGTTGTGCTAGACGTATAGTAGATGATGATATAGTTTTGTTTGCAAACCAAGGTTCTGAATCACCTCTTGCACCAACCGTAAAGAACGCAAGGGTTGCGAAAAACAACAAATAGCTTCCCACATTATCAAACACAAAAATGTTTTGTACAAAATATCCAACATATAAACCGGTAAAGAGCGCCTTCTCGAAGGTATCGAACCATTCCGATTTCCATATATAACGAACGCCGAAACCAAGCAGACTAAGATAGAGCAAGAGACCAATGACACCGCCAGCTATAAGCCAATCAATCACAATATTGTGTGCGCGATCAAACCACGGCTCTTGGTTATACATACTCGGCTCATAATACTTGGCAAATACAGATGAAAATCCTTCTTGGCCCCACCCAATAATTGGTTTTTCAGCCACCCCCTTAATGGCCATCTGCCAGACTGTAAAACGTGTTTGTCCTTCAGAAAGAGATATTGTTGATAAACGCGCAAGTGTAGGGTTGGTTGAAACAAACTCGGTATTTTTTAGTGCAAAAATTGATCCAACTAACAGAGCAACTAGAAGCAGGGCGCCACCAGCAATCTGTCGCAGTCTTTTATGTTCTTTGTCCTTCACTAAGACAATGACGAGCGAAACAAAGATGCCGGCAACAAAACCAACAAACACGCCACGGGTCGCGGTCCAATAAAGATTCATGAGGTTAAAGAGACCGATCACACCATAGAGAATACGCGCTCCCTTACTTCTACTTTTATACAAGAGCCACGCTGCTAAAAAGACATGGAAGAGATTGTAGACTGCCAGATATGCCGCATTACCAAATGTGCCATCTACTCGCGCTCCGCCTCCTTGTATAGCTTCCATAACACCGAGTCTCTGCAAAAGTCCGTAGAAACACACGATGACTGACACTCCAAGCGACACGTTCCAGAATTTCTGCCACAACTTGTATGTCGTAAATACACTACTTATAACAACAAAAAACATTGTATGATGGATAAGCGCGATAAATCCATCCATGCGTTCAAAATTACTCCAAAATGCCTTGTATGGAAATGCGCTCAACATATTTGAGATAAAAAGCAATCCTAGGAGTGCAAACAGTACATAATAGATCTTTTGTTTATAGGGACGCAGGTCAGTATGCTTGAGTGCAAGCAAAATCCAGGCACCAAAAATAATTTCTACGACAATTCTATAAAAAAACGCTTTACCGGTAATAAATGGAAAGAAGAGTGAGTCTGCTACAACAAGCACAGAAAACGGGAGCAAAAACAGTCCTCCTATAACAACCCATCTAAGCATGCTATTCATCGAGGATAACTATAGCACTTGAACTTTATGATGCAATGTGACGCACATGAGATGCTTGAAACATAAAATCAAATGCAAAAAAACCTGGAATAAATTTATCGAGAAATGCAAATCTTCCCAAGGGCACGATTTTCACCTCTTTAAAATGCTTGCTCAGCATATCTCGCAACTCTGTATATGAAAAATGATTAATGTGTGTAGGATCAGATAAAGGAGTATGTCTTTTTTGCCCCTTAAGATATCGTAAACGGTTTATCAAACTATATGCATTTGGTACTGAACCTGCAAATACGCCTGATGGCTTAAGTACGTATGCTATTTTTTGAACAATTTGGTCTGGATAATACACATGTTCTAAAACTTCAGCAGCCACAGCAGCATCAAAGCTTTTTTCAACAAAAGGCCACGTGTCGTTCAGATTCAGTTGTATTGTCTTAATCCCATACGTTCGTTCAGCCATATCTAATGCAACTTTGTCTATATCAACACCTGTTACCACATTATCATCTACAAACAGGCTCGTCAGCGCACCATCGCGACAACCTATATCCAAAACATGTTTACCTGTCCCGATTGCAGATTTTATAAAATTGCCACGAGCATCTTTCAAAATTGCAAAACCAGACCCTCTGCGCTGTTGATGATGTTCGCGATATATGGATTCTAACGTGTTTGTCATAACATCAAATTTTTGTGCTTGTTCTTATATACGGTTCTATCGCCATAGCATCCTTTGTAGATTCTAACGCCTCCATACGGCTGTGGAGTGAATCAAATATATAGAGCGCGTATCCACCATGACCACCACCCATATATTTTTTAGCGCGCGCTCCTACAATTTCTGGGAGTGTATCCATTCCTTCTTCGCATTGCACATTATAACTAAGGTTTACTGCCTCACATAATTTGCGCACATCTTTTGAGAGGACCGCGTCTCGTGCGACATTTCCAGCAGCTGCAATTTTGTCATAATCTCTCGGAAGATCAGCCAGATTCGGCGTCACATGATGTGTTCCAGTCCACACAATCATCATAAGACCAGAGAGCCAGTCAGGATTTACCTTAAAATCTAATACTGGCTCTGCTCCTGATCGCCAGACACACAATCCGGTTTCTTCAATAACCGCTGGATCCTGCCATCCCACCCCCATCTTTAATTCTGTATCCAATCCACTTTTTGTTTGCAACAAAGAGTACGCTGCGGAGCCACCAAGACCTGCGCCTTTCTTGTATGGCCAATTACTTAAAGAAACGTGTGGCGTTATCGTGCAATTTACTATATATGTTCCTTCCTGAGCATGGCGCGGGACATCAAGCCACCCACCTGCAAAGTCGACACGCAAAGGAACTTCAATCACATTTTTTATATGTGCCAAGATTTTTGTGGTTGAAATATCATCAATACCAATTTCCCTTTTTGATAAAACGACAAATTCAATACCAAAGTCCTTACTTACTTGTTCCTTTTTTTCTATGTGTTGATCATCATCAGTCACAACCCATACATCAGGTTTCAGCGCATGAAGATGGTCAATAAAGTCAAAAACAGGATCAATATTTGAACTTGATACAACTTGGTCAACAACCTGAAGAGACGAAATTAAAATTTTTTTATAATCCTGACGCATTGAAGGTTTACGGTTTTTGGCGAGTCTTAGAACTTCATCATTTGCAAAACAAACAATTAAATGATCCCCTAATGCTTTTGCAGCTTGAAAAAAAGTTACATGTCCTGCATGTAGCACATCATAACAACCGGATACAAATACTTTTTTCATGTCTTTTAGTATACATATATATAGGTAACAATACAGATATCTGACATTCAAAAAAAGTCGTAATTCTGCTATAGTGGGCGCTATGCGAACGAATGTTACTGTCATTCGCCCTAAGAAAACATTTAGCTTACGAGATATAAAAGAGCTGTGGGATTATCGTGGTCTCTTATATTTTTTATCGTGGCGCGATATTAAAGTGCGATATAAACAAACGGCTATCGGAGGTCTTTGGGCGATCTTACAACCCTTTGTCACCATGGTTATCTTTACTATATTTTTTGGAAAACTCGCAGGCATTCCTTCAGACGGCGTACCATATCCTATTTTTGTGTATGTAGGACTCCTCTTTTGGCAGTTCTTTTCATCAGCTCTCTCTGATACTTCAATGGCACTTATCGCCAATCAATCTATTGTAACCAAAGTCTATTTTCCTCGTTTGATTTTGCCGGTTTCGGCAGTTATCACGAAATTTGTCGATTTTATACTCGCAAGTATTATTTTAGTCGGCATGATGTTCTACTATCACTATGTTCCGAGTCTTACCGGAATCCTTATCCTACCAGTGCTCCTTCTTATTACTTTTTTCGTCGCTGTTGGAGCCGGTTTATTCTTATCTGCAGTCAATGTAAAATATCGTGATGTACGCTACGCACTCCCCTTTTTCATCCAACTACTTTTATTCGTAACACCAGTTATTTACCCTGCAAGTATCGCAGGGAAATATTCTTGGATTTTAGCACTGAACCCCATGATGGGGGTCGTACAGACGGCTCGTGCAGGACTTCTACACACCACACCAATCAATTGGGCTCTTTTACTTCTCTCTTCTACTGTCTGTATAGTCATCATGATTATCGGTATCGCATATTTTAAAAAAGTGGAAAGTTATTTTGCAGACATCATTTAGTTGAAAGTAGAAAGTTCATAAAGTGAAAAGTAAACATCGAGTATGAAAATAGAAAAATTTGAAGATATTATGGCATGGCAAAAAGCGAAAGAACTGACTCTTTTGGTATATACTCTTTTTGAGAAACATAAAGATATTGGTTTCAAAGACCAGATTCAACGAGCCTCAATTTCGATTATGAATAATATAGCCGAAGGTTTCGAGAGAAAAAGTAACAAAGAACTAAAATATTTTTTGTTTATAGCAAAAGGATCCTGTGGAGAGGTGCGCTCAATGCTCTATATGGCTATTGAATTACAATACATTTCAAAAAAAGAGTTTGTTAAGACATACGGTGCATCAGTTGAGATATCAAAAATGCTTTCTGGATTTATCAAAACTTTATAGACTTTATGAACTTTCGGCTTTACAAACTACTTATATGAAACCGATTATCGAAATAAAAAATCTTGGAAAAAAATACGACATACAGCATATGCGCGGGGGTTATGTCGCACTTCGTGATGTGCTTGCTCATGTATTTAAAAATCCATTTCGATTTGCCACACATAAGGTAAAGGACGCCATTGGCCTTTCTAAAAAAGAAGAATTCTGGGCACTTAAAGATATTAGCCTCTCTATAGAAAAAGGAGAGGTCATTGGTATTATTGGTGCAAACGGCGCGGGCAAATCAACGCTACTCAAAATACTTACTGGTATTACACCACCTACAGAAGGAGAAGTTATCATGCGCGGCAGAGTTTCATCTTTGCTTGAAGTGGGGACCGGCTTCCATCCTGAACTAACAGGAAGAGAAAATATTTTTCTCAATGGTGCCATCTTGGGTATGACAAAATCAGAAATCGAAAAGAATTTTGATGCTATCGTAAAATTTGCCGGCATTGAAAAATTCCTTGATACTCCCGTAAAACGTTATTCGTCCGGTATGTATGTACGTCTTGCCTTCTCTGTTGCAGCCCACATGGAACCAGATATTTTACTTGTCGATGAAGTACTCGCCGTTGGTGATGCAGAGTTCCAGAAGAAATGCCTCGGCAAAATGGAAGAAGTGACCCAAGAACAAGGACGCACAATCTTGTTCGTGAGTCATAATATGGGAGCCATTCGACAACTTTGCCAAAAGACAATTCTACTCAACAAGGGAGAAGTGGTTATGTTCGGAAACACTCAGGACGTAATTGATCTCTACATGAACTCTCATATTGGTCCGCGTGCCTCAAAGAAATGGGCTGACAGAGTGTCTAGAGATAACATTGTTTCATTACGCTCCGTAAAGATTAAACAGAATCAAAAAGTAACAGATTCGATTGATATTAGACACCCTATCGACATTGAAGCTGCATATGAAGTCAAAGAGGCTGGACATGTATTATATCCAAATTACCACCTGTATAATGACAATAATATTTGCGTTTTTGTTGCAGGTGATTATGAAAAAACATGGCGCGGTAAAGTACGTCCTAAAGGAATGTATACAACCACAGCAACCATACCAGGTAATTTACTATCAGAAGGCAGGTATACTGTTTGGATAGCTATGAGCACACTCTCCCCATTTACGGTTCACTTTGAAGAGCGCGATGCAGTTGCATTTAATATTATTGATTCGTTTGACGGCACAAGTGCGCGTGGCGAATACACTGGCAAAATTCCTGGGATCATTCGACCACTTTTACACTGGGAAACACAATTTAAAGAACGTGTAGACTAGAATTTATATCTACAATTTGTTGACTAATATTAAAAAATAATTTATTATATTTTATAGAGGTTCTTCAATGCAAGCAAAGATCCATCCTCGAATCCGGCTTCAAAGGCCGCAACTTGAACAACGCATCCCATTGGATGTCCCGTTCATCATTAACGTAGACCCGTCGGACAGGTGTAACTTGCAATGCAAGTTCTGTCCGACCGGCGACCACGATCTTATGCGGGTTACCGAGGGGAGGAACCACGGACCAATGAAGTTCGACCTCTTCAAGAAGGTGGTCGATGACATCTGCCACTTCGAGCGGCCCGTCAAGGTTCTGCGCCTTTACAAGGACGGCGAGCCACTCTCAAACCCGCGCTTCGCCGACATGGTCCGCTACGCCAAGGAAAAGAACTGCTCGGAGGCAATCGACACAACCACCAACGCAATACTTCTCACCCGAAAGATGACTGATGACATCATCGAGGCCGGCCTCGACAGGATGAATATCTCCATCTACGGGATGAGTACCGACCAGTACGTTGAATTCTCTGGTAGGAAAGTAAGGTTTGACGAGCTGGTCAGAAACATCCGCTACCTCTACGAGAACGGCGGAGACAAGTTGGTGATCAACATCAAGATCAACAGCGACGTTGTACCTGGTGCCACTCGAGATAAGTTCTATCAGAGCTTTGGCGACATCTGTCACGAAATCAACGACGAACACGTGATGTCGTGCTGGTCTGGGTTCGACTACGACGCCCACGGCGTCGAGGTCAACCAAACGGTCGGGATTTACGGCCAAACACTTCCCAGCGAAGTGCTCGTCTGCCCTTATGTCTTCTACTCGTTCTCGATCAACTCGGACGGCACGGCGAGCACATGCTTTCTCGACTGGGACAGGCAACGACGAATCGGCGACACAAAGACCGAAAGCGTCGTGGATATCTGGCACGGAGCTCAGCTTCGTGCCTGGCAGGAGATGATGCTTCGGGGAGAGAGGAAGAACAGTCCTCTCTGTGGCAGTTGCGGGCAACTTACCCACGGCTCTCCTGATAATATAGATCCGTATCGAGAGGAGCTACTCGCGAAACTCGTACAGATCCAAACGGCGGCACCTTAGTGCCGCCTTCCCTTTTATAATACTCTCTGATAACCTATGAACATCCATTAATTCATGAGATCATCTTCGTCTATATCAAGTAAAATACTTGACAATATTTTTGCATCCAAACGAAATTGGAAACCAAGAATGATTGATAAGTCGATCATTCTTTATGGTGCAGGAAGTTTGGGTAAGATGGCTCACGATTTTTTTAACCATTTGCACATACCGTTTCTTTATACGGTGGATATCTATGCAGACAAATATTCCAAAAATCAAACATGGAAACATACGAAGGTCATACACCCTGATTTAGTACCCGATTACGATAAAAAAAATAGTTTACTCATCGTGTGTATTGTCACAACACCTTTGTCACCCCTCAAAGAGAAATTATTGAAGGAAGGATGGGAAGATGTAGAATTCTTTTACAATGTGAGTCAAGCATATAATAAAATATATCCTCTCAATAACGGGTGGGTCTGGGAAGGACAATTAACAAAAAAGGATAAAGAAAACATCAGAAAGGTTTTTTCTTTTCTGGAGGATACCAACTCTAAAGAACATTATGCGCAATTCCTTGCATGGAGAATTTCAAAAAGAGAACTGTCTTTAAAAAATTTTACCGTAAATAATACCCATCGCTTCTTCATCCCTGAAATCACAAACATATTACATAACCAAGAAATTTTCATTGATGGCGGCGCGCATACAGGTGATGTTTCGAGAAAGTTTGCCGAAATTACTCAATACTCATATTCACACATATATGCCATTGAACCAGATCCTCAAAACTTTAAGGCACTTTCAAAATCAATAAGTAAACTACCAAGGGTTACACTATTCTCATGCGCTTTTTCTAATCGCAATAGTCGCCAACGTTTTTTTTCGGGATTCAATTTTTCTTCACAGCTACACAAAAAAGGAAATATCCTTGTACCCACTAAAAAAATAGATGTTCTAAATCTAGCACCGACATTTATAAAACTGCATTTAGAAGGCGCCGAGTTTAATACACTAAAAGGTGCGATAAAAACTATTTTAAAATATCGACCTATTCTTGCCATCACTATTTATCACAATGCTGATGGTATCTGGAAAATACCCTTATTGTTAATGCAGACACTAAAAGATTACACATACTATATACGGATGCACACATGGGCAGGAACCGGTGCAGTACTGTATGCAGTTCCAAGGGAGCGCATAAAAAAATAATTACAAAATATGAATAAAAAACTTATATTTGATTTAGGGTTCCATAATGGTGATGATACAGATTTTTACCTTCACAAAGGTTTCTCTGTTGTAGCCATTGAAGCAAATCCAACACTTGTTCATAACGGCAACGATAGATTCAAAACATACATACAAAAGAACCAACTCACCCTACTTAACAAAGCTGTGCATACCGGCAATAAACCAATTAAATTTTATATCAATCAAAATCGATCTGACTGGAGCAGTTGCAATAAGAGATTAGCCGAAATAGATGGATCTAAAGCCAAAATCGTAACAGTACACCCGGTTTCTTTAAGTAAATTATGCTCAGATTATGGCACCCCTTTTTACGTAAAAGTTGATGTTGAGGGTTGTGATACAATGGTTGCAGAAGAATTATTCTCTCTTAAAGAAAAACCAAAATTTGTATCATTTGAAACATCTAAACAAACATATCACGCATTATTTTCTTGGCTTTATGTAGCAGGTTATAAAAAATTTCAGCTGGTCAATCAATTAAACCACCCTAGGAGAGAAGGTGTATATAAATTTACAGAACATTCATCAGGTTTTTTTGGTAACGATTTACCAAAAGACAAATGGCTAACGTTTGATGACGCTTTAACACAATATATCCATTATAAAGAATTGAAAAAAAAAGATAATAGAGAATTAGCACTAGGTTGGCTAGACGTACATGCAAGCTTATAGTACACCCAAAAAAATATTGCATATAACAACACATCTTGGAGGCGGAGTCGGATCCGTTCTTATAGATTATTTGAATGAAGCACGAAGTGATAGAGACTTCATTCATTCTGTTATTTCTCTAGGATATACCGATGATCACGTTACCAATGTTTTACATAATATGTCTATTGCATACAAGGATCATATGGCACATAGACATCAAGACATATTAGATGCGATTGAACAGAGCGACATTGTATTAATACACTGGTGGAATCATCCACTGATGTATGATTTTTTAGTACGCAACAAACTGCCAAGAAGTCGCGTTATAATTTGGAGTCATATAGCAGGTTTTCATCCTCCACAAGTTTTAACTGAAAAAATAATCGCATACCCGAATATTTTTGTCTTTACAACACCCATTAGCCTACAGCATAAAGCCGTACAAAAAACTACTGCAAAAAGAAAACAGCATCTATACACGATCTGGTCAACAAGAAATATAGAGAAATTCAGTCGGATAATACATGAGAACCACACCGGATTTAATATAGGCTACATTGGCACAGTCGATTATGCAAAAATTAGTAAAAATTTCTTACATCTTTGCGCAAAAATAGATATACCAAATGTTCATTTTATAGTATGCGGAGGATCATCGGAGAAAAAGATACGAGAAGAAGCTATAAAATTAGGGCTCGATAAAAAGATAACATTTACCGGAATAGTGTCTGATATCACACAATATCTATCGATATTTGATGTGTTTGGATACCCATTATCACCAACACATTATGGAACCTGCGATCAAGCATTGGCTGAAAGTATGGCCGCAGGAGTTGTTCCTGTTGTGTTGGAAAATCCTATGGAAAAATCCATGGTCAGAAATGGAATAACGGGTATAGTTGCAAAAAATTCAGACGAATATATTGCAGCAATACACAAACTATATCTTGATAAGAACCTCCGACTACAACTTTCTGCAAATGCAAAGCAATACGCTTCGCATCATTTTTCGATTAATACAATGGTTTCAAGTTGGACAGATGTTTTTAAACATGTGCTGTCTTTACCCTCCACAACTAAACAGTGGGGCATGGCAGAAAATTCTAATTTTTCGGCTTTTGATATCTTTTTGGAATCACAAGGTGAATACGGCAAACCTTTCCAAAAATACATTGAAAACCCTCATAATACTTTAAACACCGAGACAATATACAATCTTGGACAATTAGTATCTTGGCAATCAAAAACTAAAGGCACAATCCATAACTATCATAATTTTTTTCCTCATGATATACACTTATCACAATTAAGTTCATTAATGGATGGTAACCAAAAACAATCTGAAGATCAACCACTGATTAGTGTTTGCCTCGCTGCATACAACGGTGAAAAATATATTAGAGAAGCTATCACTTCTGTGTTGGATCAAAGTTATAAGAACTTTGAGCTAATCATATCTGATGATGGTTCAACTGATAAAACACAGGAAATATGTTTGGGGTATGCACAGAAAGATTATCGTATACGGTATATTAGACATGACATTAATCGTGGCGGTTTTTGGAATAATAATTTTTTATTAAAGAAAGCACAGGCAGATTTTATAACATTTCTTTCTCAAGACGATTTACTCATGAATGACTTTTTATATGAATCATTCACATACTTACTACAAAACCCAAAATGTATCTTAGTGACATCCGATTTTGAGATCATTGATGAACGCGGTAATCATATGTACACTGCTGTGTTAGATAAAATTAGAGAAAATATTCCTTGGAACTTACGATGCTATGAATTTTATCGTGACTTAAGACAACATGTTGCTCTGTCGATATATGGCCTCATGAGAAAAGATACTATTGTCACTATATATTCTCAGATGCCGTGGCCCAAGAAACTTGTGCGAGCATCAGAAGTACCATTTCTTAGTCGAGTAGCAAATAAAGGAGAGATTGTATCCCTTCCACGCACATTGCGAAAATACAGAAAACACAACGAATCGGCTTACCATACAGAAAACAAACACCTTGCTTCCCAGAAAGATATAAAAAGACGATTTATACTTTTAAAACATCTTTATAAAAACAGGTATGATCAATTACGAACATTGTTAAAATCTTCTTTTCCTATAAGGACAAAAGTAGAGATTGTTGTCAAAATGTACAGTAATTATTTAAAAAATTTTTTTTCACGCTTAAAAAGATTACCCAAGAAAGCAATTTCGATATATTATGGTTCTACTAAATCTTAGGACATGAACCCTCTACGCAAAATTGTTCAAAAATTTGGTCTTGATATCCATCGATATCGTCACGTACCACAAAAACTAAACTGGCTCACTAAGTTTGATATCAAAACCATAATTGATGTTGGAGCGAATACTGGTCAATTCGCACACGAAATACGATCTTTTTTCAAAGAAGCACACATCTATTCTTTCGAACCGTTAGCAGAGTGTTTCAATGAACTTAAAAAACGAGAGGAACAAGATAGTAAATTTACCGCGTATCATATGGCACTTGGTGACTCAAACAAAAAAGATGTTATTCATAAAAGTTCATATACATTAAGCTCATCTATGTTATCGATGTCAGAAAAACACAAAACATCATTCCCACACACAAAAGACTCAACACCAGAAGAAATAACTGTCACGCGCATGGATGATATCTGTAAAGATATCGAACTTGTTAAACGTGTCTTGATTAAAATTGATACTCAAGGATTTGAAGATAAAGTTATCGCCGGCGGAATAAACACCATCTCTCAAGCAAAAGCCCTTATTGTAGAAAATTCTTTTGTACCATTGTATGAAGGTCAAAAACTCTTTCCAGATATTTATGAATCCTTATACAAGATCGGTTTTACCTATCGTGGTGCACTTCATCAAAAAGTAGCAAAAGACGGCGAGATTCTTTTTGAAGATTCTATATTCGTTAAAGATAATTAATACAAACATGTGCACATAACTGCAATCCTGTCTGACATTATATTCCTTAGAACCACATATACTAAACTTCAAATGACAACATCGATGTTTCCAACTATCTCTGTACATACACGTGCGTTATGTAATATCCTCCATAAGTTGCTCAATTTTTTGACCGATCACATTACTAGAGAACTTTTCTAGATAGACACGATGTCCATTTTCTGCAACTTCTTTCAAAATATGGGGTCTGTATGAGAGTATTTTGATTTTTTCCGCCAAAGCATGAGGACTCGAAAGTGGCACAAAAAAGGCCGCCTGTTTATCTGAATTGACCTCCTTGATAGCAGGTGCATCACCTGTGACATACGGTATACCAAGTGCAAATGCCTCAAATGCTTTATGTGGAATTGTGCGGTTAAGTCGTGGATTATTTTCAAACTGGCCAAGCATCACATCTGAATTGTAGATAGAAGAAACTAATTCATTATCAGATAAAAATCGAGAATCTATCGTGATGTTGCGAAGTTTATGTTTTTCTATGTACGCCATGACATCCTGTGAAAAGTATCCATTTCCAATAATTTTAAAATGAATGTGCTCATAATCTTTTAATAAATTCGCAGCTTCCAAAATATACATGATGCCAGATTCGGGCGTCAGCTTGCCTCTAAATAACACTTGGAACGTTTTATCATACGTATCATGCCTATATGCCCCTGAAAATTTTGAGTCAGCACCTGTATATATGACTTCATATTTATGAGCAAAACCAAATTTATGAGCAAAGAATTTTTTTTGCTCGTATGTCTCCAACATAACCTTATGAGCAAACATAATCATTAACCAATCAATCAGATAACTTTTTATTTTTTTCCATAAGGAAGGATAATGAGAATTAACTTCAGCATCATATAAAGATCCGAGTGCATCTACGATAATTTTTTTAGAAGATATCAGACGCGCAAACGGCACCACAACATGACCGGGATACCCAACAACAAGCACATCATACATATCCTCAATATGCTTGTGTTTATTCCAAAGATTAAAAAATTTTTTGATCCCTGGCGAATCATCCCTACACTCTATTACATGATGACCACGAGATCTTAAGGCCTCTATATATGTCTTATTTCTACCAAAAGTGGGCTCGTAAATACCAAAATAACAAATCCTCATAAAAGTACGGTATGAATTTTTTCTGCTAAAGACCGGAGACTGTGATGCATAACCACAATGTTTCTTAGCTCGGAACGATAAGCGTTTTTTTGCTCTAAATCAAGTCCTACAATCGTCTCTAATTTTTGCGCGAGATCATGAGCATCATCTTGATTCACAATAAATATATCCTTTACTAAGCCAACAAGATTCTTATTTGAGGCTATTGAAAGACAGCCACACGCCATAGCCTCAAATATAGTTTTGTCATACATACCACTTGAACTCATGTTGATACATATATCGTGGCTTGTATATATAGACGGAGTCTCAGTGTTTTTAATGGGACCATGAAATATAACCTGGAGCCTATGTGTTTTTACAGATTGTTTAATGTTCTCAAAATATGCTTCATCTTTAGGTAGTGGCGCGCCATAGACGTCTAATTCCAAATCTAACCCTTTGTGTTTCAAGATAATGAGCGCATCGATAATCAGGTGCAGATTTTTGGGAGGTGCAATGCGTGCAATGAATAATAATGTATTATTCTTTCTCGTAACATCCCTTGGATAAAAAACATCCGCATCAATACCAACTGGCATAAAGATAATTTTTTTATATTTTGCCGTATATGAATATTTAGATGTGCAGAAAACCTGATCACAAAAAAAACTAGCTATATCTGTTAGAAAACTTCCCGCATGGTGATTTCTCCACATAGAGACTCTTTTCCGAAATATTTTCCATATAATGCCACCGAGTAAAACATACTCTTGGTTCATATGAACAAATACGCTATCATACTCGTTGCGTAATGAGATTATGCATGTGAAAAAGCGCAGAACGTACGTAAATCTATTCTTCCCCTCTTCTTTTCCTAAAGAAAATACACGGACATTGTGAGGTAAATTATATACACCTTTTTTGAGACAAATAACCGTAATTGATTCAAAATGTAGTGCGAACGCATTAATCCACTCATGAAAAAAACCCAGAACCGGATCATTTCTATCTACCACTTGCGTGAGGATCAACAATCGCATATCAGATAATGTCGTGATTAAACGTCACATGTCGATTTATTACAAAACTGGTAATCGACATCGTGCACACAGCAATTGTTTGTGACACAACGTGCCCCCATAATACAACCTCAACCAGAAACGTAAGGATCGCAATTCCTCCAAGCATATTAAGACACGTAACCGCCAAGTATGCGAGAGCCTGACGAGTAAACTTTTGATGATTGTAGTCCCCAAATGTCCAGTACTTTTGAAGGCAAAAAGCGGTCACATAACCTACAAACGCTGCCATCACAGCCGCCAATACATACCAAATATCGAGATAGTGTGTAAACAGATAGAATGAAAAAACATTTGAAAAAGCCCCCACTGTACCCGCAAGCAAATATCTCACAGCAATATGAGGGTTTTTAATAACGTCTTTAATAATCCAATACATATTTGTTAATTATACCAGCTTGGTACCTAAAGCTTGGCAGATAGACTGTACATAGTGCTTAATGTATATATCCTTATCCGAAGCCACAAATTCAAGATTGACTGGATGACTTTTCTTAAATTCACTCGCATAAAATTCGATCGCCCGTGACATTTTATCTGTATCCTTAAGATCACAAACAGTAATGTCGTAATGTTTCTCTTGGAGATCCGACGCAATACCAACCCGCGTGGTTACAATAGGGCACCCTGTCTGCATTGCTTCATACAGCACCATACCAAATCCCTCATAGGCTGCCGCATGTAATAAACAAGATGCCTGCGCATACAGCAACGCTACATCTTGTACGTCACCAAGAAACTGCACATTATTTTCAATTCCAATCTTCTTCACTAATTGTTTGAGTTTTTTCTCCTCCCTGCCCTTGCCAGCAATTTTAAGTATGAGGTCTGGTTTCTTTACGAGAACTTCTTTAAAAATCTGAAGTGCTCGATCAATACGTTTTTCTTTTTCCAAACGAGACACCATTAAAACGTAATACTCCGTTGGCTCATGGCGAGGCATGGGCTGAAAATTGCCAGTAATAGGCAACACGGTTATCTGGGATTCAGACATACCATATGTCTCAACAAGATATTTTTTGATACCTGGTGAGACTACTCGCACACCCTTTGCCTGTTTCAATACAAAACGCGCTATAAACAATCTTACTCTGTTGAGAATAGACTGGGTACGAAAAAAAGTACTGCCAATATCTGTATGTATTTGTACATGCAAAGGAATATTAAATTTTTTTGAAAGGAGTAGTCCCACCAATCCAGCTTCAAATGGATCTTGCGTCGAAATCACTAACGTATTGTTTTGTGATTGTTGTATTATTTTTTTTGCAATATGAAGAGCATCAAAAATATAAGACGAACGATGATTAGAATTTGTAAAAAATAGTTCTATATTTTTGCCTAAAGATACCTGTTGCGGAGTATGGTGTTGTTTCAACGAAAAAACAATAGTGTACATCTTATGAAATGCCTTTCCGTACAACCGTGCTCTCTCTGCAACACGACTATTAACATCCGCCATCATTCTATCTGAACCGATTGAAAGTACAGTTATACGTTCCATATTTACTTTAAAAAATTATGCTCAAAATCAAGCGTAACATCAGCATATGTTCTGTTGATACGCACATGCTTTGCCCGCTCTTTCAGTGATATGTATATTTGCGGATCTAATATTTTTGTCATTGCATGTTTAAGATCTTCTCGCGATCTCGGATCAACCAATATGCCACAACCAGGAAACCTATAAGCGTATCCCGAATCTTTGGTCATAATATATGGTATACCGACTGACATTGCATCAAGTAATAGGTTGGGGCTAACTTCGGAAAGAGACGGGATCACAACTGCATATGATGCCTTAATGCGTCTTATATGCTCTTTATGTGAGAGCGGTTTTGTATCAAGTGCAATATCATCGTTAGGTTTACTCAATTGCTCGAATACTTCTATAAGCATTTTTTTATTTTTAAAGAACGTTTCCCTGGTTGGGCACACAAAAATCTTTTGACCTTCTACTACCTGATTATTATTTTCGTTACGTAGGTCATACGGTACGTAGGCATTTTCAATAATATACACAGAATCTTTACAAATCTGATATGGTTGTTTCCAAATGTCATACATCCATTGTGTGCTAAAGACCACCGCATCAGCACCCGAGACAACTTGTCGTATTGACCAAGACATTAACTTTTCTTTTAATGTATACTGTCTTTTTTCTTTATAAAAATCTGAAAGCAAGATCATTTCCTCTGTACGAGCAATGTATGCCTCCCAGAGCGAGTCGCCACCAATCCGTACCAAAAAATTTTTTTTCAAAATCTTTGCAGCAAAATATGCAGGAACGCCCGCTGAAAAAACATCAAAAGCCCACATCTGATCGTAAAACAAACCTTTTACAAGCAGTTGGAGCCAGAGCGCAAGATGTCTGATTCCGATTGGTAGTTTTCGAGTAAAAGCATTATACGAAATCAGATCAACTGTAAACCCTTTACGGCGTAATTCCTTTTGTAAATTATGTACATACGTAGCAGGTCCACCTATCTCAGGGAAAACGATTCCCGAGATCAATAACACCTTCTGAGTTTTTGAGTTCATAGAGGTATACTGCGCTTTAGATTACATTTGGTCAAATGATTGTCTCATAAGATCTGCGACAGTATCCCAGCTGTATTTTTGTGCCATCACTTTACTATTATCGATAAGTGTTTGCCGAAGATGTTCATCTGCAAACAGTCTTTCAATGGCTTGAGCAATAGCATGTTCATCATCAGGTGATACAAGCAAACCAGTTTCACCGTCTTTTACAATATCGACAATCCCACCGACCGGAGATGCAACAACTGGTACGCCGGCCGCAAACGCCTCTAGAAACGCACTGCCAAATCCTTCAGACAGAGAAACTCTCGCAAAGACATCTCCTGCATGCACATATGCTGGAACCTCTTTTGGATCAACACTACCTACAAACACGACTCTGTGGGAGAGGGTACGCGCACCCACCAGTAATTCCAGCGATTTTTTTTGATCTCCTTCACCTACCACAAACAACATCGTATCTTCCAGCACGTGTGTGAATGCTCGAACAAGCATTGCTATATTATTTTTCTTAACCAACCGAGAAACCGATACGACAACTTTTTTACCAACCAAGTTATATGTTTGTTTAATACGTTCAACCAGCTGATCATCGACTTGGCTAAAATGAGTAAGATTCACACCGTTTGGCACAATATCAACAGGAGCACGAGAACGTTGTTCAGCCCGCACCTTCAAGTGTTCACTGATTGCCGTGATGCGTTTTGCCCTCTTAAAAACAAGTGCATGCCAAGGTCTAATGAACAATCGGTATAACAAGCGACTGCCCAAGGCATAGCGCGCGAGATGTTCTTCTTCATCTCCTTCTTGCAGAGTGAGTAAGAGAGGAGTTTTAGAGATGATCGAAATGCATGACGCCAACACAGAACCTTGACTCGCCATCAATGACCAGACAACGTCATACGGTCTTCTGCTGAGCGACACATATCGCATAAGGCCCAGACATGGAAGTAGAAACTTATCAAACCAAAAACCAAAGCCTACACGAAATACATGGACACCATCGATATATTCATACCGTGGAAGTTTCGTATCTAACCGTGCTGTTATAAGATCAAAAATATATCCCTGTGATGCCAAACGTTTTGCGATTTCAGATACAGCAAGTTCTGCCCCGCCAACATGAGGAAGGTAATCAGTTGCACAAATGAGTACTTTTTTCATATACAAATCTACAAATAATGCGAATTATAACGAATGGCTACAAATGATGCAGGCCATCAATTCGAAGTACTCGAGCAGGTTTTAAATATTTTGCCCGAAAATTCACCAATATACCCAACTTCAAGTGACTTTGCTGTAGGTAATTTTGTACCTGCCTAAAAGACTCCCCCGTGATCACTCGTACCGCTTTCAATTCTAAGATAATTTTATTATCTATAACAAAATCAAGAATATTACCACTATCTCCTAGGTTCAATTCTCGTTTATAAGATATACATGCCTCTTTTAAATAAGACTCCAGCAAATCGCCATATTGTTTTTCTCGTGCATACTGTCCCAATTCATTATGAACTTTAAACAATATACCTGTAAGAGAATAGGATAATTGCGGGTAAATGACTTTTTCCATTTCTTTAGACACATTCCGATTTGTAGTCATTTGTAGATTCGTAAAAATATTATTTGTATATGCTAATCTGCAAAAATTTTCTTGAGCTCATCAGGGGAAACTCCTGCCTGTTCTTTGTGAGAACTTTCATTGGCGGTCACCTGTTGATCACTTTTTTGTGCTTCCCGTCTCTCCACTTTTTTAGGAGGAACATCATTTCTTTTTTGTTTTTGACTATTGTTCTGAGGATGCTTTTTCATGAGTTCAGAGAGTGCATCCTTGAGAGAAGACACCTTCTCTGGTGATGGGTTAGCTTTCTTTTGTTTGTCACTTAAAAGCGTTGAAAGTGGCAATGATTCATTTTTTTCAGAATTTCCTTTGTCATCTGTCCTATCGAGAGCTTTTTCCATTGCTTCTTTAATAGATGTCGCGCCGTCCATCTTGGGCACCTCGTGCACATGAGGTTTCTTGTCTCTTGGTTTATCTGAAATTGGTTTATGTGAACGACTATCATGTGTGCCAATATCTTTTTTCGCAGACACATCTTTTGTATCTTTTTTTTGCTCATTTTGAGCAGGTTTTGCGCCATCCTGATACCATTCATGTATAGCCTGTTCAACTTCAGCACGTGGTTTACCAAATTTCTCTTTAGAGGATTTTATGAGATTTTCTACAAGAGAATCTTCCGGATGAGGTAAGGGAGGAAGAGTTGTTGCAGAAAACGGCTGACTCGATACCCCATCAATCATGAGTTTGAGATAAATCTGTGTAAACCCTAGATTCACTAAATCTTCTGCGGTAAACACGGGTGCAAATTCTTTTTCTAAAACTTCAGCATCATAGGCACCCACACGAAACGTGATCATCGTTCCTACGTTTCCAAAGACTGCCGAACGCACTTCTTCCGCCATTTGTTCGATATACTGGTGCGCCATCGTGAGGTTAAGCTTATATTTACGTGCCTCTGAGAGAATATCTGCAAACGATTCATTGGCAAAAGACTGAAATTCGTCCACATACAGGTAGAAATTTGGCATTTTGGAAATCGCTTGATCTCCCGCATCTGCTCTGCTCATAGCGGCCAGATAGATCTTGGTGATGAGCATACTACCGAGCAGATTCGCATTTGTTTCCCCTACGCGCCCCTTGGAAAGGTTCACGATTAAAATCTTTTTCTGATCCATGATTTCACGAAGATCGAAAGAAGATTTCGGTTGTCCAATGATGTTGCGGATAACCGGGTTCGAGGTGAATTGTCCAACTTTGTTTTGAATAGCCGGGGTTGCATCTTGTGTAAATCTGTCCGTATAGTTTGCAAACTCTTCTGTCCAAAAAGCTTTTACCGTCGCATCTGTCACATTTTCAACTACTTTTTTACGATACGCCTTGTCCGTATACATACGATTAACCGACAGCAGTGTCGCATCCGGGTATTCAAGAAGTGCCAGAAGTGTATTCGTGAGAATATACTCCATACGAGCACTCCATGCATCTAGCCAAATTTTCTTAAAGGCAGACATGAGTCCAGACACAACCAAATGGCGCTTGTCATATCCGACATCTTCCATAATGTTAAACGAAATAGGGTTATCGAGGTCAAATGGTGCAAAATACAATACATCATCCATGCGCTCCTTTGGAATGTACTCAAGGAGTAATTCTGCAGTCTTTCCGTGCGGATCCATAAAGCAAAGCCCGTTTCCGTTTTTAATATCTTGGATTGCCAAATTCTCAAGTAGTGTTGACTTACCCATACCAGTTTTGCCGATCACATACATGTGCTTTGTTCTATCTTTTGCTTTTATACCAAAAGGTACACGTTTACCACGTGCATCTGTCTCCGCAAAATATGTGATCTGCTCTTGGTTATCCATGAGAATCTTGCTTAAAGTATAGCAAAATTATTTTGATCTATTCTGGTAATAACGCAGAAATTGTATATGTATTTGCAGGATCCCAGAGCATCCAAGAGTTCAGTCCAAGTGCTTCGCTTGCATCTATCTGTGCACGGACCATCTCGGCTGTGTAATGAACCGGATAATCATTGTCCTGCAGCCATGGACGTAGCTTGTTTCTGTCATATGACTTTTTAGTAAACAAAGTAGAAGATGCAATCTGTGATTCGCCTGGTAACAAATGAATCGTACTTGTCGCTTCCACTCTACGCACCGCCTCACCCATTGAAATAGATATCACTGTGCCGGGAACAGCGTTTACATTAGTAATTCCGTAAAAGCCTGTCGGATAATGTGACGGATACACCATCGGTGCAATATAATCAAAATACGGAAGTGCATATTCAAACACTTGCCCAATCCGCATATCATCACTCGCAGTCGTGGTCATGCCAAAAATATCGGCTGAAATTTTCCCTTCAAACTTGTCTCCCGTAATAGGGTCTTTTCCATTCCGCACTTCGTCATACAAATATTTCCAAAACTCTTGGATAATTCTCGCCTTCTCCATATGAAAAGAGGATGCAAGTATACGATTGCCACTAAACGGATAATAAATATCGTCCACATTACCGTCTGACGGAAACCGTATGTAATCAAAATTTATTTCATCAAAGCCTATGCGATGCGCAGCAAACGCGATGCGTGCAATCATATCCCAATATTCCTTAGCGCCCGGATCAATCCACGAAAGCCCCTTTCTGTCTGTCCAAACTTTCGTTGGATCACTTGCAAACTTTGCTGCAAGATCCGGTCGCGTTTTTGTCATATAGGGATCTTGGAACACAGCCAGTCGTCCGATCACGTAAATATCTTTCTCATGAAGCATTTCAATAAGATCTTTCATGTCTGCCACACGATTCTCGGACCAACCAAGTTCTTCAATCATCGGGTCATCCGTAATAAATGAAATTTTACCCGTATCATCTTTAATATCAATTACCACACTGTTGATCTCTGTTGTATCAATCACATCAATAACACGAGATTGCCGCAAAGACGGCGTGCCCGCAATCCAACTTGTCATATAAATTGCCTTCACCGCATCGGGGGTTTTTAGATGTTTTGCTTTATATACATTCTTTTTTATTACATCTACTTCTGAGACCATTTCTTCCTCTAGTCCCGCAACATCAATTGATTCGTAGGTAAATTGAGATAACTTGGGAACTGTGTAAATTACAAATGCAATAAGTAAAACCCCAAAGGTGCTTATCACAAAAACACCTGTACGAGATAGAGGTTTACGCGCCATGTTTATTCCGTATCTTCTGTGTCATTAACAAGAACAGGAGTTTTAACTCTTCTTCGAGAAACTTTCTTTATCATCGTATGTGGGTCTATCGGAGATGGCACCGGCTCATTGCCATATGTATTCTCTTCTGGTTCCGGTTCTGGTTGTACTACTTCTGGTTCTGGTTGTACTTCAGGTGTATGCACTTCAACGACTTCAGGAGTCGGTGTTAAAACTGGTTCAACGGGAGCTGTGTCTTGCTGTACGACTTCCTTCACACTTTTTTTACGTGTTCGTTTTGGTTTAGCTATCACTGCTTCAGCCGGTCTTTTTTCAAATGCAACAGCAACATCTACCTCTTTTGGGGCATCAATCATGTTTGCAGTTCTTCTTCGCAACCTTCTTTCACGTGCAGTCAAAAATGTAGTGAACGCAATAAAAAGACCGCTTGCCGAAACAAGAATCGTATCAAGCCATGCTGGTATACCTAAAAATGGAAGTGCTACTAGAAATAATGCGGCGAGGAATTGAAGTCGTGTTTTAGTAATCATGTACATGATTATAAAGGAAATTGCCCCTGTTCTCCAAATTAACAGTCAATATTGAGCGTGGTATGATGCTCAATAATGAAAAAAGTTCACTTTATAGGGATTGCCGGCAAGGGCATGAGTGCTGTTGCGCTTATGCTAAAACAGCTCGGTTGGGAGGTCACAGGATCTGACGAAGGTGCATATCCACCTGTGAGCACATATCTCGACCAATACGGCATTCTATACAATAAAAACTATGCCGCCGACAACATTCCGGATGACGTCGATGTGGTGATTATAGGAAAAAATGCACGTCTAACTCCGGAATTAAATCCAGAAGTAGCAGAAGCAAAAAGACGCAATATACCAACACAATCATTTCCAGAAATTCTTCAAGAAATTTCTAAAAATAAAGAACGAATAGTTGTTGCCGGCTCATATGGAAAATCTACGCTTACTGCTCTTATCGCGTGGTGCCTGACAGATGCTAACCAAGACCCTAGCTATTTCATCGGTGAAGTAACTCATGACTTTCCAATGCATGGTCATATCGGCAGTGGCCATTTTTTTATTTTAGAAGGCGATGAGTATCCGTCAGCAAACTGGGATAACACATCTAAATTTTTGTATTACAAGCCTGACCACGTCGTATTAACAAGTGCCATCCACGACCATATCAATATTTTTCCTACGCACGAATCATACTTAGAACCATTCAAGTTATTAGTGCAATCAATTCCACAGAATGGCACCTTAATCCACGCTGACGAAAAATACGCAACAGACATCAGTAAAAATTTTGCGGGACACAAAACGTCGTACGGTTTTTCAGAAGAAGCCGACTGGTCCGCAACGGCCATTTCATTTGGCACAACAACCACCTTTACGCTGATGCACAAAAAGCAACCTATTATTGATATAGACACAACACTTTTAGGTAAACACAATGTTGAAAATATCCTAGCAGCAGCGGCATGTCTGCTTCCAAAAAATATTATCTCGCCTGAAGTATTTCAACATGCAGTTTCAACGTTTAAAGGAGTAAAGAGGAGACTCGAATTATTAACGCAGAATTCTTCTATATCAGTATATGAGACATTTGGTTCATCGTATGAGAAAGCCAAGACTGCATTTGCTGCTCTCCACACCCACTTCCCTCAAAGAAGAATACTCACCATCTTTGAGCCACATACATTCAGCTGGCGTAACAGAGCGTACATCCACAACTATGACGACGTATTTGATACGAGTGATACTGTCCTGGTATACGAACCATCAACCCAGGGCGCTGACACACATGACCAGCTAACATTGGATGAAATCATTGCGCGCATACAGCAACACAACACGAAAGTTTTTGCTGTTCACTCATCAACTGAAGCGCTCGACAAAATAAAAGAATTGGTACACCCGGACGATCTGATTGTCCTTGTCACATCAGGCAACCTTGGAGGACTCATTGGTCTGCTTCCTGATTTTATTGAACATAATTATCCTAAACATCATGAAGATTTTTAAAAGTGAATTTGTTCATTCATATACATCATACTCATTTGGTTACTGTGATTATGCAATCTATGAAGATGGAGATAATTTGTCAGATATATACCAACAAGGTTTTTTACCATACACCGGATCTTCTGATATCAAACAAACACTTTATATGGCGAGGAGTGCACGAGTTAATTTAGAAAAATTTTCGCCAAATAGTGAAAATCGGCGTGTCGCCAAAAAATTTGATGGACAACTTGTACGCTCCAAAACTCCACTTGCAGATTTTGATTATACAAACAATCAATTTATTTCTTTCTGTATTGAATATTTTGCAAAACGACACGGGCCACACGTTATGCCTAAAGAAAGATTCTCGACGATTCTTGCATCTGGTTTCCCAATTTTTGTGATCACCTATACGCACAAAGATACACAGAACATCGTTGGTTATGCACTAGAAATTGATGATGGAATCATGTCACACTATTGGTACTCATTTTACGATTTAATATATGCGTATGAATCATTAGGGCTTTGGATTATGCTCGACTGCATACGTGAAGCACAGTCAGCCGGCAAGACACACTATTACATCGGTACTGTATATGGCGACAAGGCGTTGTATAAAACTAATTTTGATTCACTTGAATTTTGGGACGGTAATATCTGGAATACAGACATAAAACACCTGCGCACCATAAGCCGCAACGATGAGCACCATGTGGTAGACAATATTGATCGTTTTAAAGAAGATAAAAGACTCTTTTGATTGACAGTATTAATTATTTGTATTACCGTATTTGACGGAATGCACAAACAATACACACCTGTCGAAGAGCTTCGACTCTTTGGCGGTGTAACCACTTCACTCTTTGGGCCTCGCGCCCTTCAAGATAAGGAGAATTTGGACTGGAGTTTCAAAGCGATCAGTCCCCACGGTGATCCCGGAATTTGCGCGCAACGTTTATGGCACCTCTCGAGACTCGCGTCAGAACGAGGCATCACCGATGCCTTTGCTCCAAATCCCTCAACGTTTAACGGGCTCGTAACACCAAACCAATCCCTGCTTACCAAGGGATACCGTTTGCATGAAGATCACCCATTCAGACTGTGGAGAGGCAATCCGCCAGTTATGGCAGACGGGCTCATCCTTGAAAGAGGACAGACCTTCGCTCTTAGCTCAGCAGACTGTCCCACATTACTCGTGTGGGACCCAAGCCGCAAACGACTCGGTGTTGTCCACTGCGGTCTCTTGTCACTTGCACGAGGAGTTGTAGACAATCTCATCAATGCGCTGGGAGCAGATCCTGCGACACTTCAGGCCTTCATTACGGCCGGTGCCCACAACTTGCCGTATGAATTGCAAGAGAAAACGCATCCCGAATTGAGGAGGTTTCTGACAAAGTATGAGGGCACTGACAACTTTAAGTCCGTCGCTCTCTATTCGCTCATCAGACAACTCTTCGCTGAAGCGGGAGGAGATACCAATCGTGTAGCATGCAATAAAATCTGCACGATTGCCTGTGGTGATGGCTTTCTTTACAGTCAACATCGCGATCATAAGACCGAACGAAGCAACAGGAGAAATCTTGTACTCGTTCAAAACGGGGCCGGCAACACAAGGTAGCCGGCTCTTCCTTTTTACATATGTCCGTGCACCACCTCTATTTGAGCCCCAATACTATTTAATCGCTTTGCAATATCCTCATATCCACGACTGATCGAATAAACATTGCGCAACATCGAAACGCCCTCTGCAGCAAGCATGCCGATCAAGATAATAACTGCAGGACGAAGTGCAGGAGGACAGACAACCTGTGCGCTCTTAAGTTTCGTGGGCCCTTGAATAAATACACGATGCGGGTCAGCGAGAACAACCGAAGCGCCAAGTCGATTAAGCTCTGTAAAATAAATTGCCCTATTTTCCCACATCCAATCATGGATCATGGTTGTCCCCTGTGCCTGAGTTGCAATCGGTACAAAAAACGGAAGATTGTCTGTATTGATCCCCGGATATGGAAGTGCGTGGATTTTGTCGCCCACAGCCTTAAGTTTTGACGGGTACACAATGATATCAACCAGTTTTGTACGTCCATTGTGTGAAAAATATTCTTTTTCTATTTTGTATGTAAGTCCCATTTTCTGAAGTTTTAAAAGCTCTAACTTTAGAAAATCTATAGGCGCCCGAGTAATCGTAAGCTCTGAACCAGTTGTAATCGCAGCAGAAATAAACATCATGGCTTCAATAGGGTCTTCACTGTTTGTATATTCAACACTCTGATTAATGTCAGAGAGACCATGAACAGTGAGTGTCGTACTGCCGATTCCTTCAATTGTTACCCCTAGTTTCTCTAAAAAGAAACAGACATCTTGCACCTGATAGTTTGGTGGTGCAAATTCAATAACTGTTTTACCAGGAACGAGTGCGGCCGCCATCAAAATATTTTCCGTAGCGGTATCGCTCGCTTCATACATGACGATCTCCGCTGGCTTCATTTTTTTTACGGAAACATCATAATGGGTACTCTTCGTGACAATCTTTGCACCAAGCGCCTGGAGCCCGTGCCTATGTGCTTCAATAGTTCTATTGCCCATCTTGCAACCTCCCGCATGTGGGATCGTAAAGTGCCCCACATGATGCAGGAGGGGTCCTATCATCATAAGTACTGAACGAATACGGCTCGCAGCTTTCTCGTCTAAATTTTGTAATAAAAATTTCTTTGGAGGTTTTATTTCAAGAGATCGTTCATCAACCCAAATAACAGAGATTCCTATACTTTCAAATATTTCTATGAGCCGATTAACCTCCTCGATACGAGGAATACCATGAAGTGTTGTTTTACCCTTGTTTACCAGTGCGGCACACATAAGGCCGAGTGCTCCATTCTTAGAGGTATTTGTTTCAATTGAACCCGAAAGTTTCTTACCACCCGTAATGCGAAAATCGATAGAATCATCAAGAGAAATTATTTTATGTTCAAGCGCATCACTTATTTTTGATAATTCTTTGGCGGTAAAATTTTGCTTTCCGGCTTCCATACGAGCTACTGCACTTTGCGAAGTGCCGAGTCGTTTTGCAAATTCTTGTTGTGTGAGCCCCCTCTGTTCCCTGAGAGACCTAATAAAATACGCTATTTGTTCTTGATTCGTCATAAGGATAATTTCATTAAAAAAGTTAGGTCCCCAAGCCGAGAAACACATATCTGTCAGTGAGAGATCGAGTCGGAGACCGAAGGATAGCCGAAGCTATCATGAGGTCGAGACGAGTATCTCGTAACTAAGATATGTTTTTCACAGGCAGGGTGAAGTTTTTTAATGAAATTTAATATATCATATATGATATATATGTCATCCCCAGCGTCAATTCGTCCATATCTCACTATGCATATAGGAGGGACTGTAAATAAGATAGAGCATATCCAACAAAAAGAAGATCTTATACGTCTACTTGAGTCTTATGGCGACACATTATTTATTTTAGGCGGTGGCAGCAATACTCTTTTCAGCGATATCCATCACGATCTAACCATTGGTAAAATTGATATCCCAGGCATCAATACAGTTCATGAGAATACAGATACTATTACTTTAGAGATAGGTACAGGTGTTTCGTGGGACCAATTGGTCGCACACGCAGTAAGACACGGCTACCAAGGCATTGAAGCGCTTTCTGCCATACCGGGAAGTGTCGGCGCAACACCCATCCAAAATGTTGGCGCCTACGGAAGCGAGATCAGAGATGTGTTGGTGCACGTTCATGTCTACGATAGAGATAAAAAAGAGTTTACAGATATTCAAAACAAAGACTGTTCTTTCGGTTACAGAGACAGCTTGTTTAAACATATACCCGGAAGATTTGTCGTCACAAGCATTACGCTCACACTCAAAAAAATGAATCCTACCGATCAGACGCCCATTCCCTCCTACAAAGGAGTTACAGAAAAACTTTCAGAAAAAGGAATCGAGACACCGTCCCTCTCAGATATCAGAAATACAATTATTGAAATTAGAAAAACAAAACTTCCCGATCCAAAACTCATTCCAAATAGTGGTTCTTTTTTCAAAAATCCGAGACTCTCAAAAGAAGCAGGAGTGCGGTTTATCCAACAGTTTCCTAAGGCACCCTATTTTATTGAACCAGATGGTCTCTATAAAATTCCTGCTGGCTGGCTTTTGGAGCAGACTGGTTTCAAAGGATTTCCTGGACCTGTTGGGACATATGAGCACAATGCGTTAGTCGTGATTAATAGAGGAGGCAATTTTCACGATCTCACAACTCTTGTCACAAAAATACAAAATGCTATCAAAGAAAAATACAACATTATGTTAGAAATTGAACCGAATATTATTATGTAAAACAAAACCGCGGTGGCGAGAATAGTACATTTGTACATCTCGCCACCGCAGTGGTTCTGATTAGGTTAGGTGTGATTCGCCGGCGAGCCGTTCGGCTTGAAAGCCGCCTGGACACCCACAAGCGCTTCGGCCATGATCGAATTGACCGGCTTGCCCTCCTTCCGAAGTTTGTCGGCCTCGGGGTCGACCCAGCCTATTCGACGTTCACCGACTGCTTTGGCTTTTGGGCGAATGCCTTCCACCCGCTCGGCTTCGTCGAGCAAATTTTGGATCCGCACCTGTTTGATCAGCGAATCGATTAACTGCTCGACCAAACCGGTTTCCATTTCATCGAGCACCTTCCTCTCCATGAGTGCTTCGAGAGCATTCAGGAAAAAGTAGGTCTTGGCGACAACCCACGGTGGCACGTCAGCCGAATCCTTTTTGATCTCGTCCAACATGATGTTGGTCCGAACCAAGAAACCATCCTGCCCGAAGATCGCCTCCCGCAAAATGCCGACCGGCATCCGACGGAAGATATTCCGTGCACCATCTTTGGACGCGAAGAGTGCCCGCCGATGCGTATCAATGAAGAATATCGCTCCGACCAAGTCGCTCCAGATCTCGCTCGTGAGATCACGCGGCGCCTCGAAAAGAAAGTGCCACGTGAGCTCCTTTAGCTCCTCGAAGGGCGTACGTTCGCCCGCCGCCGCGGAGGCAAGCAGTGTGCACCACCTGTCAAACACCTTGTCGACCAGCGGTTTCTTCTTGGCCAGCGGCTTCTCGATGGGGGGCACCAGCTTGTTCCCCGCCACTTGTGGCGTCGACTGTTGCTCTTGATTCTCGCCGGAAACGATCTGCATGAGTTCCACCGGAACCAACCTGCCATGCTGGGCGAACTGGAGACGGAGCAGACGGGTCAGATCCCACCGGAACGTCTTGGTATCGTTGACCGAAACCAAGACCTCAATTTGGCACTGAAGTGCCGTAGTGACCTCTGGAGACTGTTTGATAGCCCCCGAGATAGATCGGAGAAGGCGGAGTGTGCCCGCCTGAATGAGACGATTGAGCGCCTCGGAGATGGCTTTCATCATGGCCTATACCTCTAATTGAAAATAGACCCAAGCAAGAGAGGGTCCGAACTTCTAGCGAGAAACACTATCACACGAAAATATTTTTGTCAATAACATCACGTATTACTGATATTAAATACATTGCACTGAAACCGCATTTGCTGTTGTTCCTTTTTTGCCAACTGGTTCACCAAAAATAACTACAATATTGTCACCCCTTTTAGCTAGCTTATTTGTCTTTACAAAAAGAGATACCTGCTTCATCACAGACTCAAATGAACCCTTGTCTGTCGTATGGAGCGGAAAACAACCAAAAGAAAGTGTAAGACGTGTCTCTGTCTTAAAATCTCCTGTAGCTGCGATAATAGGCTGCGTAGGCCTTCTGGACGCAAGGGCTCGTGCAGTACTTCCCGATTCTGTAATAGCTACGATGGCTTTTGCATCTACCGCCCCAGCGATACGAAGTGCTGACTGCGCCAATTCATCATAGAGCATTTTGTTTTCGTGACCGTTTTTAAAATGAGCTCTCCCATGTGTCTCTACTTCATTTGCAACACGTGCCATAACAGACACCGCTTCAACCGGATAAGAACCAAGTGTTGTTTCTTCTGAGAGCATCACCGCATCTGTTCCGTCGAAAATAGCGTTTGCCACATCAGACACTTCTGCACGAGTCGGTACCGGAGAATTAATCATACTTTCAAGCATCTGTGTTGCCGTGATCACTGGTTTATTTGCTTGCCTACACAGTTCAATCATTCGTTTTTGATAGAGCGGAACCTTTTCTGCTGGTACCTCAATAGCCAAGTCTCCGCGCGCGATCATGATACCGTCTGCAACTGCAATTATGTCTTCTAGATTTTCTATCGCCTCTTCTGTTTCAATCTTTGCAATAATCTGTGCATCAGACTTTGCTTGCTGCAAAATATCGCGGAGCTCTACAACATCTTTCGCTTGGCGCACAAAAGAAAGTGCGAAAAAGTCTACATCATTTTTGATACCAAATTGTAAATCCTCTCTGTCTTTTTTTGTAAGTGAACTAGTCTTGAGGTATGCACCTGGAAGATTTACTCCACGACGTCCTTTTGTATTTCCTCCAACGATAACTTTACAAGCGATCTCGTTTTTTTTGATTGATTCCACGATTAGTTTTTTCTTTCCATCATCAACGAATACTATACTTCCTTTATGAAGTTCTTTATGGAGTGTTGGATAGTTTACCCATACGCGCGTTTCGTTTCCTATAAATTTTTTGCCGGTTACTAATGAAATTTTCTTTCCCGCCTCAAGGTCAACCCGCTCTGTATCAAATTCACCAATACGAATTTTAGGACCAGAGAGATCTTGGAGAATTGCAACTGGTCTATCGAGTTTTTTTGAGACTGCACGCAAGTTATCAACACGAGCTTGATGCTCAGCAAAATCACCATGAGAAAAATTGAGGCGCATGACATTAAGCCCCGCAAGAACGAGTTTTTCTAGCATTTCTTTGCTTTCTGTCGCAGGACCAATCGTCGCTACAATTTTGGTGTGTTTTGTAAACATGAAAAATAAAAACGTTCCTCCTCAGTGTGCGCGATCCAGGACTCGAACCTGGGACCTCGTCATTATCAGTGACGCGCTCTAACCACCTGAGCTAATCGCGCACACTGGAGAGAAACTAATTTAGCTTCACTAAACTATCAAAAAAATAGGCTAAAAACAAGATATTAAGAAAGAGCGCACCATGTAACCATTAGTACGCCCTCTATCGGTTCAACCGACTTCGTTTTGTCGAAATTAAGAATATAATTTCGACAAAAAGACCAGAACCTGACACGCACAACAAAATTACACCGAACATTACTGGGTAAAAACTAAAGAACACCACAAAAACCATAAGAATAATGAATTTCCAAGGTACCCAACAATCTCCCGATGTGCTCCAACAAAAATCTCTCATACAGGACCTCCTGTCTCTATTTTAAAACAAAAACGGCCTGGGTGTGCGGGAGCACCCTGGCCGATTTTCGACATCGCAGGACTTACCAATGTCCAGTGCGATACCAGTTCGCAATACTCCGCCCTAGCCCCCAGCATAGAGGGAAGCATGCAGTCCAGATCAGCAGAACCAACGCGGCCCAGTGCCAATCATCATTGCCTTCACTTGCAGCGCTCAATCCGAACACCGCAATCCCCGCTCCATAAATCCAGAACTTTGGCCGGAATTCTCGGGGCTTGCGAATGTCAAAACCATGATCAACCATGGTTCCTCCTCTTGTGCGGGTTGCGCACATCTCTCTGATTTTTATTATATCATAAAACTACATGAAACGCAAATGAACCCGCCTAGGCGGGTTCATTTGCGTTAAAATATACATATACTGACTTCTCTACTGTGTCTTGTTCCGCTTTGCCTTCTTACCCGGCTCGATCTTGCGACCGAACGAGGGGCGGTCTTTCCCGCAGTCAAATATTTTTTAAAGATGATATATCACATCTGTATTCACCAAAGGTGAACAATCGACCGGATAAGTTCAATTTAATGAACACATCTCAGTTGAATTATTCCACGACCAGCTTCCGCTAGCCGTGCCTTGTTACGACTTACTCCCTGTCACCAAACTTACCGTAGGACACGATGAACGTGTACGTCGGGTATTCCTGGCTCCCTTGAGTTGACGGGCGGTGAGTACAAAGCTCGAGAACGTATTCACCGCAGTATGGCTGACCTGCGATTACTAGCAATTCCAACTTCATGAGGTCGAGTTGCAGCCCTCAATCCGAACTGGGGCGACTTTTCTAAGGATTAGCTCAGGGTTACCCCGTCGCAACCTGTTGTAGTCGCCATTGTATCATGTGTGTAGCCCAAGGCATCAAGGGTCATGCTGATCTGGCGTCATCCCCACCTTCCTCCCCCGCTTAAACTAACAAGCTTCTAGCTGTTAGCTTCTAGCTGTTAGCTTCCGATGCATTGAATCCAGGATTCAAGCTGAAAGCTGTAAGCCAAAAGCTGTAAGCTGCGCGCTTGCGCGCTTAAGCGGGGGCAGTCTCGTGTGATACGTGTAACACACAATGGGGGTTGCGTTCGTTACCCCACTTAAGGGAACAATTCAAACCACGAACTGACGACGACCATGCAACACCTGTCTAGCCGTCTTGCGAGGGATCCTGTTTCCAGGATCTTTCGTCTAGATTTCTAGCCTTGGTAAGGTTCTTCGTTTATCATCGAATTAAACCACATGATCCACTGCTTGTGCGAGCTCCCGTCTATTCCTTTGAGTTTTAAGCTTGCGCTCGTACTACCCAGGCGGTTCTCTTAACGCGTTAGCTTCGCCTCAGAAAGGGTCGATACTTCCTAAAGCTAGAGAACATCGTTTAGGGCGTGGACTACCGGGGTATCTAATCCCGTTCGCTACCCACGCTTTCGTGTTTCAGTGTCAGAAATGCGCCAGTTTATTGCCTTCGCTTTTGGTGTTCCCCATGATATCAACGGATTTCACCCCTACTCCATGAGTTCCATAAACCTCTCGCACTCTCTAGTGTACCCGTTTCTTTTGCTTTTTCGGAGTTGAGCCCCGAGCTTTAACAAAAGACTAAGTACACCACCTACACACCCTTTACGCCCAGTGATTCCGGATAACGCTTGGGGCCTCTGTATTACCGCTCCTGCTGGCACAGAGTTAGGAGCCCCTTATTCATGAGACGATCAATAAACTTTCTATCTCATAAAAGGTCTTTACGTCCCGAAAGACTTCATCAACCACGCGGCGTCGCTCCGTCAGACTTTCGTCCATTGCGGAAGATTCTCGACTGCGGCCACCCGTAGGTGTATGGACCGTGTCTCAGTTCCATCGGTGGG
>PCXL01000010.1:940-1772 GCA_002787695.1 Candidatus Zambryskibacteria bacterium CG10_big_fil_rev_8_21_14_0_10_42_12 | reverse complement strand
AATCCCAAGACCATCAATAGAAAATTGACCCCTTGTCAGATCCTCCGCCGACCTCACGCTTGCTGGCAAACCACCACCAACCGCATAGAAATATATATTACTCGACCTAGCCAATGCAGAAAACACACTAACCCAACCATGAGCTTTCCAGTCCAAAAAATTACTAGGAAGATCTGGGTTATACGGATTTGGAATAGAAAGAACACCCGAAGAAAAAATCTTTGTCTCTGTGTTTGCCACTCCTTCTCGAAGAGCCGCGAGAGCAACTAGGGGTTTAATTGTAGATCCTGGGCTATAAACCCCCGATATCATCCTATTAAAAAGAGGCCTCGAATAATCATTTAAAATTTCACTCCGCTCACCACTCTTCGAACTATCAACGAAAACGTTATTATCAAAAGTTGGAAAACCGACAAGAGCTAAAACTTCTCCATTTCTCGGATCCAAAGCAATGCCAATACCAGAAGTCCTTCCACTTGAATCTAGTGTCGATTTAAGACTCTGATAAAAATATCTCTGCAAATCAGCATCAATTGTCGTCTTAAGTTCTTCACTGGGTTTCGGAGCGCTTACGAGCTTACTACCCAAAACCTCCCCCCTCGCATCCTGATAAAAAACATATTTTCCATCCTCACCACGAATCCTATCCTCGTATTGAAGCTCGAGACCCGCCTTTCCAACAATTGAATTTCCTTTTTCAATTCCGGTATAACCAATCAAATGCGAAAACACAGGACCATCTGGATACAACCTCCTATAGTCATCAACCACCTGCATATCATCTATGTTTAAACCCTTTATCGCAATCGCTTCCGCAGAATCAATATCACGA
>PCXL01000010.1:711-919 GCA_002787695.1 Candidatus Zambryskibacteria bacterium CG10_big_fil_rev_8_21_14_0_10_42_12 | reverse complement strand
TTTTTTAAGGATATCCGCAATTTCTTTTACTACGCCCAAAAACTCCTCCTCGTCTTTATAATAAAGCTGTAAATTTACAAAAACACTAAATGAACTCTCATTTTTCACAAGCGGCTCACCATATCTATCGACAATAACAGCACGATAGCTCGGAAGAGAAATCTCCCTACTTAGGTTTGTACTAGCTCTCGCCGTATAAACAGACCGT
>PCXL01000010.1:0-591 GCA_002787695.1 Candidatus Zambryskibacteria bacterium CG10_big_fil_rev_8_21_14_0_10_42_12 | reverse complement strand
AAACAAGGAAGATTATAAAACCAATAATATTATTATAAATTAACTCAAAAAAAACCGTCACGGGAGCCTTAATTATAAACGAAGGAGAAGCCAGTGCATATAGAAGCAAAGTGCCAATAGTTATAATAATCACATAATTAAACATTGGCTTACTAGGAAGCCTATCAGATACCCAATAACTTGCTAAAACCAAAAACAAGAACACAAAATCCATTCTTACAAAAAAGGGATGAAATCTGACAATTGCATCTGCAAAAACAGCAAGTAATGCATAAAATGGCGCTGATGGTATAAAAAAAGCGAGAGCAAAAAGCACCACGAGAATCAAATTTGGTTTCAGCTGACCTATTGAGAGAATATCAGTATTTTGTATAAGCCCAGAAACAAGAACAATCGCAAAAGCAATTATTCCATTTAAAAACGCTTTATCCGATTTCATTAAAAGACGACTGAGATGTCAGTAATATTAGCGACCTCATATGGCAGCTCTATTGAAGCTTCCTTGAAAGTATTATTTGGATCGTCATAAATTTCTGAAATTTCACCTATTGTAAACCCATAAAGAAAATCTTTGCCGGTAGCATAAACAGA
>PCXL01000005.1:788-1816 GCA_002787695.1 Candidatus Zambryskibacteria bacterium CG10_big_fil_rev_8_21_14_0_10_42_12 | reverse complement strand
TCTTACTTCTGATGCGTCTTATGTTTATTTACAATCTTGGAACAGCAGACCGCTACAGATAAATAACCAAGGAGGCGATACTATATTTAATGTTACTAGTGGCAATGTCGGTATCGGTACCACCACACCTACAGTGAAGTTCTCTGTGGGTGGTAATGCTGGAGATGATACAGGTCATGGATATTTTAGTGGAGGACTTGGTGTGGGGGTAGTTAACACCACTGCGGGCTCACTACAAACCAGTGGAGATGTAGTGGTTGGCGGAGCTTTAACTGTTAATGGCTCTCTGACATCTTCTGTTACTAGTGGACAGATACAATTTCTCGCTACCCCAACTGGTACAGCTATTAATGAAGGTTCTGTTTATATAAGTCCATCAAGTGCCGGTACTAACAATGTTTTATTGGGTGTAGCTGTAAATGGCACAGAAAAACTCCGAGTAGATGCAGAAGGTGACGTGCAGATAACAGGACTGTTTAACTCTACTGCTACTACTGGTACTAATAGTCTTTCTAGTAATCTATCTGTTCTCGGCAATACTACTTTGGGAGATGCTTCTTCAGATACTATAACTTTGACAGGTAGAGTAAGTTCAAATATTGAACCTACTACGGATGATAGTTATAACTTGGGGGCGCCAGCTCTCCGTTGGGCAAACTTTTATGCTAATACTGCTGTCTTTGACAACTTAGTAGCAGGTGGTACCGCTTCATCTACCTTTATTATTAACACCGGCAATGTTACAGCCGATGCAGAAGATACTTCTATACAGTTTGAACGAGGCACAGAATCTCCAAATGCTATTCTAAAATGGGACTCTACTTTAAAGCGATTTGATTTCAATAACTTCCCAGTTAACTTACAAAACAGTCTAGTAGTCTCTGGTACTGCTTCATCTAGTATTGCCGGACAGCTTTGGGTCACTGGCGCATCACAAGGTACAGATATTAGAGACGCTATTGCTTATATCAATCCAAGTTCTGCTTCTACAGATAATATTTTGTTTGGTGTCGCGGTAAATGATGTTT
>PCXL01000005.1:228-774 GCA_002787695.1 Candidatus Zambryskibacteria bacterium CG10_big_fil_rev_8_21_14_0_10_42_12 | reverse complement strand
GCCGAAGGAGATGTGTTGGCACACGCATCTATTGGAGTAGAAAACGCTATCTTTGATATTACTCAAGATACTTTGACTGTAGATGATAACTTACAAATCAACGGTAACAACATTAAAGACTCTAGTTCTAATACTAGGATTAGTCTTGGTTCTACTAATACTATAACTGGTGCGCTTACGGTGACAGGTACACCAGTTACTTTGTCTGCTTCTACTGCGGTGCTAGATTTCTCATCTGCTACTGGGGTAAAGACAATTCAAACAGGTGGTTCTACAGACTTAGCATTATTGCCAGGTAGGTATGTGGGTATCGGTACCAATGCCCCAGCTTCTAAATTAGATGTCTCTGGCGCGCAGTCTTCTGGAGAAGAAGCTGCTATCCGTATCACTAACACAGCTGGTGGAGGCAAGATTTATAGATTGCAGACTGGTATACCAGAAGCTTCTGCTTATGATTCTTTTGGTTTGTATGATGTTTCCAAGAGTTTGTACCGCATGGTGGTAGATACTAACGGTAATGTTGGTATCGGCACCACCACTCCAAAC
>PCXL01000005.1:0-207 GCA_002787695.1 Candidatus Zambryskibacteria bacterium CG10_big_fil_rev_8_21_14_0_10_42_12 | reverse complement strand
GGCGGGGGATTTGTCTTCGGTACTGATAACTCATACGACATCGGTCTAGCAGACAGTCTCCGTCCACGTACAGGTTACTTTGCTACAGGTGTTTACGCAGATAACTTTATTGCGGTAGGTAGTTCTGGATCTAGGTCAAATTTACAATCATCTGCTTCTGGAGTCCTAACACTTTTGGATAATGGTAGTACGGATTTTGGTAGATTG
>PCXL01000025.1:11476-12241 GCA_002787695.1 Candidatus Zambryskibacteria bacterium CG10_big_fil_rev_8_21_14_0_10_42_12 | reverse complement strand
GAATTATTTTTTTCTGATAAGGCGTTTTTTCTTCTTTGGCTCCTCTAATCATTTCCGCTACCTTGCCGATTTCTGTTTTTAATCCGGTTTCCGTTACGATGGCTCTTCCTCGACCGTCTTCAACCACGCAACTCATAAAGACCATATTATCCCGGTCAGCCAAAGGAGTTTTCTCCGGCAAAACTTCGGTTATTTTTTCGGACGGGAACCATTCGCCGGTCAGAGAGGCCTCATTAACTTTTAAATTATGAGACTCAATCAACCTGCCGTCAGCTGGAACCTTGTTTCCCGGATACAATAAAATAATGTCGCCCGGCGCTAATTCTTCTTGATTGACTTCTTTTTCGTCGCCGTTTCTGATGACATAGGCCTTGATTTTTGTTAATTTTTTTAGTTCCGATAAAATTTTTGAAGTTTTATTCTCTTGAAAAAATCCGAAAATGGTATTTAAAAAAACCGCGCCGAAAATAACAATGGCGTCGGTAAAATCTCTCAAAACTAAAGTGGTAATGCCGGCGATAACTAAAATATAAATTAAAGGGCTTTTAAATTGCTCTATAAATATTTTTAGTTTAGATAAGGGCTTTTCTTCGAGCAGTTTGTTAAAACCGAATTTTTGTTGACGTTTTTTTATCTCCTCTTCCAATAGCCCTGAATGCGGGTCGCTTCCGAATTCTTTAATGACCTCGTTTACGGAAAGAGTATGCCAAATCTGTTTCATTTCTTATTTTTATGATGCCACACGTACAAAAGAGGACTGGCGAT
>PCXL01000025.1:8143-11464 GCA_002787695.1 Candidatus Zambryskibacteria bacterium CG10_big_fil_rev_8_21_14_0_10_42_12 | reverse complement strand
ATTTCAAGGAAAGCGGACCGATAAAATAAAGAGGCGATACCGCCAAAACCGTAGTCAAAGAAGTATTAATTGAACGGTTGATAGTTTGCTTGATAGCCGAATTAATCGTCACGCCGAAATCAAAATTTCCTTTATTATGGGTTAAAAACAAATTTTCTCTTATCCGGTCAAAAACAACGATGGTGTCATTGATTGAATAACCCAGAATGAACATAAGGGCGACGATAAAATTTGTATCTATCTCTATGCCCTGGCGCCAGCCCAAAAAGGCCATCAAACCGCAGGGAATAATAATATTATGAAAAGCAGAGAGAATAACTATTAACCCATATTTCCAGGATTTAACCGGATAAGAAACTTTTCTGAACGCCCAGGCTATGTAAAGCAAAATGCTTAATAATCCGAAAGTAAAAGCCCAAATAAATTTTTGCCTCAATTCCTGGCCAATAGTCGGCCCAATGCTTTCAAAGCTCAGCTCCGAAACTTCCCCAAATTTTTCTTTAAGCCCTTGATAATATTTCTGATGATTTTCCTCGGAAATGCTTGGAAATTTTACGATAAAATTCCCATCAGCCAAATATTTAATTGTTAAATCGGAATAGCCCGATATTTCTCCCAAAGCCGATTTCAAATCGCTATCCTTGACCGCCGAATCCTTTATCTGAATCTGCCAATTGGTGCCCCCGACCAAATCAATCCCCTGTCTTACGCCAAAAAAAGAAAAGGCGAAAATACTGGCCAGAATCAGAATACCGGAAAATATGAAAAAAATATTTCTATATTTTATAATATCCATAATCCTATTTTTGTTTTTCTTTATTTTTAGTAAACATTTCCAGCAAACCTTTGCTGACGGTAATGGCCGAAAACATGCTCATTAAAACGCCGATAAAAAGCGTCAGGGCAAATCCCTTGACAAAACTGGTTGCGAAATAAAACAGAATCACGGCAATAATAATAGTTGTAATATTTGAATCCCTGATGGACGGCCAGGCGCGGCGGAATCCTTCTTCAATCGCCGCTCTTTTCGGCAAACCTTTTTTCAATTCTTCTCTCATTCTGGAAAAAATCAGAACATTGGCGTCAACCGCCATTCCAATGGAAAGAATAAAACCGGCGATGCCGGACAGGGTCAAAGTCACGGGGATAACCTTGAAAATCCCTAAAGTCAAAACCGCGTAAATCATCAGCGCCAATGAAGCTATCAAGCCGAACCCCCGGTAAAATCCGATTATAAATAAAATAACCAGGATAAAGCCGATGATCCCGCAAAAAATAGTTTTTTGAAGGGAATCCAGGCCCAAACTCGCGCCTATCGTCTGCTGGCTCAACAATTCTATGGGCGCGGGCAGGGCGCCGGCGTTAAACCGTTCCACTAATTTCCGGGCGGAAGCCGGAGTGAAATTACCGGAAATCTGGGCGTTGCCGCCGCTTATTTTTTCCTGGACGGTCGGTATTTCAATGGGCTCATTATCGAGAAAAATCGCCAAGGGCTTGCCGACATTCCGGCCGGTCAAATCCTCAAAAATTTTCGCGCCTTCATCGGTAAAAGAAATACTGACCACGGACTTGCCGAAATTATCAAAATCCACCTGGGCGCTTTTTATATAGCGGCCGGTCAAATTAGTGGGAATAAATTTATAATTCGAATCTTCGCCGGCGAATTGCCCCGCGCTGCTCGTTGCGGCTGCCGGGAGTATCTCCACTTCGCGAAAATCAAGAAGCGGCGTCTCGCCTATCATTTCGATGGCCTGGTTAATGTCTTTAATGCCGGCCAATTCCACAATCAGGTGCTTATCTTCACCGGCTTCGGCGGTATAAACCTGCGGTTCGGTAACGCCAAAAAGATTAACCCTCCTTTCAATAACATCGCGCAAGCCATTTACCACTGAATCCCTGTCCGTGGCCGCCACCTCGTTTAAATCAATGTTGTAAGTTAAAATGCTGCCGCCAACCAAATCAAGGCCCAGCCGCCAATCGCGGAGAAAAACCTGGGGCAAATGAATCTTGGAAACAACTTTTGACCAAATAGGCTGGTAATCGAAAAATCCGGCTAAAATCGCCAGCAAGATTATAAATATAATGTATGTCGGAAATTTATTTTTATTCATATATATTATCTTAAGTAAAACGCAGTCCGCCCAGTAGGATTCGAACCTACGACAAACTGCTTAAAAGGCAGCTGCTCTACCAGACTGAGCTATGGGCGGTTTCTAATCTAAAATATCCCATAAAAGTTAACTTCTATAGTTTACAAAAACCGAAATTAAAAATCAATCCTTGTCTCTAAAATCAGCAACAAAACATATCCAAACCAATAACAGCTTATCTTACTATCGTAGTTCACGATCGTGAACTACGATAGTAACTAATTACGCTTATTTACACTTGTTCACGCTTATTTTTGTTTCCAAGAAAATTATCGGTTTTTCAGGATGGCGAAAAAGGCCTCCTGGGGGACATCAACCGTTCCGATTCTTTTCAGTTTCTCTTTGCCGGCTTTCTGTTTTTTCCAAAGTTTTTGTTTCCGCGTCCTGTCTCCGCCATGGAGCTTGGCGACCACGTTTTTTTTCATCGCCGACACGGTCTCACGGCTGATAATCTGGGATCCGACGGCGGCCTGAATGGGAATCTCAAACATCTGCCGCGGAATGACTTTTTTCAGCTGGATAACCAGTCTTTTCCCTTCGGAAGAAATCTCATCCTTGGGGATTATAAATGAAAGCGCTTCAACTCTTTTACCGGCGATTATAATATCCATTTTAACCAAATCGCCGCAGCGGTAATCAATAAACTGGTAATTCAAAGAAGCGTAGCCGGCGCTGATGTTTTTCAAACCATCGTAAAAATTATCCAAAAAAGAAGCCAAAGGCATTTCATAGAACAGAATGACTTCGTCGCCCAGATATTCGGTTTTTTTATAAATACCCCGGAAACTTTTCACTAGTTCCATAATAGGGCTTAAATATCTGACCGGCGAAAACACGTCTAATCTCACCCAGGGCTCATCTATTTCTTTTATCTCCCCGGCATCGGGGAATTCCTGAGGCGAATGAACGAATTTTTCCTGGTCGTTTTTCAGGATTACCTTATGGGAAACGCCGGGAGCGGTAATAATTAAATCCAGATTATATTCCCTTTCAAGCCGCTCCTTGATTATCTCCATATGGAGCATGCCCAAAAACCCGCAGCGGAAACCGAAGCCCAAATCGGAAAAAACTTCGGGCTTGAAAGTAAAAGAAGCGTCATTTAAAGATAATTTTTCCAGAGCCTCTTTAAATTTTGAATAATCATTGGCGTCGGTGCAGTAAAAACTGGCGA
>PCXL01000025.1:5968-8081 GCA_002787695.1 Candidatus Zambryskibacteria bacterium CG10_big_fil_rev_8_21_14_0_10_42_12 | reverse complement strand
GATTTTGTTATGGTGTCTCCCACCCGGCAATCCCGGATTCCCTTGAAACCGGTGATAATATAACCGGCTTCGCCGGCCTCTAATTTTTCTTTCGGGAAGAAATCGGGGTTGAAGGTCCCCACCTCCAAAACGGTGGAAATCTTGCCGGTACCCAGAAGTTTTATTTCTTCCCCTTTTTTTATCCGGCCGTCAAAAATCCGGACAAACGCGATAACGCCGCGGTGCCGGTCGAAAAGAGAATCAAAAACCAAAGCTCGCAGGGGCTTGTCGGCATCTCCGACAGGTGCCGGAATCCTTTTAACAATGGCTTCTAAAACTTTTTCGACATTAGCCCCTGATTTGGCGGAAATAAAAATTACCTCGCTTTCTTTTGCTCCGACTAACTCCGCCAATTCCCGGCCGGTTTTCTCCGCTTGGGCGTTAGGCAAATCTATTTTATTGACTACAGGAATGATCACCAAGCCCTCCTGTTTCGCCAAATAATAATTAGCCAGGGTTTGGGCCTGAATTCCCTGGGTGGCGTCGCAAAGCAAAATCGCGCCTTCGCAGGCGTTCAAACTCCGGGAAACCTCATAGGTAAAATCAACGTGGCCGGGAGTGTCTACTAAATTCAAAATATATTTTGCGCTTCCAGGCTCATAATCCATCCGGCAAGGATGAAGCTTGATGGTTATCCCCCGTTCTCTTTCAAGAGACATTCGGTCCAAATATTGCGCCTGCTGCAGTTTCACTTTAGATATGGTTTTGGTGATTTCCAGAAACCGGTCGGCTAAAGTGGATTTGCCGTGGTCTATATGGGCGATAATGCAAAAATTTCTGATGTTGTTCATTAAATTGATGATATATTTTCTATTTTGACAAATTTTTTAAAAGCATTATAACTATTAACAGGAACTTAATAAACCAATATTAGAACAATACCCAAAGGAGGTAAAGAATGGTTACGATTGAAGAATTAAAAAATTTGGAAAACGGAAGATTTATCGGAATTGCAAACCACGGTTGCTACTATAAGGTCATCAGAAAGGCGAAAAACGGACTCTGGCTTACCAACAGATTTTATTTGGGTCATACTCCGACAGGAAAATGGCTTTTCAAATTTTCTTTAATAAAAGATAACTGCACCTATTGGATTATCGTTCCCAAAAACTCTCGCGAAGCCAGGGACCTAAAGGCCTCCGCGAAATATTGAAACAAAACAGTCGTGAACGGACTAAAAATAAAAAGGAGGAAAAATGATACTTAATTACGAACAAATTGATGATTTACGCATAAGATTGGCTAAGATAGCCAAATTATGCAAAAAAGCCAGGCATGATTTGTCTCATTTCTCCGGAAAAACCAAAGAAGAAAAGAAAATCAAAAAAGGACTGGAGTTGATTTACAACGAAGTTCTAGACCCGGCATTTATATCGCTAACGCTTTAGCTTTCTCAGCCCAAAGACCTTGATTATGAATTCATAATCAAGGTCTTTTTTTGTGGAAAATAATAATTGCCTTTTTGGTTTTGGTTATATAAAATGATGTTATTCCGGCGTAGCTCAGCGGTAGAGCGGCTCCCTGTGAGAGCTAACTTTCTATCTGCCAAATCTAAGATATAGTTCTTTGATATAATCAGATTAATGGCAGATAAAAGAAAATATGCCGACCGTCGAGAAGAATTAATAAAAGCGGTGGCAAAAAGAAGACGCAAGATTAAAACACTCGCTCTTGAATATAAGGGTGGTAAATGTCAAATTTGCGGCTATAACAAATATCAAGGCGCGCTTGACCTTCACCATATAAATGGCAAAAAAGAATTTGGCATTGGTGATAAGGGGTATACGCGCTCTTGGGAAAAAGTTAAAGCCGAATTAGATAAATGTATTTTAGTTTGCGCCAATTGTCATCGCGAACTCGAAGGCGGTATAACGCAGCTTTCCCGAGTAATCGGGATTGAAAAACGAGGTGAATTCGGGGAAACCCTATGAACAAAATTAAATGGGCAATCCCGAGCCAAGGTCCGATACGTATATCGGACAAGGTGTAGAGACTATCTTGAAAAAGAGTAGCCCCGATTTAATATCGGGTCGAAGCGCCTCGCACCCTCTAAATAATTAGAGAGGGTGATGAT
>PCXL01000025.1:0-5914 GCA_002787695.1 Candidatus Zambryskibacteria bacterium CG10_big_fil_rev_8_21_14_0_10_42_12 | reverse complement strand
AATGGAAACTTTGGGACAAACGTAAGGAGATGGTCGTAGGTTCGAATCCTACCGCCGGAGCAGTGTAGGACAGTTAGCGTATTTTGCTACGCTGTCAAAAGGTTCTCGTAAGGCATAATCTAACTTTTTGCCGCTTAACTGGAAGTTCTGAAATATGAAGTTCAACATTTGCCGTTTTTCGGCGGGTTCAGAACTTTTGAATATATCCAAAGCGGACCGAACCATATTTAACACAACATTGGCCGTAATATAAAACTTTTCATCGGCTTTGTCGTATTGTGCTGATTTCATTCTGATTTCGGTTTGCTCTTCTTTCAATTGCTTTAGCTTATCGGCAAACAAATCCTTAGTAATACACGGGTCGTCTTCAAGCCTTAAATCCCAAAGGCGTTGAATTTTAGCCTCAATTAATTCGTGTTCTTTACTCAACCTAACTATCGCCTGCTCGTGAAATTGGTTTTTGGATTCGTGTAATTGTTTTAAATCCTCTGTAATATCGTTTATTTTGCCCTCTGAAAGCTTAAGGCTCTCTAAGCTCTTATAGATAGGCTCTAATAGGTCGTTTTCTTTGATGTATAGCCTCTTGGCGTGTATTCCCTTGTGATTGGTGCAACTGTAATAATTATGCCCCTTTTGTTCTTCTGGCGTTATCGTGCAACCGCAAACGGCACACTTGATTAGCCCTCGCAAGACAAATGCCTTGCCAGCGTATTTAAAGGGTTTTTTATGATAACTCTCCCTAACGGCTTGGCATCTATCAAACAAAAATTTTGAAATAAGAGGTTCGTATTTATGCTGATACAATTCGCCTTTTATTTTCATCATTCCGTAATAAAAAGAATTTCTAAGAATATGAAATATCATACTCTTGGTTAAAGGTTTGTTTAGTTTGGTATTCCCTTTTAACCCCGATTCTTTCATTTCGTCTTTAATCAGCAAAAGCGAATAATTGCCTGTCGCATACATTTCAAATATTTTTACTATAAAGGGAGCTTTTAATTGGTCGGGCTGAATTTCTTTACTGCCGGTTTCGTTTTCTACATTTACATACCCTATCGGGGCTTTGCCAATCCACTCGCCTTTTTTGATTTTATTTTCGTAAGCTCTTTTAACATTGTCGCTTATGGCATCGGAGTAATACTTAGCCAAGCCTAAATTTATCCCGAAGTGGAATTTTTCTGCCGCCGATATATCGGGAGTAATGACAAGATTGTCTGAAGCGAAATGAAGCTCTATTTTATCTTTCATTGCCAATTCGTATAAAACGGCCACTCGCTTGTCAAAAACATTGCGAGAAAACCTATCTACTTTATCAAAACAGACACTAACTTTTTCTTTGGCTGATTTAAGATATTCCAATGCCCCGTCAAAATCATCTCGTTTTACTTTATAAGCACTCTCGTCAAAACTAAAAACCTTAGCCACTTCAAAGCCTTTGTTTTGGCAATATTTTTTAAGGCGGTCAATTTGAGCGGGTAGAGAATTACCTGCTTCTTTTTGCTCTTCGGTTGAAACTCTGGCTAAAATTATGGCTTTCATATTTGCGGTTTTTTAATCAAATTCTCAACAAGTTCTTTGACTTCTTGAAATTTTTGTTTGCTTAACGTTTTCTTCTCTCGTGATTGGATATACAAATTCACTATCTCGTTTTCTTTCTTTTTATCAATAATGGGCATTTCTAATCCTTTTATTGTCGGCAAATCCGTGTTTGTCCTCACAGTCGCCGTTGTCATTGCTTGTTGAATTTGTTGTTTGCCGAAATCTGAATTTATAACCAAAGCTAACCATTCGGGCGATATACTCTTGTTGGGTCTTATACGAATTAAGAATGAGCCGAAAAACCAACCTTCTTGTTTTTTGCCCATTACGGCGGCATTGCCGACAGTCCCCATTTGAGTAATCACCACATCATCAACTTTTATGGCTTTGTTTTTTATTGCTTTTGTTGTGTCGGTATAAAGATAATCAAGTTTATCCAAAACTAATTCGTTCGGCCGTATATTCTTACCAGTTAAATATGGTGTCCCAAACTCTGGTGGAGCGTCTGGGCTTGTTGGAACTGTGCCGTAGTCAACTAACGAAGCCAATGTCTCTAACTTGACTGTTTTTAGTTTTTTCCTGCTGATTTTTAATTCTTGGAAATAACTTTGATAATAATTTGGGTCTATACGAGCAATAATGTTTATCTCATCACTCCATCGCCAAAAAGCAACTTGCAGTATTTTTGTAATCCTGTTTAAACCGAGTATGTCATCAAGCAATTGCTGGCATTTTTTATAATCTTCCTCGGCTTCTTTTTTGAGCTTAAATACCTCTTTGACAATTTGCTCTACTTTTTGCTGGTCTTTGAGCGGCGGGATAAATAAACCAGCATTCAAAATATCTTTTTCATTCACGGCAGGATACATAGTTGCTGAAGTCTGGCGAACTAATTGATTTATGAAGTAGGGTGTCTTTGTAAAAATAAAAAGGTAATAAGGGTTTATTTTTTTTGATTTAATAACGGCAAAACCAGTTGAGCACACCAAGTTTCCTGTGTTTTCCAAAATAATAGAAGTGGCATTCCTATTGGGTCTAACAGTTGAAACTATAACATCAAGCAGTTCAACCTTTTTTCTCGCTCTTGATGGTGCATTAACATTTTTTATTTCGGTTTTGACATAAGAGCCATCCGAAATATCAATATTGGAAATATCAATATAGTAAAATTTATCGTCAGGGCTTGTTATAGGATTGAATTTTATATCAGACAATTCTGCAACGTCAGAAATTTTATTAGAGAAACTGGTAATAACGGGGCTTAATTGTGATATTAACCAATAACCGACATCGCCTCGTTTTTGAAAATCAACATTAACATTCCAAAGCCAAAAGACATTCTGATTTTTTGTTTGCGTTTTTACCATAGAAAATTCTTAAACTCTTTTTTGAATTTAACCCATTCTCTTAATACTTCTGGCACATCGGTATCCATAGCACCCTTTAACTCAATTAAGGCTGGGTCTTGTTTGGTTTTATTGCCTTTGCGGTCGGTAAGATATGTAATCGGCCGCCCCTCATTATCTATAACCTCGCCTTTCTCATTTCTGCTGTAAGTTTTTCTGCCTCGGATGTCATATCCAATCTTTTGTAAGTTAGCAAAGAAAATCGGATAGCGTTCTGGTAGCTTGCCTTTTGGCTTTTTCAAAAACAAAACGCTTGATTTTACACCAGCTCCGAACGGCATAAAGGTTTCCTGTGGCAAACTCACTACCGCAACGATTTGAGCTTTATTTTTAAGCCACGCTCTTACAAATTCGGTATTCGGGTTAGTTAAATCGCCATCTGGCAAAACTATGCCCATTCGCCCACCTTTTTTAAGCAAGGACAAACAACGCTCTATAAACAAAATATCTGGAACTTGTCCGCCGCCTTTCTTACCAGTTAAAAGTTTTCCTTTCTCAAACTCTCCAGTTTCTTTATCTTTTTTCCACGCAAAGCCGAAATCATATCCCGAAAGAATATTCGGGTCTTCAACCTTGCCCTTTGAACCGAATGGCGGATTGGTCGTTATAATATTGGCACTCTCTTGAGTGATTGTGCCTTTAGTATTTTTTGTAAATTCATCAAAAGGAATAAGAGCATTGGAAGTCCAAATGCCAGTGTGCCCATCGTCAGTCATAACCATATACATCTTGGCAACTTTTGTAAGGTCATTATCAAAATCAATGCCCTTAATATGGGTGCTTGCGTATTCTTTAGTTTGACCTCTCAAAATTTCTCTCTGGTCTGGCGTTAAATCAACATCGTTAAGAGAATTGCCTTTTGTATCAACCCAACCCCTTTGCTTTTTGATAAGATTTCGGAAATGATTGATTGCAAAAACCAAAAAACCAGATGAACCGCAGGCGGGGTCTAACACAACCTCATCTGACTCTGGCTCTAACATTTCCACGACTAATTTTTTGATTGGGTCTGGAGTGAAAAATTGTCCAGCATCGCCTCTGAATTGTCCGCTAATAAATGCTTGGAATGCCTCGCCCTTAACATCAGTATTCAAAATAGTAATGTTTTCAAATTCACTAATAACATTAGCAATTTGCCTGATTGGTATTTCTATCTTTTCCGAGCCGTCAAAAATATCCTTGAACTCTTCTCGGCTTTTCGCCCGCCCAAATAAATCAGAAATTCTTTTTTCAAATGTTTTGCTTGTCCCCTTATCTCTTATTTCATCCCACTCTCGGTCGTAAATAATAAATTCACATTCCGCCTCACGGCTTTTTTCGTCTTGAATTTTGGCAAACAAAAGATAAATGACTTGGTAAAAAACTCTTGTTTTGTTGCCAGACTTATAATTAGCGTAGATATTGTCGTGAATACGCTTGAAAGTTGCCTGTAAATTACTTGATGGACGGAGCTCTTTTTTAAATATTTTTTTATCGCCGTATTCCTGCCCGTATTTAGGCAAGTAGCCCTTTTCTTCATAGCGGTCTGGTTCTTTAAGCCGTTTCCAGTATCTAAACTCTATGCCGTTTGCCCAAACGCCAATTTGGGCAGTGGTGGCGTTGATATAACTTTTTAACTCCTTCTCGCCATTAGGAAATTTAATATCTGGCTCTTTGCACTCAACGATAATATAATGACTTTCTCGTTTCTCTCTATCCTGTTTTGAACGATAAATAACGATGTCAGCTCTTTTGGTTTCGCCTACACCCATTTGGATTGGCACTTCAACATCAATAAACTCTTTGGGATAGCCAAATTCTTCAACAAGACGGCGGGCATATTCCTGCCTAACTTTTTCTTCTGGCGTTTCAACAATTTCAATGCAACGAATATAACAGATTATTTTATTGGTCATATTTATTTAGTTTTAACTTTGTTTAAAAATTTATTAAATTCGCCCTTTTCAATTCTAAACTCCTTGCCGATTTTATAAGCCTTTACCTTGCCCTTTTTTATATAGCGATAAATCGTCATATTAGAAACTCTTATTTTTTTCGCTAATTCTTCTACGAGATAAAATTCTTTTTCTTTTTGATTCGTCATTTTAATGTTGCGTTTCGTATGCTTGTTTTATCAAACCAATCGCATAATTTAATTTTCTCATACTATCAATTTTCATCTCTCTTGAAACAGTCCAGTCTCTATTTGAAATATCCTTAGTTAATTTTTGGGGGTCTTTAAAAGTTTTCTCATTCACACGTAATTGGCATACCAACCATTTTTTTCTTACGTGAACTCCCAAAAACGTAGTCTTAACAAAGTATTTTATATAATTTGGAGCATAGCCCTCCTCAATATCGTCTCCCATCTTTAATACTCCATCTCTCAATTTATCTAATAGTATTTTCCCCTCTTCATCTGCTCTATTTCTGTGGTCTTCTAATGTAATCTCTTTGTTGATTTCTTTACCAGCATAGCTTTTTTGCTTTTTAAACTGATTTACAATAGGGTCAAGATGAATGTCTAATTCGTTCTCGTGATAAGTATAGCTATAACATTCAATTTCGGCGTCTAAATGTTTGATTAGACTGATGTCCCAATTGGAGTATTGTTTGGCAACGCATATTAAACGAATTTTTGACCAGTCAACATCAATTTTTTTGGTTGCCTCATTTTCTTTAACAATTCTTTCAAACTCAAACTTCGTAGGTCTTTGCATTAACCAATCGTAATAAAAAACTATTTGGTTTAATACTGTATCTTCTTGCCTGTGCTTATATTCAATAATACAGGGATTCCCATCTTCGGTAATCGCTAAAGTATCAATTTCTCCGCTTGGTATTTTATAAAAACTTTTTAGAAAATGGCACTGAAAAAACTGGTTTAGATTTTTTTCGGTATATTTCTGTAATTGATGCTCTGGGTCTCCACCGTTAAATTCTTGAGGCTTAATTATTTTACCTGTTTTTAAATTTATTCTTGCCATATT
>PCXL01000023.1 GCA_002787695.1 Candidatus Zambryskibacteria bacterium CG10_big_fil_rev_8_21_14_0_10_42_12 | reverse complement strand
GCTGATTTAAAATATTTACCAAGCAAGACTGAATTTTATAAATCAATGGATAAAGTTATGAGCGAGTTACAAACTATGCGTGAAGAAAGTACTGTTTCAACAGACATGAAGCGCCAGTTAAATAACCATGAGGATAGGTTGGAAACAGTAGAGGAAAAGATAGGTATTCAAGCCGTCGTTTGATTGACAAGTAGGTAAGGTAGGAGGAGAATCAACTCAAATTTATGGCATGGTTCCGGCCGGACCATTAGGGCGTTAGAGAGGTTAATTTCAATCCATTTTTTACCGCTTTCCAGCTCAGTATTGTCATAGCTAAAGGTGGCCTTGCTGGGATATACGCCGTCTCTTAATTTTTGTTCTTGGACCCGTTTAACATTATCACTGATAGCGTCAGAGTAGTATTTGGCAAGACCCAAGCTAATACTAAATTGAAACTTTTCAGTAGCAGAGATTTGGCTGTTTATCACTTGGTTGTCTGAAACAAAATGTAACTCAATTTCGTCTTTTAGGGCTTTTTCGTAAAGCTCGGAAACCCGTTTATCAAAGATGTTTCTGGATAGGCGGTCCACTTTATCAAGACAAACGACTATTTTCTCTTTTTGCTGGTTAACAAAATCCACGATTTTATCAAAGTCGTTCCGCTTGGTTTTATATGCACTTTCATCAAAACTAAATTCTTTGATAATCGTTAGGTCTTTTCTTTGACAGTAATTTTTGAGCCGTGTCTTTTGAGCGGGTAGGGAATTGCCTGCCTCTTTTTGCTCTTCTGTTGATACTCTGGCAATGATTATGGCTTTCATTATGGTTTTCTGAAATTGATAATGTTTTGATGATGATGGTTAATCTTATATTGGTATGGATAACCAAACGGATAAAGAGGCTTTGTTTCTTGTAAAAGAACAACAGTCCCAGTAAATTCAAAGCCTATTTGCTCCATAATTCTTACAATATCCCCCTGAACATTTGTCTCTTTTTTATTTACGGTAAAATCACTAATAATAAGGCTACAGTATTTTCCAACCTTAAGTTTTATAAAAACTTCTCGCATAATCTTTTTTAAGAGAGATAGAAAATCTTC
>PCXL01000016.1:627-1278 GCA_002787695.1 Candidatus Zambryskibacteria bacterium CG10_big_fil_rev_8_21_14_0_10_42_12 | reverse complement strand
GCATAATCTTAGCCAATAACTGGCTTTTTGTGAGCGATATTTCTAACTTTTTTGAGGTTTTTAAGCACGACATAAACTATCCCGGCAATGTGGCGCCGTATTACAGGCCGATGTTTATTTTGAGTTTTATGCTAAATAGTCAGTTCGGTTCAAGTCCGTTTGTTTTCCATCTCGGCAGTATCTTCTTGCATATTATCGCAGCGTATTTTGTGTTTTGGCTTTTTCTGGAACTGGGTTTTAAAAAAGAAATTTCATTTTTGTCCTCACTGTTATTTGCCGTTCATCCGGCGGTTGCGCCGGTCGCGGTGTGGGTGCCGGGCAGAATTGAGGCGATTCTTACCATATTCACCGCATTGTCGTTTATTATGTTCATCAGGTATTTGAGAACCGGTGATTGGCGATATATGGCCGTATTTTTTGTCTCTTTCACAATCGCTCTTCTGACAAAAGAGGTAGTAATTTCTTTGCTTCCTGTCTTGCTTTTTTACTATCTGATCTACAGGAAGGAGAAATTAATGTCTGACAAAGACCCTGTGGATAAACGACATTCAATGTCGGTCAGGCCATTTATCCACAGGGTACTGCCGCTGGGGTTGGCGGCTATAATTATCGTCTGGTTTTTTGTAAGAAAAAATATTTTAGCCGGAGCCG
>PCXL01000016.1:0-609 GCA_002787695.1 Candidatus Zambryskibacteria bacterium CG10_big_fil_rev_8_21_14_0_10_42_12 | reverse complement strand
TCCCGCAGATCTTATCTATGCTTTGGGCCAATTCCGCGGCAATAATTCTTTATCTTGGCAAAACGATTCTGCCGTTTAATCTGTCGGTTTTCCCCGTATTAGGCAATTCAACTCTTCTTTACGGTTTTATCGCTTTGATTATTTTAGCGGCATATTGGTTGGTCGGCAGAATTAAAAGGCATCGAATGTCCTTAGAGATATTTGATGTCCAAACATTGGGCCTCTTGTGGTTCTTGGCTTTCTTAATCCCGTCTCTTATCGGCCTTTACCCGACGGAGAAAATGATCTTTTTTGAACATCGGCTGTATTTGCCTTTGGTAGGAATTTTGATATTTTTCGCCGGCTCTAGCTGGGTAAACCGGCTGGATTTTAGAAAAATCAAAGTTTTAGTTCCGGCAACTGCGGTCGTTATTTTGTTCTCGGCTTTAGCTTTCAACTACAGCGGTTATTATCGCGACAGATTAACTTTTTGGGAAAGAGCCGTGGCTGATTCGCCGGTTTCCCCTCAAGCCCAGAAAGGCCTTGCCACTGCTTATTTGACAGAAGGCAGAGTAGAGGAGGCCAACGAAAGATTTGTGAAGATCCTTGAGCTTAACCCTCAAGAAAAAG
>PCXL01000014.1:7942-10070 GCA_002787695.1 Candidatus Zambryskibacteria bacterium CG10_big_fil_rev_8_21_14_0_10_42_12 | reverse complement strand
AACTCTGGCAGGAGAAAACAGTAAGGTTTAGTGGATTGCGTACTGGATTTGAGGATATTCCCAGTTGGAAAAATCAACCTGGGGGGCGAGATTGTCCATATCCCAGTTTTTTTTGAACATGAGCCCGCCTGCATGGATAAGGAGATCGAGCCTTTCCCTTTCTGGGATATGAGTATAATGAGACCCTATCTCGGTTAAATGATTAAACACCTGATAGGCGGCCACGGGAGTTTTTGCAGATGTTTTCCAGGAAAGGGTCGTTGGTACCGCCTCGGGATTCTCATAACCATATGCTTTTGCCACGAGGGTGAGTGGAATCCTTCTGTCAAGATCAGGTACAAGTGTTTCTTTATCGTCATCTTTAAGCCGCGCGATAGATGAATAGGAATTCTCCAATTCCCTGTATGAGAGCTTCTTTTCAGTAAGCGCAGACAGAGCTTCAGGGTAGCGCGATATTCTTTCAGGTTCGTCTAATATCAGACCGACCGCATTCAAAATCCGTTCTATGTTCCTGCTTTTGAAGCTCATGCCTCCGTGAGCAGGGGCATAGGTCATGTTCGTGCAGACAAGCCGTAAGAGCGACTCCGATATTGATGGCGAATACATCTCGAGGCTTGAAGCCGAAAACCCTATTCCGTACCTGAACAGGTCCTCGCTCTCAGACTTGATCGGAGAGAACGTACCTGGGGTGTAGAAGAAAGCCGAAGACGAAAAATCATTAACGTCGACTACCATATTTTCTACGCCTGATTTTTCGGATACTTTACCGTAAAGGTCCTCAGTTATCCTGAGAAACTTCCTGAGGGATATGAAATCGCTCCTTCTCGGGAAAAGGCCGATCACTTCGAAGGACTTATCATCCACCTTGAATGTGATCTCCTTCTGCGAACCCGTGGTTATCCTGCCCGAAAGCTCCTTCCACAAATCGGGCATCTGTGAGGACATGGAGCGCGCGAAGTAATACGGCACTCCAAGAATTCGGCATAGCTGGCCTGAAGCCTTGTCGGAAAGATAATATTCCCTGAAATTAAGGGCGATCTTCCCTATCTCGGCTGTCGGAACAATATCCGAGAGCCGCGCATGTACATACGACTCGTCGAGCGAATCATACAAATTCCTAACCTCTTCGATTGAGGTTATACGCATGAATACACCTCCTAATATGGATTTTTAAAAGAACTTTTGACAATCTCCGTTCTTAAAGGGATGGACCGTTAAATAAAGCCCTCACAAGCTCAATGATGAAGTTTCCTCCGGCGACAATAAGGCCGAGAAAGACTTCAACGCTGAAGCCGTGGTTGGCTCCGATCCCCAATAAGATAAGGAGGATTGCCGCTGAAACTATGAAGCTTAATATGCTCATATGCTCCCCATCTTATTGAACTGGGCGGATTACAATAGGAGGGATTATTTGCCTAAAGAGACAACTCCAATTTCCCCGCCTATCTGGTCAATTCTTTGACTTATAGAGTGGGGGGAATGAGTGGAGATAAAGAAAACGAAGTTTTCTATATTGGAGAAACCGATTACAGGAACAAAAGAAAAAAATTCGGGATTAAGAGAAAGGACAGGCGGTCGCATATGTATGTGATTGGAAAAACCGGCACGGGTAAGTCTACGCTTATAAAGAATCTGATTATTCAAGACCTGCAAAAAGGAGACGGGCTTGCCCTCCTCGATCCTCATGGGGACCTCGTTGAGAGCATTGTGAACTTGGTTCCGGAAGAAAGACAAAAAGATGTGATCTATATAAACCCTTCGGATAGCAAAAGCTCGATAGGATTTAATGTGCTGGAAGGCGTTAACTCGACTGAGGGAAGGTATTTAATCGCTTCGGGGCTTATCAGTATATTCAAAAAGCTCTGGGCCGACTCCTGGGGTCAAAGGACAGAGCATATTTTGAGAAACATTATTTTGACGTTAGCGGAGTATCCGGGGTCCACGCTTCTTGACCTGAATAAATTGCTCGTAGATTCGAGTTTCAGGAAAACTGTTCTCCTTTATGTGAAAGATGAAAAGGTAAAGGAATTCTGGGGGAAGGAGTTTGATAAATGGCCTATGCGGTTTAGGGCTGAAGCTATTGCCCCGATTCAGAACAAAGCCGGAGCTTTCCTCAGTAGCCCGTTTA
>PCXL01000014.1:1030-7902 GCA_002787695.1 Candidatus Zambryskibacteria bacterium CG10_big_fil_rev_8_21_14_0_10_42_12 | reverse complement strand
CAAAAGGCAGGATTGGAGAGGATACGTCCATGCTATTGGGTTCGCTTTTTGTGATAAAGATATATCTTACTGCTCTGAGCAGAACGGATATATCCGAGGAAGAAAGGCGAGACTTCTATCTATATTTAGACGAGCTTCAAAGCTTTGCTGCGGGAAGCTATGCGGACATGCTGCCGGAGGCCAGGAAATACAGGCTTTGCCTTAACCTAGTTCATCAATATCTTGATCAGATTGACCAAAAGACAGTCTCAGCCATTCTTGGGAATGTGGGGACGATAATTTCATTTAGGATAAGCGCCAGGGATGCGGAGTATTTAGAAAAAGAATTTTATCCCAACTTCAAGGTGGGAGACTTGGTTCATCTTCCTGGATTTCACATTTATTTAAGGCTTATGATTGACGGGGAGAGTTCGAAGGCGTTTAGCGGGATGACATTTGCTCCGGGGAAGACTTTAATTCATTAATATTTACAAATAGAAGCTAATCTAAAGACCGAATAATTTTCTTACCAATTCGTAGTTTTCATCTTCCAATTTTTGTAATTCTAATTCCTTGCCCTCAGCTTTAAGTTGGTGACAATTTTTGGAAATCGTGGAGAGTTTATTATGGATTTTATTGCCCGGATCATATTGAGGTATCGCGATGTGTTGCATAACCGATGGAGCTCCAAATCCGCGACCTGCAGATGAATATGATTTAATAAACTCTCTTACTGGAGACGAGTTTATTATAGAACATATATAGTGAGCTTCATTTTCGTCATCGGTTGCGATCAGTGAAGTTGTATCAGTTGGAATTATTGTTTTGTAACCAAAAGGTGTTTTATATTGTGAAATAACTGTAGCAATAATATCACTGGCCATACGTTTCCAAATAACCTTATATCGTGAAATTGTATAATCTCCAATACCATACATAGCATAGAATTCTGTATTCTCTGCAAGCCTTCGTACAATTTTAGAGCCACGAGACAGAAGAATGTCCTTGAATTGTGTTAGATAACTGTAAGCCCGTGGCCACTTGGTTTTCATTACGGATTCCGTATACGGCTCTCTATCTACTGGATTCTGGCTCATTAATATGTATATGCTGGGATTTCCACCCCATCTCTCGATGTCGCCTCCCGTCATAGCTGGATAAATGAGACCCGACTCAACTCTCATTTCAATTTTTTTTATTTCTCGTTTTCCTCTATCCGGCAAATTACTCACGATTAAGTCCCCGTCAGTTAATATTTGTTTAATTTCCAACCAGAAAACACCGTACGGTTCTGTGCTTGCACCTCGTCGTGCTTGGTACGAATTATCGCCTTCAATCAATCTAAGCTCATTTTGTTTTTCAGCAATCGTTTGCCAAGAACCAGTAGGCTTACCAATAGGTTTAGCTACTAATATCTTTTTTTGGAGTAGAGGGAGCGCTTTGATCAATGTTGATTCTGTTGGAATTTTTCCAACACCCTTTTTCCTATTCCATAGTGTGTATTTAACGGGATACATTGTTTTTGAATCCTTTTGGAGAACTATGGCAGCGGTTTTATTAGCTGCCCCTTCAAATGGTTGTACAGTAACCAAATCGTGTGCTTTTATTACTTTCAGGTATTCGTCCGTTTCGCCGAGTTGGAAACGTCTGAATCCTTCGCCCGCACCCTTGGATTTGAAAACTTCTTGAGTAATAAGAAATCCCAATCTAGCTCCCTTTCTTAGATAATAATCAGCTGATGCATAAGTAAATAGCATGGAAAAGTCTTTTTCTCCTCCACCTAGTCCAGCAGCATGGCCTTTTAACGAAAATAATCCATATTGCTGCCAAAGAGGATTTGTTGCTTCACGGTACTCTTTTGAAAGGTAACCCCAACGTATCCATGGCGGATTGCCAACTACATAATCGAACTTACCCGCTACCATTGGTGCGAACGCATTTTTAAGAAACCTTGCCCAAATCCCATTTCTTCCTTCATTTTCAAGCTCCAAGATTTCTTGATAAAAATTTCGAACTATTTGCTCGTGCGGTGGAAAAACTAACCCTTCCTTTTGAAAACGTTTCATTGCATCAGAAGTGTCATATTTTTCTTTCACCATACTCTCTACTAGTTCAGCGGCTTTGGGCATATGCAGTCCGTAATCCTGTATCCAAATATACGGTACGTGAAACTCTTTCACTGAAGTTTGGATCTTAAGATTTTCACCACCCGCGAAATTCAATTTCCGCTGACCCGACTTTTCGGGCCATAACACAGAATCAGCCAAATAAACGCGGAGTTCTAAATTGTTTAACTGGTTAACGAGGTCTCCAAGGGCAAAGAGATAATTAGTACGCGAGGCAATGACCGCCAACGGATTTAAGTCGAATCCCCAAATATGGGAAGCAATCTTTTTTGCGGTTTCCAGCGGCTGTTCTTTTTGCTTCAGTCCATATTCTTTCGCTCTTTGTATGGCAAGGACTAGAAAAGTTCCGGAACCACAAGCAGGATCAAGAAACCGCTTTGATGTATTTCCATCATAGCCAACTTCATTGAGTAAAAGTTCTGCGAGCCAATCCGGAGTATAATATTCCCCAAGTAAATGACGTACCTTTTGAGGAACTAGATATTGATACAGTTTTTTCAGAAGATCTCTGGATGCCGAAGGATTTATGATACTCGTTGCCGGCTCGAATTCAGATAGGGAACGTGTTATATCTTGTATAGCCTCATTGAGACGTGGGGACCAGGCATATAGATACCAACGGAAAAAATCACCTTCAAGAAAATTAGTTATTCCACGACGAGTATAAATACCACCTTCTTCGATATCGTTGAGTCTTATCTTTAATTCTTCTTCCGAAAGGTGAGTTATTTCTGATGCTAGAGATGAATTGAAAGAAGTTTCTTTTAACGTCAAAATCTCGGCAGCGATAAGCTTCATTAAAAACGCGAAATATGTATGAACCGAGAACAAAAGCTCCTGAAAATCAGTTTCTTTGCCTACTTTATATAATTCTGAAAGTGCCTCTGCTTCTTTTTCCTTCTGTCCACTGAACTTTTCTCCATAGACAATACCGAATAGACGCTTCCATTCATTAAAGAACGTTCTAATTTTTACTTGATCGCCCCAATACTCCAGCGCGTCGGCAAACGCAGAGACCGCTTTAGGGGCAAGTTCGCTTTTAGGACCAAATATTTGAGCTAAGTTTTCGGCATTTAGCGGAAGCCGTGCTAAAGCACGTAGGTGTGTTAGTAAAGTTCTAGCAGTATTTTCGTGGAACTCATATGGTCCTATAAGATTAAAATCGTTATCATTTAATTCAGCTTTCGCTTTACTTTTTTCTCCCTGGTACTGAACAAAAAAAATTTTATGTCCATCAAATCCAACTCCCATAAATTTTATATCGAAAAGAAAAAGAGTTCTTTTTTCTGATTGTGACAATCCTTTAATGTAACAAATTAGTTGTTCATAAGCATGCTGGACAGCCCGAGCAGATTTAAAAGCAAAGGGGGCTTCATATTCTATAACTACCTGACCATGAAGAGCATCGGTTCTACCAGAGTTGTATATTGATTTTTCATATGCAGGGTTTGATTGAATACCCAAGTCTTTGAGAATGGGTGTTAATAATTTTTCGAAACCTATCCTTAAGTCCTCCTCAGTCTTAGCTGTCGTCATTAATTTGTTGGTCTCCCCAACAAGCTGATCGGCCAATCCTACAAGAGATTTTTCCATTTAGTGATCCTATTCTCCTTTCTGAAGTTTCACTTACTCATGCGTATTCATCATTTGTATTTATATCCGTGAATATCATCTTACTAAACATATTTTCTATATTTTCGATTGGCACTGGTAAAAGAGCCGCAAAATTCAGCACCCTAACTGTTGTTAGCAGAGCATGATACTCATTTAGGATGCCTGCTATCTTATCAAAAGCAGCATGTAGCTCTTCATATGTTAAAGGCGGATTGTCAGCGTCTTTTCCTTTATGAGCGATGTGATGATTAACGATGTTTATAAATCTCTCATTACTTTCTTTAAGCTCCCGGATATCATTTTTAATTATATTTACATCCAAATTCCTATTGTCTTTGGAAAAACGTTTAAATACTTCTGTCGCGCGCATCCTGTTTACCTGTTCCGAGCCGGAAGTCCATAGGGTTTGATATCTATCAAAAGTAATAACCGTGGGATTCTTGGAAATTTCCTCTAATAATTTTATCAACGAAACTGTATCTTTTGATGTATCAATTATTCTACGAAGACCGATTAACATAGAGTCAACATAATTCCGATTGATCCAATCTATAATCTGGTGAGCTTCCTGTTTAATTTGATAATTGGAGTTTTTTTCATACGCATTTTTTAAAGCTCTCCAGATTTCTCGTTTCGTCATTAAGCTTACAAAGTCCGTTTTTAGTATTGAGATGCTTTCTGCCCATTTTGCCCAATCTGACGTCGGATACTTTTTATTGCTCATTTTTGTAAATAAGATATACCCTCATGAGTATGAGGATATATTTTAATCTAAGTTTTATGATTCTACGACCAACCCAATTTCTCAACCCCCCTAGCCAAGTGGTCCTCAGTAAGATGAGAATAGACCATTGTAGTGCTTATGCTCGTATGCCCCAAGAGCCGCTGAACCGTGTTTAAATCAACTCCGCTCATAACCAAGTGGGATGCGAAAGTGTGTCTTAGTGTATGCGGAGTAACTCCTTGCAGCCCTGCTTTCTTGCAAGCATTGGCAAGAGCCTTCTTGATTTTAAGTACCGGGGAGCCGTCCTCGTTACAAAAGACATACTCCTTCTGATGCGGTTTTCGTTCCAATGTTTTATATGAGTTAAGCGATATGTAATTTTCTTTCAGCCATAAAAGAGTTTCTTCAACCTGTTCATTCATTGGTATTGCTCTATAGTTTTTAGTTTTGGGTGAATGAACCAAGAGTCTTTTTTTGTCAAAATCCAAGTCTTTAAATTTCAATCTCGCTCTTTCGCTCTCCCTTATACCAGTGTTCAGCATTACGGTGAGAATAGGGCGCAACCAATTTGACGAGTTTTCTAAAAGCATTTGAACTTCCTCTTTTGTGAGAAATCGAGGAGGTTTCTTTTGAAAGGCGAGCTGTTTAACCCCTTTATATGGAGAATCTGAAATATATTCCCACTCCAGGGCTTTAGTAAACATATGAGAAAGGCACCGGAGCTCTATGTTAATGGTACGAGGGGCAACTTCTTCAAGTCTTTTCATTTTGTATTTTTCAATTTGGAGAGGAGTAATTTGTGAGAGGGGTTTGGTCCCGAAATACGAGACAAGATTTTTCATGCTGGTTATGTCTCTTTTATAACTGTTTACTGCCTTGTTGGACTTAGAGAACTCAAGATACTCATTTGAATACTCCCTAAAAGGTATTTTCTTATCATCAAATAGTCCGTGTTTCTTTTTTTCATGCTTTTCTTCTAGTTTTCGCAAAGCTTCTTTAGCGGAGGTTTTAGACACCTTTCCTATCTTCACCCATTTCTGTTTGTAATCTATCGTGAAGATAGCCCACCAGCTTCCATATCTGTGGTATAGGGTCGCCATTTCTCGATCCATTCTTTGAGGATTCTTTGATAGAAGAGAATAACCTATGGCAGGAACTAACGCAAGTGCCTGTAAATACTGCGTCCCCGAGAGGATTCGAACCTCTGGCCTCAGGATTAGGAATCCGTATCGAGGGATTTATGTAACGGTCTGAGATGATTGAGATTTTTATAAGTTGCTGCTAAAAAAGGGTTTTCATTGAGTTCATAAGGTCTACTGATTCTGTATGGTGTCAAGAATTATGGATGGTTCTTTGAGTATTCTTTGAGGAAGGATGTATCGATTAAAATTCAGAAGCTCTCGTTTCCTTACGGTATTTACACCAGTCACATACTGAGCTATGCGGAGGCGGCTCGGGTAGTTCCAGTATGTCCAGGACATCTTCAAGAAATTTCTTGAAACTCTTGGCGTCGCGTTCAAATTCAATCCACGACACTTTTCCAGCAAACCCGACAAGGCCTGTTTTGCCTTGAGTATACTTTTTTGGCTCAAAAACAAGAAGCCCAAGACGCGAGACCGGGGAAACGCTAAAATTACCTATCTTCGGATTCTCAAGCGCATGGGCATAAGCGTGAGGCTGACGCGCATATAACGGGATGTGCTCCGATTTGGCTTGAGTGGTCTTAAAGTCAATTACTCCATACGATCCATCATCGAATTGAACAATAGTATCGAATTTACCCCTGACAAAACACGTAGAAGTCCGGCCATCAAATTGGATTGGGATAGACTCAACCCATTTCTCGCCGCACATAACAACGCCTGGAGGGACGCCCTCCGCTATCTCTTCGGTCCTCATCCCTTCATAAAATTCTTTCATTTGTGAATCTATTATTGTAAAGACTTTTGGCATGATTGAGCGGGGCCTGCCGAAATCTCGAGCGACCTTGAGATAAAAGCATCGCTTGCATTCTTCCCACAAAAACGCAAAATCGGATGGGCTTAACTTCCAGTTTTTTCTCTTCATCTTAGTCCCCAGACCTAAGCGAACTGACGGAATCAAATTTCTAGTTATCAAAATTATACAAGCATTAAGACAAAAAAGAGGGGTTAATTGCCCCTGTAGATATTATTTGCCTCTATCATTACAAATTTACGAGTTTATCGGAGGCACATTTAACTGATCGGCAAGACCTGATCGGTGCCCATTCATAACTTTTCGTTATTATTGAAATATTTCTAATTCCCCTTCGACAAACGATTTTTATCTATTCTAGAGTCTATTAATTCTGTATGGTGGCAAGAATTATGGATGGTTCTTAGAAAATGCTTAGAAAGAAAAGGGGGGCTACGTCGTAGCCCCATATCTATTATTATATTGGTTATAGG
>PCXL01000014.1:0-1021 GCA_002787695.1 Candidatus Zambryskibacteria bacterium CG10_big_fil_rev_8_21_14_0_10_42_12 | reverse complement strand
GCCATACGGCACATTCAACTGCTCTGCCTTATTTGTTTTCATCCATTCTTCAACCTCACTCAGCTTGAATCGGATCAATCGGCCTACCCTATAGTGAGGAATGTTCAGGGTGGCAACAATGTGATATGCGGTTTGTTTTTTCAACTTAAGGTATTTTGCAAGGTCATCAACATCAATAAATGGCTCTTGCTGCATTCAGTCCTATATCACCTCCCCGCAATTTTATTGCGATAAGCATTTTGCAGTAACCTCCTATGTCGGTATTTCCTCCACCGAATCCTTGATCTTATTATCGCAGTGCATCCATCCCCATCCTATCTCGTCTTTTATGACCGGGGCCTCCTCTTGTTGGGGCATATCTTCTTCCTTAAAGAATTCCTCGAATTCTCTTACGCGTTTCGGAACAGGAAGAGTCTCAATTCGGCTCTCCTTAACGCCATCCACGGTTACAATCCTGCATATTGCGTAGTAATTTGGCAGCCCTAAGAAATCCTCTTTAGTGAAATTCATAAAGGAACCGGCCATTCTATTTGCTTCTTTATAGTCTCCACATCGAAAGATAATTTTAATCGTAGAGTTGGCTATCACAGTTCCCAAAAGATCATACGGTATCTGTGTATGGTTTTGGTGGCCGAGGCATATAGAAATTAAAAACTTTCGGCACTGGGGGAGTATGTGTTTGAAATCGGAAGTGATAAAGTTCTGAAATTCATCTACGTACAGTGCAAGAGGTCTTCGTTCTTCCATGGGTTTCCCGATCAGTGTTGTTTTAACCCCGTGAACAATGAGGCTGCCGATAAAGTTCTGCAGATTGCCCTCAAGCATTGATAAATCAACAAGGAACACCTTTCCACTTACTATCTCGTTAAAGTCAAGCTGGTTTTTGTAGCAGGTTATTTTCTTTACCCGCTCATCCATAATCAATTCCTCGACTCGGTCCAATAATCCGTCAATGGTTACTCCTAAATCCTTTTTCATCGCCTTATCGTATATTCCTCCCGACTTCCAGCACGCGAGAAGC
>PCXL01000017.1 GCA_002787695.1 Candidatus Zambryskibacteria bacterium CG10_big_fil_rev_8_21_14_0_10_42_12 | reverse complement strand
CCGTGTCTCAGTTCCATCGGTGGGGGTCAGGCTCTCACCTCCCCTACGCGTCATAGCCTTGGTAAGCCATTACCTTACCAACAAGCTGATACGACGCAGGCCGCTCCCAAAGCGATAAATCTTTACTCTTACGAGACCATCGAGAATTATTCCGGATTTCTCCGGGTTATGCCCGACTTTGGGGTGCGTACCTACGTGTTACTACCTCGTTCGCCATGCCACACCTCTTAACTTTCGTGAATGGAAGACGTGATACGTCTTCTCAGTTGAAGATATGCGTTAGATCGTAATTTCAAACTACGTTCACGCTTTTGTGCCTCTGATTTTGAAACATACGCTTCATAATAAACCAGTGCGTAAGGACGATTGTTTTTAGTATACGGAGACTTACCACTATTATGATCAGCAAAGCGCTGTTTCAAATCAGTGGTATACCCAGTATACGTTCGCCCATTCTTTTTACTCTTCAACACATATACATAATGCATTACTACATTATGCACCAAAGCTAGGAGGTGTGGCATTCGACTTGCATGCCTTATCCACGCCGCCAGCGTTCATCCTGAGCTAGGATCAAACTCTACAAAAAATTCGAAAATTGCTCTTCAAGACAAACGGAACAAAACACAATATATAAGTATTTTGTTCCTGATCCACCCGAGGTGGATCAACAGTGTATATGTATATTTTCAAAGACCAACCCCGTTGAATACGGGGTAGGCACTATTATACTCATATTCGTTCTCGGGTCAAGCAACATTCGGAGTATGCTCAGACGAAGTATGCACTGTTTCCACAGGAGCCATTTCTGGCTTAGATATAAGCTCTGATTCTTGGTGTTTTAAGCTCTTATAAAGATGCACGGAAGCAAGACCTGAGAGTGGCATGGTTACTAAAAATCCAACACCGAGTGCAATAAAACCTAAAATATTTAGAAGAGCTACTACCAAAATAAAACCGAGCAATTTCCAACGAACACCTTTTGTGAGAGCGTAACTTCGCTTAATAGCATTCCACGGAGAAAGATGATCTTCAACAACTACATAAGAAGTAAACATGAGTGCAATCGATAGCCAGATACCTGGAATAATCAGTGCAATAAAACCAAGCAACACAAATAGTGTTACAAGAATGCCTGACAGAATGAATTTCCAAAAGACTCTATGAGTTGAGAAAAGATCTTTGATGTTCACAGATTGGTTGTCTGCAGATCGCAAAAGAATATATGTATATCCTATTGGCATAATGAGGCCCACAACAAATGCGGCGATACGAATAACAGCCGCTAGCATAATAAACACAGGGTCGCCTGCAAGTCCCTCAATCCCTTTCTCCATTTTTCCAATAATGTCAGGAATAGCTGAGATAACGACGTACAGAAGTGAGATGAGAATAAAAAATTTAGGTTTTGTTTTAAATGAATCCCAACCCTGTTTGATCACGGTTTGTATCGAAAAAGTCTTTGTCATATATATATTCACACTACCACACAAAAAACAGGGCGAAAAGCGTTATGATTTCGCCTTTTTACCACCAAAAATCACAAGTAACGGACTTGCCAAAAAGATAGATGAGTAAGTTCCCGCAACAATCCCAATGAGGAGTGCGAGCACAAACGATCTCACCGCTTCGTTGCTCACAAAGAACAACACGAGGAGCGTAATGATAAGCGTAAAGGATGTATTGAATGATCGAGCCAAAGTTTCTTTGAGGCTTCTGCCGACCAATTTTTCAAAATTTTCATCGCGCTTCATACCATTTTTAAGGTTCTCCCTGATACGATCAAATACCACAATGGTGTCATTGATTGAGTAGCCAAGCACAGCAAGAAGCGCTGTCACAAATAAAATATCAACCTCGAGTCCCATGGTGTAGCCGAGTATCGCAAACACACCGGCCGGAATAGAGATATCGTGAATGAGTGCAACAATGGTCGCGTATGCATATCGAGAAGACGGAACTGGCTCTGATACTTTTCTAAACGCAAGCATTACAAAGAGCATGATGACCACCACCGAGACAACCGTGGCAATAATTACTTTTCGCAATAACGCTGCACCTGCCACAGGACCAACAGTATTAAATCGCTCGAGTACAACTGCACTCCCTGCGGCACCCGCAACAATACCCCTCACCTCTTCTTCTGCCTCGGGCGTAATCTCCTTCATACGAATCACCATATTTGTCTCACCTGCATTGCGTGTTGAAACAGATTCGTAGCCATTGTTTACAAGTGCCTCTGTGATAGATACAGGCATCGGACGAGCTCCTTCGAGCCGATACTCAAGAATTGATCCTCCCACAAAATCAATAGATGGTTTCAGTCCGTATACGAAAACAACTATCCAAGAAAGAAGCATAAGGATTGCTCCGATTGTGAGATATATTTTTTTGTGTGTGATTGCGAACATGATAGGAAATTTAAAATGTAAAAATCAAAATGTAAAATTGTTTTTTAATGTACCCAATGCATCCGCTCATAAACTTTCATAATCATTACTTCGAGAAATTAGCGCTGTTGAACCATCTTTCTTCATGCTATGTATCTCTAAGTCGCGTCGAATAAGTGCCATATCGTTTTGAAGTGCAAACAAGACGGCAGATTCTTTATCTCTTTTAATTTTTTCATTTTGCATTGTCATTTTGATTTTTGATTTTTGATTTTTTATCTTGTAATGCCGCTCATAAATAACGATGTGTATTTACCGACAATGCCACCCGCTCCTTTTAAGAAGATACGAGAAATTGTAATCGCACTGAACATACTGACGAGTGTACCCAAGCCCAGAGTAAGCGCAAAACCTTTCACACTCGCTGTACCGACCCAAAAGAGAATGACTGCAATAATAATATTTGAGAGGTTTGAATCACGAATTGATGGCCACGCACGAGAAAATCCTTCATTCATAGCGTCAAGAAGCGTTTTGCCATTCTTGAGTTCTTCTTTCATGCGTTCAAAGATGAGAATGTTAGCATCAATTGCGGTTCCGATTGTCATGACAAACCCAGCAAGTCCAGCCGCCGAGAGTGTGACAGGAATAAGTTTAAATAGTGTAAGAGTTACTATGGCATACACAAGAAGCGCGAGAGATGCCACGACACCCGGTACACGATACCAAATAATTAAAAAGAGAGAGACGAGGACAAGGCTCCAAATAGCGGCCACGATTCCAGCCTCAAGTGCTGACTCACCAAGTGTGGGCCCTATAACCTGTGATGTTGAAAGTGTGATTGGAACCGGAAGTGCACCAAAGTTGAGATCGCGTGAAAGCTGTTTTGCTTCATCAATCGTAAAACTTCCTGATACAACTGCTTGCCCTCCGGAAATCTGCTCACGAATCACCGGTGCACTCAATAGTTCTCCATCAAGAAAAATAGCCAGTGGCTCCCCAACGTGTTCTCCGGTCAATTGTTCAAATAATTCCGCTCCTTCTGTATTGAAATCAACAACTACAACCGGTTCACTCGGCCCAGTGCCTTGCGCTCCTCCCTGGAAACTCACCTGTGCACGAGAGACAAGGCGTCCGGTGAGACCTGTGTCGACAAACTGCGGTTCTGTATTTTCATCCAAGATTTCAAGAGATTCCGGTGCCACCAGTTTAAATTCAAGTGTTGGTGTTTTACCGATTTGGGCAACCGCTTGATCAATATCAGTTACCGCAGGAAGTTCAACAATCAGCCTATGATCCGTGTTGCCCGAAACAAGACCAGCACTCTCGACTTGTATAATTGGCTCTGATACACCAAAAATATTTACTCTTCGTTCAATAACTTCTTTAAGAGACTCCATTCTCTCATTAATTTCATTGCTCGGTATTCCAGTTACATCAGCTGTATATACAAGCTCCGTACCACCGGCCAAATCAAGACCAAGCACAAAATTTGAATTAGATTTAAAACTAGGGTAATTACCTAAGAAATAAAGGCCGATACCAGCAAAAATCAGAATATAGATAACAGACCAAATCGTGTAATTTTTCATCCCGTTAGAGATAGGACACGGACGTAAATCCTTGACCTTCTCGGTTATTTATTAATATGTTTTTCTGCTCGTCTTTCATATATATTCGTGTTTAGTGTCCGTGATCTCTAACGGGATCATGTCGGGTTCATGGTAAGCGAGATGTGGCTAAAATGCAAAGCGGAATTACAGTACTTGACTTTTTATTTAAAATATTCTATTATAAAACTAGCTCAGGACAAAAAGAAGTCCTGAGCACCCAACTCGTTCCAGACCCCCACGAGCATAAATAAGCGGGGTCTTTTCCTGTTCCTGTATTTCTATCTACTAAATACTAGTTACCAAGTACTGGCTATCGGCCAGCTCTCGTAATAACCGTTTTCAAAGTCTTTAACGCAATCGCCACATCAAGCATGAATGAGCGATTTTTTATGTAATAGAGATCGTAAGAAAGTTTTATTTTTGTCTCGAGCACATCTGCCTCATGGTGCGGATGACCCTCGTGGTAAATCTGCGCCCAGCCAGAAAGTCCCGGCTTTATCAGATGACGCACGTTGTAGTAAGGGATCTGATCTTCATACTGTTCCACTAGGTTTGGCATCTCCGGACGTGGACCGATGAGAGAGAGGTCTCCTTTTAAAACATTCCACAACTGCGGAAGCTCGTCGATACGAAATGCTCGCAGCGTTTTCCCTATCCGTGTCACTACCATGTGCCCCTGTTCGTTTGCATGCATAGTACGAAATTTATAAATCGGCACACTTTTATTGTTTTTCACAATTCGATGTTGCATAAAAATAGATCCTCCTCGGTCATCCAACCACACCGCAAGTGCCACAAGTGGTGCGAGCACTAGAGACGGTACCCCAATAATAATAGCGAGTATTATATCCATACTCCGTTTTAAAATATCGTACACCCGTCGCGGTGTTGCTGAAATATTCTCCAAAAACCAACTGTACTCGAGAAGGGAAAGTGGCACACGACTAAAAATATCCTCGTACACTTTGTGCATGTCTATAAATTTGATACTTGAAAAAATAAGGTTGTAGAGGTTGGGCAACAAGGGCGCTACTTTATCATTTTTAAAATCAGCAACAATCACCGTTACTTCTTCCGAGTATACTCTGTTTAAAATTTCTTCCTGAAAATCGAGTGAATCCGTTTTGCTAATGTCGATAGAGGAAATAAATCTGATACCATATCGAGAATTATTGTTTACCTCATTAAGTAGCTCTCGCACTTCACTACCGCTACCAATCAAAATAGCATTTTCCCTTCTCGGCCTCATAATCGTTTCAACACCAAACTTGCGCCACAACAGCATGAGGCCGAATGAGAGTACGAGGTGAATAAAAAGATTTGTCTTTGGCGCAATCCCAAAGTATGGAATGAGATAAAAGAATGCTGCAGCAATAGCACTGTTTACAATCTGTGCTCGCAAAATAACTCCGGGGATATTATGTTTCAAAAGAAGCGTGTGTTTTTCGTAGAGTCCCGCAATAAAGTAGACTACGTACCATACAACAAACAAAATGGAGAATGGTACGAGATGCATCTCGAGAGCTTCAGGAGAAATGCTCCCATAGCGAATGAACAGAGTAAGCGCGAGTGCTGTATAAAAAACAATCGCATCACCCACAAACAATATGACTGACTCTACTCTTGGTGCTATAGACATATACAACGAGTTTTACAGTAGTACATGATTTAAAGTAGGTCAACCTCCATCGTAGCTACCCTCGATTTCACTGAAAAACGGCTAAAACTAGAGATTATTCCGAGAGCTAAAAACTCGGTTAGCAAGTGAGAACCTCCGTAACTCATATAGGGAAGCGGAACACCAGTAACCGGGAGAAGGCCGATATTCATACCAATATGCACAATCGAGTGCGCAACTATAACTCCTGCAAAACCTACACAAAATAAAGTTTCAAAATTGCTTGGCGCTCTCGAGGCATGATACATGATACGAGCCACGAGAAAACTAAATATTACTAAAATAATTATGCCGCCCACAAATCCCCACTCCTCTGAGAATGCGGCGAAAATAAAGTCTGTCTGATATTCGGGGAGAAACTTGAGTTTTGACTGCGTCCCAAATCCAATTCCTTTACCAAACAATTCACCAGACCCCACTGCGACTGTTGATTGATACGCATTGTAGCCGCTTCCTCGTATGTCCGCGAGCGGATGAATGAACGAGACAATACGAGCTTTCTGATACGGCTGGAACACGAACAACCATAAAGCACCAAATGCAATAACGCCAGTACCAATAACAAATGCGAGATGTCGTTTCGAAATACCAGAGACAAGAATCATCACAAACCAAATAAATCCGATAATGATTGCGGATCCAAAGTCTGGCTGAATAAAAATAAGTAGAAAGAAAATAAACGTATAAAAACCAGAAACTAAGATATGTCTGACGTGACCAATTTCCGCATGTCTGCGCGTAAAGTATTTTGCAAGAATAATCACGAGTGCAATTTTCGCAGGGTCTGCCGGCTGAAAATTAAAAAAACCGAGGTTAAACCAACTTTGCGCACCTTGCGAAATAGTACCTATCGTAGCCACAAGGCCAAGCAAAATGGCCATGACTATAAAAATCGCAACGGAAACTTTTGTGCTCCGTAAAAAACGCCAGTCTACGAGACTTGCCCCAACATATACGCATGTGGCAAGAATAATCCATACAAGTTGTCTACTAAAATAGTTATCTTCTGCCACAAACGAACTCATGGTCACTAAACCAAATAGTGATAGCAATAAAGCTCCTCCAAATAACCACCAATCAGGGGTGCGAAGTATGTTCGTAATTGTTCTCATCATAGATAGGACTCACATATCCTATCATAGATGACTAGAAGCGAATTTCTGCAGGCAATGTTGGGATAATCTCGATAACTGCAGGTTTTTTTGCACAAATCTCTGTAGCGAGCGACTCGTAAATTGATGAGAGATCTTGGCTTTGTGCAGCGCCATGATATGACGCAGGATCACTCACCAAAGACTCAAGAAAACCTCTGTTTACTTCGGTACCTAGCCCAATAGCGTATAAACTGATATTTGCTTTTTCGAGCAATATTGCTGCTTCTGCAGCCAAAGCTTCTGGATCAAGAGAATCATCAGCGGCGGTTGGAATACCGTCGGTTAATAATATCGCCGCCCGTCGTGTTCCAGTTCTCTGCGGAATACTATCAAAGATCTGAGATACTCTCTCAAGACCACGAGCAATATTTGTATAACTACTACTTGATGCAACAATTGATACCGCATCAATCGCACTATGTATGTCGTCTTTTATAAACGTAAGATCGCCGATTACATGTGACGTGGTGTCTTCTGCAAAAGAAACCACGGCTACACGATCATCCTCCACAAGCTTATCTACAAAAAGTGTTGCCGCCTCCTTAACTGACGTCAGTGGCTCTGGCGGATCTTTAGAGTCACTTTCCATACTACCTGATCTATCGATCAGTAGCGCGACATCC
>PCXL01000024.1 GCA_002787695.1 Candidatus Zambryskibacteria bacterium CG10_big_fil_rev_8_21_14_0_10_42_12 | reverse complement strand
TGCTACAAAACAAAACCCTAAAGTCGTAAAGCGGCTCGGGCAAGGAAAGGGACGTGCCAGAACAGATTCAAAAATAGAATCTGTTTTAGGGGTGAATATTGATAAAGCAAAGATACGAATCCTCTCGCCAGTGGTGGTGGGACGAAAAGGGGAGTACTACCAAATGCTCTACGACATGCTCGGTAAAGGATATGAGAAAGCGGTAATTGACGGAAAGGAAGTGTCGCTTCGTGAGCGGATAGAGCTGGTGAAACACAGGAAGCATGACATTGATATTGTGATTGATGAAATTTTCTTGAGTGAGTTTAAAGATGATAAGAAAGGAACGCTTGAACGATTGGCAGAGGCGGTAGAAAAAGCACTTGATGAATCAGATGGATTGGTGAAGATAATTAGTCCCTCGACGGAGCTCGGGACGGAAACGACTCGTGTCGTTTCCGCAAAATTCATGTGTGCCTACGATGGATTTTCGTTTCCAGAGGTGGAGCCGCGACTTTTTTCTTTCAATTCACCGTTTGGTGCATGTGAAGAATGTAAAGGGTTGGGCACACAGCATTTCTTTGGCAATGAACCTTGTCCTGTGTGTAATGGTGCACGTCTTCGCCCGGAGGCGTTGAGTGTTTTTCTTGGCGGTGATGGGGGACGTCGGGTGTCCAAAGGACAGCCGACGTCCAAGAAAGCAGATCAATCGGCGTCCAGCAAGGGGGTTAATATCGTGGACTTAGTATCAATGTCAATTGATGATGCTATAGATTTCTTTTTAGAACTCACACTCTCCAAAAAAGAACAAGAAATTTCAAATGTTGTATTAAAGGAAATTACGAGCCGACTTGAATTTATGCAAAACGTCGGGATTGGATATCTCACTTTAGATAGGCGTGCGAACACGCTCTCGGGTGGCGAGGCACAGCGTATTCGCCTCGCAAGCCAACTTGGATCCGGGCTTGTTGGCGCTCTATATGTATTAGATGAGCCGACAATTGGGCTACACCAGCGCGATAACGACCGATTGGTGAAAACACTCACGAAGCTTCGTGATTTGGGAAATACGATTATCGTTGTAGAACACGATGAGGATACAATTTTTGCAGCTGATTATATTGTAGATATAGGGCCAGGCGCAGGGGTGCACGGCGGAGAAATTGTAGTTGCCGACTATCTAGACAAGCTTCTTAAGATGAAAACCAATCCTAGTGGATCGGAAACACTTGCGTATCTGCGTGGTGATAAAAGAATTGAAATTCCCGGAAAACGACGAACGAGTGACAAAGGAAAGCTAAAAATTCGTGGAGGTAAAAAATTCAACATTAAGAATATGAGTGTGGATATTCCGCTTG